>NZ_CP019936.1:4092875-4790451 GCF_002009425.1 Thiosocius teredinicola
CGATGATCAAGGATCCGCGCATGGCCGGACCGTTCGTCAAGAGCTTCGGCCTGATGCAGAAAATCGGCGCCGACTAACAATCGGTATGGCGGCGTTATGACAGCATGACGCCGCCACCGGCTGCCCGATCCGCCTGCTCATCCTGCCATGCCGCCAGGACCAGGCGGAACACCGCCCCGCCCTCGTGGCCATTGTCGACCGTCAGCGTGCCGCCGAGGCGCTGCACGATCGTATGTGAAATTGATAGCCCCAAGCCCAAGCCACTCTCGGTGGTCGTAAAGAACGGGTCGAAGACGCGTTCGAGATTCTCCGGCGCGATACCCGGGCCGGTGTCGCTGACAGTAACCACGACCAGCCCGTCGTGTTCTTCGCCGCATACCTGGATATGTTTGCGCGGCTGTTGCTGCAACACGTCACAGGCGTTGCCGATCAGGTTCACCAACACCTGTTCGAGTTGTACCGGGTCTGCCGCGACGAACAGATCGTCGGCCGGCAGCTCGATCGACAGCTCGGCACCGACATGCTGCACACGCGTCATGACGATACGTCGGGCGCCATCCAGGCAGGCGCGCAGGGATACGCGAATGCGCTGGCCGCTGGCCTTGCGCGAGAACACCTTGAGCTGGCCGCTGATCTGCGCCATGCGGCCAGTCAGCTCGCTGATCTGTTGCAGGTTCCAGGCAGCCTGTTCGAGGTTTTCACGCGCCAGGTAGGTTCGCGCGTTGTCGGCATAGGTCCGCATCGCCGCGAGCGGCTGGTTCAGTTCATGGTTGATACCCGCCGACATCTGGCCGAGCGCCGCCAGCTTGGCGGCCTGGATCAGTTCGTCGCGGGTGTGCTCGTGTTCTTCGATCTCCTGGCGCAGCAGCCGGTTGGCCTCGGTCAGATCCTTGGTGCGGCGGCCGACGCGTTGCTCGAGTTCGTCCAAAGCCTCCTGCATCGCGGCGCGGCGTTCGGTCTCGCGCTCACGTCGCCGTCGGTCGCGTGCGGTATACAGCCGCGCGCCGGTTACCAGCAACAGCAGGGTACTCATCGCAAACAAGCGGGTCTGTACCACCTGCGGTGAAATCACCGCCTGCGACACCAGCAGGTGGATGCGCCAGCCGGCCTTGGGCATGTCGCGCGTCAGGCTCAGGTATTTTTCGCCATCCTGCTCGCCCACGGTGACCAACACGCTGCCCGACGGCCGGGTCACGTCGGTCTGATAACTGATCGGCCGCAGCTCGGCGTCCGGATAACGCCGCGACGCGCGCACACGCGCCGTCCCCTCATCGCCGAGCGGTCGAATCGTGCGGTAGCGCCATTCCGGCTGGGTGGCGATAAAGATCACGCCGTCGGGGTCGGTAACCAGCAGCTGGGTATCGCTGCTGCCCCAATCGTTTTCCAAGGTATCGATCTGAATCTTGACGACGATGACCCCGAGCGTGTCGCCCTTGGCCCCGACCGGGTAGGAAAAGTAATAGCCGCGCCGTCCGGACGTCGTCCCCAGCGCGTAGTAGCGGCCTGGCCGGCCCTGCATCGCCTCTTTGAAATAAGGCCGAAACGCGAAGTTGCGACCGATGAAGGTGATCTCGTCCTGCCAATTGCTGGCGGCGATCGTGACGCCGCGCTGGTCCATCAGGTAGACGTCCAGCGAACCGGTTATCTGGTTGACGTGGCGGAGAAACTGGTTGACCTCTTCGCGCAGCGGTCGATCGTCCGGCAGCAACAGCAGGGTGCGCAGCCGTTGATCATCGCCCAGCAAAGCCGGCAGAAACGAGAACTGCTCGATCTGCCCGGCCAAGTGCGAGACGTACAGGTCGAGTTCCTGTCGGCCCTTCACCTCGAGTTCGTCCAGCAGGGATTGCTGCTGGATACTGCCGAGCTGCCACGACAGCACGACCATCGCGGCAACCAGCAGCCACCAACCGAACGACTTGCGCGCCCGGTCGATGAACGCGGGACTATGCGCCGAGTTCGAGGATGGCATCCATTTCCACGTTGGCGTTGCGCGGCAGTGAAGCGACACCGATCGCCGCACGCGCCGGATAGGGTTCCTGGAAATACTCGCTCATGATCTCGTTGACCAGCGAGAAATTGGCCAGGTCGACCAGGAACACGTTCAGTTTGACGACGTCGTCCAGGCTGCCGCCAGCCGCACGGGCGACCGCCTGCAGATTATCCAGAACGCGACGGATCTCGTTCTCGGTGTTGCCGTCGACCATCGTCATGGTTTGCGGATCGAGTGCGATCTGCCCCGACATGTAAACGGTCGTCCCGACCTTGACGGCCTGGGAATAAGTTCCGATCGCCTGCGGCGCCTGGTCGGTCTTGATGATTTCGCGGGACATGGGCAAGGAACTCCTGACAACTCAAAGTGAAAACCTGTGGATCGTGGCACGGTGAGCAGCCGATCGCCATTCAACTTTTGCGCGACACGGGTCGATAAACCCTGCATGATTTCGTTTCACGCCGGTCACCGGACGAATACCATGAACGCACTTTATCGAAAGCCGATTGCCCTGCCCAGCCTGTTGCCGGGCCTGATCCTGACCTTGGCGCTGGGCGCCTGCGACTCGCAACCACCGCCCGAGCAGGCAGCCAAAGAGCCCGTGCCCAATCAGTACCTCGAGGCCATTCAAGAGGCCGAAGCGCTCAAGCACACGATCGAAGAACGCAACCTGCAAGAAAAGCAGATCGACGAACTGCTCGGTAAAGGTCAGTCCGAGCGCTGAGCGAACAGCCCCGGCAACAGCAGCAGGATTGCCAGCGTGACAACTCCCCAGTTGCCCCAATAAACGAAAGGTGTCGTGCCGCGCATCGGCACGACATCATCGGTCAGCACGTGCTGCTTGAACTGCGGCGAGGTCGACACGATGTGGCCCTTGTCGTCGATGATCGCCGACACTCCGGTATTGGTAGAACGCATCATGTAACGTCCCGTTTCCAGTGATCGCATGCGCGCGATCTCCAAGTGCTGGTGCGGCGCGAGCGAATCGCCGAACCATGCATCGTTGCTGGCATTGACCAACAGCGTGGCCTCCGGCAGGGCGCGGATGATCTCCTCGCCATAGGCGTCCTCGTAACAGATATCGACGCCCACCGGTTGTCCGGCGAGTGTTACAAGCGGTTTACCGTTGCCGCCCGCGGCGAAGTTCGACATCGGTATCTGCATGAAGTCGAGCACCGGCCGTGTCCACTCATCGAACGGCAGGTATTCGCCGAACGGCACCAGGTGGCGCTTGTGGTAATGGTCGCGGCCACTGATGCCGAGACTCAGCATAGCGTTGTAGTAATCGCCCTGGCGGTCACCGGCAACGATACCGAGCAACACGTCGCGCCCCTGCGTCGTCAGTCGTTCGTGCAGCGGCGCCAGCAGCTTTGCTTCAGCCTCGTCGGCAAAGGCGGGTACAGCGGTTTCCGGCCAGATGACGATCTTGCTGTCGGGCACGGACTCGGTCATGTCGAGATAGCGTTGCAGCGTGATCTGCCGCATGGATTGTTGCCACTTTTGCGCCTGCTCGATATTGCCTTGCAGCAGGCTCACCCGGATCGGCTCTGCCGCGGGCGTCGTCCAGGTCCATTGCTGCAAGCCGAAACCCGCCGCCCACAGCACGGCCAGCGCTGCGATGGCGCCGACTCGCGGCAGCAGGTTGAGCAGCCCCGCCGATGCCACCAGGACCAAGGTGATGCCATAGGAACCCAGCACCGGGCCGAAGCCGTTCAGCGGCAGATCGATCTGGCTGTAACCCAGCGCCAGCCACGGAAACCCGGTAAACAACCAACCGCGCAGCCATTCGACCAACACCCACGCCGCCGGGGCCAGCAGCACAAACCACAGCACCGGGTTGCGTGAGCGCAGCCTGCCGACGAGCCATCCGGCCAGGCCGTAGTACAGCGCCATGAACGCGACGAACAACAGCGTGATGACGACCGCCAGCGCCATCGGCACGCCACCGAACTGCGAGATACTGATCCGAATCCAGAATACGCCGAAGCCCATCAGCCCCAGACCGAAGGCATACCCGAGCCAGAAGTTCGCGCCCGGCGTGGCGCTATGGCGCCACAGATGGAGCAGCAACGCGATCGCCGGCAACATGACCAATCCGAAACCGAAAGGCGCATAGGCAAGCACGCCAAGGGCGCCCAGCATGAACGCGAGCAGAAGCTGGCCGGGCAACGGCCAGTGGGCAGGATTGAACGACACGATCAGTTGCTCGGTGAGGTGTTCTCGTCCGGCGATTCCATGGGGGGAGTATCGCTGTCTTCGATACGTTCGACGTTGAGCAGGCGCACCTTTCGACTATCGGCGCGCACCACGGTGAAACGAAAACCTCCAACGACCACGGACTCACCGCGCACCGGGAGGTGACCGAAGGCATTGACCGTCAATCCACCGATCGTGTCGTAGTCGCTGTCATCGAACTCGACTTCAAAATGCTCGTTGAAGTCTTCGATCGTCGTATGCGCCTTGATCATGTAGTTGTTCGGACCGCGCTTGAGGATGAACGCGCCTTCGTCGAAGTCGTACTCGTCTTCGATCTCGCCGACGATCTGTTCGAGCACGTCTTCGATCGTCACCAGTCCGGCGGCATTGCCGTATTCGTCGATCACGATGGCCATGTGATTGCGGCTGGCACGAAACTCGCGCAACAACACGTTCAGACGTTTGCTTTCCGGTACGAACACCGCCGAGCGTACGATGTCGCGCAGCTTGAAGCGCGGTGCGCTTTCGCCGCAGTACTGCAGCAGGTCCTTGGCCAACAGGATGCCGATGACTTCGGCGCGATCATCGTCGATGACCGGGAATCGGGAGTGCGCCGAGTTCACGACGACAGGGAGGATCTGGTTAAGGTCCTGATCGCGCCCGATCACCACCATCTGTGCACGCGGAATCATGATGTCGCGCACCTGCAGATCGGAAACCTGCAATACCCCTTCGATCATGCCCAACGCTTCACTGTCGAACAGTGCGCGATCCCTGGCCTGCTGCAGCAAGGCGATCAAATCCTTGCGGTCCCTGGGTTCACCTACGACACCGGGGAACAGGCGTTCCAACCAGCGAGCCGTGAGTGAACCGCTGCTAGATCGGTCTTCGTTCATGTTGTTTCATCATCTGCGTAAGGAGCCGGGTAACCCAACCCGGCGAGAATCTCGGTCTCGCGGGCTTCCATGCGAACGGCGTCGGCATCGTTCTCGTGGTCAAAACCCTGCAGGTGCAGCATACCGTGCACCACCATATGCGCCCAATGTGCCTCGGCCGATTTCGATTGCTCGGCCGCCTCGCGTTCGACCACGGACGCACAGATCACCAGGTCGCCGATATGGTGCAGGTCGAGTTCCGGAACCGGGTCGTAGGGAAACGACAACACGTTGGTCGGTTTGTCCTTGCCGCGAAAATCGTGGTTGAGTTGCCGGCTTTCCGACTCGTCGGTAATCCGCACAACGACCTCGGCCTCGACAGGGTCTGCATCCTGCCACGCGGCATGCACCCAATCGGCGACCTGCTCCGCTGACGGAACACTGTCGTCTTCAACGACGCATTGCACCTCAACGGCCAGCGCCATCGTCGCCCTCGCGTGAACGGTCGAAGCGGTCGTAGGCCTGCACGACTTTCTGCACTAGGTTGTGGCGCACGACGTCGCGCGCGCTGAAGAAGGTGAAACTGATGCCCTCGACCTCGCGCAGGATCTCGACCGCCTGGCGCAGGCCGGACTTCTGGCCGCGCGGCAAGTCGACCTGGGTGACGTCACCGGTGATGACCGCGGTCGAGCCGAAACCCAAGCGGGTCAGAAACATCTTCATCTGTTCGGTGGTAGTGTTCTGCGCCTCGTCGAGGATGATGAACGCCTCGTTCAAGGTACGCCCGCGCATGTAGGCCAACGGCGCCACTTCGATCACATTGCGCTCGATCAGTTTGTGCACACGCTCGAAACCGAGCATCTCGTACAGCGCGTCGTACAGCGGACGCAGATAGGGGTCGATCTTCTGCGCCAGGTCGCCGGGCAGAAAACCCAAACGCTCGCCCGCCTCGACCGCAGGGCGCACCAGCAGGATGCGGCGAATCTGGTCACGTTCGAGTGCATCGACCGCGCACGCTACCGCGAGATAGGTCTTGCCGGTACCGGCCGGGCCGACGCCGAAGTTGATATCGTGGGTCAGCACCTTGTGCACGTACTGCGCCTGATTCGGCCCACGGGGACGCACCATGCCGCGACGCGTCTTGATGACCGTCTCCGGTACCTCGTCAGCCTTATCGAGCAAGGCATCGACACCAGACTCTTGCAGAAAGAGGTGCACGCGCGCCGGGCTCAACGCCTCTTCCGCACTGGCCTTGTACAGTCCCTGCAACACCTCGCGGCCGGCCTCGATCGCCTGCGGCTCGCCGAGCAGACGAAAGGAGTTGCCACGGTTGTTGATCTCAATACCCAGGCGCGTCTCCACCTGGCGCAAATGCTCGTCCAGCTGGCCGCAGACATTGCGCAGGCGCTCGTTGTCTTCCGGCTCCAAGACTAGATCGACAGATTCAGGAAGGTCAGACATGCGATACATCCGCAACGGTGAGTTCACGCAAGGGCACGTGATGCGAGCCTTTCATCAAGCGCTTGCCACCTCGGCCCGGGGTTCCGCCAGCAGCTCGCCGCGCAGCGAATTCGGATTGGCCGCGGTGATCTGCACATCGACGAACTGTCCGATCAACGACGCCGGCCCTTCAAAATTCACGACACGATTGTTCTCGGTGCGCCCGGCGATCTCGTTGGGGTTCTTGCGCGACGGCCGGTCGACCAGTACACGTTGAATCGTACCGACCATGCTGCGGCTGATGCGCTGCGCATTGTCATTGATGACATGCTGCAAACGCGCCAGGCGCGCCTGCTTGGTTTCCATCGTCACATCGTCCGGCAGGTCGGCGGCCGGCGTGCCCGGTCGGCGGCTGTAGATGAAACTGAATGAATGATCGAAGCCGATCTCGTCAATCAGTTTCATGGTGTGTTCGAAATCCTGGTCGGTCTCACCGGGGAAACCGATGATGAAGTCCGACGACATGCTGATATCGGGCCGGAGGGTGCGCAGCTTCTTGATCTTCTGCTTGTAGTCAAACGCGCTGTGACCGCGCTTCATCGCGAGCAGGATGCGATCCGATCCGGATTGCACCGGCAGGTGCAGATGACTAACCAACTCGGGCACGTCAGCATAGGCCTCGATCAGTGCGTCGGAAAACTCGACCGGATGCGAGGTGGTGTAACGGATACGTTCGATGCCGTCGATCGCAGCGACATAGCGGATCACCAGGGCCAGGTCGGCGATCTCGCCATCGTGCATGCGGCCGCGGTAGGCGTTGACGTTCTGGCCGAGCAGGTTGACCTCGCGCACACCTTGCGCGGCAAGCTGCGCAACCTCGGCGATCACATCATCGAACGGACGACTGATCTCTTCGCCGCGCGTGTAAGGCACGACACAGAAGGTGCAGTATTTCGAACAACCTTCCATGATCGAGACGAAAGCGGTTGGGCCTTCGGCACGCGGCTCGGGCAGGCGGTCGAATTTCTCGATCTCGGGAAAGCTGACATCGACACTGGGCAGGTGTTGCCGGCGCGCTCGGTCGAGCATGGCGGGCAGGCGATGCAGGGTCTGCGGGCCGAACACGAGGTCGACGTAAGGTGCGCGTTCGCGAATCGCCTCGCCTTCCTGGCTCGCCACGCAACCGCCCACGCCGATCACCAGATCGGGGCGCTCGCGTTTCCAGTCTTTCCACACACCCAACTGAGAGAACACCTTCTCTTGTGCCTTCTCGCGGATCGAACAGGTGTTCAGCAGCAACACGTCTGCCTGCTCGGGATCCTCGGTCAATTCCAGGCCATGCGATTCACGCAGCACATCCTCCATCTTCTGGGAGTCGTACTCGTTCATCTGGCAACCGAAGGTGCGAATGTATAGTTTGCCCGCCATCGTGCTCAACAACTGCAAAGGGCCGGCGATTTTACGCTTAAAATCAGGGGATTGCACCCATTCTCGTGGTAGGTGGGCCGAGCGCGGCTCCGGCCGGATGGGGCCGCGCGTTCAGGGTTTAAAGTCCGACCAACTCGGCGCCGACGCCACGCTGGCGCACCTGGCTCAACAGATCGGTGGCGTGAATGCCCTCGGGGTCGTAGTCGATCAACATCAGGTGACGCGCACGATCGTTCACGCAGGCGCTGTAAACGCCCGGAATGCTGCCGATGTCTTTCTCCAGCGCATGGATCGCGTCGTCTTGCAGATCTTCGTCGATATGAATAACCACGTCAGAACAGTAAGTGTGCATCATCGTTACTCCCGTAACGTGCCTGCACAGGGTGCAGGCTCTCAAGCTAAATAACTAGCCGAGTAAATTCCACCGGCAATCAGGAAAAACCCTTAGCACCGCGCAACGGTAACCAAAGCGTCGCATCCGCGACGCAATCCCCACGCCGCACAGCGCAACCGGGAATCAGATTCGTGCCGGCGTGCCTCCGACGGTCGCTGCGGAACGCTGCTGCCGCCCCGCGTAGCGCGCCATATCCAAACCCTCGGGATTGATCTCGGGCGTCTGCCCGGAAATCATGTCGGCCAGCAAGCGGCTCGAACCGCACGACATGGTCCAACCCAACGTACCGTGCCCGGTATTCAGGTACAGATTGTCGATCGGGGTAGCGCCGACCAGCGGCGTGCCGTCCGGCGTCATCGGGCGCAGCCCGGTCCAGAATTCGGCCTGCTCGACGTCTCCACCGGTCGGAAACAGATCCGACACCACGTGCGCCACGGTGCGCCGGCGCGACTCGCGCAAGGTCAGATCGAATCCGCCGAGTTCCGCCGTGCCGGCGGCACGTATACGGTTACCCAGGCGCGTTACGGCGACCTTGTACGTCTCGTCCATGATGGTGGAAACGGGCGCGCAGGCCGGATCGTCGATTGCCACGGTGATCGAATAGCCTTTTACCGGGTAAACCGGTATGTCCAGCCCAACCGCCTTCAGCATGCGGGTCGAATAGCTGCCCATCGCCATCACATACCGGTCGCCACGCACCCTGCCCTCGCCGGTTCTAACGGCGGTGACCTGGCCATGCTCGACATCGAGACCCTGGATATCGACGCCGAAGCGAAACTCAACGCCCATCGCACTCGCTGTTTCGGCAAGCGCTTGTGTGAACTGGAAACAATCTCCGGTTTCATCCAGCGGCAGGCGCAGTCCGCCGACAAATTTTTCGCGCACACCGCCGATCCCCGGTTCGACCGCGACGCAACCGTCGCGATCGAGCAATTCGTACGGCACCCCGCAGGCATCGAGCACGGCCGTGTCGGTTGCCGCGGCATCGAGCTGTTTCCCGGTACGGAACAGCTGCAGGGTGCCACGCGTTCGCTCGTCGTAGCTGATCCCGGTCTGGGTGCGCAGCTCGCCCAATGCCATCCTGCTGTACTCCGCCAGGCGCAACATGCGGGCCTTGTTGACCCGATAGCGTTCCTCGGTGCAGTTGCGCAACATCATGCCGACCCAACGCCACATCGCAGGATCCCAGCTTGGCCGAACGACCAGCGGAGAATGTTTGGCGAACAACCACTTGATGGCCTTAAGCGGTATACCGGGCGCGGCCCAGGGCGCCGAGTAGCCGGGTGACACCTGGCCGGCGTTGGCGAAGCTGGTCTCCATGCCTGCGCCGGGTTGGCGGTCGAGTACGACAACGTCGTGGCCCTGCCGGGCAAGGTAGTAAGCCGAGGTCGTGCCGAGCACTCCGCTACCCATCACCACCACTTTCATTGAAGACCTCCTTCCGGCGAACACGTTGACAGCGTGCCCACCGGCTACCGACCCGAACGGCACGTCAACTGCCAACTCAGGTGCAATCTTGGTGCCACAGCCACGCAACGATCACCATCCGGAACGTTTGCGATTTTCTGTCGAGAACCGCCAAACCCCGCATCCATCCAGCAGGGTCGCCACCGTTCCTGTATTGGGCAGGCGACGGGCGGCGATGTTCCCATGCAGCATGCTTTCCGAACGCGGCGCCAATCTGGCGCAGCACCGTTCGAATCGCTGCACCATCGCGTGGCGTCCTGCCCGGCCAGCCGGGATCGGTAGGCGCAGCCGGAGGACTCACCCCGGGGCGAGCTGAGGTCTTAAACCGCACATCGATCCGGCCCGGTTTGTGGGAAATTCGACAAACGGGTCGCACTAATCAGGTGTTTGCGCACCGAAAAGCCTTGGTACAGCGTTTGCTAGATCGCTGGTTAATACGGTTGCCAGCCGCTCGCTGACAACGTTTTCGATTGCGAGGAGATATGTCGATGCCACCGGTGTTTGAGCTACGCAAGAACGATGAGGACTACTACTACTTTCACTTCCTCAACGGCGAAGGTGAGCTGATCCTGCTGAGCGCCGAATACCCGGAAAAGGCATCGGCCGAAGCGGCGATCAACGACGTGCGCGTGGGGTCATTGACGGCCAACCAGATCGCAGCAGGCCGCGTCGCCGGCGGCGAAACGTTCTTCGTCATCAAAGACACGGCCGGCGACGTGCTGGTCAAAAGCGTTCTCTACAACGACCGCATGATCTTCGACAACGCGCTGCATACGGTCAAAGACAATGCCTGCGTCGCCGAGATCGACGATCTGACGGCCGCTGCCTGAGCGCCACTGCCGCAGACCTGTCGTTGCCGGGTCTTCACCGCTACCGGGGACCGAGATGGGCGTTGAATTCACCATCACCAAAGAGCTTGCCAACATCGGCGTGACGCTGAGCGAACTGATATCCATCACGTCGACCGTCCAGCGCGAGATACGGGGCAAGGTATTCAACGACGTCTTTGATCGCATGGTCAACGAACTTGCCAAGACCTATGACGTGGTCATCGACAATCTGACGCCGCTACTCGACATCGAAACCGTCGACGACTTCGCCGCCGGTTTCGATCAGCGCTACGCCAAGTTTCGCGATGAATACCTGATCGAGATCAGCAAACCGCGCAGCTATTGCGACGAATCGTACGAGACCTACCTGGAGCTCAAGACGCTGCGCGAGACGAAGACCAAATTTCCGCTACTGAAACGCACCTTCGACCGACTCGACCAATTCGTTGAAAAATGGATTACCAACGATGAATGGTTGGCCATGAGCGTCGATACGCTGTTCAAAATGCTGTATCGCCTGCTGACCGAAATCAGCGATACCAAGGCAAAGGACATTGAAGATGCCTACCTGCTCTATCAATCGGGGCGCGAGGCGTTCATTGCACATCTCGGGCTGATCGCCGACCGACAGGAAGTGTTCGACTCACTGCGGGTGGAACACGTTTAGCCGCACATCAGAACGAACAAAAGGGTGGCCGGCTGCCGCCGACCACCCCGAGTTACCGCCTCAGCCGTGCCGAGGCACCTCATCGCCATTGCCGCGTCTCGCTGCAACCAGGCCCGACATGCTATCGGTAATGGCATACCAGTCGACCCGACGCGTCACGATCATCACCAGGCTCAGCACGCCGAAGATCAGCAGCGTTCCCATCAACAGGGCATTGTCCTCCGAGCCGAGAATCGCGTAGAGCATCGCGTACAACAGCAACAGGGCACCACCGATCACGCCTCCGAGCTTTATCGATCGCAACACATTGCTGACGTAGAACGCGATCAACGATGTCGAAGCCAGCGTGGCGATTAGGTAGGCCGCGCCGAAGGCCATATGCTCGGACAACGAAATCAACAGCAGATAGAACACGCTGAGATCGAGACCAACCAGCAGGTACTGCATCGGGTGCAACCGCAACCCCTTCATGACCTCGAACAGGAAGAACGCAACGAAGGTCAGCAGGATGAACAGGATGCCGTACTTCACCGAGCGATCGCTCTTCTGGTACACGTCAACCGAGTTGAAGAGCTTCACGCCGAACCAATCGTCGGCCAGGCCGGAGCAAGATTTCGTCGCGCAGGCGTCGAGAATTTTCGGCACATTGCTCGAGAACGATGAGACGTTCCAGGTTGCGGTGAAACCTTTATCGTCGATCGAGCGCGTGGTCGGCAGGTAGCGCCCCATGAAGCTCGGCGACGGCCAGTTGGCCTTCATCGTAACCGTATTGCTCTTACCGACCGGCGAGAAGCCAAGGTTTTCCATACCGCGCAGGCTGAGCTTAAAGCTGAAACTGACCGCTTCGTCACCCGGCTTGAGGTTACCCACTTTGGCATGCATGCCGCTGCGCAAGCCGTTGATGTGTGCATCGGCAACGAACTCGTGGGTCTTACCGCCCCAGCTCAGCATCGGTTGCGACTCGATGCCGCGCACATCACTGGTCGCAACCGACAGGTAGGCCGGCAGCAGCTCGAACCGCTCGTCGTCTCGCGCCTTGATCAATTCGTCCAGTTCGGCCGGATCAAAGCGGCCGCTAAAGGCGAAATCGCCATGGTAGACGGGGACCGCGTAGATGCCGCGCTTGCGCGTCTCGGTCTTCACATCGGCATCGATCGTCAGTTTCTGTGGAGCGATGTAGAACTGGCTCTCGTAGGTAGCCGGTCGCCTCTCGTAGCGCTTCAGGTTCTCATCCCAATATTTCTCGCTGCGGTGAACCTTGTAAGGCACGACCAGCAGCGGGCCGACCACATTCTGCGAACCCGTCCAGCTCTGTGCGATGCTGTAGCTCGCCTGGTTTCGATAGGCGCTGCGCTCGTAGACAACATCCTGGATCATCATCAGCGGCACGAGCAGCAGGCCCACCAGCAAGCCGATCACCAGCATTTTCTTCAACAGTGTGTGTTTCATCGACAACCTCCCATTAAGTGTCGATGAAACGTTACGCAACGGGCATGTGGTGATGATGTGGCGTATGTGTGCGACTCGCACACATTCATCCACACAGGAACGTCGTGCTCAGACAGGGTCGTTTTTCGGCTTGATCGGCAGCGACAGGGTCGCCACCGCACCTTGCCGTGGCGCGTTGGCCAATTGCACCTCGCCGCCATGAACCTGGGCAACCTCGCGCACGAAGCTCAGGCCGAGACCGCTGCTGCGAGCGTCGGTCGCAGGGCGCGGCAGGGAATAGAAGCGCTCGAAGACGCGATCGAGCGCATATTCCGGCACCCCCGGACCCTGGTCCGTTATCGACAGGCTCCAGACGCCTTCGTGCACGCGATCGGCAAAACGGATAGTGCCGCCCCTGGGACTGAAGTCGATCGCGTTGTCGATAAGGTTTCCCAGCGCCTGGCGCAGCAGGAACCGTTCGGCGACCAGCCGGACACCCTGCCGCAGATCGAGCTCGAACCTTATCCCATCCTGCTCGGCACGCCACTGCCTCGCCTCGCACAGCTCTTCGATCATCGCCGTCACATCGACGCTCTCGGGGTTGCTCAGGCCTTGTTGTTTTTCAACGACCGCCAGCTGAAGCAGTTGTTCGACGACCTGATGCAGGCGATTCGCCTCACTGCGGATATTGGCAATGAAGCGTTGGCGATCGGCCAGCGGCATCTCTTCATCGAGCAACTCGGCAGTGCCGCGGATCGCCGCCAGCGGGCTCTTCATTTCGTGCGTCAGGATATGCAGATAGTTTTCGACATAGTCCTTGCCCTCGAGTTCGCGACGCATCGCGTCCATCGCATCGGCCAACTGTGCCAGTTCCTTCTCGCGCAGCCTGGGCACGCTCGGCCGTTCGCCGTCGCGCACCGCGCGCGCATAGGCGGTGAGCTTGCGAATCGACATGCTCAGCCAATAGGTGATGATGATACCGACGGCCAGTGCGGCCAGGATCATCAACACACCCTTTTCCTTGATGTTGCGCGTGGCACTCTCGACGAACGGCTGCACGGTGACGCTCGGTTTGCCGACCGTCACAACCCCGATCAGCTCATCATGTCGATAGATCGGCGCAGCGACATACATCACGCTGCTGAAATCGTCTTTCTCGTCTTCGCGCGTGGTGCGTGCACCGTACTTGCCGCGCAGGGTCAGCAGCACGTCGTTCCATTGTGAATAGTCTTTGCCGACATCGCGGCCGCGCGAGTCGTACAGCACAATGCCCTTCGCATCCGTGATGTAGACGATCAGGTTGGGATCGCGTTTGCGCAGAAACCAGATACGCGCATCGATACGCCGCTCGGCGAACGACGCCATGGCATCGGCAAAGTGCCCGCTCTGCAAGCGGCGCTGATCGACCTCTTCGGCCACCAGCTCGGCCAGCAAGTTGGCGGTATCGACCAGCACTTCTTCGAGCGACTGGCGCATGCCCGGCACCAGTTCGGCGCTGAAAGTGCGCATCACGAACCAGATCGCAAAGCCGACCAGCACGAAATAGCCGAGAAAGATGCGGACGCTAAGATTCACGCACGCTGCCGCTGATGCTGTAACCCAGGCCGCGGTGGGTCTTGATCGGACTTCCCTGGTCGCTGACCTGGCGCAGCTTGGCACGCAAGGTCTTGATGTGGGTATCGACGGCGCGCTCCAGGCTCTCTTCCGGTTCATTCCACGCCTGGTCCATAACCTGCGCGCGTGAATACACCCGCTCCGGCTGCTGCAGCAGCGTCTTCAGCACCTGATACTCGTAGCGCGTAAGATCGAGCCAGGTATCGAGATAGCGGATTCGACAGCGACCGCTGTCGATCTCGAAAGTGGTGTCGGCATCGGCAGCCGCGGCTTCCGGCGCATGCGCCATACGGCTGCGCTTGAGGATGACCTTGACGCGCGCGGTCAGCTCGCGCGGACTGAACGGTTTGCCGATGTAATCGTCGCCACCAATCTCCAGGCCGACAATGCGATCGACCTCATCATTGCGCGCGGTCAGAAAGACGATCGGCACCTCGGAGAATCGGCGAATCTCCTTGCAGAACTCGAAACCGCTGCCATCCGGCAGGCCGATATCGAGTATGACCAGCGCCACCTCGGGGTTGGCCTTCAACCAGGCAACGCCTTCACCGCCCAGCCGGCACCAGTGCGCGACAAAGCCCTCGCTCTTGAGGGCGTAGACGACCATGTCGGCAATCGACGCCTCGTCTTCGATCAACAAGATGGTTTGCTGCAATCCCTTTCCCCGACATCGTGGTGCGCGGGCAAGAATAGCAAGTGACAACTAGGCTGGGTACTCGGGACGAATACACAGGAAGAGAATCCGTGCGATGGGTAAAGCGCCGGCTTTCGATAACGCAGCATTATGCAATGTAGATAGCGTTGTTCGGAATGCAAGCCGCAGACAACCGCCGCAGCTGGAAACGGCGCTTAGTGCCCGCCGGCCATCTCGACCAGTATTTCCCTGGCGTCTTTCGCATCCGCGATGGATCGCTCGAACGGCACGCGAAACAGCCTATCGCCGCTGCGCAGGTCCATGCCTTCACTATCGATACCACACATCACAACAGCCTCGGCATCCGCCGCGAGCCGGGCACCGAGGTAGCCACGCAGGGCATCGGCATGATCTTCGTTCATGTGGCTGCAGATGCGTTGCTCGGTTGCGGCATCGAACGGATTAGTGCGCACGATCCGATCCGGCGAGAACCAACGCGCAGTCGCAAATCCACCATTCCAATGGAAGCGTTCGGGGACGAACCGAAAGAAGTGAAAGTTCAGTTCTTCGAAGTACATGCGTGATTGCGGGAAGTACGCAAAATAGCGCCCGGCATCGCCGCTCTCTTCACAAGGGACGACGCGCCCGAGACCGCTCAGGCGAGCGAACTGCTGCACATCACCGTCGCCATGTTCCACCACGGTAAAACCACAACGCGCATCGGCAACGAGGTTTTTCGTGTGTTGCGACAGATGACTAAGTAACAGCAGCGGCAGGCCGTCGCGACCGCAGGCATAGGGCACGACCGAGCCGAAAGGGTAACCCTCGAGATCGAGCGAATGGGTCGACAGCACGGCACGATAGGTGCCGGCCAGTAGTTGGTGCGCCGCTTGCGCCTGTTCATCACCGCTTTGCATGCGCTGCATTAGAACCGACAGCGACGCACGCTGACAAACGCAGCCAAAACCTGTTTAGGTGGCCTGGTGCGTCAATGTGCGCTGCAAGGCGTCGAGCCAGCCGGTATAGAGGCGCTCACGTCTTTCCTCCGGCATCGAAGGCTGAAACTGTCGGTCGAGCTGCCACATCGCGGCAAACTGCTCGGGCTGCGGATAGAGATCGCTCTGCAGGCCGGCAAGGTAGGCCGCGCCCAACGCCGTGGTTTCGAGCATCTTCGGCCGGTCGACCGGTACGCCGAGGATGTCCGACAGGAATTGCATGGTCCAGTCCGACGCCGTCATCCCACCATCGACCCGCAGCACCTTGGTGTCGGCCTGCGGCCAGTCTTTACGCATCGCCTCGAGCAGGTCACGCGTTTGGTAGCCGACGCTTTCGAGGGCGGCGCGCGCCAGTTCGGCCGGACCCGAGTTGCGCGTCAGACCGAAGATCGCCCCACGCGCCTCGGCGTCCCAGTGCGGCGCACCCAGACCGACAAACGCGGGCACCAAATACACGTGATGACCCTGATCCGCCTTCTGTGCCATGGCCTGGGTGTCGCCCGCATGGGTGATGATCTTCAGGCCGTCGCGCAACCACTGCACCGCCGCGCCGGCGATGAATATCGAGCCTTCGAGCGCGTAGGTCGGCTTGCCGTTGAGTTGATAGCCGATCGTGGTCAACAGCCGGTTGTTCGACACAACCGGCTCGCTGCCGGTGTTCAGCACCGCGAAGCAGCCGGTGCCGTAGGTCGACTTGATCATGCCCGGCTCGAAACAGGCCTGGCCGATCAGCGCCGCCTGTTGATCGCCGGCCACGCCGCGGATCGGGATCGCCGCACCGAACAATGCCGGATCGGTGGTACCGAACTCGGCCGCGCAATCCAATACCTCGGGCAGCATCGCGCGCGGCACGCCGAACAAGTCGAGCAGTTCGTCGTCCCACTGGCGTGCATGGATATCGAACAGCAGGGTGCGCGCCGCATTGCTGGCGTCCGTCGCATGCACCTTGCCGCCGGTCAGGTTCCAGATCAACCAGGTATCGATGGTGCCGAACGCCAACCTGCCGGCTTCGGCGCTGGTTCTGAGGCCGTCGATGTTGTCCAGCATCCAGGCAATCTTGGTGGCACTGAAATAAGGGTCGATCACCAGGCCCGTCTTGTGCCGGACGAGTTCCTCGCATCCCTGCGCCAGCAACGCGGCGCATCTGTCGGCAGTCCGCCGATCCTGCCAGACAATGGCGCGATGCACCGGCCTGCCGCTTTCGCGATCCCAAATCACGATGGTCTCGCGCTGATTGGTGATGCCGATGGCCGCAACGTCGCTCGCGACCTTGGATGCATCGGCCAGTGCGCCGCGCACGGTCTGCTCGGCGGTGCGCCAGATATCGTCCGGATCGTGCTCGACCCAGCCGGACTGCGGAAAATGCTGGGCAAACTCCTGTTGCGATACACCGACCCGACGCAGCTTGTTGTCGAACACGATCGATCGTGTGGAGGTGGTTCCCTGGTCGATGGCGATGATATGGCTGGACATCAGGCAATCTCCGGTTGGCGCACGCCGATCAGCATCTGAATTTTATAAATCGTAAGACAGTGCCGGCCTTGCACCGGCACTGTCCAAGCTGCCCCGACTTACTGCCAGGACTTGATCAGCTCATCGTAGTCGACGGTGATCGGTTGCGGTTTCTCATTGGCCAGCTTGGCCTTCGGTGAACCGGGTTGCGACAACCAGTACTCCGGGTCTTTCTCTTCGTTGAGTTTCGGCCCGATGTCACCCTGCACACCGGCACGCTCTAGGCGCGACAGTACACGCTCTTGTGCCTTACACAGCGCATCCATCGCCTCCTGGGCGGTCTTGGCACCTGACGAGGCATCGCCGATGTTCTGCCACCACAGTTGCGCCAACTTCGGGTAGTCGGGCACGTTGGTACCGGTCGGCGACCACTGCACACGCGCCGGCGAGCGGTAGAACTCGATCAGCCCGCCGAGCTTGGGTGCGCGGTCGGTGAAGCTCTGGTCGTTGATATCCGACTCGCGAATGAAGGTCAGACCGACATGCGACTTCTTCAACGAAACCGTCTTCGAGACAACGAACTGGGCGTACAACCAGGCCGCCTTGGCGCGTTCGACCGGGGTGGATTTCATCAGCGTCCATGAGCCGGCATCCTGGTAGCCGAGCTTTTGACCCTCTTCCCAGTAAGCCCCGTGCGGCGACGGTGCCATACGCCACTTCGGTGAGCCGTCGGCGTTCACCACCGGGATACCGTCCTTGACCATGTCGGCGGTAAAGGCGGTGTACCAGAAGATCTGCTGCGCGATATTGCCCTGCGCCGGCACCGGACCGGCCTCGGAGAACACCATGCCGGCCGCATTCGGCGGTGCATAGTTCTTCAGCCAGTCGACGTACTTCTCTACCGAATAGACGGCTGCTGGCCCGTTGGTGGCACCGCCGCGCGCCACGCAGGAACCGGTCGGGCGACTGTTTTCATCGACACGGATGCCCCACTCGTCGACCGGCAGGCCGTTCGGTTCACCCTTATCGCCCGCTCCGGCCATCGACAGCCAGGCATCGGTGAAACGCCAACCGAGCGACGGGTCTTTCTTGCCGTAGTCCATGTGACCGTAGACGCGCTCGCCGTTGATCTCCTTGATGTCGTTGGTGAAGAACTCGGCGATATCCTGGTACGCAGACCAGTTCACCGGCACGCCCAGTTCGTAGCCGTACTTGGCCTTGAACTTCGACTTGATAGCCGGATCGGTAAACCAGTCGTAGCGGAACCAGTACAGGTTCGCGAACTGCTGATCGGGAAGCTGATACAACTTGCCATCCGGGCCAGTGGTGAAACTCTTGCCGATGAAGTCGTCGACATCCAGCGTCGGGTTGGTGACGTCTTTGCCCTCGCCCGCCATCCAGTCGGTCAGGTTGCGGACCTGTTGATAGCGCCAATGGGTACCGATCAGGTCCGAGTCGTTGATATAGGCGTCATAGATGTTCTTGCCCGACTGCATCTGCGTCTGCAGCTTCTCGACCACGTCGCCTTCACCGATCAGGTCGTGATTCACCTTGATGCCGGTGATCTCGTAGAACGCCTTGGCCAGGGTCTTGGCCTCGTACTCGTGGGTCGTGATGGTTTCGGAGACCACATTTATCTCCATACCCTTGAAAGGCGCTGCCGCTTTGATGAACCAGTCCATCTCTTTCATCTGGTCAGTCTTCGACAGGGTCGATGGCTGGAATTCATCATTGACCCAGCGCTGCGCCGCCGCTTCGTCAGCGAAGGCCGGTGACGATGCGCCGCCGAGCACCATCGTCAACGCTGCGGCTATTGCCGTTATCCGGTTCTTTCTCATCTCCACTCTCCTCCAGTTGTTCGATTCCGGGCTTTATTGCTGTCGTTCGGCCCGGACACGGTTATTCGAAGGGCTCGCTTCCTTTCAGACCCAGCGAAACACAGCCAGCGCATACACAAGGCATGCGCCGAGTGCCCACCAAAGTGGCGGGCCGAAGTAGTACAAGGCACCCAGGCAGATGAACGCACTGCCGAGCAACGAAATGAACAGCCTGTCGCCCGGCGTGGTCTCGATGCGCAATACGCCTACCCGCGGCACCGGCGGACGCAGCGAGGTCCACACCGTCATGACAACCAGGGCCGAGGCAATCGCGCCGAAAAACACGGCGGTCTGCCACGTCCACGCCATCCAGCTCAGATCGAACTCCACCGCCATTCTCCTTACACGCGGCCGAGGGCGAAGCCCTTGGCGATATAGTTGCGCACGAACCAGATCACCAGCGCGCCCGGAATGATGGTCAACACGCCGGCCGCCGCCAACACGCCCCAATCCATACCCGAGGCCGACACGGTGCGCGTCATGGTCGCTGCGATAGGTTTCGCCGCCACCGAGGTCAACGTACGTGCAAGCAACAACTCGACCCACGAGAACATGAAGCAGAAAAACGCGGCCACGCCGATACCCGATGCAATCAGCGGCGTGAAGATCTTGATGAAGAACCGTGGGAAGCTGTAGCCATCGATGTACGCCGTTTCGTCGATCTCTTTCGGCACGCCGGACATAAAGCCTTCCAGTATCCAGACAGCCAGGGGTACGTTGAACAAGCAGTGCGCCAACGCCACCGCGATGTGCGTATCGAACAATCCAATAGAGCTGTAAAGCTGGAAGAACGGCAAGGCAAATACCGCCGGCGGCGCCATGCGGTTGGTCAGCAGCCAAAAGAACAGATGCTTGTCGCCGAGGAAGCGGTAGCGAGAAAACGCGTAGGCAGCCGGCAGCGCGACCGACACCGAGATCACGGTGTTCATGACGACGTAGGTGATTGAGTTGATGTAACCGGAATACCAGCTCGGGTCGGTGAAGATGGTTACATAGTTGGCAAACGTGAGCTGATCCGGCCACAAGGTGAAACGCGAGGTGATCTCGTCGTTGGTCTTGAGGCTCATCATCACCAGCCAATAGATCGGCAACAGCAGAAAGGTGAGATAGACCGTCATCACCGCTGCCGAACGCGAAATGCCAAGGCTGCGCGCACCGCTCGACGCCTTGGGCTTGGGTGCGTTGCCTATCGTCACTGTATCCTGTGCAGACACGCTCAACCTCCCTGCTTATCGACGTTGGTCATGACGGTGTAGAACACCCAACTCAGCAACAGAATGATCAAGAAGTACACCAGCGAGAACGCCGCCGCCTGCCCCAGGTCGAACTGACCGACCGCCAGCTTGACCAGATCGATCGACAACAGCGTCGTCGAGTTGCCGGGACCACCGCCGGTAACGACGAACGGCTCGGTGTAGATCATGAAACTGTCCATAAAGCGCAGCAGAAAGGCGATCAACAACACGCTGCGCATCTTGGGCAACTGGATGTAACGGAAAACGGCCCAACGGCTGGCGCCATCGATACGTGCAGCTTGGTAATACGCCTGGGGTATCGACTGCAGGCCCGCATAGGCAAGTAACGCGACCAGCGAGGTCCAGTGCCACACGTCCATCACGATAATCGTCGCCCAGGCATCGAACGGATTCTGTGCGTAGTTATAGTCGACGCCCAGTACACTCAGCGTGTGACCGAGCAGACCGATATCGGAGCGACCGAAGATCTGCCAGATCGTGCCGACGACGTTCCATGGAATCAGTAGCGGCAACGACATCAGCACCAGCGACACCGGCCGGCCCCAGCCTTTACTCGGCATGTGCAGCGCGATATAGACACCCAGCGGCATCTCAATCAGCAGAATTAATGCAGTAAACAAAAACTGCCGGCCGAGCGCATCCTGGAAGCGCGGCGAATTGACGATCTCGTTGAACCATTCGAGACCGACCCAGAAGAATTGGTTGTTGCCGAAGGTGTCCTGCACCGAGTAGTTGACGACCGTCATCAATGGAATGACGGCGCTGAACGCCACCAGGACCACCACCGGCACGACGAGAAACCAGGCCTTGTTGTTCCAGGTCTTCATCAGGCGGCCTCTCCCTCGACCAGCCAGCCGTCGGCGTAGACATTGATGCGCTGCCGGTCGAACACGAGCCGATTGGCGCCGTCGCTGATACCCACACCCTCAGGGATGATCACGTTGAGCTCGCGACCGAAGAACTCGGTGCGCGCGATCTTGTAGCGCCCGACGTCCTCGATGCGACGGATCGTCACCGGCAGGCAGTCGTCACCGGCGTCTTCCTTGCGCAGCAGCCGGGCGAACTCGGGACGGATGCCGATCTCGACCTTGTCGCCACGCACGGCGTGATAACCGCGGGCCAACGGTATCGTGCACCCGTCGACGTAGGCGCTGTTCCCCTCGATCGTCGCACTCAACACGTTCATACCCGGACTGCCGATGAAGTAGCCGACAAAGGTATGTGCCGGGCGCTCGAACAACTCCTGCGGCGTACCCATCTGCACCACATCGCCTTCGTACATGACGACGACCTGGTCGGCGAAGCTCAGCGCCTCGGTCTGATCGTGCGTGACATAGATCATGGTATGGCCGAACTGGCGATGCAGGCGCTTCAGCTGCATGCGCAGCTTCCATTTCAGGTGCGGATCGATCACGGTCAGCGGCTCGTCGAACAGGATCGCGGCGACATGTTCCCGCACCAGCCCACGGCCGAGCGATATGGTCTGCTTGAGGTCGGCGGTCAACCCACGCGCCTTCTTCTTCAGCAGCGGCGTAAGTTCGAGCATCTCGGCGATGCGGGTAACCCGTTCACGAATCGTGTCCTTGTCGTGGCCGCGATTGCGCAAGGGGAAGGCCAGATTATCGAAAACCGACATCGTGTCGTAGATCACGGGGAACTGAAATACCTGGGCGATATGCCGTTGCTCGGTCGGCAGAGCGGTGACATCCCGGTCGTCGAACAGCACGCCGCCTTCGCTCGGCTGCAGCAATCCGGAAATGATATTCAGCAGCGTCGTCTTGCCGCAGCCGGACGGGCCGAGCAATGCGTAAGCCTTGCCGTCTTCCCAGACATGATCGATACGCTTGAGCGCATAATCCTGAGGCCCTTGGGGGTTGGAGTGATAGCTGTGCGCCAGGCCTTGCAGGTGGATCTGTGCCATTGTCGTCTACCTCACGCCGCCCGGGTGGCCGCTGCTGCCGCCACAAGCCTTTCTTGTTCGTCGAAGAAATAGATGTTTGCCGAGTCGACGTACGCCTCTATGAGGTCACCTATCGGCGGCTCATGCACACCGTGTTCGAGCGCTACCCACGGATCATCTTCGCCGTGCTGCAGGTGCACGAATGTTTCGGAGCCGGTGATCTCGGTCACCGTCACCCGCGCCTTGAACATCAGCGCGTTGTCCGTCTGACGGCGAAGGCTCAAGTGGTTCGGGCGAAAACCGGCCTTGTAGCGCCCGTCCGGCAACGCGCTCAGGTCGCCGGCCGCCGCCGTGGACTGGCCTTCGCCGAACATCAGCTTGCCGCCGACCTTGGCGACGGTCACGAAGTTCATCGGCGGATCGGAAAACACGCTGGCAGTCGTGGCGTCGACCGGGCTGCGATAGACATCGAGTGTTGCGCCGAACTGGCGCACCGAACCTTCCCACAACGCGGCCGTGTTGCCACCGAGCAGCAATGCCTCGCTCGGCTCGGTCGTCGCGTAGACAAACACGGCACCGGAATCGCGAAAGAATCGCGGGATCTCGGCGCGCAATTCCTCGCGCAGCTTGTAGTCGAGGTTCGCCAGCGGCTCATCCAGCAGCACCAGACCGGCATCTTTCACCAAGGCACGCGCCAGCGCGCAGCGCTGTTGCTGGCCACCCGACAGTTCGAGCGGCCCACGCTGCAACAACGGCTCGAGCTTCATCAACTCGGCGACCTCCTTCACCTTGCGGTCGATAGTGGCCTTGTCGTGCTTCTGCAGCCGCAGCGGTGACGCGATGTTTTCGTATACCGACATCGACGGGTAGTTGATGAACTGCTGGTACACCATGGCGACGTTACGCCGTTGTACCGGCCGGGAGGTAACATCGACGTCATCCCACAAAACGCGCCCCGCTGTCGGCTTGTCGAGGCCAGCCATCAATCGCATCAGGGTCGTCTTGCCGGACAGCGTCGGCCCCAACAAGACGTTCAAGGTACCGGTCTCGAGCGTCAGGTCGGTCGGGTAGATGTGTTGTTGCGCATCTACGACCTTGGCGATGTTTTCCAGCCTTAATGTCATCGGTACCCCGGCTCAGGCAGCGGCATTCTTGTTGGTGATATGTTCGGCATGATGCGCCTGCATCCATTTCGCCAGCCGTTCTTTTTGTCCGTCGTCCAAACGCAGGCCCAGTTTGCTGCGCCGCCACAGCAGATCGTCGGCCTGCTGCGCCCACTCGTACCGCATCAGGTAACGAACCTCGCATTCATACAGGCCGGCGCCGAAGTCCTCACCCAACGCCTCGAGATTCTCGGCATCCGCCAGCACGGCATTGATGCGGGTACCGTAGCTGCGCAACAGGCGCTCCATCGTTGACGACGGCACG
Organism: Thiosocius teredinicola; assembly: GCF_002009425.1. Taxonomy (NCBI): domain Bacteria; kingdom Pseudomonadati; phylum Pseudomonadota; class Gammaproteobacteria; order Chromatiales; family Sedimenticolaceae; genus Thiosocius; species Thiosocius teredinicola. The sequence goes on from NZ_CP019936.1 coordinate 4,116,747, forward strand.
AAGCCGAAACGCCGTCGCCATTGGTCGAACAACTCGGCGCGTTGCGCCACCGGAAAGTCGCCTCCCGGCAACGCGGCATGGCGGGTCCAGTCCGATTCCGGCACATCGATATGTTGTGCGAGCTTTTGCAGGACGGCATCTGCCAGACGCCGAAATGTCGTGATCTTGCCGCCGTAGACATTCAGCAACGGTGCTTCGCCTTCGCTTTTTTCGATCTTCAAAACATAGTCGCGAGTTGCCTGGTGTGCAGCCGAGGCACCATCGTCGTAGAGCGGACGCACCCCCGAATAGGTCCAGAGCACGTCTTCACGCTTGACCGGCTGGCGGAAGTACTCGCTCGATGCGTCGCACAGGTAATCGATTTCGCTGTCGGTGGCGTGCACCGCATCGAGGCCATCGGTGTGATCGACGTCGGTCGTTCCAATCAGGGTGAAATCCGTTTCGTAGGGTATGGCGAAGAAGATCCGGCCGTCCTTGTTCTGAAAGATGTAGGCGCGCGCATGTTCGAACATGCGCGGCACCACGATATGGCTGCCGCGCACCAGCCGCACGGCCGGTTTGTGCGACTCTTCTGCCGCCACACCGGTGGTACCCGCCACCTGTTCCACCCAGGGGCCGGCGGCATTGACCAGCGCGCGGGCGAGCACCTGCTTTTCCGTACCGTCTTGAACGCGGATACGCCACAGATCCCCTTCACGCTCAGCACCGGTGACCCGGTGACGCGGGTTGATACTCGCGCCTTTATGCGCCGCATCCATGGCGTTCAGTACGACCAACCGGGCGTCGTCGACCCAGCAATCGGAATATTCGAAACCTTTGACAAAGCGTTCGACCAACGGCCCACCGGCAGCATCGGTACGCAGATCGATGGTGCGTGTGCCCGGCAACAACTTGCGGCCACCGAGGTGGTCGTACAGGAATAACCCAAGGCGAAGGAACCACGCCGATCGCAGTCCCGCGTGATGCGGCAACACAAAGCGCATCGGCCAGATAATGTGCGGCGCAGCGCGCAACAGCACCTCGCGCTCGATCAAGGCCTCGCGCACCAGGCGGAACTCGTAATACTCGAGGTAACGCAATCCACCGTGGATCAGCTTCGTGCTGGCCGATGAGGTCCCTTGCGCCAAGTCACCTTGTTCTGCCAGGTAAACCTTCAGGCCACGCCCCGCGGCATCGCGCGCAATACCGCAACCGTTTACGCCGCCGCCGATGATGGCAATGTCGTAGATCGTCTGGTCCGCCATTCGCTTGGTTCTCGTGCGCCGAAAGAGGTCGAAGAGGCCCGAAAATGCCCCGAAAGAGAGCGCTGCCTGTTGGCGATTTTGGCGAATAGGTTCGTTTTGTCAATTAATATCTTCGGTTTTTTTCGAAATAGCGCGATAAACGAAACACAATCTAGATAACTAATTGTTTTAACTTGCTATTAGATGTTTCGTACGTTCGAATAAACGAACACCAAAGGACGCTAAAGGGGGTGGATAAGGCATTAAATACGCCTGAAGCCAGTGCAAAACCCGCGCAGTTCGTCATAATGTTTCGAATTCATGCGCTGATTCGGCAATTTTTCGAATGCTGCTTTCGTTTCGACAACAGGAAATCACCGAAATCGCCCGACGCAACGGTCGCGTCACCGTGGATGAACTGGTCGCCCAGTTCGATGTGACGCCGCAGACCATCCGCAAGGATCTCAACGAACTGTGCGAGCGCAAGATTCTGACCCGGGTGCACGGCGGCGCGGTGATCGCCTCCGGTGTAACCAACCTGGGGTACGAGCAACGCCAGATCCTGGCGGCCGAGGAAAAAGGGCTGATCGGCCAGATGTGTGCCGAACAGATTCCCAACAGCACCTCGCTGTTCATCAACCTGGGGACGACGACCGAGGCCGTGGCGCGCGCCCTGCTGCATCACCGCGACCTGCTGGTGATCACCAACAACCTCAATGTTGCCAATACCTTAATCAACAACCCGACCTGCGAGGTGATTATCGCCGGTGGCGTACTGCGACGAGCGGATCGCGGCATCATCGGCGAAGCGACGGTCGGCTTCGTCAACCAGTTCAAAGTCGATTACGCGGTCATCGGTGCCTCGGCCCTGGATGCCGACGGCTCTTTGCTCGACTTCGACTATCGCGAGGTGCGGGTCGCACAGGCGATTCTGGACAACGCCCGGCATCGCTACCTGGTGGCCGATAAATCGAAACTGGAGCGCTCAGCGCCGGTTCGCATTGGTCACATTTCGCAGGTTTCGGATTTCTTCACGGATCGGCTGACATCACCGGAGCTCGCACAGGTCTGCGAACAGAACAACGTCATCGTGCACGAAGCGCAGGCCGTTCGAAGCATGACCTGATCGGCGTTCACTGCCTTTTGCAGTCGCCGCCTCGACACTTGGCGACCGTTCGCAGCAGAACAACGCCCGAGACCGGCAAAAAGCTACTCGCTGCACGACACGACGGCTGTTAACGACACGTCTGTCGTCTGTTCTGTTCAAGCCGACAAATCCCCGTTCGGTTGGTGACCCGATTGCTGACACCAGTGCGCGCAACGCAAGCTATACGAGCCAATTTTTTGACCACTCATACGCATTTTGCAGCCACGGACTGCACGTCACGGACTACGCTTATGCAAAGGGCCCAGCGCTCACAGGAATCGACCGTCGGCGGCAAGGGATGCTGCACCAACATGATGGCGAACCGATCTTTTACACCGCCCAGCCGCGCGTTTGCGCTCCATTACAGTGCTGGACGGCGGAGAGGTTCGTCTTACGAAGAAAAAGAAAATAGACGACGGCACCAAGTTGGCGCCTTGCTGTCGTATAGAAAAACGGAGGCAGTGACACTTGTTGGCACAAGCATTGCCTCGTAGCTGCCTAGGCATGTTCAGCGCATTGATCAAGAGGGATGCAATATGAGTCTGTTTAACCACTACATCGATCGCTACCGCAGAGAGGAAGAGGAGTACTCTCTCGAGGAATACCTGAACATCTGTAAAGAAGACCACATGGCCTATGCCTCGGCCGCTGAGCGCATGCTCGATGCGATCGGCGATCCGCAACTGGTCGATACCAGGGAAGACGCCCGCCTGTCGCGCATCTTCTCCAACAAGGTCATCAAGATCTATCCGGCGTTCAAAGACTTTTACGGCATGGAAGAGACGATCGAACAGATCGTGTCTTACTTCCGGCACGCCGCGCAGGGTTTGGAAGAAAAGAAACAGATACTTTATCTGCTCGGACCGGTCGGCGGCGGTAAATCATCGCTCGCTGAAAAGCTCAAGCACCTGATGGAACGCGCGCCCTTCTATGCCATCCAGGGCTCTCCGGTAAACGACTCGCCCTTGGCCCTGTTCTCAGCAGAAGAAGACGGCGACATACTCGAGCAGGAATACGGCATTCCGCGCCGCTACCTGAACAAGGCGCTGTCGCCCTGGGCGGTCAAGCGGCTGCACGAGTACAACGGCGACATCACCCAGTTCAAGGTCGTCAAACGCTGGCCGTCGGTGCTCGGCCAGGTCGGCGTGTCCAAGACGGAACCGGGCGACGAGAACAACCAGGACATCTCGTCGCTGGTCGGCAAAGTCGACATCCGTAAGCTCGAAAGTTATTCGCAGGACGACCCGGACGCCTATAGCTACTCCGGCGGCCTGTGCCTGGCCAACCAGGGCCTGATGGAATTTGTGGAAATGTTCAAGGCACCGATCAAGGTGCTGCATCCGCTGCTTACCGCAACCCAGGAAGGCAACTACAAGGGTACGGAGGGCTTCGGTGCGATACCCTTCGACGGCATCGTGCTGGCACACAGCAACGAGAGCGAGTGGCAGGCGTTCCGCAACAACAAGAACAACGAGGCCTTCCTCGATCGTATCTACATCGTCAAGGTGCCCTACTGCCTGCGCGTGTCCGACGAGGTGAAGATCTACGACAAGCTGCTGCATAACAGCTCGCTGTCCGAGGCGCCCTGCGCCCCGGGCACGCTGCAGATGCTGGCGCAGTTCTCTGTACTGACGCGCCTCAAGGAACCGGAAAATTCGAGCGTGTTCTCGAAGATGCGGATCTACGACGGCGAAAATCTAAAAGACACCGATCCGAAGGCCAAGTCTTTCCAGGAGTATCGCGACTACGCCGGCGTCGACGAAGGCATGAACGGCATCTCGACCCGCTTCGCGTTCAAGATCCTGTCGCGGGTGTTCAACTTCGATCACACCGAGGTCGCAGCCAACTCGGTGCACCTGCTGTACGTCCTCGAGCAGCAGATCGAACAGGAACAGTTCCCGCCCGAAATGGAACAGCGCTACATCACCTATCTGAAAGAGTACCTGGCACCGCGTTATGCCGAGTTCATCGAAAAAGAACTGCAGACCGCGTATCTGGAATCCTACTCGGAGTATGGGCAGAACATCTTCGACCGCTACGTGACCTATGCCGATATGTGGATCCAGGACCAGGAGTTCCGCGATCCGGACACCGGCGAGATACTCGATCGCGCCCAGCTGAACGCGGAACTGGAAAAGATCGAGAAACCGGCAGGTATCGCCAACCCGAAGGACTTCCGCCACGAGGTGGTCAACTTCGTGTTGCGTGCGCGCGCGCAAAACCACGGCAAGAACCCGACATGGACCAGCTACGAAAAACTGCGTACCGTGATCGAGAAGCGCATGTTCTCGAGCACTGAGGATCTGCTGCCGGTGATCTCGTTCAATGCCAAGGCGTCGAGCGAGGAACAGAAGAAGCACCAGGAGTTCGTCGAGCGCATGGTTGCCAAAGGCTATACCGACAAGCAGGTGCGCCTGCTGGCCGAGTGGTACCTGCGAGCCAGAAAGGCATCCTGAGGCAAGGCATGGGCGCGAACCCCATGCACGGCCTCAATCAGTTTCTCCCGTTGGGGAGAAGGTTGTGAGATCGTGAGTCAGTTGATAGACCGCCGACTTTCAGGCAAGAACCGCAGCGCAGTGAATCGGCAGCGATTCCTGCGGCGGTTCAAGGCGCAGATCCGCAAGGCCGTGGGCGAAGCGGTATCCGAGCGTGGGGTGTCCGATCTCGAACGCGGTGAAGAAATATCCATTCCGTCGAAAGACCTCAACGAACCGATATTCCATCACGGCGAAGGCGGGCGGCGCGACGTCGTCAGCCCCGGCAACCGTGAGTTCGTCAAAGGCGACCGCATCGACCGCCCGCAAGGCGGTGGCGGCCAGGGCGGCGGTGGCGGATCGCCCGACGGCGAAGGCATGGACGAGTTCGTCTTTGAATTAAGCAAAGACGAGTTCCTCAACTACTTCTTCGAAGACCTCGCCCTGCCCGACCTGGTCAAGAAGCAGCTTACCGCCACCCCAGAGATCAAGCGCGTGCGCGCCGGCTTCACCAGTGACGGCAACCCGTCCAGCCTGCACGTGGTGCGCTCGATGAAACAGGCCATCGGCCGACGGCTCGCGATGGGGGCCGGCCCGCGGCGCGCGCTGCGCGAGGCCGAAGAGGCATTGGCGAAACTCGAGGCCGAGGGCAAAGGCGACAGCGAAGACGCCGAACTGCTGCGCGAAGAGATCAACCGACTCAATGCGCGCATCGCGGCGGTCCCTTTCATCGACACCTGGGATCTGCGCTACGCCAACCGTGTCGACAAGCCGCAACCGACCAGTCAGGCCGTCATGTTCTGCCTGATGGACGTCTCCGGCTCGATGGACGAAGAACGCAAGAACATCGCCAAGCGCTTCTTCATGCTGCTCTACCTGTTCCTGACACGCAGCTACGAGCGCATCGACGTGGTGTTCATTCGTCACCACACGGTGGCCAAGGAGGTCGATGAAGACGACTTCTTCACCTCGCGCGAAACCGGCGGCACCGTGGTGTCCAGCGCGCTCGACCTGATGCACGAAATCGTGACCGAACGTTATCCGTCGGGCCAATGGAACATTTACGCAGCGCAGGCATCCGATGGCGACAACTGGGCCGAAGACTCGCCACGCTGCCGCGAGATACTGGTCAACGGCATCCTGCCCCTGGTGCAGTACTATGCCTATGTCGAGATCAAGGCTGAGCATCCGCAAACCCTGTGGCACGAATATGAAACGGTAAAGGGCATGTATCGTCACTTCGCGATGCAGCGCATCCTCAACCTCGAGGACATCTATCCGGTGTTCCGTAAACTGTTCCGCAAGAAGGAGGCGGCGGCGTGACCGAAGCAATCAAAGCCGATACCCGTCAACCGATCTCCGAGGGTTCGGAATGGACCTTCGAGCTGCTCGAAACCTACGACCGGGAGATCGCCCGCGTCGCACAGCACTACGGCCTGGACACCTATCCGAACCAGATCGAAGTGATCACGTCGGAGCAGATGATCGACGCCTATTCGTCGGTCGGTATGCCGGTCGGCTACAGCCACTGGTCGTTCGGCAAGCAGTTCATGTCGACGCAAAAGCACTACAAGCGCGGCCAGATGGGCTTGGCCTACGAGATCGTGATCAACTCCAGCCCGTGCATCGCCTACCTGATGGAAGAGAACACGATGACCATGCAGGCGCTGGTCATTGCGCACGCCAGCTACGGTCACAACTCATTCTTCAAGGGCAACTACCTGTTCCGTACCTGGACCGACGCCGAGGGCATCCTCGACTACCTGGTGTTCGCCCGCAACTATGTTGCCGAGTGCGAAGAACGCTACGGCGAAGAGGCGGTAGAAAACATCCTCGACTCGTGCCATGCCTTGATGAATCACGGTGTCGATCGCTACAAGCGACCCGCCAAGCTGTCGATGGCCAAGGAAAAGGCACTACAGCGCGAGCGCGCCGATTACCTGCAGTCGCAGGTCAACGACTTGTGGCGCACCCTGCCGCCGAAAGAGGCGACCGCCAAGAAGCGCAAGGAAAATCGCTTCCCACCCGATCCGCAGGAAAACCTGCTGTACTTCATCGAGAAGAACGCACCTCGGCTGGAACCCTGGCAGCGCGAGATCGTGCGCATCGTGCGTAAGATTGCGCAGTATTTCTATCCGCAACGCCAGACGCAGGTCATGAACGAGGGCTGGGCAACCTTCTGGCACTACACCCTGCTCAATCACCTGTATGAAGAAGGCAAGCTGACCGACGGCTTCATGATGGAGTTTCTGCAGTCGCATACCAACGTCGTGTTTCAACCGCCTTACTTCAGCCGGATGTACAGCGGGATCAACCCTTATGCGCTCGGCTTCAACATGTTTCGTGATATCCGGCGCATCTGTGAAGAACCCACCGATGAAGACCGCCGCTGGTTCCCGGAGATCGCCGGCTCGAACTGGCTCGAGACACTGGATTTTGCGATGCGCAACTTCAAGGATGAGAGCTTCATCGCACAGTATCTGTCACCACGACTGATTCGCGAGCTGAAGCTGTTTACCGTGGTCGACGACGATCATGACGACAAGCTCGAGATCAGCGCGATCCACGACGATGCCGGCTACCGCCAGATTCGCCAGATGCTGGCCGACCAATACAACCTCGGCAACCGCGAACCGAACATCCAGGTGTGGAATGTCGACGTCTACGGCGATCGCTCGCTGACGCTGCGCCACGACATGCACAACCGCCGTCCGCTGGGTGAGAGCACCCCCGAGATGCTGCGCCACATCGCCCGACTGTGGGGCTACGACGTGCGCATCGAAAGTATCGACGAACACGGTCACGCCGAATTGATGGGTGAATGCAAGGTCTGACGGTGCGCGGCGGATCACGGCGGCATGCGGCAGACACGCCGCCGAACGTTAAGCTCCCCACCCCAGCGAATTCGTCGGCGTGATACGTAAGTCCCTCGCCGTCTTGTCCATCATCTTCGGGCTGCTGATCTTCGGCGCCATGATCTATGGCGCAAGGCACCACCTGGTTCTCAGCCTGTTGGGAGAACGCACCACCGGGCGGATCGTCGCAGCCGCTCCCGATGGCGCCGAGTCTATTAGCCGGTCCAGGTACAACCTGGCGTCCGACCTGCCGACTTCGGTCGGCGCCTATCGTTTGATTGCGCGGTTTGATACGCCCCAGGGCCCATTCGAGACGTCCACCCGGCTGACCTACTACCAAATCGATGATCTCGTCGGCGGGAGCTTCAAAGTCAAACCGATAGTCGGCCGCGAGATCGATGTGACCTATATGGCCGACGACCCGACGCGCAACGAAGTCAGCCACACACTGCCGTGGAACGGCTTCTGGTATCCGGTGATGGGCAGCAGCGTGTTCCTGCTGCTCGGCCTGATGCTGTTATTCGCCACACCGCCAACCGCCGACCGGCAACCTCCGCGGCGCTAGTCCAACCGGCTACGCCAATCGACTTACATGCACCAAAAATTCACGGCGTGACAACGCGCTTCATACGCGGCACTAACGGCCGAACCAACGCCACGTCGAAGGGGATCTTCAGCACATCGAGGATCTGCCTGCTGCTTCCGTCGAAAACAAGAAACGCCCGATCCTTACGCCCGATATACGCGATGAAGACGAGTTCGCCCGCCGGTCGGTCCAGCTTGTGCAACAAAGCGTCGTAGGCTTGCTGCCAGGCGGGATTATGAGCTACGTATGGCTCAATCCTGGTGGCGTCCTGCTGCATCTGTCGCCAACCTTCGTCCAAAGCCTGATAGCGGTCGAACAGACCATGCAACTCGCCCGGAATTTCGGATGCCGCCGTCAGCTCTTTGCCGAACTCAACCGGGTCATCGGGCAGGTCAACGTGCACGACCTGAGGCGTCGTACTCTCCCAGCGTTCGAGCACTTTTCCACTGGGGTCCCACTCGTCCAAGACCACCCGGGTCAATGGTTGGATATGATCATAGGCATGCACCAGCACAACCGGCCGGGCGACGTACAGGTTCCACATGCCATAGCCCAATGCAGCGGACTGGAACAGCGCAATCAACGTCATATCGAGTTTCAGCCCAGGCTTGCCCGGCTTGAACACGATCAGCGTCAGCGCCGGGCCAAGCACGATATCGACAAGCGCGACCAATTGCAGGCCCTGCCATCCGCCTTCCAACTCAAACAGCGGTGCGGGGTACCAGACGAAAATCAACAGACCAGAGACGACGGCGAACACCAGCACACTGGTGACCAGATGAATGCCAAAGGCCTTAACTCGCGTCATGTTTCAACCACCTATCGAAGTCAACCGGCTACGATGAAATCAACCGTCATTATCATCGGTTCGAACTCGGAATATTTTAGGTATGACGCACGTACCGGCGGGAAACCGGGTGCACCGAACCAGGCTGGATTGACGCCCGACGAGCGGGCCGGGGTTAAGAGAAGGTATCTTTGTACTTTTCGCGCAGGACGTTCTTCTGCACCTTGCCCATCGTATTGCGCGGCAGTTCGTCGACGACATATACGCGCTTGGGCTGCTTGAAGCGCGCGAGCCGGTCACGCAGCGCATCGACCACGGTCTGTTCGTCGACCCCGCTGTCGCCCTCGGGCACCACAATCGCGGTCACGCCTTCACCGAAATCCGGATGTGGCACACCGATCACTGCCGACTCCTTCACACCCGGCAGCTCATCGATCTGTGACTCGATCTCTTTGGGATAGACATTGAATCCGCCCGATATGATGAGATCCTTGGCCCGCCCGACGATCGTTACGCGCTCGTCCTCCGCCATCTCCGCCACGTCCCCGGTGATGAACCAACCATCGTCGCGAAACTCCTCGGCGGTTTTTTCCGGCATCTGCCAGTAGCCACTGAACACATTGGGACCGCTGATCTCCAGCACGCCGGCCTCGCCTCGCGGCAACTCCTTTCCCTGCTCATCGGCCACACGCGCCTTCACGCCGGGCAAGGGATAGCCGACGGTGCCGGCAATCCGTTCACCGTCGTAAGGGTTCGACGTGATCATGCCGGCCTCGGTCATGCCGTAGCGCTCCAGTATGCGATGCCCGGTTCGCTGTTCGAACTCGCGGTGTGTCTCGGCGCGCAGCGGGGCGGAACCGGAAATGAACAGGCGCATGTTGCTACACAACCCGGCATTGAAGTCGGCGCGATCCAACAGCCGCGTGTAAAAGGTCGGCACCCCCATCATGACCGTGGATTCCGGCAGCCGGGCGATCATCGCATCGGCATCGAACCTGGGCAGAAAAATTACCCGGGAACCGCCAAGCAGCGCGCAATGCAGCGCGACGAACAGACCGTGCACATGAAAGATCGGCAAGGCATGCAGCAGCACATCCGCCTGCTGCCAATGCCAATAGTCATGTAACACCTGCGCATTCGAGGCCAGGTTGGCGTGACTGAGCATCGCACCTTTCGAACGGCCGGTGGTTCCGGAGGTGTACAAGATGGCCGCCAGGTCCTCGGGTGCCACCGGCACGGTCTCATCGATCGCTGTTGCAGTCTCAAGGGCGGCCCGCAGCTCGCCTCCACCGTCCGCGTCGAGCGTCAACACGGCGTGTACGCCGGCCGCGGCGGCCACCGGCTCGAGCTGCGCCTTACGTTGTGGCGCACACACAAACACGCGCGGCGTGGCGTCTTTTAGAAAGTAATCCACCTCGTTGGCCGTGTACGCGGTGTTGAGCGGTATATAGATGGCACCGGCGCGCAGGCAGGCAAGATACAGCAGCACCGCCTCGATCGACTTTTCTACCTGAACAACGACACGGTCGCCCTTCTGCACACCGAACGACTGCAGCAAACCCTGAATCAGCGCGGTTTGGCGCGGCACCTCGGCGTACAGCAACCGCCGGTTGCTGTCGGTCTCGAGAAAAACAGCGTCCGGCTCGGTCGGAAAATGGGCTGCGAATAGGCGGTACAGATTCGCGTCGTTCATCGCTCAGAGATCCTTCAGAAAAGATTGAAAGCCATACGGGTGGCCAATAGAAAAAGGAAGACGGAAAACAAACGCCGAAGCAACAGATCCGGCAGCTTGTGCGCGAGCGTCGCGCCGAGCGGCGCAAACAACAGGCTGGCCCCGACGACGCCGCCGAACACCGGCAGGTTCACGTAACCCAGGCTGCCTGCCGGCATGCCTTGCTCGTCGAGCCCACCAATAATGAAACCCGCCGTCGCACTTGCCGATAGTGGCAAGCCGACCGCGGCAGCGGTAGCGATCGCGCGTTTCACCGGTATGCCGCAGTAGCTGAGGAACGGCACATGCATCGCCCCGCCGCCGATCCCCATCAAGGCCGAGGAGATCCCGACGAACGTGGAGACCGATGCCAGGCCGGGCGTTGAAGGTAGGGGCCGGTGCGCCGCTACCCGGCTCATCGCCATCTGCACCGAGACAGCGAAAAGAAACACGACAAAGGCGATGTACATAATCTCGCCCGGTATCAGGTCGGCCAACCATGCGCCGACCAGCGAGCCGACGAACACACTCGGCCCCATGATCTTGAACAGCCCCCAGTCCACAGCCCCCTTGCGATGATGGGTATAGATACTCGATATCGCCGTGACGACAATCGTCGCCAAGGAGGTGCCCACGGCCATTTTGATCGCCAGGTTTGCCGGAATGCCCTGCCGCTCGAACAACAGGGTAACGATCGGTACGATGATCACTCCGCCGCCAATACCGAGCAGACCGGCCAGCGTGCCAGCAACTGCGCCGGCACCCAGCAGCATGGGCAGGTCCATCAGCGTTTTCCCACGATATGTTTTTCATGTTCGCGTTTGAGTGCGCGCGACATTGCGATACGCCCTTCCTGTACGAAGGCCTCGTGGTTGGCCACCACCTGTTCCGGGTCATACAGGTAATTGACCATGACGCCGTACGACTGCGTCATGCCCTTCACCGACTTGTCGGCGCCGACATTGATGCGTTCGAGAACCGCGCCATTGGCCAGATGAAACGCCGCGACCGGATCGCAGCAAACCCCGGGCGAACGCTTCATCGCGCTGATATACAACAAAGCAAGACGCGCCAAAGGCCCGGCCAGTGCGGCGGCGTGCTGGTCGAAGTTCTGCAACAGTTCAAATACCGCAGCGCTTGGCGAGGCCTGGTTGCTGTGCTCGGCCAACGCCGGTTCGAAATCCTCCAACAAGGGATCGAGTCGTTCACGCGGCCAGTCTTCGATGTCACCTGCCAGCAACATGTTCAGCCGTTCGGCGAAACGCGGCATCGGCGACAGCGTAACGAACCGTTTCAGCTGCGGCAGTTCGTCGCCCAGGTCACTGAGTACCTGCTTCAACAGGAAGTTGCCGAAGCTGATACCGCGTAGTCCGCGTAGCGCGTTGTTGATCGAGTAAAACATCGCCGTGTCGGCGGCATAGGGATCCGTCAGTTGCGCCTCGGGGTCGATCAAGGAACCGATCTCGGCGGTGACCTCGCCGGTTAGCGCGACCTCGACGAAGATCAGTGGCTCATCCGGCAACGCGGGATGGAAGAAGCCGAAGCAACGCCGGTCGTCGGCCAGGCGACGCCGCAGATCACGCCAGCCGTCGATGGAATGCACCGATTCGTACTGCATGATCTTTTCGAGCAATGCGGCGGGACTGTGCCAATCGATGCGCTGCAGGCGTAGAAAACCGCGGTTGAACCAGGATGCGAGCAGGTGCTTAAGATCGGCATCGACGCTGCTCAGTTCGGGATTCGCACGCAACCGGTCCAGCAGTTCAGAACGCATGGCCACCAGGCTGGCGGTACCATGCGGCGCCATGTTGAGACGCCGAAACAACTCCTGGCGAGGCGGCTCAACCGCCTCGATCAGCCGCGCCAGCGTAGCCGGCTTATCTCGATCAAAGGCGGCCGATGCCTCGCTGATACCCTGCGGATCGGGACCGAACTGCGCGGCAAGCGTGGCGAAGAATTCGTCCTTGCCGTCTTTGTCGGTATTCTCAAACAGCCGCAGAATCTCGCGCGCCAAGGCGATATTTGATGCCTCGCCACGTCCGGCGATCAAGCGACGACAAAGATCGGACAACGAGTTTTTCGCTTCGTCGTCGCGCAGGCCGAGCAACTCGCGACCGCGGTCGGCGACGGTATTGGTAATGCGCTCCAGCCACTTGATACCCGGCATGATCGCTTACCTATTCTGACAAAACTCGAACGACGCCATCATTGGGCAGGCCCCATCAAGGTATCCGGCAACCAAGTCGCGATCGACGGAAACACCGACAGAATCACGATCGACAGCACCATGCACAGCACGAACGGCATCGAACCCAGCAGGATCGTCTTCAACGGGATGTCCGGCGCGATGCCGTTGATCACGTACAGATTCAGGCCAACCGGCGGGGTGATCAATCCGATCTCCATGTTGATCGTCAGCACCACGGCGAACCAATAGGGGTCGAAACCTGCAGACACCACGATCGGAAACAGGATCGGTGCGGCCATCAGGATCACCGCGACGGGCGGCAGAAAGAAACCGGCGACCAGCAAGAAGAGATTGATCGCCCCCATCAATACCCAGCGGTTGACGTCGAGCTCTGCAATCCATTCGGCAATCGCCTGGGTGATGAACAGATTGGACAGCATGAAGGCGAACACCCCGGCGGCGCCGATGATGAACAGGATCATCACGCTTTCACGCGTCGAATCACGCAATACCGCCCACAAGGCGTTGAAGCGGAACAGACGATAGATGAACACCGCCGCCAGAACGCACAACAAGGCGCCTACCGCCGCCGTTTCGGAAGGTGTGGCCACACCGCCATACAGCGCATACAGCACGCCGAGGATGATCAGCAGAAACGGGATCACCCGTGGCAGCACTTCGATCTTCTGTTTCCAGCTGTAGCGGGTAGCGCCGAGCGCGGTGTCGCCACCGCCCTGTCGCCAGGTGCTATAGATCGACCACAGCATGAACAGCCCCACCAGCAGCAGCCCCGGTAGCACGCCAGCAAGAAACAATCGGCCGATCGATGTCTCGGTAGCGATGCCATAGACGATCATCGTGACCGACGGCGGGATGAGAATGCCGAGCGTGCCCCCGGCGGCGATCGATCCGGCGGCCACACCATCGGGGTAGCCACGCTTGCGCATCTCGGGGATGCCCATTTTGCCGATTGCAGCGCAGGTTGCCGGCGAAGAGCCAGACATCGCCGAGAACAGGGCGCAGGCACCGAGGTTGGATACCACGAGCCCGCCGGGCACACGCGTCATCCAGCGCTCCAACGCCTCGTACAAATCCGCGCCTGCCCGCGTCGATGATATCGATGCCCCCATGATGACGAACATCGGGATCGACAACAGCGCAAAATTGTCGAGCTTGCCGAAGAACAGTTCAGGCAACAGCTCGAACGAAGCCGGCCCATCGAATACCAGCAGAAAGCCGGTCGCAACGATCAGCAACCCGACCGCCACCGATACACCGGAAAACAACACCAGGATCGTCACCACCGCGACCAGGGCGCCGAGCGTCAACGGCTCCATCAGTAATCCTTTTCCAAATCGCCGTGCTGCAGCACGGGCTCATCACAACGCCACGATGCGACAAGGTCGGCCAGCATCTGCAACACGAACAGCCCCAGCCCCACCGGCAACGCCAGGTACGGAATCCACAGCTTGACGCCCCACACGCTCTCCGATCGCCAGCCGCGCTCGAGCGCGACATGAAACAACTCGAAACCGTAGTACGCCATGATCGCAATGACGCAGATGCTCAATATCAACACCAGCACCGCGAGTGCCTTGCTCCACGCCGGCGGCAACATCATCGGCACAAGGTCGACATTGACGTGACCACGCAACAACTGCACATACGGCAGACCGATCAGGGTCGCCGAGATCATCAGGTAGGTAACCGCCTCGGTCTGCCAGATCGTCGATTCCTCGAGCACGAAACGCACCCAGATCATCTCGCAGGTAATCACCACCGACACCAGGATCATCAGTGCAGCGATCACGCCGCACAGTCTGGAAACCGCCGCCACACTGGTAACGATGGCCTGCTGGCATCGTCGCGTGGCGGACCGTCCTTGCCGATCCATCACAAACCTCCGGTACTGTCGCTAAGCTCAGGCGCCGGCCATCGCACTGGATAGCCGGCGCACCACGGCGGTGTTATTCGACCGACAACGCCATATCGAGCAGTGCCTGCCCACCTTCGGTTTCGTCGACGAACTTCTTGTAGGAGGACGCCTTGGCGATCTCACGCCAGGCATTGAAGTCGTCTTCCGTCATCTGCACGACTTCGACGCCGGCCTCTTTGAACTTCGCGGCGGACGCTTCGTCGGCTTTCTTGGCTTCGGCGAGGTAGAAGGCCTGCGCTTTCTCGGCACCGGCGAGCAGAGCACTCTGTTGCTCTTTGGTGAGGTTTTCGAATGTTGTCTTATTGATCAGCATCGGTTGATACATGAACCACAACGCCACATCGCCGGCCGGCGTGTAGCACTTGATCTGCTCATACAGGCGATAGGAGACGAAGCTCGACGACGAGGTGTTGGCGGCGTCGAGAACACCTGTCTGCATCGCGCTGTAGATCTCGGACGACGGCATCGAGGTGATCGAGGCACCCGCAGCCGCCATCATCTGTTCGAACGATTTGCCGGCGGCGCGAATGCTCAGACCCTCGACGTCGGACGGCTTGGTGATGCACTTTTCCTTACCGCCGAATCCGCCGGCGAGATAGCCATGCACGAGAACCATCACGTCGTCTTTCGCCATGATCTTTTCAAGCTCTTGCATGAATGGCGATTTGACCAGGCGCGCCGCATGGTCATGGTTCTTCACCAGGCCCGGCATCAAGGTCAGGTTATACGCAGGTTGCTGGCCGGCCGCGTAGGCCAACGGCACCACGGTCATATCGAGACGCCCGCGAGTCAGCGGTCGATACTGTTCTTTCGGCTTGAACAGGGATTTCGATGGATAGATCTTGAGTTGCAGGCCGACATTGGCCGCCGCGACTTCGTCGGCCACCATCTGTGCGACCTTGTGGCGCACGTCGGACGTCGACCACTGATGCGAAACCTTCAGCTCGGTGTCGGCGGCGACACTGCCTGCCCACAAAAACGACGCACAGCACAACAGCCCCGCGTTGAAAACGGATTTGCCCATGAGTAACTCTCCTCCTGATTTCTTTTTGTATGCAATCTTGGCTTTTATTGCATGCAACTAACCCTAGCGCAGCATATTGTTTTGTCAACAACGTATGCTATTGTTTCCTCAGACGGTGTGAAATCAACTTCAATAACGACAAGGTGGGATACCGCGGTGGCTGCCGTCTTAGATGCCAAGACAAATGCTAAAAACAGTACCTCGCAGGCATCGAAGCTGCGGGACGTACTGGAAGAAGAGATCGTCAACGGAGTGGTTAAACCGGGTGACCGGCTCGATGAAGCCGCGCTGGCTGAACGCTTCAACGTGTCGCGCACACCGATTCGTGAGGCCTTCAAATACCTGGTCGGCTCCGGACTGGTCGAGACCGTCCCCAACCGCGGCACCTTCGTCGCCAGTGTCGGATTGCCGCAGCTGGTCGAGATGTTCGAAGTCATGGCCGAGCTCGAAGGCATGTGTGCACGGCTCGCAGCACGCCGAATCACCGAAGAGGAAAGCGCTGAACTGCAGTCATTGCTCGACGACTGTGCGCAGGCCAAAGAACAGGGCGACCTCGACGGCTATTACTACATCAACCAACAGTTCCACGATTGCATCTACCGCGCGAGCCACAACCAGTTTCTCGCCCAGCAGACGCGTCAACTTCAGACCCGCCTCAAACCGTATCGACGACTGCAGCTCAGGGTGCGCAACCGGGCGAGTACCTCGCTGGAAGAACATCGGCTGATCGTCGCGGCGATCGTCAATGGAGACGAACAGGCTGCCGAGTCGCACATCAAGGATCATGTCCGTATCCAGGGTGAGCGCTTCACCGACTTCGTTGCGACGATCGACCACAGCTGAAGCCGCATCGCCATCACAGAGCAAGCGACCATTGACGGTCTTTGTGCGCCGGCCACGTGCTGACGAAAAGCGCCGCCAAAGCTGAATCACCCGCGCACGACCGGTATGATGCCGGGATTTCACGCGTGACTTGGCGAAATGGAGTTGTTACTCGGCACCCTTGCCCTTGCCCTGCTGATCTGGGCGATCTTCATCTTCAACCGACTGGTGCGCGATCGCCACCGGGTCCTCGCGGCGTGGAGCGACATCGACGTTCAGCTCAAACGGCGCCACGACCTGATCCCCAAGCTGGTCGATACCGTGAAGCAATACGCGGCCTACGAGCAGGCCACGTTGACCGCCGTCACCGAACTGCGCACCCAAGCTGCCGCACTGAGTGAACCCGAAAAACTGGCCTCGGTGGAATCGGCGCTCGGGGAGAAACTGCACAGCCTGATCGCAATCGCCGAAGACTATCCCGACCTCAAGGCCGACCAGCACTTTGTCGAGCTACAGCGCGACATCACCGAGGTGGAAGAGCACATCCAGTATGCCCGTCGCTACTACAACGGCTCGGTACGCAATCTCAACACGCGCATCGATTCTTTCCCCGACCTGATCGTTGCGCGATTGTTCAACTATCGCCACGCCCAGCTTTTCGAGTTCGACGCCGAACAAGCGTAGGAGAAACGCATGAAACCGCACTGGCTGTTGCTCGTATTGTTGACGCTGGTTGCACTGCCGGTTAGCGCCGCGGAGCAGATTCTCGCGTACCACAGTGAGATCGCCGTAGAGCCTGACGGTTCGATGCTGGTTGAGGAAACCATCCAGGTAAGAGCCGAGGGGCGCAACATCAAGCGCGGCATCTATCGCGACTTTCCGACCGACTACGCAGACCGCTACGGCCACAGCTACAAGGTGATGTTCAAAGTTGTCGGTGTCGAGCGCGACGGTAGCGACGAGCCCTACCATCTGCAGCGGCAATCGAACGGGTGGCGAGTCTATGTCGGTAGCGAGAACATCTACCTGCAACCGGGTATCTACACATACACCCTGCGCTACCGGACGAACCGCCAACTCGGGTTCTTCGACGACCACGACGAGCTCTATTGGAACGTGACCGGCAACGGCTGGGACTTTCCCATTCTCAAGGCCAGTGCCAGCGTTCGCCTGCCCGAAGGAATCGACAGCAGCGGACTCAAGCTCGAAGCCTATACCGGCGCACAGGGTTCAAAGGAACAGGCGTACCGCAGCGCCTCCGACCGACCGGGCGTTGCCGCGTTCGAAACGACCCGTCCGCTGGCCGCACGCGAAGGCCTGACAATCGTCGTCGGTTGGTCCAAAGGCATCATCAGCGAACCAACTGTGGCCGACCGCTTGCAGTGGCTGGTGGCCGACAACGCAAGCCTGCTATGGATGATTGGCGGCGTACTCGTGCTGCTGGCGTACTACGCCATCGCGTGGCACCTCTACGGACGCGATCCCAAGAAAGGCGTCATCATCCCCGAATACGATCCACCGAAAGGCTACTCGCCCGCATCGATTCGCTACATATGGAAGATGGGATACGACGATGACGCGTTCGCTTCGGCGGTGATCAATCTCGCTGTAAAAGGCTATGTGACGATCGACGACAAGCGAGGGGCCTATGCACTGCTGAAAGCCCCGGGAGAGCCCCAGGCGGCGCTTGCGCCCGGCGAAAAAGCACTCTTCGATGCATTGTTCGGCAGCGGCAAACAGCGTGTCGACCTCAAAAAGAAGAACCACCAAAGCGTTAGCGATGCGATCTCGGCTCACAAGAAATCCATCCTGCGCGACTACGAGAAGCGCTATTTCGCCACCAATCGCGGTCTGTTCTTCATCGGCATCCTGCTGACCATCGCGGTGATCGTGATCGGCAGTGTGCAGATCGAAGAATCCGAGGCGTGGCCCGCGGTCATCTTCCTGACGGTATGGCTGTCGGCCTGGTCTCCTGCCACCTTGTTTCTGTGGAGGGAGTACTGGCGTGGCCGTGGCAGCTCGTCAAAAGGCAGTGGCGTACCGATGTTCGTGGCGATCGCATTTACCTTCTTCGAGGTCATGGCCTTGGGCATGTACATCTACCTCACGTCGCTTGCGTTTGCGATCGTGGTCGTCATCGCCGTATTGATTACGGTGATTTTTGCCGAACTGCTGAAGGCGCCGACGCTTGCCGGACGCAAGCTGCTGGACAAGCTCGAGGGTTTCAAACTGTATCTCGAAGTTGCGGAAAAGGACGAACTCAACTTGAAGCACGCCCCGGAAAAGACGCCTGAGCTGTTTGAACGCTACCTACCCTACGCGTTGGCTCTGGGCGTGCAGAACGAGTGGGCGGAACGTTTCGCCAGCCTGTTCGATCGCCTGGAGAAACAGGGCAAGCATGTACAGCCGAGCTGGTACCAAGGCCACGGCAAACGTTTCACCACGCCCGCCAGCTTGGTCGGCGCCGTGGGTAGCGGTTTCTCGAGCGCCATCTCATCGGCATCGACACCGCCCGGTTCATCGGGTTCCGGCTTCAGCAGCAGCGGAGGCGGTGGTGGTTCGTCCGGTGGTGGTGGCGGCGGTGGCGGCGGTGGCGGCTGGTAACCACAGCGCGCACGCTGTATCCGGCGAGCCGGCCTTGTTCGATAGCATGGCCTGCGTGGCCTGCTGCTGACCGGCGCTGGTCACTGGGTCAGCAGCTACCGCCGACCCCATTGATTCGAATTCGCCAGTCGTGAAGGGTTGGCCGACCTGTCTTGATCGGCCTATCGGTCGTCCCCATATTGAAAAGTTCTGGCCAACGCGCCGCAGTATTGGCCTGCCTTCCCGACCAGGTGGATGTGGAACCTATCGCAGCATGAACGACGCAAACGACAACATCGAAGTCATTGAAGCCCCAAGAACCCTGGCACGCCCGAACGACGTGCTACCCAACGTCATCCACCTGCTGCCGGTCGCTGCGCGCCCGTTTTTTCCTGGTCAGGGTGTGCCTCTGGTGATGGATGCCGAGTACTGGCAGGCGACCATCGACGCCGCACGCGAACACGGCAACGACATGATCGGTATCGTGTTGACCACGGGGGATGAGGCCGAAGAGGCAACGGTAGACGATATCTACCACGTCGGCACGGTCGGTCGCATTCACCGCGTACATCATTCCAGCGACAACCTGCAGGTTCTCGTGGAGTGTATCGAGCGCTTCGAGATCAAGAGCTTTCTATCGAATGAAGCACCGTTCACTGCGCAGGTCGACTATCTGCGAGAGCCTGGCGGCACGCCGGATCCGGCGCTGAAACCCTACTCCGTCGCCCTGATCAACACCATCAAGGAGCTGTTGCCGCTCAATCCGCTCTACCAGGAAGAGCTGCGCATGTTCCTCGATCGTTTCGGCCCGGACGATCCCTCGCATCTCGCCGACTTCGCCGCGGCACTGACAACGTCCGACAAGGAAGACCTGCAAGCGGTACTCGAAACCTATGCACTGTTGCCGCGCATGGAACGCGTGCTGGACCTCCTGCACCGTGAACTCGAGGTTGCCAGGGCGCAGCACAAGATTCGCAGCGCCGTTGAAAAACGCATGGAGACGCAACAGCGCGAGTTCTTCCTGCGCGAGCAGCTCAAAGAGATCCAGAAGGAACTCGGGATCTCAAAAGACGACCGTACCGCCGAACTCGACAAGTTTCGCGAACGCGTCGAATCGCTGCAGCTGAGCGACGAGGCCAAGACACGACTTGGCGAAGAGATGGACAAACTGGCGATGCTCGAGACCGGTTCACCCGAGTTTGCCGTTACCCGCAACTATCTCGATTGGCTGACCGTGCTGCCCTGGGGCAGGCATTCGCAAGACCGACTCGATCTGGCGCGTGCGCGCAAGGTGCTCGACCGCGATCACTACGGCCTGGAAGACGTCAAGAAGCGCATCCTCGAATTTCTCGCGGTCGGCATCATGAAGGGTGAAGTCGGCGGTTCGATAATTCTTCTGGTCGGCCCACCGGGTGTCGGCAAGACTTCAATCGGTAAATCGATTGCCGATGCACTCGGCCGCGAGTTCTACCGTTTCTCAGTCGGTGGCATGCGCGACGAGGCCGAGATCAAAGGCCATCGCCGCACCTACATCGGCGCCATGCCGGGCAAGTTCATCCAGGCGATGAAGAGCGCCGGCACGCAGAACCCGGTGGTGATGCTCGATGAGATCGATAAGATCGGCGCAAGTTTCCACGGCGATCCGGCATCGGCACTGCTCGAGGTGCTCGACCCGGAGCAGAACGTTGACTTCATGGATCACTATCTCGATCTGCGCTTCGATCTATCGAAGGTGTTGTTCGTTGCGACGGCCAACCAGCTGGATACCATCCCCGGGCCGCTCCTCGACCGCATGGAGATCATCCAGCTATCGGGATACATCAGCGAAGAAAAGCTGCAGATTGCGCGGCGCTATCTGCTGCCACGCCAGATCAAACGCGCCGGCCTGAAGAACGCACAATTGAAGCTGTCCGCCGCAACCCTGCGCGCGATCATCGACGGCTACGCACGCGACGCCGGGGTGAGGCGCCTGGAAAAACAACTCGGCAAGATCGCGCGCAAGGCCCTGGTCAAGGTGCTCGATGGCGACGAAACGCCGATCACGGTCGATGTCGACGATTTGCAGGACTACCTCGGCCCGCGCATCTTCCGCGACGAGCGCACATTGCTGGGGCCTGGCGTGGTTACCGGTTTGGCATGGACCGCGATGGGCGGCGCGACGTTGAACATCGAGGCCGCACGCGCGCACGGCTTCAACCGCGGCTTCAAGCTGACCGGCCAACTCGGCGAGGTGATGCGTGAATCCGCCGAGATTGCATACAGTTACCTGCTCGGACACGCCGAACGACTGGGCGCCGACCCGCAATACTTCAAGGAAGCCTTCATCCATCTGCACGTGCCGGCCGGGGCAACACCGAAAGACGGACCGTCCGCCGGCATCACGATGACCTCGGCGCTGTTGTCCCTGGCGCTCGGCAAACCGGTTCGCAAGATCGCGATGACCGGCGAGATCACCCTGACCGGCGAGGTGTTTCCGGTTGGCGGTATCCGTGAGAAGGTCATCGCCGCCAAGCGCGCCGGCATTCGCGAACTGATACTGCCGGCCGACAACGAAGGTGACTACAACGAGATCCCCGATCACATCCGCAAAGGGATCAAGGTGCATTTCGCCGGCACCTACGACGACGTCGCGCCGCTGTTGTTCCTCAGAGCCAGTCGGTCGACGCCGGCAAAGGCAGGCCGACGTCACTGAGGACTGTTTTGAACTCGCTCAGTATCATTGCGGTCGCGCCCCATACGCGGTGTCCGTCGACATCGAAATAGGGTGCCCTGATACGCAGGCCGTCGCTGACCGGGAAACTACCCTGCCTGACCGTTGCCTCGTTCAGCAGGTCATCCAATGGCAACTCGATCAGTTGCTCGACCTCCAGCGGATCCGGTCGATAGCTCGGTGATTCGGTCGAGTAGGCGATGAACGGCTTGACGAAGAAACAACTGGTCGGGATGAACAGTTCGGTCAGCGCGCCGATCACCTGCTTGTCACGCACCCGAACACCGGTTTCTTCGTCGAACTCGCGCAGTGCCGCCTCGCTGTGATCTTCACCTGCCTCAAGCCGCCCGCCGGGGATACTGATCTCCCCTGCATGCACGCCGTCGTAGGCCGATCGCTTCATCAACACCGTCGTCCACACGCCGGCACGCGGAAACAGGTAGATCAGGACGGCGCTCTGGTAGCGTTCGGTGGCCGTCAGCAACGCATCGCGCGTGCGCAGGCGCGCGGCCGGCGCCATGACGAACTGCGCGTCCTCACCCGGCAAGGTGCTCGACAAGCGACCGCGTAATGCTTCGACGAATTTACCCATGATGCGCGACATAAGCTTTGTTTAGTCTTTTTTCAGCCGCATATAAACACACTGAATCGAAATTCCGGTGCCGGCGCCCCGGCAAGGTACGCACCTGAACTCTGCCTGAAGGCGCCCGCACAGGGATGAGACCGCTGTCCGGAATCGCGTGGTCAGCCGGGCGCCCGAACACGGCTGGTACTTGGGAATATAACGGCGACATCTTCCTTGACTATAGTCAGATGTATCCAGCAACGCCCCACCGGGCAGGAGGGTGCAATGGCCGTCGCAATCAGCCTACGCGAGTTTCTCGACGATCATCACCTGCCGTATGACATCGAACGGCATCCGCATACCCAATCAAGTCGCGACACCGCCGAAGCTTCGCACCACCCGGCTGACCGTGTCGCGAAGTGCCTGCTGCTCAAGGATGACGAACGCTACCTGTTGATGGTGCTGCCGGCCGACCGCCGTTTGCACCTCGGCGAACTGCACCGCTCGATGAACCGCCCGATCTGCCTGGCGACCGAAGACGAAGTGGCCAAGGTGTTCGCCGACTGTGAGACCGGCGCGATCCCGCCGGCCGGTTTACTCTACGACCTGGATACCATCATCGATGATGTGCTGCTGATGCAGCCGGACGTGTATTTCGAGGCCGGAGATCACGAGCAGCTGATCCACATGAAACAGGCCGACTTCCGCAAGCTGGTCGGAGATGCCTCGCACGGCGACTACAGCTGCCACGACTAGCCGCGCTCACTCCTGAGCGTCGAGTGAGGCCTGCTCGCCGTGCGGTTGCATGGCGAGCGGGCGTCACGTCGTTCAGCAGTTCGACCAGCCGTAGGTGGTGTAGATGCAACCATCGGACGTACCACCGACACCGCCGCCGGCTGCGTTGCTCCAATGATTCCAGTTGCCGCTGTTGTCGTACGAGCCGCTGCCGTAGCGGGAGTTGTAGGCATTGCTTCCGGACGGACATCCGCCCGCGCCGGAACTCTGGTTGTACCAGCAGCCGGTATTGGCATCGACCAGATAGCTACCCGGCGCGATGTAGGTGCCGAGCGCCTTTTGCAGATTGTTCTTTTGCTGAACCGTCAATTGCTGGCCGTTGATGTACACGTCGCTGCCGCCGGCGAACGCTGCCGAGGCAACGCCTAGCGACAAGGCGAACACGAACGGCACGGTAACTTTCTTCAGGATCAAGGTAGGTCTCCTCATAATCGTTATGCATGCACCTTCAATGAATGCACGCTGGATGCCAGTTTCCAGGCACCGTCGCCCCGGCTGATCACGCAGGCTGTGCGCCGGCATCGCCCCGGTTGATGGACTCCATACCAATTTCTTTTTATTCAATCACTTGTCGACACATAGCCACTACTTTGCCGAACCGCAGCTGCCCCCCTTGAGTGGCCCGCTGGGAGCACTCGCACAGCGACTGCTACAACCTTCTCACAAGCGACGCTCGAAAAGTGTCGGGACGAGTAGAACGTTTAAGCCAAAACGTCTGCCCGGTCGGCCAGCAGAGCGGCCCCCCGGCGAGGCGGTCGGCGACCTGCAGTCGTTGTAGGATGGTGGGTGAGGAGGAATCGGCAGTGACGACCTCAACCCAGCGCCATCCCCCGTACCTGGAACCCGGCCCTCGCCTGCGCCGCTCCCTGTCGCTGCCGCTGATCACCTTCTACGGCCTGGGCAATATTCTCGGCGCAGGTATCTATGTGCTGATCGGCAACGTGGTCGGCCACGCCGGCGTGCTCGCACCGGTGTCGTTTGTCCTCGCGGCGTTACTCGCCTGCCTGACGGCCTTCAGTTATGCCGAGCTCTCCGCGCGCTACCCGCTGAGTGCCGGCGAGGCCGTGTATGTCCAGCAAGGCCTCAAGATACCCGGCCTGGCGGTCGTGATCGGCCTCCTGATCGTCACCGCCGGCTGCGTTTCGTCGGCGACGATCATGCGCGGCTTCGTCGGCTACCTGCGGGTATTCGTACCGGTGTCCGATGGCCTGGCACTGCCGGTCCTGGCCGCGGTACTCGGCGGGCTCGCGGCATGGGGAATCAAGGAATCCGTGACCGTCGCGGCCCTGCTGACGGTATTCGAGATGCTGGGCCTCGCGCTGATTATCGGCGTCGGGGCACCCTCGTTCGCGACGCTACCGACCGCAGTAATCAACGAGGCAGCTATCCTGCCTGCGGGCGCCTGGACAGGTATTCTTGCCGGGGCCTTCCTCGCCTTTTATGCCTTCATTGGCTTTGAAGACATGGTCAACGTGGCCGAAGAGGTGCGCAAGCCGGAGCGCAATCTTCCGCGCGCCATTCTTTGGGCCCTGGCGCTTTCGACCGTGTTGTACCTGGCCGTGGCTCTCGTGGCCGTCGGCAGCGTCGCGCCTACGCAGCTGGCAGCGTCGGAGGCCCCACTCGCACTGATCTATCAGACACTGACCGGTCGCGAACCGGTGGT
The DNA here is from genome assembly GCF_002009425.1 of Thiosocius teredinicola. NCBI lineage: Bacteria > Pseudomonadati > Pseudomonadota > Gammaproteobacteria > Chromatiales > Sedimenticolaceae > Thiosocius > Thiosocius teredinicola. Next base: position 4,141,816 of record NZ_CP019936.1, read on the forward strand.
GATCACGTTGATCGGCATGTTCGCGGTGATCAACGGCGCGCTGATCCAGATCATCATGGCGTCGCGCGTGGTCTACGGCATGGCCGACCGGCGCTGGCTGCCGCAGGTGCTCGGCTTCGTGCACCCCGCCTCGCGCACCCCAGTGCTCGCGACGCTGCTGGTCGCTGCAACCGTCATGTCACTGGCGCTGCTGGGCGCCACGGAGTCGTTGGCCAAAGCCACCAGCTACGTGCTGCTGATCGTGTTTGCGATGACCAATCTATCCCTGTGGCGGCTCAAGACCAGCGCACCACACCCGCTTGGCATCTTCTGCGTGCCGGTCTGGGTGCCGGCGCTGGGCACCCTGGCTTCGCTGGTGGTGATCCTGGGTCAGTCCTGGCTGGACCTCCTGCATCCGTGAGCGCACCCAGCCGCCAATTGCTCGCCTGAATCCGCCCCGCCGGTCGGCGCCGTAGATCCTTCAAATCGCAAAACATCCGGTGGGAGCGCCGCCTGCGCGATGCTGGATCAATGTTGCGATCCCGACCAACGGCTGCACACAACACCCCCAAAACCCGGCTTTTACCTCGTCGAGGCCCGGGCGGTCGACCGGGATTGTGGGTAATGCCACACCGCGCCCGCCCCGGCAGTGGAAAGGCGTCGGCGGCGGACGAATACTCAAGCCCAGGGAAGTTGCTGTGACAAGGATGCTTTGCCGACAAGGACGCCAAGCGAACAGGGACGCCCGACCAACAGGGAGGTTGCACCAACACGGATGTTGCAACAACAAGGATGCCGACCGGAAAAAGGAGATGTTTGCCAATGGATGCAGTGCGCAGGGAACGCAATTGAAGGATCCATCAGGGCAGGGACGCCCAACTTTTTTCGCAACCGGGATTACGAAGGACCACCAGGGGCAGTGCAGCGGGACAACAGTTTACAGGGGCATTCGTTGTCCTCACCGCTAGCCCGCCGCCCGGTTGACTCGCTCGACACAATCTAGAAAACAAGAACAACCGGCCGAAATTCCGGTGCAGCCCGATGAACCACAGGTTCGACTGCTCGCCGCAATGAGGCTCACACGCCAGGGTAGCCGTTCTGCTGCATTGCGCAGCAGATGCGGTAAGAGATGCTGTTGCCGGGTTTAAACCGCGGCACTCTGTTACTTGACGATGCGATTATCCAGATGTGGAAGGAACTGAGCTTGCAGATCAAACCTAATGCCCGACACCTCTCCCGGCTCACGGGACTCGATCGGATTTTGCCAGACCGCGTTCAACGCAACTCTGTTGTCTCTGCCTATGCGTGACACAACATTTTCAGGGCAGAACCCGCGGCCGATCTACGCGCGCACGCCTCGTCGCAAGGGACACAGCGGTTGGCCAATGAGTGAGTTCATGGAGGAATTGTCGATGAAGCGACTCCGGATTCCCGGATCATTAACGCACGGAGACTTCCCATACGCGTCGCCGGAGAAGACGTTCAATGCCGTGGCATTCGATTATCTGTCTCCGGACAGCGCTCAGCGCATTCCGACAAGCGACCCGGCTACCGTCATTACCGCGCTCGACGCCCTCGGTGCTGCGATGGTCGTCGATGAACGCAACGACCCGAACAACGGCGATGCCGACTTCTCCCCGATCTACACTTTTTGGGGACAGTTCATCGATCATGACATTACGCTCAACGCCGACCGCAACCCGGTCGACAGCCCCTTCGATATCACGACCGATGCCTTTGCCCCGGTCGCGCCACAGCAGGTAAGCCAACGCCTGGCGAACTTGCGAAGCCAAGCCCTGAACCTGGACAGCGTGTACGCAGGTGGCCCCGGCGGCAACCCGTCGCTGTACTGTCCGGGCGATCCAACGTTTCATTGCTGCAACGTGCGCCCTGGCGCCTTTCTCACGGGTCTCAACCAAGACGCCGGCGGCGAGACGCCGACCAATGGAGCAAACCCATGCCGTGATCTACCGCGGTCGAACGATGGCTCAGGCCACGCGATCATCGGTGATCAACGCAATGACGAGAACCTGATCCTTGCCCAGTTTCACCTGGCAATGCTGCGGTTTCACAACGCAGCGCTCGACAGGCTCGGCGACTTCGAACGGGCGCGCGAGCAGACCCGGCTGCATCACCAGTGGTTGGTCGTAAACGATTACCTGAAGACCGTCGCCGACCCGCAGATCGTGGACGCCGTCGTCCACTCGGGATTGAGTCGCTACAAGTTTGCCGGTGGCTTCATGCCGGTCGAATTCACCGCGGCGGCGTTTCGTTTCGGTCACGCAACCGTCAGGTCAAGCTACGACCTCAACGCGCACTTCGGCCGCGGCGGCACTGTTGCCGACCGTGCATCACTTGAACAGGTTCTTGAACTCACCGGCAATGCGCATGCTGCCGGGCATGCCGCTCTCGGCGGCAACAGACGCTTGCCCGACACCTGGATTGCCGACTGGTCACGCCTGACCGGTTGTAACCGACGGTTCAACGACGGCGGCCCCGAGCGCCGCTCGAAAAAGATCGACAGCTACCTTGCCGAACCACTAAGCCATCTGCCGAACGAGCCGTTTGGCGAAGAACCCGGTGCGGCACATCACCTGATGCAGCACCTCGCGCAACGCAATCTGCGTCGCGGCTTCCTGCTCAGCGTGCCGACCGGGCAGGCAATGGCCGCACTGGCGGACATCGCACCGCTAACCGCTGCGCAGCTCCTCGATGACACCGGCACAGGCCCGCGGCCTGCACTGAGGGATGCGCTGCTCAAAGACAACGAGCTTCTTCTCGCCCATACGCCCTTGTGGTTCTATGTGCTCAGAGAGGCCGAAACCCTGGGAGGAGGCAACCGTCTGGGGCCGATCGGCAGCCACATCGTCGTCGAAACGATCGTCGGCCTGCTGCGCTCGAATGATGACTCGTACCTCAACCGCAACTGGTCGCCGTCCGACAGCGAGATACCAGGCGGGCGGGACATTCGTTCGATCGAGGACTTTCTGCAGTTTGCCGGCGTCGCCTGAATGCACCAAAGCGGCGCAAGGGAATGAGATGATTTTCCCTTCCCCATCCCATGAGGGTCGCTTTTTCTATTCAACGATCCAACGCGGTATATTAGGGCGCAACAAAACGATAACCCGCAACAAAGCTGTCAGGCAGTATGACATCCCCTGGGGTCGGACCATGTCGTCACCACGTTACGAAACTTCGTGCGTCGAACGGTTCCTGCGATATGTGAAGATCAATACGCAATCGCAGGAAGGCGGCACACGCTTTCCCAGCACGCAGGGTCAGCTGACCTTACAGCAGATGCTCGCCGAAGAACTGCGTGAGATGGGCGCCGCCGAGGTTGACCTGGACCGACACGGGTACCTGTTCGCAACCATTCCTGCTACCTCTCAGAAAAGTAACGTCCCGTGCATCGGGTTGCTGGCGCATGCCGACACAACGCCCGGAATCAGCAGCGAGCAGGTCACTCCCCTGCTGCACCATAATTATCAAGGCGACGATATCGTCTTGCCGAACGCGCCGGAGATTCGCATCCGTGCGCAAGACAATCCCGACCTTCGCGACCAGATCGGTAACACCATCATCACTGCATCGGGCGACACCCTGCTTGGCGCAGACGACAAGGCGGGAATCGCCGAGATACTCGCTGCTGCCGAATATCTGCTGGGCCATCCCGAGATCGCGCACGGCAAAATCAGAATCGGCATCACGCCCGATCAGGAACTCGGCCGGGGTACACAGCATTTCGACACCGAGCGGTTCGGTGCATACCGCGCCTACACGATCGACGGCCAAGGCCTGGGACAGCTGCAGACCGAATCATTCTGCGCCGACACGCTGCACATCGAGTTCACCGGGGTCAGCGCACACCCGGGCTATGCCAAGGGCAAACTCGTCAATGCCGTCAAACTGGCAGCCGAATTCATCCACCGCCTGTCCGCCACCGATTTCAATCCCGAGGCTACTGAGGGCCGTGAAGGCTTCGCCCACCCGGCGCATATCGAGGGCAACGCGGAACATGCAAAGGTCAGCCTCCTGATACGCAGCTTCGATGTCGACGGCCTGCGTACCATCGCATCAAAGGTCGAAGCCATCGCGAGCGATATCATGGCCGAGCATCCGGGCGCACAGCTGACAAGCGCGGTGCAGCCGGGCTACCGCAATATGTGCGAGATCCTCGATGCCCAACCGCAAGTCGTCGAGCGGGCGAAGAGAGCCATCGAACGCGCCGGATTACGCGTTCGTCACGAACCGCTGCGCGGTGGCACGGACGGCTCGCAGCTCTGCTTCAAAGGCCTGCCGACCCCGAACCTGTTCGCCGGCCAACACAACTTCCATTCGAAAACCGAGTGGATATCGACATACGATATGCACAAGGCGGTCGAGGTGATCATTGAACTGTGTAGAGAATGGGAGGAACGTACGCCCGACTGACAGGCACCGGCAGCGGCATTACAACGGAAGCGCCAGGCCGGCGCCGACCCAGCGGATACGGGCTTGAACCGCTGTTCGCCGGAGGAACCCTATAAGATGGCACGGGAAGTCGGACCTACCCGATTTGACCAGCGCCACGGACGACACCAGAAGACACTGACGCACCCGCCCAGGCTGCCGCGGTAAGCCGGGCACCTGTATGCATGGGTGACGTTGACACAGAAAAAGCGCATCAGCTGCCAAGAACGAAACGCGACGTTTCACGTATGAGCGAACAGTGACTGACAACGAGACAACAAAGGGGAATAAAGAAGCGTCCAATATCACGAGACGCCTTGCCGCCATCGCATTTGCCGATGTGGCCAGCTACTCGCGCCTGATGTCGATCAACGAGACCGAAACGATGCGCAACTGGAAGACATTGCGCAAATCGATACTCGAGCCCTATGCCGATCATCAGGGCGGCCGTCTTGTCGAGATGTCCGGCGATGCTTTGCTTTTCGAGTTTCCCAGCGCAGTGAATGCGGTGCGTTGGGCGGTCGATGTTCAACGCGCGACCAAACAGCGAGAACAACCGTCGGACCAGTTTACGCTGAGCCTGCGTATCGGCATCAACGTCGACGACGTGATCGACGAAGATGGCTCGCTGCAGGCCGATGGCGTGAACATCGCATCGCGCATTCATCACGCCGCATCGCCGGGCAGCATTGCCGTGACCTCGATCGTGCGTGATCTGATCATCAACAGGCTGCCGATCACCTTCCGCGACCTGGGCACCCCGCCGCTCAAGAATATCGCACGCCCAGTGCATGTGTTCGCGGTGGAATGGAAAGAACCGGAACAGCAGATCGCTGCCTATCAACCCTACTTGCAGTGGTCGACGCGACCGACGATAGCGGTGCTTCCCTTTCGCAGCATCACCGGTGCGGAAGACGATGACTACTTTGGTGAGGGCATTACCGAAGACATCATCACCGGCCTGTCACGCAGTCGTTCGTTCTACGTCATCGCCAGAGCATCGACGCTGCGCTACCGGCAGAAACACCGCGATCTTCGCCAGATCGCCAGCGAACTGGATGTGCGGTACGTGCTCGATGGCAGCGTGCGCCGACTGGCGGCTGGCCTGCGTATCAATGCTGAGCTGATCGATGTCGTCGCGAATCGATCCGTATGGGCCGAACGCTTCGACGGCGACAATGCCGACCTTTTCTCGTTCCAGGACCAGATCGTCGCGCGCATCGTCGGCTCGCTGCAATCACGCGTGCAGGCCGCCGAGGTCGCCAGGATTCGGGAACGCCCGACCAAAAGCCTCGACGCCTACGACTGCGTATTGATGGCGCTGTCTCAGCTCTACCAGTTCACCGACGAAAGCTTTGAGAGCTCCGGGCAGTCGCTCGAGCGGGCGATCGCGCTCGACCCCTTCTATGCGCAAGCACATGCGTATGCGGCCTGGCGCCTGAACTTCCAGGTCGGCGAAGGCCGCTCACGGGATCTGAAGCGCGACAAGGCGCGCGCCATTCAGCTGGCACAACGTGCGATAGAACTCGACCAGGAAGACGCCTTTGCGCTTGCCGTAGCCGGGCACTTGCAGAGTTTCTTTGGCGGCAATGCCAGGGAGTCGCTGGAGCTGTTCGACCGCGCACTGGCACTCGATGAGAACTCGGCATTCGCATGGGGTCTTAGCGCACTGACCAAAGCCTATCTGGGTGAAGCCGATGAGGCACTCGACCGGCTGAGAAACGTCTGGCAGCTAAGCCCATTCGACCCATTGAATTTCTATTTCTGGATTGTCGCCGGGATTGCCGAATTCGTCGCGGGTCGGTACCCCGAAGCTGTGGTGTGGCTGCACAAATCACAGCGGGCGAACCCAAGGTTCATTGCCTGCCAACGCATGCTGGCGGCGTCGCTGGCAAAGGCCGGCAAAGAAGATGACGCACGGAGAAAAGCCGAAGAGCTGATGCAAGCCGAACCATGGTTTCGAGTCGACGAGTTGCTCGAATGGTATCCGCTTGCGAGAGCCGATGACTTGAAGCGTTTTAAAGACGGGTTGTTGGCTGCCGGATTGCCGCTCTAATCACTCGTCACGGACGCATCGAACAAACGATCGCGGGCGGCTGCGTAACACGTCGGACAACGATGGTGCCGCACGCAAAACCAGGGTGAACGAGAAAGGGGAGATAAGACCATGGCCACAGGAACAGGCGCAGGGGCGGGTGCTGGTGCAGGAGCCGGCGCAGGAGCTGGTGCAGGAGCTGGTGCAGGAGCTGGAGCTGGAGCCGGAGCGGGTGCTGGTGCCGGAGCGGGTGCTGGTGCCGGAGCGGGTGCTGGTGCCGGAGCGGGTGCTGGCGCCGGAGCGGGGGCTGGCGCCGGTGCAGGCGCGGGAGCCGGTGCAGGTGCAGGAGCCGGTGCAGGCGCGGGGGCTGGCGCGGGAGCAGGTACATTGAGTCGCGCCTACTATGCGACGCCGGCCGACTTGCGCTATCGACCATGGGCGGCGGACGTTACGCCGGACGAGTGCGGCAACCCTCCCTTCCCTCATGACTTCATCGTCAATCCGTATCGCGACCCGAACCATCCACTGAAATGGCAGACCGCTGACAGTGATCCGGCGCTGCGTTTCTGGATGCGGCCGTTCGACCCCAACCTCACTGAATGGCTCAAGACGGTCGATGCCAACGCGATATCGACGCAGGCGGCATTGGAGTTCGGCAGTCAGTTCCACGACTGGGACAAGTGGGGCAAAGGCGGCAAGAAAGCGCTTCGGCGTTTGAAGAAATCGGGTTGGCTCGAAGAAATGGATCTATGTTGGGTCGCCCGAAAATCGCAGAAGTCGCGGGACAAAGCTTTCACCGCGATCTGTTCCGAGATCATTCAACTACAGCAACTGATGCAGGATGATCGACAACGCTATCTGGCTGAAGCGGAATCACAGGCAGATGGCACAGCGGACTACTTCATCCACTTTCTCGGCGCAAACAGGGCGCGCCACCCCTGGACCATCGAACTGATCGCGTGTGCCATGTCGATCAGTCACGTGATGCACATGTACTACAAACATCGATTCCTGCGCGTTCGCCCGTCGTTTTTGTGCCCCGGGCTGGTACCGCCTTTCGGCCCACCGGCTCACCCGGCATTCCCCAGTGGCCACGCCTCTCAGGGACATTTGATCGCACTGTTCCTTCTCGAAATCCCGGCACTGGCCAAGCGCTACGGCGTATTCAATCTGGCGACCAAGAAATCACGCCGGAAAAGCTGCGGCAAATACCGCAGCGAAGGCCGCAAGCCCAAGCCGGAGGACCTGGACGGACGCGGCGAGATCGATTCGCCGCTGTTGTGGCTGGCTCAACGGATTGCCAAGAACCGCGAACGAATCGGCGTTCACTACGCGTCCGACTCCAGCGCCGGCAGGCATCTGGCCAGAGGGGTTTGGCGTGACATCGTGCGCAAGCAACGCATCACATGCCCGACACTTGAAATGGTGATCGAACGGGCGAAAGCCGAGTGGCCGGAACGACGTTAGTCCAATCTCAAGGCGCCTCCGACAGTGGAGGCGCTAAGGACACTTCCACAGGGTCAGACTGATATTGTTGTCGTTCGCGACCAACGACGGCAGTGGTACCCGGCCCCGACTGCATGGCAGCTTCGTCTTGGTGTCGATGTTGGCACGGTCCTCAGGACACGTCGCCTGAGCGAGCACAAGGTAAGTCGCACCCGGCTTTGGTTTCGTCTCCCACGCAAAACGACCGAACACCACCGGCTGTTTGCCGACGCGCTTCACCGTCGGTTTACCTCTATGCCCTTGCTTGGCTTCGTGCCATTGGTGCTTCCCCTTGGGCGTCCATTTCGGCAGGTGTTTGCCTTTCCATTCGATGTAGAAAACCCTGACACTGACATCGTGCGCTTTTTTCGTTCCGCGATTTCCTACCTCGACGTTGATACCTTTGAGCGTGACGCTCACTGCACCTTTCTTCGGATCCGTCATCCAACGCGGCTGTCGCGATCGCATTGCCGACTTCTTCGGCTTGGTCAATGCGACCGGCACATAGTTACCGGCACCATACTCAACCGCGCAGTCGCCCCAATCCTCATAGTGCGGACGACTGTCGGCAATGAAAACGTCGACGTTCGGAGGCAAACCGGCGTACGAATCGCAATGCTCCGCATCACCGTATAAGCCCTGCGCCTCGAACGCCCAGCGGATCGCTTTATGCGCTATCCCCCCGAGCAACACCTTTCCCGACGTCGACAAGAATCTGGTGGTACCGATGTCGGCATCAATCAACGCAGAAACCAATTGATCGGGGCTGTTGGCCGGGACTACTCGCGCGTCGCCGAGTAGCCCGAGCGCTTTGATGATCAGGTAAAGCGCGTACTCTGATGCCGTTTTCCGGGCATCCATACCACCGGGGTTGGGCGTTGCGCCTCCCAAGCACAGATAGGCGCGAAACAGTGACGTAGACAATATCTGCTCGGATCGATAGCCTTTGCGGCGCGGCTGTTTCTCGTCCGGCAGTTCGAGGATCGGGCGATGCATAGCACCGCTCCAGCTCCAACCCTGCGTCACGCAGCGGTCGTGTCGCCTGGGTAGAAACACCCAGGGAAAGGTCGCCCCGCGCCAACGTCGGTTACGTTTTTCGACATCGTCACAGCCTTTCTTGTGCAGGCGTTTTGCAAGCTTTCCGCGAACCGGCATCCCTGGTACGAAGGCCGACTTCGGGTCGCCGGCAATCGCCGCCAACGCGTCGCCAATGCTGTGCGAGAAACGCATCTCGAGCTCGCCAGTGGTCGCCACCAAAAGGATATGGCCGATCTCATGCCATACCCATCGCGGGTCGTTGGCGATACTCAGCGGTATTGCCGGCGCCCTACCCGGATCACAATCGTCCGACCTCCACTTTGCCTCTCGATCGCGACGCGAAAGATCGGCCAGTGCATAGTGAACGTTCAGCCTGGGTGGTGACTGACAAAAACTTGGGGCGATCTGATGGCGTTTCCAGTCTCTGGGTTGAACGGCGGCATTCACGGTCTGACCGTCTTTGCCCGGACCATAGGGCATACCGGAGCGATAGTGCACTGCAAGCGGCAGCTCTGCAGACGCGAAGTAGTGTTCCGGGTGTATGCCGAAATGCAGTAGATGCTCGAACAGCTGGTTGGTGTTGCAATACGCCTTTATCTGGGCGGCGGCGTTCGAGCGCACCGATTCGGCCTGCTTGGGCACAGGCTTCAAGATGTACTCGGCAATCGGCTTGATTGCGCCGGACCGCCCACTGCCGGTGACCGCCTCGATATCGTCGCGCACGAACGGCGAACGCCGCAGGTTCAGGTATTCCAGTTTTTTACCTTTGCACCGCAGCCGCTTACACCGTTCGATGGTCGCTGCATGACCGCCATTGGAATCGAGATATTGATTCAACACCTCGCTGGAACGGCTGGGCCGACGCTGTTTGAGCGTGCGCACGACACCATCGCTGCCTTTCGGCTTCGCCGAAGCCGGGTCTTGCATAGCGAGGATTCCGTTCCCGACAGGGTCATCACAATGCACACCATGGTCTGTCGTGCAGTGGTCGCGATGACTGACCGCAGAACCCAGGGTTACCGAACGGCCGGGCATCAGGTAAGCCGACATCGAGGTAACCCGTATCTCCTTGCGGGCTTGGTCTACCTGCGCAACAACGCGGATGCCCCGTCGATCGCGGTACTCCACATCATGTTCGGTCGGATCGTCGCCCTTGGCGCCGCAGTAATCGCCGTGATGCAAGGCGGCAAGCAACACCAGGGTGCGCTCGCTGCCCACCGTCTTTCCCTTCGTGTTGTGCAGCGTGCGAAAGAATTCATAGGATGCGCACCATGACGTTCGCTGATCGTCACGATCGAGAAATGTCAGCGTTTCGTCGGCGGGCCTTCCGCAGGGCACGAACCTGAACCCGATCTTCGGGATCTTGCCGGCATCGCTCAACGTTCTGAGCCGGAGAAGATATTGCGAAACGATATCGAAACCGGGGGTTTCAAGCTTGAAACAGCACGGTGTGGAAGGGTGTCGAATCGAGATGGTTGTCGGGCCAACCTTTCCCGGGTCCGGGCGGATGACAACTGAAACGGCATGATAACGGGGAGTCCAGTCCGGCGCAGCGCCCATAGTCACTCTCCTCTTCGATTGAGTTGGCCAGTAGCGAGCCGGCTCTTCTGAATTATGTGGCCCACCCCGATGCAAACGGCGATCTGCTACATGCCCCGGCGTCGACCACCGCCGTCTCGCTCACGTGCTTACAGCCGCCCTTCATTTACGGCATGGCAGGCTACCATCCGCCGGCCTGCCGATAGCATCTGCGGGCGCTCGCGCCGGCAACGCTCATTGGCGTGCGCACATCGCGGGTGAAATGCACAACCGCTCGGCGGCGACATCGGGTCCGGCCGCTCACCGATAGACGATTCGCGCGTATGCGATGACGCCTCGAGATTCGGCATCACGTCTATCAGCAAGCGGGTATATGGGTGCATTGGATTGGCTACCAGTTCATTCGTCTGTGCCATTTCGCACAATCGCCCCAAATACATCACGCCGATGACATCGGCCATGAAACGCACGACCGCCAGATCGTGGCTGATAAACAGATAGGCCACCCCGGCATCACGCTGGATGTCTTTCATCAGATTCAGGATCTGCGCCTGCACCGACACATCGAGGGCCGACGTCGGTTCATCACACACAATGAATCGCGGCTTTGAGGCCAGGGCCCGTGCGATCGCGATACGCTGCCGCTGGCCGCCGGAGAATTCATGCGGGTAACGCGTCGCATCGCGCGCCGACAATCCCACCTGCTGCAACAGCTGCGCGACAATGGCGTTCCTCGCCGCCCGGCTTTCAGCCAACCCGAAGGCACGAATCGGTTCGCCGACGATTTCGCTCACCCGCCACCGGGGGTTGAGACTCGCATAGGGGTCCTGAAACACCATCTGCCAGTTGCGTCTCAGCCCGGCCCGGGTCGCGGCATCCTGGATCGCATTGATGTCGCTACCATTGAACAACACCTGCCCCGCTGTCGGCCGATCGAGGCCAACCAGTACCCGCGCCAGGGTCGATTTACCTGAACCCGACTCACCGACAAGGCCCAGGGTTCCGCCTGCTTCGATCGCGAAACTCACGTCGTCCACGGCACGCAGCGACTGGGGGCCGCCGATCAATCGACTTAACCAGCCGGCGGATACGGCGAAATGCTTGCTGACACCGCGTACGTCGAGCAGAGGGCGTCTGTCCGGCTCGTGCAGCTGCGACTCACCCATGGACGGTCCTTTGGTCTACCAACCAGCACGCGACACTGTGCGATGGCTCAATCGATGAGAAAGCGGGATATTCGGACTCGCAACGCTCGCTACGCCGTGAGCATCGCGGATGAAACGCGCACCCCGTGGGCATCTCGGCGAGTTGCGGCATCACGCCATCGATGTACGCGAGTCGCTCACCGCGACATTCCATCGTTGGCACCGAACTCAGCAACGCCTGGGTGTAAGGATGCAGGGGCGATCGCATCAAGGTTTGTACATCGCCGGTTTCAACGATCCGCCCGGCATACATGACGGCGACGCGATCGGCCGTTTGTGCGATCACCCCCATGTCGTGGCTGATCAGCACCATGCCCACATCGAACTCGTCGCACAGTCGGCGCAACAGATCCAATACCTGAGCCTGGGTGGAGACATCGAGTGCGGTGGTGGGTTCGTCGGCGAGAATCAGCCTCGGCTCGGCACACAACGCCAGGGCGATAACGACACGCTGTCGCATACCGCCGGAAAACTGGTGAGGATAAAAATCGAAACGCCTCTTCGGCTCCGGTATCCCGACCTCGGCGAGCAATTCGATGGCGCGGCTGCGGGCCTCTTGCTGACCGACATCCAAGTGGGTCCTGATGGTCTGTACCAACTGGTAACCGACGGTGTACAGCGGATTGAGGCTGGTCATCGGGTCCTGGAATACGGTACCTATCTCCTTGCCACGCACGTTGCGAAGCTCGGCGTCTGACAGGTGGTCGATACGCCTTCCGGCGAGATGGATCTCACCTCTGGCCCGCCTGCCCGGTGGTTCAATCAGGCCGACGATAGCATCGAGCGTCAACGATTTACCCGCACCGCTTTCGCCGACGATGCCGAGAATCTCACCCGCATCCACCGCGAAACCGACATTGTCCAGCGCCACCAGTGTTTGCCGGCGCAACGCGAACTCAACCCGCAGACCCTGTACTTCGAGCAAGGCCACGATTCAGGATCCACGCAGCTTCGGATCGAATGCATCGCGCAACCAATCACCCAACACGTTCACCGCCAACACGAGCCCGACCAAGGCCAGCGACGGAAAGAGAACGATCCACCACTCTCCGGAGAACACGTAGTCGTTGCCGATGCGGATCAAGGTGCCGAGTGACGGTGTCGTCGGCGGCACGCCGACACCGAGAAACGACAGCGTCGCCTCGGCCATGATCGCCAATGCGAGCCCGATGGTTGCCAATACCATTACCGGTCCGGCGACATTTGGCAGTATGTGCCTCAGCATGATCGACCGGTGCCCAATGCCGATCACCCGCGCAGCCGACACGTAGTCTTTTGTAATCTCCGACATCACCACACCACGCGTCACGCGTGCGTAGCTCGGCCAGTCAGAGATACCGATAGCCAGGATCAACACGTAGATCGCAAGCACCTGCTGCTGCTCGAGCGGCAACACTGCACGCGCGACACCGTCGATCAGCAGCGCGGCAAGTATCGATGGAATCGTCAATTGGATATCCGCCAGACGCATAACGATCGCGTCGAACCATCCGCCGAAATACCCCGCCAGCAGGCCCAGGCTCACCCCGAGCAGCATGGCAAGCATCACCGCCGCAAAGCCGACCGTTAGCGAGATTCGGCCGGCATACAGAATGGTCGACAGGATATCGCGCCCTTGCCCGTCGGTGCCCAGCACATACCGCCAGGTCCCCTGCTCGCCGTGCCACACGGGCGGCGTGAACGCATCGTTGAGGTCCAGTGTCGCAACAGTGAACGGCTCGTGCGGAGCAATCCAGGGTGCCAGTGCAGCAGCCACGATAAACGTCAAGGTAACCGCAGCTGCCACCATCGCCGTCGGAGACCCGACGAAGCTGTGCCACAAGTCGATGTTCTGCAGCCGCCCCCAGACCACACCGGCGACACCCAAGCGGCTTTCCCCTCGTGATTCGTCCATCTTCGAGCCTACCGCTCCGCCACCCTACGAGCACCCCTCAACCGTGGATCAATCGCGAGGTACAACAGGTCAACGACGAAATTGATACTGATGAACAGCAAGGCCACCAGCAGCAGATAGGCCGCCATGATCGGGATATCCGCGAACCGAACTGCCTGGATGAACAAGAAGCCCAGCCCGGGCCACTGGAAGACCGTCTCGGTCACGACGGAAAAGGCGATCAAGGTGCCGACGTTCAGCCCAATCACCGTAATGACCGGCATCATGGCGTTCTTCAGGGCGTGACCGTAGTGAACCACGTTCGGTGGCAGGCCACGTGCACGTGCGAACTTGATGAAGTCTGAGCAGATCACCTCGAGCATCGAACTGCGTACGAGCCGCAGGATCAGCGCCATCTGAAACAAGCTCAGCGTCACCGCCGGCAGGATGATCGCCTGCCAACCGGAGACACTCAGCAATCCCGTCGACCATCCACCAACATCGGTGACCTCACCGCGGCCAAACGACGGCAGCATACCGAGCGACACCGAAAACACGTAGATCAGAAGAATGCCGATGACGAAGGTCGGCAGCGAGACACCAATCAACGACATCGTCATGACGAATCGACTGAACCAGGATTTGCGCCTGATGCCGGTGTGCACGCCGAGCGGTATTCCGATCACCAGGGCGACGAGAGTGGAAAGGCAAACAAGCTCGACGGTGGCCGGCAGACGTTCGCGAATGAGCGTGCCGACCGGGCGTTGCAAGCGGTACGAGATGCCGAACTCGCCGTGCAACACGTTGTTCACAAAACGCGCAAATTGCAGCAGCGGCGTATCGTTCAACCCGAGCCGGTCACGCATCGCCTGGCGATCTGCCAGGCTCGCATCCTGCCCCACCATGTTGTCGACAGGATCGCCGACGAAGTTGAACAACAGAAACGAGACGAAAGCGACAACGAGCAATGCCACCACACCCTGCGCCGCCCGTTTGACCAAGAAAGCGACCATGTCAGCCGCTGAACCGGCCCGCCGGAGTCATCACCCGACGAACATCAATGCGGTTTGATCTCGGCAAACACGAATCGAACGGCATTATCGGCCGGCACCGGGATATCCAACCAGTCTTTCATTGCCCATACGACCGTCTGGTGATGCAGAGGCAGATAGACGACGTCGTCTTTCAGGCGTCGCCAGACCTGCGCAATCTGCTCATCGCGCGCCGCAAAGTCGACCTCGACGCCGATCTGATCGATCAGCTTATCGATCTGCGGATCATCGAACCCGGTGGCATTCCAGGTGCTCTCACGTGCCAGGTAGGAAAACACATAGTGCGAATCCAGGGTGGGCACGCCCCAACCGAGCAGATAGAAGTCGGTCTCGCGATTCTTGATCTTGGGAAAGTGCAACGTCTTGGGTTGAGCCGACAAATCGACGTTGATGCCGATCTTGCCGAGCATGCCGGTGACCGCCTGACAGATTGCCTCGTCGTTGATGTAACGGTCGTTCGGGCAATCGAGCCGCACGGAGAAGCCGTCGGGATAACCCGCTTCGGCGAGTAGCCACTTCGCAGTTTCCACGTCATACGAGGCCCGTTGGTCGAGCGCCTCAGTATAGCCGTGCGACACCGGGCCGGTCACGATACCGGCGGGGACCGCGTAGCCACGCATCACCTTGTCGCGGATCGCTTCGATATCGATCGCTTTGTAAAGCGCCAGGCGAACCCGCTTGTCCTTGAACGGGTTGGCGCCTTTGACGTTGGAGGTCCGCAGTTCGTCGCTCGCCTGATCCAGGCCGAGGAAGATCGTGCGGTCCTGCGCGGTCTGCACCACCTTGAGCCCAGGGGTGCGCTTGATGCGCTCGATATCCTGCAGCGGCGGGTCCAACAGCAGGTCGATCTCGCCGGACAGCAGCGCGGCGACACGGGTTGCCTGGTTGGAGATCGGCGTATAGACCAGTTCGTCAACCGCATGCGGGTGATCCGCGAGCCCCCACCAGGCGGCATTCTTTGCCATCACCGTGCGGATGCCCGGGTCGCGCGTCTGCAGAACAAAAGGCCCGGTTCCCATGGCATGCCGGACCGCATAGGTCTCCTCGTTGCCACCGAAGTTCTGCGGTTCACTGACGCCGTGCTGCTCGCTCCACGCCTCGGACATCATGAAGATCGTCGTCAGCTGGTTTGGCAGAATCGGGTTGGGGCCATCGGTAACGATGTGAACCGTGTAGTCATCGACGATCTCAACCTGCTTGATGCTGCCGATCTGCTTGCGGAAATCCGATGTCTCCGCCAGCGCCCGGGTCAGGCTGAATTTCACATCCTCGGCAGTGAAAGGCGACCCATCCTGCCATTTGACGTCATCGCGCAGCACGAAACGCCATGTGGTCGGGTCGACCAGCTCCCATGACTTGGCCAACCACGGTATGAGTTTCAGGTCGTTATCCGCGTAAACCAACGAATCGTAGATCTTGCGTATCGTCGATATCGTCGTGACTTCGTTCGTGGCATGTGGATCCAGTGTGAGGGCGTCGCCCTGACTGGCCCAGCGGATCACGTTTTCAGCGCTGACTACAGCAGGGACCGAAAACAGCAATGCGAGCACGAATGCCGAAATAGATACGTTTCTGGCCAACATCATTCGACCCCAGTTCATTGAGCCCCCACTATTGTCTCGATTACCCACATTGAGAAGCGCAGCCAACCCTCCGTGAGTGACGGCGTTTACTGCAATCCACCTTGCTCGCACGGCCGAAGTACGCCGTACGACAACCGCATCGACGCCCGCACGAGCCGCCAAAGACCGGCACTTCGCGGTCAGCGTCTTCCGGATCGCAAACAACGACGCGAAAAAACACCAACCCACCAACGCTGACTTTGCGAAATGATGTCAACACGCGTCGGCCACGTAATAACGCACCGGCTCGCGCTCCCTGTCACAACTTTTTGCGCCCCCTGATAGCAGTGCGAGAGCATAAACCAGTCAGGCGACAATTTTTAGACCCAAGACCCGTTAAAGCGCCCCTTGCAACTCGCCTTGCCGCGTACTCGTCACATCGCGTTGACACAGGCCTATCTCATCGCCTTGATTTCCACGCGAAGGCGCGGTCACTCTGCGAACCTGGAGAACGGTTCAGCGTCTCGATCACGAGCGTATTCATAAAACGCCGAGCCACACCCATTAGGTCATTTAATAAAATGGCGCCCGGACAGGCCGATGAAGGCCAGATGTCCCTACTTTGGCAAACAAACCTTGTTACGATGGATCACTTATGGGTAAGGACGCTCACTGGCGACCGGCTCTCCGTTTGGCGAATAGCTGCATTCGGTAACTGCAGCGCAGCCGAACGCCTGCCGGTACCAAGTTTTCGTTTACCAGGTTTGCGTATCGACGGCGTCCGCGATCTCATATGAAAATCAACAGCTCCACGCTCCACTCCATCAGTGTCTTCGAAGGCCTGGAGCGACATCAGCTCGACGAGATCGCCAGTGAAATGCGGTCTCGCTCGTACACCGCGAAACAGGAAATCCTGGCGCAGAACGATCCCACGTCCGACGTGTTCTTTATCATCAGCGGCACCGCGCTGGCTGCAGGCTTTTCCAACACCGGCAAAGAGGTGCATTTCGAGGAACTCGGGCCGGGCACGATGTTCGGTGAACTGGCCGCGATCGACGGCGGCACGCGCTCAGCGCACGTGATCGCGAAGACCGATACCCAGGTCGCCACACTCAGCGCGGAGAAATTCTGGGAGACGATGCGTCGCTACCCGGTGGTCTCCGCCAACACCATGAAGCGCCTGTCGCGGCTGATTCGTGACCACTGCGACCGGATCTTCGAGTACCGCACACTGGGTGTGCAGAACCGCATCCACGCCGAACTGCTTAGGCTCGCCAGAAAACAAGGCGGCACCACCGGCCCCGTAGTGATAACGAATCCGCCGACACATACCGAGATCGCCGATCGCGTCGCCACGCACCGTGAGGCAGTCAGTCGTGAGCTATCCCGCCTGAAGTCCATCGGTCTGATCGAATGGGACTCCAAGGGCCACATCATCAAGAGCCTCGAAGACCTCGAACGCATGGTGCAGGATGTAAAGGGCATGTAATTCGCAGACTGCGACACTCACGCACCGAACCGCCGCCGCTCACGACTTCCCCGCCACCAAAATGCCCCAGCCGTGTGTTTTCCCACATCGACGCACCGGCTTTGCTGCTGCAATCCACGGCAAAGACAGAAAATATGCCGTATCAGCCGAAGGGGTATGCTCATGCCTGCCAGTCGCAACAACCGCCGTGACGTGATCTCAGGTAACGTCGGCCTGCGCAATCGCACCAGAATCAACGCACTGGGAAGGACCCCGGAGAATTTCACCGTGTGCCTGAGCGACGGCCCCTTTGCCGGGGTCGACATCGTCAACAACAAGAACGTGGCGCAACAGCCCAATGGCGACGAGCGACTCAGCCACTTCGGCGGCAGTTTCTCCAAGGGGCTGGAGCACGCCCCCGACACCGGTCTGGTCGCCACACCTTACGATTACCTCGACCTTGTCGAGATACTGACCGGTATCCGCGCCAATACCGAGTTCCCCGACCCGGAGGCGCTGTCTTCCATCGACAGCGTGCGACGCGCATTGAGCGTCCCCAAGCAGGACGCACGACGCTACGTCAATCCGCTGGCTGCAGTCGCCGGCGGCGGAACCGGCGTCGACGCATTCGACGTGAAGCTTCCGCCGGCGCCGCAACTGGCCAGTCGCCAAGCCGGCACCGAACTGGTCGAGCTGTATTGGATGGCACTGCTGCGCGACACGCCGTTTGCCCAGTGGGACAGCTGTGAGTCGGCAGGTGCCGCGACCGAGGAACTGAACCGCCTCAACGCGCCGGAGCCGCGGCTCGGCGAAGAGCGTTTTACGCAACACTACGGCGCCGACGGCCAGCTGGCTGCCGACATCACCACCCAGCGCCTGTTTCGCGGCTCGGCTCCCGGTGACGACGTCGGCCCCTATGTCTCGCAGTTCCTGCTGCAAGACATCCCCTACGGCACCTATACGATCGCGCAAAAACAGCATCGCCTGGCCGACCGCGCCGACTACCTGGACACCTGGGAGGCATGGCTGACCACGCAGAACGGCCTCGATACCGCGCGCAGCCGTGCTCAACTCGAGGATCGTCAACAGCCGCAGCGCCACATCGTCACCCTGCGCGACTTGGCGCACTACGTTCACTTCGATGTGTTCCACCAGGCCTTTATGAATGCCGCACTGATCCTGGACGGCATGGCCGCTCCGCTATCCGACACCAACCCGTACCGCGAATCCTCAACGCAGGAAGGCTTTGGCGTGTTCGGCAAGCCGCATATTTTGAGCGCCATCGCCGAGGTCGGCGCCCGCGCACTGCGCGTCGCCTGGCACCAGAAATGGCTGGTCCACCGGCGACTCCGCCCCGAGGCCATGGCGGCACGTGCCGAACGCCAACGCACGGGCGACGTGGTCGACTTGCTCGATGGCGCGGTGTTCGAATCGACCGCAGCCGAGCGCCTGCTCGCCCGCAACGACAACCTGCTGCTGCCGCAGGCCTATGCGGAAGGCGCCCCGATGCATCCGTCGTACGCCTCAGGTCACGCCACCGTGGCGGGCGCGTGCGCCACCCTGCTGAAGGCGTTTTTCAAGAACGATTTCGTGCTTGCAGACGCGAAACAGGCAGTGCTTGCACCGGACGGCTCAACCCGCCTGGAGGATCATGCGCAGGCGTTGACCGTGGAAGGCGAGATCAACAAGCTGGCGGCCAACATTGCGATCGGGCGCATGGCCGCAGGTGTCAACTACCGCTCGGACTACGCCAAATCGCTCGCTCTCGGCGAAGCGGTCGCCATCGCGATGCTGCAGGAACAGGCCATGGAACTGAAGGAAGGGACGAGTTGCGACGCAATCGCCTTTGAATTCAACAACTTCTCGGGCCGCAAGGTGCAGATAACCTACGCCGGGCAAGCGCTCTGCAACCAGTCGGGCTACCAGGCGCCACAGACCTTCCGCTGCGTATCGGCCTGATCGCAGACGCCAAGGCATGGCGCTTGACGCCGGGCCGATCCGCTAGCCACCCGCTTCCGAGGCACCGGAAAACTGCTGACGCGCCGCCGTCCATTCGAGCAGGCGTAGCTGGATAAGGCCGTTGCAACTGTCGGCGGGATACAGGCCATTGGCATCGGGACTGCCGGCCGCGAGCCCGGTCAGCAAGGCGATGACCTGGTCGACGTGATCGGCAGCGTAGACCGAAAAACGCCCGTCGGCGGCCGCTTGGCGCACATCGTCGCGCAGCATCAGGTCGCCGACGTTGGCGGCCGGAATCACCACCCCCTGCCCGCCGGTCAACCCACGCGCCCGGCAGATATCGAAGAAACCTTCGATCTTTTCATTCACGCCGCCGATGGCCTGGACCTGGCCATGCTGGTTGACCGACCCGGTCACCGCCAGCGACTGGTCGATCGACAGGTCGCCGATGGCCGACAGCAGTGCGCACAGTTCACCGAGTGAGGCGCTGTCGCCCTCGATCTCCCCGTATGATTGTTCAAAAACCAGACTGGCCGATAGCGACAGCGGCTGGTGGCGGGCATAGCGGCTGGCCAGATAGGCCGACAGAATCATCACGCCTTTGCTGTGGATCGCCCCGCTGAGCTTGGCCTCGGTCTCGATATCGACCACCGATCCGCTGCCCATGCGCGCGGTGGCACTGATCCGCACCGGGCTGCCGAAGGCGTAGTCACCCGCCATGATGACCACCAAGCCATTCACCTGGCCGAGCTGCCGACCGCGGGTGTCGATCAACAACGTGTTGTCCAGCACCGCTTCATGCAGGCGGCTGCGCGCCTGGTCGCTGCGCCTCACCTGGGCATCGATGGCCGTCTGCACCTGCTGCGCGTCAATGCGCTGTAAACCGTCGACCTGGGCGAAATGGTCGGCCTCCAGCAACAGATCGCTGAGGCTGCCGAGGTGGAGCGACAGCTTTTCGCCATCGCGCGCCCGTCGCGCCGACCAATCGATGATCCGCGCGACACCGTCGCGGCTCACCGGTCGCAGCCCCTCACGCTGCTGCAAAGTCGCTACCAAGTGTGAATACGCCATCTCCTGGCCGTCCTCGCGCGGCATGTCTTCACTGAAGTCGGCAACCACTTTGAACAGTGGACCGAAATCGGCATCGTAGGCCTTGAGCAGGTAATACAGTTCGCGGTCGCCGGTCAGCGCGACCTTGACCTTGAGCGGAATGGGTTCGGGCTCGAGGGTCGCGGTACTCATCGCGCCGATGAACCGCTCGATCGACTCGATGCGTATCTCTTCGCCGTGCAGGGCACGCTTCAAGGCATTCCATGCGAACGGCTGGACCAACAGCTTGTCGGCGTCGATGATCAGATAGCCGCCATTGGCAAGGTGCAATTGCCCGGGTTTGATCAGAGTGAAATTGGTCGACAGCGTGCCCATATGGGCGATGTGCTCGATCCGGCCGACGAGATTCTGGTAGGTCGGGTTATCGACCGCCACCACCGGCGCACCCTTGCCGTTCGGCCGGCTGACCAGGAGGTTGACGCGGTAACGCAGAAAGCGTGGATCACTGGCGTCGGGAGGGTCTTCTTCGCTCAAAGAACGGAACAACTCGCCGTTCTCGATCACGTCGTCGGCCACCGCCTTGAGGTAGGCGAGTACCTCCGGCAGATCGAAATAGTGCCGTTCGAGATCGCGCATTAGCTGCGAAACGGCCAGTGAGGTGATGTCGGCGTCCAGCTCACGAAAGCGCTGGCGCGACTCGCGCTGCCACAGGGGCACATGCCCGAGCACCGTGCGCAGCTCGTCCTTCATCTCTTCCATCGCATGCTGAATGCGATTCTGTTCTTCGTCTTCGAGCGCCTCGAACTCGGTGGAATTCAACACCTTGCCGTCCTTGAGCGGCGCCAGGGTGTAGCCGTTCGGCGTGTGCATCAGGGCAACGTCACGCTGTGAGGCGTGCTCGCCCATCTCCTTGGCTGCATCGTCTTCACGCCGCCTGAATTCGTCCTGAATCTCCTGAGATCGGCGACGGTACTCGTCGCTTTGAAACGCCGCCGGCAACGCGTTGAGCAGATCGTCGACCAACTGGCGCATGTCGGCGCGCAGTTCCACACCGCGTCCGGCGGGCAGCTCAAGGGCATTGGGGCGATCGGGATTGGAGAAGTCGGCGACGTAACACCAATCCGCGGCCTCGGCTTGCTGTGCGGCCTTGCGGTCGAGTAACGACTTCAGCAGGCGGTGCTTGCCGACGCCCGCTGACCCCATCACGAACAGGTTGTACCCGCTGCGGTCGATACCGGTGGCGAATTCGACGGCTTCGAGCACCCGGTCCTGGCCCAACGGCGCGTCGTGCGCCGGCAGCTCGCTGGTGTCGCCAAACGACAAGGCCTCGGTGTCACAGGCATGGGCCAGCTGATCCGCGTCCAACGGCACCAGACTGGCGGCGCCTGCCTGCTGTGCGCCGTCAGTCGAGATATCGTTCATAGCCTGTCCGGTAGCTGAGCTCGGATCTGCTCCGGGGTGCGCATCGTCATATCCTTGGCGATCTCATCGACTACCAGCCGGCGCAGGCTGGGCGATTGATGCTTGCGCAGCATGCCCAGGAAACTCGGCGAACCCAGCACGTACAGGCGGTAAAACGCATTGCGCTCACGGCCACTCTCAAGGCGCGCACTGACATCCGCCGCAAACCGGTCGGCGATCTCCTCTTTGGCCGTACCGGCGCTGCCAAAACCATGCGACGAACCGCCGCTGTCCCGGTCGCGACCGCCGCGGTCGCTGATCAGGTCACCTTCGTGCAGACGCGCCTCCGGATTACTCAGGGTCTCGATCTCGCACAAGGGTGAGGCAGGCAGTTCTGCCGAAAAGAAGCGGGCGCGACTGGCGTCCGCGACAACAATCCAAGCGCTTTTCATAATGACGCTCTCCTCGTCCGTTTGCTTGACTGGAGCCTGTCGCACAGGGCTGTTGCCACGTGGCGACATTCCCCCTTCAACCTCAGGCTACACAGCGTCACCAACCCCAGGGGAGCGATTTCGGCGGTTTGTTTGATGGGCAACAAATGCGCCAATCTCCCGGCCCGTCGGAAACCGCCACGCCACGCCGGAACAACACCCCGGCGGGTCAGGTTGACGCCTCACCCGAAAACAATAGACCCTGCGGGCGCCGAAGGAGATCTGCATGCCTGTGACTTTGAACTGCGTCAGCGGCGCGGCGCTCGACGATTGCCTGCCCGACCTGGCGCGCCTGCGCATCCGCGTGTTCCGCGAATACCCCTATCTGTACGACGGTACGGAGGCCTACGAGCAACAGTACCTCGCCACCTACGTCAGTTCGGGTGAGGCGATGGCCATCTTGGCCACCGATACCGATCGAAACCCAGGCGAACAGGTGGTCGGTGCGTCGACGGGCATCCCGATGCGCTGCGAGACCGAGGAATTCGTTCGCCCGTTCGCCGCGGCCGGCATCGACCCGCAGACGCTGTTCTACTGCGGCGAATCGGTATTGTTGCCGGACTATCGCGGGCAGGGCCTCTACAAAGGCTTTTTCACCGGCAGGGAAGACTATGCGCGCCGCCACGGCGGTTTCGAAACGATCTGCTTTTGCGGCATCGTGCGGCCGCCGGGTCACCCGCTCAGGCCGCGTGACTACCGACCGCTCGACGACGTGTGGCGACATTTCGGCTATCAGCCGCGCCCCGACCTGACCACCGAGTACGTCTGGAAGGACATCGACCAGCCCGAGGAAGCGCAACACCCGATGATATTCTGGCTGAAATCGCTGTGAAGCCAGCGTTTGACCGCCGACAGACGGCTCCGGGGGCCGGCCAGGACGCAGCGCACAGTCTGTGATATTCGCCAAGCGTGCGCCTTCAGACCCCGCGACGACAGCCGTTACCAGACCTAGTTAAGGAAATCAGTACATCGCCATGGATGCTCAAGCAGTAAACAACCCCCTTCATAACCTGTTCCGCAATCTCGCCGCCGGTGCGCGACTGATCTTTGGACGCCCGATCGGCAGGGATGACTTTGTCTATTCATTGGATCAAAGCCTGCTGCTGATCGCCGCGGCCATCGGCTTCGAGATCGCGGCCGAATACGCCTTTGTGCAACAACCGGCGACCTACTCGGCCTACGGCCTGACCTATCTGCTTGCGGTCTACGCGGTCGACATCGTTGCGATCCTGCTCGTCGTTCGCCTGGCCAAAGCCCAACTGCAAGCGGCCGGCGAGCTCATCATCGCAACCCTTGCGTGCGCGCCCCTGTTCGCGGTGTACCTGCACATCGCGGGCTACCTGCAGGAGTACGTCGCCGAAACTGACTTGCAGGCATGGGCAATCTGGCTGTCTCCGATCGCTTGGCAACTCTTCATACTGACGCGGCTGCTGCGTGTCGTGCTCGATCTTCGAATTCGCAAGTCGATGCTGTTCGCCGCCATCCAGACCGGTATCGGCTTCGGCAGCCTGTGGGTACTGCCCTACACGATGCTGTGGTACGCGGATGAACCCGTCAGCGAACGCAGCTCTCCGTACGAGGCATTGAGCAAACTCAGCGTCGAAGACCTGTTCTACGATCAGTACCGCCTGGTCGACGATTCGCTCGCACAGTTGGCAGACCAACGCCCAGGGGTCACCGACCTCTACCTGTTGGCAGTCGGCGGGTACGGCCTCGAAAACGTGTTTCTCAACGAGGTGGAGTACGTGCGCGACCTGTTCGACGAGCGTTTCGACACCGAGCAACATTCCGCCATCCTGGTCAACAATGTAGAAACCACGTCGCAATACCCGTTGGCCAACGGACACAATCTGCAAGCACTGTTGAACGGCATGGCCGATCGCATGGATGTCGACGAAGACATCCTGTTCCTGTTCATGACCTCGCACGGTAGCGACGATCACCGCTTCTCACTGCACTTCGGGCCGGTGAAGCTCGACGACCTCAATCCACGCCAGGTCAGGCAGGCGCTCGATGACGCCGGCATCCGCTGGCGCGTTATTGTTGTATCGAGCTGCTACTCCGGCGGTTTTGTCGAACCACTGCGTAACCCACAAACCCTGATCATCACCGCGGCCGCCGCCAACCGCCGATCGTTCGGCTGCGGCGCCACCAGCGACTTCACCGATTTCGGTACCGCCTACTTCAAACAAGCCCTGGGTACGCAGATCGATTTCGTTGCGGCATTCGACACTGCAGAACGCTGGGTCAGCGACAAGGAACAACGCGAGCGGCGCGAGGCGTCCTATCCCCAGCGTTTCGTCGGCGGCGAGATCGAAGCCAAGCTCGCAGCGTATCGCGGCGCATTGCGTGACCCGTCATCGACCACGGCGGCGCTGACGCCACTCTACGACTGCACAGAGATGTCTGCGTCGACCGGTTGCAGGCAGTAATCGATCACTGCCAAACACCGCACCGGCCACGCAGATACCACAGCCGTCCGCATATTCTCTATGATGGTGCAATTGCACAGTCACCACGATCAGCATGCCGGGCGCCCCAATCTTCCATCGTCAATCGATCTCCACCGCGACCGGCTGGATCGATCGCCTGGCCCCGCGGTTGGATGTTGAATCGGTTCCCCTGAACGACGCGGTGGGTCGATGCCTGGCTGGCGATATCCATGCGCAACACACCTGTCCATCAAACACGATTGCGACGCTTGATGGCTACGCCCTGGCAGCTTCCGGCACGGTCGGTGCCAGCGACTACAGTCCATTGCCGTTTCGCCAGACCGACGCTGCGACGCCGCTGCAATCGGCAGAAGCCGTGCCATTGGCGAACGGCGAAGCCTTACCGGACAACGCCGATGCGGTAATCGAGCAGGAACAGGTCGAGCAACGCGCCCGCACGCTGGAAGTCTCCGCAACCGTCGCGCCCGGCAGCGGGGTGATCGCCGCGGGCGAGGAGTTCGAGACCGGCGCCCTGCTGCTCAGCGCCGGTCGCCGGTTGCGACCGCAGGACATCGCCTGGTTGGCGCTCGACCGACGCGACAAGGTCGATGTGATCAGCCGGCCGCGTATCACGGTCCTGCTCGTCGGTGGTGTACCCCATGACGCCAATGGTCCCGCACTGACCGCCGCGATCGCGCGTGACGGCGGCCGCGTCGTGCACGCGGCACGAGTCGACAGCGCAGCGGCGCTCAAAAATGCATTGGCCTCGATTGACAGCGATGCAGTCATCACCGCCGGTGGTACCGGCCAGGGTGTGAACGATTTCGCCATCGCCACATTGGCCGAAGTCGGCCGCATCGACATCTACGGCGTGGCGATGAACCCGGGCGAAAGCACGGCCCTGGGCTTCGCTGCTGAGAGGCCCGTGTTGGCGCTGCCGGGACGACCGCTTGCCTGTCTGTGCGCCTACGACCGCTTGGGCTCGTACCTGGTGCGTCATCTCGCCGGCAACGCCAGTGGCGCATCACATGACACCCGGCAAATGCCGCTGAAACGGAAGGTGGTTTCCTCTATCGGCCAGCTCGACATCTGCCGCGTGCGAATCGACGCCGCAGGGGCCGAGCCCTTGGCAACCGCCGAGAACCGGCTGCTGTCGACCCTGGTTGCTGCCGACGGCTACATCCTGATCCCCGAGAACAGCGAAGGCCATCCTGCGGAAACGATGGTCACCGTCCATCTCTATTAAACTCGACCGTATCAGCCAGCGAGACCGAACTTCATGACCGACGCCAGCTCCCTCGTCGAACGCAGGCGCGCCGCCAGCCAACGCCAGTTCCTGGACGTTGCGACCGCTGAAGAGGCATTGCAGCGTTTCTGGCAGGCCGCCGACCCGCAGCCACTCGGCGACGAGTCGGTCAGCCTCGACGACGCACTCAACCGCGTTCTGGCGAGCGACATCCAGTCGCCGGTCGATGTGCCCGGTTTCGATCGCGCCAACGTGGACGGCTTTGCCGTGCGCGCACAAGACACCGTCGGCGCACGCGAGGATGCGCCGGTGGTACTGGCGCTGACCGACGATGTGCTGACGCCCGGTGTCGAGCCGCGCAGCACGGTCACGGCGGGGTTTGCCAGCGTGATCGCGACCGGTGGCATGGTGCCGCGCGGCGCCGATGCGGTGGTGCTGATCGAAGACACCGAACTGGTCGAGCGCGACGGCCGCCAGAGGGTGCAGATCGGCAAGCCGCTACCGGCCGGCGCCTTTATCGCTTTCGCCGGCACCGATGTCGGGCGCGGCGAAACCGTACTGCGGGCAGGCCAGCTGCTGACCTCACGCGAGATCGGTGTGTTGGCTGCGATCGGCCTGGCCGAAGTGCCGGTGTTTCGCCGCCCGCACGTCGCGGTGATCTCGACCGGCGACGAACTGGTACAACCGGGGCAACTGTTGGCCGCCGGGCAGGTCTACGATTCGAACGGCTCGATCGTCGCCTCCGCATTGCGCGAGATCGGTTGTGAGCCGGTCAGGCTCGGCGCACTGCCGGACGAATACGAGGCTCAGCAAAAGGCACTACGGCATGCGCTCGACTGTGATGCCGTCATTTTGTCCGGCGGCACCTCCAAGGGAGCCGGCGATCTGTCATACGACGTCGTCAGCACCCTGTCGGACCCGGGCGTCATCGTGCATGGTGTGGCAATCAAACCGGGCAAGCCATTGTGCCTGGCGGTGACCGGGCGCAAGCCCGTGGTGATCCTGCCGGGATTCCCGACCTCGGCGATCTTCACCTTTCATCAGTTCGTCGCGCCGGTGCTGCGCGCGATGGCGGGCATGCCGGTGCAGACGCATGAGCGGGTGGTCGCCGAGCTACCGATGCGCCTGAGCTCGGAACGTGGACGTGCCGAGTTCTCGATGGTCAGCCTGATGCGCACCGACGACGGATTCGCCGCCTACCCGATGGGCAAGAGTTCCGGCGCGGTGACCGCCTTCAGCAAGGCCGACGGCTTTATTCGGGTCGATGCACAGACCGAGTTGCTGCCGGCCGGCAGCAAGGTCGAGGTGCAGTTGTTGTCGCGCTCGCTTGCGCCGGCAGATCTGGTCACCATCGGCTCACATTGCGTCGGCCTCGACTACCTGCTGCAGCAGTTGCAGAAAGAGGGGCTCGCAACCAAATCCATGCACGTCGGCAGCCAGGGCGGACTGGCTGCGGTCAGGCGTGGTGAGTGCGATATTGCCGGCATTCACCTGATGGACCCGGAATCGGGCGAATACAACACGCCTTACCTCGAACCCGGCATGCGTTTGCTGAAAGGCTACCGCCGCATGCAGGGCTTTGTTTACCGGCGGGGCGATGCACGCTTCAAGGGCATCGCCACACCCCAGCAGGCGGTCGCCGCCGCGCTGGGCGACGCCGACTGCGTCATGGTCAATCGCAATGCCGGCAGCGGAACCCGCGTGCTGATCGATGAGCTACTGCACGGCGCCCAGCCGGCCGGCTATGCGGTGCAGACCAAATCGCACAACGCGGTCGCCACGGCGGTAGCCCAGGGGCGGGCCGACTGGGGTATCGCAATCGATACCGTCGCCCGCCTGTACGAACTCGAGTTCATCCCGCTGCAGGAAGAACACTACGATTTCGTGATTCCGGAGAGCCGCTGGGAACTGCCCGTGGTGCAGAGATTCGTGGCGCTGTTGCAGGATCCCGACGTCCAGTCCGGTCTGCAGGCATTGGGCTTTCAGCGCTGACGGTGATTTTTGCGGCGCCCCGCTCGGCGGTTTGTCGAGAACGCGATCACACTCGCTGAACCGGGCTCCCGGCATTCACCTGCGGCGAGCCGCGAACAATTTGCACACCGCCGCGTTTGGGAAGACTATTCTTCCTGCGGAAAGTCGTTGCCCGGATCGTGGCGCCGTCCCGGTGCTCCGGGATCGACATTCGGCTTTAAGCAACATGGGTTAATTTCGGACCGGCGCAACCCCAATTTGGGTGCCGTTTTCCTTCAGGAAGCGGCAAAGTCGACCGATAAAAGTAAAAGAAAGTAAGTGCCGAAGGGTGGAGGGTCGGACAATGTCGTCCAGTATCGCAGAACTGCGCCAGCTCGTTGAGGATCCGGAGAGTGATCTAGCCGGGCTGTTTTCGCGCGCCGTGTTGTTATCCAACACACTCAAACAAAAGAACATTACCGCTTGGCTCAAACACGAGCTCGCTGGTTACAGCGAGACCGAAAAGCTGCCCGACTACCGCCTTGGCGCCTGCGGCACCCTGGTTGCCTGGTTTCCGGGACAGGGATGGGCCGAGGCACCGATTGAACGCGCCAATACCGACGAGGGGCTGCTTTGCTACTCGCTGTATCAGTCCTTGCCCGATATCGAAACCGCGTTCAACGAGAACTCGCGAATGGGCGGCCAGCGCGTCGACTTTACGGATGAGAAGTTGGCCAAACTGCAGGAGCAGACCCGCCTGAGTACGCGCTTGGCACTGGCGGTACCCAGCAAGTCGTTTGCATTCGCCCTGCTCGGTGCGCGCGAAGCGCTGCGCCTCTGGATTGAACGACTGACGCACCTGGGCCTGCCCGAGGATGCACACCGCTTCACCGACGAGCAGCGCCAGCAGGCCGCGGAAGCCGACGCCGTGCTCGCGGAGATCATTGCCAAGGCCACCACCAAGGCACAGGCTGAGGCGGCGACGTTCAAGCCGAAGAAGAAAGGATTTTTCGGCCGCCTGCTGGGTATCGGTGGCTGATCCGAACGGTTCACGCTTGGGTGCGGTCAGCATCCACCGTCAGACATATCGACTCGCACCGGTCAGGTAGCGCTTAACAGCGCCCTGACGTCGGTGCATGTCTGCTCTTTCAGCGCCGCCACCCGGATGATTCGAACAGCCGCGGCCCTGTGCGCCGTACACGATCCTGCTAGACTCGACCGCACTCCTGCACTCGAGAACAGGTGAATCGCCGTTGTCGGCCGTCGATACCGCACACGCATACGCGCAAACCAATCTGCAGCTGTATACCCAGTTGCGAACCCTCGGCTATTCGGAAGCGTCGCTGGGCGACACCCGCCGCGCCTACGACCTGGCGATCGTGTTGTTCAGCGGACGTTATCGTTCGAACGGCAAACCGTTTCTCGCACACCTTGTCGGTACCGCCAGCATCCTGGCCGCACACGGCGCCGCACCCGATGTTGTCGTCGCCGGTCTGCTGCACGCCTGCTATATGCAGGGGCAGTTCGGCGATGCGGATATCGGTGTGACATCTAAGCGTACCGAGCTGGTTCGCGCGTATGCGTCGGCATCAGTCGACCGACTGGTGCAGGCGTATTCGCGCATGCCATGGAACAGCGAGACCATCGATGCGATGCACAGCGATCCCGACGCACTCCGATCACAGGATGCCGACATTGTATTGATGCGCTTGGCCAACGATCTGGAAGATCACCTCGACCTGGGGATGCTGTTCGGCAGAAAGGCGTCGCAGGCCATGCCGGCAACGGTGGCGATTGCCAAGCAACTCGGTTGCCCAGACCTGGCGGATGCGTTGACCAAGGCCTACGCCGCCGAACGCGACGCCGAGATACCCGAAGCGCTGCGCATCGATCGCAAGAGTTCATACACGATCCGACCGCGCACCCGCAGTCGGCTGAATGCGCTGCGGGTGTTGATGAAGAAAGTGCGACGCCGCCTGGGCAGCTGAGCGCTGCAGCGGCGATCAGTTACCGCGCAATCGCATCAGGCGCATCATCGCGCGGTTCAACGCACCTTCGATCGGATAGATCGTCGCGTTCATCACCTTGACGACACGATCCCTGCCGAACCGTCGCGCCAACCATTGCGTGGTGCGCGTATA
Source organism: Thiosocius teredinicola (assembly GCF_002009425.1). NCBI lineage: Bacteria > Pseudomonadati > Pseudomonadota > Gammaproteobacteria > Chromatiales > Sedimenticolaceae > Thiosocius > Thiosocius teredinicola. The sequence continues at coordinate 4,172,171 of NZ_CP019936.1, forward strand.
CCAGGGATCGAGAAAGCGATAGCGCTGTTTCTTGGTCCAGATCATCAGGTAGGGGATCTGCCCCCGGTCCACGTCCCATTTCTCGCAGAAGTGTTCCAGGGTTTTGCGCGACCAGTCTTCCGACCAACGCAGGCTGAAGAAGGCCAGGTCGCTCCACGCGAACGGTGGCGGCCGGGTGTAGGTGATCTGGCTGGCGGGCTCGAACATCACCTTGCCGCCGCGGTTGCGCACCGTCATGCAGAAATCGATGTGCTCGCGCGTACACATCAGGCCTTCGTCGAGTCCGCCGATGTCGCGCAGCACGTCCGACCGGATCAACACACCATGAAACTCGGCAAGCTCGGTCTCGCCACGCTGCACCTTGGGCAGCACTTCATCCAGGGGCTGCCCCTGGTAGTCGTGCGTGGACTTCACGCGCCGCACGCCGTCGCGCTCAACGATGTGCGCCAAGCCACCGGCCATGTGCACTTCGCGATCTTCACGTCTGCCCTGTCGGTACAAGGGGCCGACAACCTCTGCAGCGGTTTCTTCGGCGCAGTCGACCAACGACTCCAACCAGCGTGGCTCGACCCAGACATCGTTGTCGAGAAACACCACGTACTTGCTGGAGACCCGGCGGAAGCCGATGTTGCGCGCCTGGTTGGGAGCGACATACCCTTCAGTCGCCACAAAGTGGACGCGCCCTGCCCCGATCTTGTGTAGTTTTGCTTTCACCTTGGGAGGTGGATTCCCTTCGACGTAGACGACGGGTACGTCTTCGGGTATCTGCGACAATACGTCGCTGAGAGATTCAGCAGCGAGGCTGAAGCGTTCGCGCGGCACAATGACCAGAGTGACCGATGTGTTTTCCATCTTGGCCCTCAGTGTTATTTGACGTTAATTTTGGTGAGGCTAACACAACTATGTCGTTTCTGTATTGGGGGACCCGTTGCGCGTCTTGATGGTCAGCCAGACCTTTCCGCCTTTGAATCGGACTGGCGCGCCGCTGCAGGCGCTCTATCTCACCCGAGCCCTGGGCCAACTCGGCGTCGACGTCGAGATGCTGACAAGCTGTCCCTGGAAGCAGCGCACAGCAGTCGCCTGGCCGGATGGGATCCGCGTTCGCGCGATTCCTTTTTCAGATGTCCGCGGCCTGCGCGGCGCGAGCCGCTTCGCGACATCGATCGGCGTCGGTAAACGCCTTGCCGACTGGGACATCATCCACGGCCATGCCCTGTCCCCCATGGTGCTGGGCGTGGCGTTGGGCCGCGGGCGAAACGGCCCGCCCATGCTGGCCAAGCCCAGTATCGGCGGCGACCATGCCGAAGGTGAGATCACCCGCATCACCCGCAGCCCCGCGGCAAAAATTCTGCGCAAAGCGGCGCAACGCATCGACCGCTTCGCGATCCTCGACGATCTGATCGAAGCGGACATGGAACCGCTCGGCATACCCCAAGAGCGCCTGATTCGCGTCGACAACGGTGTCGATCTCGACCGCTTCCAACCCGCGAGCGCCGAAGAAAAGGCACGAATTCGTGAACAGCATGGGCTCGATGGCAGAACCGTGGTGCTGTTCTGTGGCCAACTGGCGCCACGCAAAGGGCTGCCGGAACTGCTCGATGCATGGTCGGCGATGCGTGGCGATCGCCACAACACCGTACTTGCGATCGCCGGCAAAGGCCCGCTACTCGACCGCGTGAACGATGAAGTCGCACGCTCCGATGGCGACATCGTCTATCTCGGACAGCAAAAAGATATCGCACCCATCATGCGCATGAGCGACGTACTTGCCCTGCCCTCGCGCTTCGAGAGCTTCGGCAACGTCATTGTCGAGGCTCTGGCCTCAGGCGTGCCCGTTGCGGCCACCCGTTGCGGGATCTCGCCCCGGGCAATCAACGAAGGGAAAAGCGGCTGGTTGATCGACGATACCGACACGACAGCGATCAAACAGACACTCGGCCATGTCCTTGCACGGCGGGAAAGCCTGGCCGATCTTTCCGCTGGGTGTCGCGAGGTTGCAGAGATGTTCTCGTTCGACCGGATCGCGCGCCGTTATCTCGAGGTCTATGACGACATGCTCGCGCAACGTCGTTAAGCAACCCTGCCAACTCGCCGGCCGAGCCATCTCGATCGGCCGTCTTACCTCGTCGCGGGGGGCTCGTCACCAAACACCGCATGCCTGGCAGTCACGAGGAAGATCGCACCCAACAACGCCAACACGGCAAACGTCACCAACCTGATAATCAAGGCCGCCATCACTCCCTGCGCCATGCCGATTCCGACGCCCTGTGCCAACAGACCAAACAGGAATTCGGTTACCCCGAGATTGCCCGGTGTAATGGTGAATATCGTCAGCGCCCGGTTCAGCGTTACGAACAACACCAACAACACCAGTTCCGCCCCGACACCGATCATGCGAAAACACAGGTAGAGCCGCAGCAGCGACACCAGCGTAGCGACAACGATGATCCCCGAACTCAGTGTGAACAAAGCCGGATCGCGGATCAGTCGCAACAGAGATCTCACCAACCTCGCCAGGCGCAACATCAGCCGGCGCCCCCAAGTTTCTCGCCGTGCCTGCGATGACTCGATCTTTGCGGCGATCAGCACAATGCCCACGGTCGAGACAATCAACACAACAACGCCAGCCAACAACAACGTCAGGATCGACACGCCGTGGATAGCGAGCGACGGGCGCACTGACCACACCACGATCAGTGCGAGCAGCAAGGACACCATCAATTGCACCCAGACCATCGAGCCAAACCCGGTCAGCAGCTCGCCGGCACCGAACCCGCCGGCCTTGCGCAGCACGTGGGCCTTGTAGGCCACACCGGACTGTGGAACGAACTTGTTGAGAAAACGCGCCACCACCAGGTAGACAAAGGCCAGCTTCAGCGGCAGACGCTTGCCCAGGTGCTGCGCCGTAATCACGTGACGCAGTGCATCCAGCAGAATGTTGCCGACGCTCAACGCGATAACGGGTAACAGATAGCGCCAGTCGAGGTTGGCGACGAACTGATAATCGTCGGACGACCCTACAACATGACGCACCAGCAGGTAGACCACCACCGCCAGCAACAAATACCGTATCCAACGTGTATAGCGACCGTTCATGGCGTCTGCGTTTGCTCGATCGAAACGGACCTACCCGCGCGGCCTGCACACCTGTTCGGTGCACTGCATGCGAGTTGCGTCGACTCTGTCTGATTCAGATACGGCACAACGGCGTTCAACGCTTGGACTGGATGCGCAGAAAGCCATGGCGCAGACCCGCCACCAGGCCCCAGCGACGAACGTGAAACGCCACATTGTTCCAGCCATGCGGAACAAGCCACCATGCGCGCTCGAACCAGCGTGGTGGTCGATGATCCAAGTCATTGACCGTCGGCGCAGAGCCGAGCTGCCGCGCGATCGGGAACACGATCTGCTCGATTCGGCGCCGCTGGCGGGTATTCAAGCGGTCGTGAAACCGCCCGACATTGCTCGCGACGATCGTCGATTGCTTGCGCGTTACGTCGTCGGGATCACCTAGATTCTCAACCGGACGATCCAGTACCAGCGTGTCGGGCGAGAAATCGATGTCGAGAAACTTGCACACGGAGCGCATCGTTTGTTCCGGGTATGTGAGCAGATCCTCGTAGCGTATCGTCTTATAGTCACTACCCAGGGCCTGGGCATCGCGCGCTGCCTGCATCAGAGATTGCCGCCAATCGTCTGCCGAAAGATAAAGATTACCGCCCCATGCCTGTCTGACTGACAAGGCACGATCCCGCGGGTCGCGCACGATGTGCAGGAAGCGGGCCTGTGGAAACCGGTGTTTGAGCAATCGCATGTGCGCCAGGTAGCGTGGTGTCTTGTCACCCCAAATCACCCTGGCATCGTCAGCACTGCCGGCGTACAGCCGCAGTACCTGCTCGATGACCTCAAGCCAGGTCGGTCGGCCAAATGCCTGTTTCAGTTGCTGCCAGTCCGGCACGCTGCCCCGTTGCTGTAGACGTCGCAGAAATGTCGAGCCGCTCAGCAACTCTTCGAACTGCCGCAGTTTCGGCGAAGTCGGCACGACGTCGTCGCCGATGATCCGTTCGAACAAATGGGGCAAAAAATGGGTTTCAGCGACCGGTATCGCAATATGCGGGTGACGATTCAACAGGTCGCGAATCAGCTTGGTGCCGCTGCGCGACAGGCCAACGATGAACAAGGGACCGAGAAACGGGGCAGTCACGGCAACAGACGCTCGAAATCAGAGATCGACAAGTTTAGCGGGAACGGCTCGATGGGTCGCAACGCTCCGCTAGGCATCTGCCTCGATGCAACAGGGCAGTCGCCGGCACTAGGTTAGTCAGCGAACTCGAAGTAGACACGACAATCCGCACCACCGCCCCTCAGCCGGGTATAGAAATCATAGCGAAAGCTCGCTTCTGTCGCAGGCGGCCCGTAGCTGTCGGATGACGCGTTGGCCAATCCGATAGCGCCCACCAGGTCATTGTTTGCGCCGACCAAGGCCTTGGGAAGCGACGAGATCCGGCGCGACAACTGGCTGCCCAGATCGAACTGCTCGATCGCCTGCTTCGCCGCATACCGCCCTGTACGCGCGGCCGTCGCATTCACCCCCTGCCTCACCGCCGCCTTGCTGAGTGTCTTGGTGCCGCGCGTAAGCGCAAAGTCAACAGCGATCTCTGTCAGGCTATCAACCAGCGGTCCGCCATCGTCATACTCCCACATCACGACCTGCACGTTGATCGGCTGATCGACGCCGCGCCAGACGGTCTTGCCGATGCGACGCTTCGCTCCCTTCTTGATCCCTTTGTAGACACCGCTCTTCGATGGCAGCGCCGTGCTCTGGTAACCACCGCCGGCATCCGTTACCACCACGTCGATATGAATCTCGTTGGCCGGGTAGAAAACGCTGTCGCGTTGCACGCTGGGGCACCACATCCCATTCAACACCAGGGATGTCGGCTGCGGGCGTAGCGACTCTTCGTAATATCGATACTGATCATCGATCTCCTGCGCGGTCTCACGCGCGGCCCGCTCGTACTCTGCGTTGTGACCGAAGCGCAACGCTGTATCGAAGTCCGCCTGAGCCTCGCCGAGATTACCCAGCTCGCGCTGCGACCAACCGCGATAGAAATAGGCCTCGGCGTCGTTGGGATTGATCTCCAGTGCATCCGTAAAATCGGATATCGCCTTGCCGTGCTGTCCGCCGTCTTGTTGGTGGATGCCCTTCATGAAGTAAAGGTCGGCCAGATTGGTGCCGGAATAATTTCCGGAATGGATCGCGCGCAGGCAGACAAACACCTTGCCGGCGCGACTACCTCCTTCGCGCATGCAATCGTCATAGTAGTTGTCGGACTGTTCGCGGGTCAGCTGAGTATTGCAGCCACTGAGTGAAGCAAGCGTGACGAGAAAAACGAGAAACAGGGAGGATCTGGTATGAGCATTCATGGCCATTGTTGTTCTTTGTTATTGTTTCAGACGGGCACATGCCGTACACGAATCCAAAGTCCAACAGGATTGGCCGCCACATAGCTCTCAAGCTTAGCCTAAGTTAACACGTCTGATTTAGCGGGTCCGGCCACCGGTTGCCACACGCCGCTCGACATCGCCGAACGCGAGTTCGTCGTCACCAGCACACCCGACGTTTGTTTTTCGGCCACAGCGCGCACAATCAAACAGCCGCCGGCGACATAAATTTGCGTTGTGAAAAGCGCCACGCTGGGGGGTTGAAACACTCTCGGCAAAATCCGCATCCCGTTAACCTGCGCACATTCAAGGCACGTCAGAAGTCTGTCGCGATCAGTTCGCGCAGCGACCGCCGATAGCGCGTGCATCCATCAATTTCCACGTATTTCGAGTGGCCGACGGGAGGTCCTGAGATGTCTTTTGCTGTTCGTACTGCGCTGATCGGTTCAGTTTTATTTGCCGCAGTCTTCACCCATGCACACGCCCGCGCCGATAGCGATCCGGCATCGCCGAATATTCCTACAGCTGAATCGACTGCCCATAGCGAATCCATCGTTCCCGAGCCGAATTTCGACGAGGCATTTGAATCGACGCATTTTTCCGGTTCCGCCAACTGCTCGTCGTGCCATGACGATCTACGTGATCGGAACGGTGAAGACGTCTCCCTGGTTCGAGACTGGTCTGCCACGATGATGGCCCATGCTGCACGTGACCCGGTGTTCCAGGCCAAGGTCGCGAGCGAAATCAAGCGTCATCCGGAACTCGAAGAGGTGATCTCCGAGAAATGTCTGCGCTGTCACGCGCCGATGGCCGGTGTCGACGCCGACTATGACGGCAACCAGCTGACGCTGCTCGACGACGAAGGCATTCTCGACCCCGACAATCCCTATCACAGCCAGGCAATGGAGGGTGTCGGTTGCACCGCCTGCCACCAGATCGAGGACAACGGGCTCGGCGAGTTGTCGTCGTTCTCCGGCGGATTCGACATTCCGACCATCGATGACAAGTGGCAACGCGTTTCCTACGGCCAGTACGAGTCACCGGTGACGGACACGATGCAGCGCCAGTCGGGATTCACGGCGCAACACGCAGCGCATATGGATGACTCGGCGATGTGCGCCACCTGTCACAACCTGAACACGCCGGTCGTGAACAGCGACGGCGTGGTGATCAGCACGACGACCGGCCACGAGTTTCCGGAACAGGCGGTGTATACCGAGTGGCAGAACAGCGATTACGCCGACAACGGCACCAATCCACAGAGTTGCCAGGACTGCCACATGCCCTCTGCCGATGGCGTGCGCATGGCGACCCGGCCGCGCCGCTTGGCGCCGGTAGACGATTTCAAGCGCCACCTGTTCGCTGGCGCAAACACCGTGGTGCTCGACATGCTCGACAAGAACCGCGACGAACTGGGCGTGACCACATCCGGCATTGCCGACGCGGTCGAAACAGCCCGCGGCTTTCTGAAAACCTCCGCCGAACTGCGATTGGTTTCCGCTGAACGTAGCGACGGAATACTCGATGTCGAGCTCGAGGTCATCAACTTGAGTGGCCATAAACTCCCGACCGGCTACCCATCGCGCCGGGTGTGGATCGACTTCCAGGTTGTCGATGCCGATGGGCAGCAAGTGTTCCGCTCGGGCGAGATGCACGCCGACGGGCGCATCGAGGGTGTCGACGACGACGCCACGCAAGTCGCCTACCAACCGCATCATACGCTGATCAGCGAACCGAGCCAGGTGCAGGTGTATGAAACCGTGATGGGCGATACCGACGAGGCTTTGACTCATACACTGCTTTCGGCAAATGCCTATCTCAAAGACAACCGCCTGACGCCCAGCGGCTTCAACAAACATGTCGCGACCGATGACATCGCGGTAATCGGTGAGGCCATGACTGATGATGATTTCAACAACGGAAGCGATACGGTGGTGTACCGGGTACCGATCCAGACCGATGGACCGGTAACGATAAAAGCGGCATTGCGTTATCAGCCGCTGTCCGCGAACTACCTGCAGGATCTGTTCACCGATGCGGACCTGGCCCTGGTCGCGCGCCTGCAGCGTCTATGGGCTACCGCCGCGGTACGTGCAGAGACCCTGGCCGAGGTCGAGTTGCAGATCGTCCAATGATCTGATGCAGCGTGTATCGAGCGCCGGCCGGCACCAAGCAAGGCCGGCGCCGCAGCTAAAGCTCGACGACGGCGCATCGCGCTGATCAGCGCAGTTTGAAAGTTCACTGGGTGGCGCAGCGCTCGCTGTAGATCTGCGGATAACACGTGGTGCCGCGCAGCGAGTTCGCCCGATCCAGTTCTTCCTTGGCCTCATCGCAACGCCCCTCGCTGGCGAGAATCATCCCGGAGACCGTCAATCGCTCTTCTTCGAGCGAGCTCGCTTCGACCCGCTCCAACAGCGTGCGGGCCGCATCGACAAGGCCATCGTCAAGCAACGTTCTGGCAGCACTCAGACGTTTGTTGTCGCGATACCTCAGTTCAAGTTCCTCTTCCATATTCGCGCGCGTCAGGTCCGCGTAGTTACCCAAGGCCAGCAATGTTTCGGTTTCGACGATTCGTTTACCTTTCAATAGCAGACTTGTCCGGCGTGACGCTCCCCCGCTGTCACTCAGCAACTTTCCGCTGCTGTCGAAGGCAAACACCTGCACCGCGTACTCGTGATCATCGCCCGCCCCGTCGTCGACTATCTCAAAGTCAGTCAAGGGTACTTGCTGTGCGTCTGTGTTGACCCAGGCCACCGGTGAGTAGATTGTGGACGAGCCGTCACGCGTAACCTGCATCAGCTGCAGCTGATAACGGCTGGCGGATTCGAAGGACTCCCAGGCGATCGTGTGCTGCGCCCCATCTGCCGATTCACGCTCGCCGGCGGGCGAGGTAACTTGCACGTTGGGGCGGATCGCCAGCTGCAATTCAGGTAACGGGACGGGCCGCGCGGTGGCAACGACGGTCAGACCCTCTGATTGGAAGGATGGACCTTCTGTGAACTGCCGCTCGGTCAGCGGTGGGTTCGGCCCGCCGACAACACTGAACTCGCCATCGGCCGGGCGTTCGCTCCAGCCCTCGATCTCGATGCGATTCAGCACCCATTCCCCTGGCGGCACCGAGACTGAAAACAAACCATCGTCATCGGTGATCAACAAGGCCGAGACATACTTGCTGCCGATGATCAGCATCAGCGAAACGCCGGCTGCGGGACGCTCATTGAACAGTATCCGACCAGAGAGATAGGCATCGCCGGCAGGCAGGTCCTCGAGGTCGGCAGCCGACACCCACTCTCCGCCGAAACGAACCGTCTGGTGAAAGAACCGGGAGGAAAAGCTGTAGGTTCTGACCCGCTCGCCACTGTCGTCAGCTTCGACATCGTCGAAGCCGCCGGCAGGCTGCCACGTGGAGAGTTCGAGGTAGCTGAGGTCGGCCACGCCGATCCAGAACGTGAGCGGAATACTGATCAGCGAAGCCAACATACCGCCGACCACACCGGCCTTGCTCAGCGCAGGCCGCTCCGCTGCCCGCCGGGCCCCGACGAAACTGACGACAACGCTTGTCAGTATGAATACAGCCAAGACTGCCAGTAGTGCGTAGGCCATGGTTCTCAGCGAAGGACCGGCGCTCAATATCGCACCGGCGTCCGAACCCCACAGGAACAACGGAACAAAGTAGAACGACCCCACGCTGAGCAGGAGAAGGGCGGTAAAAAATAACAACGCGAGGTCTAGCCGGCGATTGAGAACATGCCCGCCGACCACAGTGAACAACGACAATAGCGGATTGAAAAAACGGCGCATCGAATTTCCCTGTTGTTGATTGTCGGCTTCTATGCCGGATTGCAGGTATCGCCCATTTTAACCTTTCGAGACGTATACGTCGGAACGGGAATTCGGTTCAGCGCCGTAGACAACCGCGCGGCTTTCGCCACAGGCAGCTTGTGACAGCCAGATGCGTTCTATCAATGCACGAAACCGATTACTGCTCTTAGATGAGCTATCGGCGATACGGCTTTCACGGCCGGGCCGATATACCCACAGATCTCGAGGACACAGCGATGCTGATCGGCGTAACCAGTCAGAATTTTCGAACGATCACCGGTCATGCCGGAAAGGCACGGCGCTTCATCGTGTACCGGACCGATGCCGGTGAGGCTCTCAGCGAGGTGGAACGTTTGGACCTGCCGAAATCGATGAGCCTGCACGAATACCACGGCGACGAACATCCACTGTTTGCGCTCGACGTGCTCGTGACGGCGGGTTGTGGCGATAACTTTCGCCAACGTCTTACCTCGCGTGGGCTGAAGGTGATCACCACCTCGGAGACCGACCCGGCAACCGCCGTCAGCGCCATCGCCAACGGGCAGTCGTTGCCGCCCGCGTTGCCGCATGACGATTGAACGTCTGCATCGACGCCAAACCGCCGTGCCTGTTGCTCAGTGTTCGGGCACGCAGATCTTATGCGCGATGACCGCCTTTGCGGTCAGCGCGATCAGCATACCGACGACTGCCGTCAACACCAGCAACAACACACCGCCGATCCAGGCATAAGCCGATGCAGCCGTTTTCTCGAACATCAGCAGGCTGGCGATGCTGATGGCCGCCAGCGGAAACGAATAGGCCCACCAAGACAGAAAGAAACGCAGTTTGAAGAAACGCGGTGTCTGCGTAAGCAGCAGCAACGTGAGAAACAGCGCACTGAAATAGAGAATGCGGGCGAAAGCATCGAGCTCGCCGACCAGGCGCATATAGGCGATGAAGCCGACCGCCGGCGGTGCGATCAGGATGAACAGGGTCGGCATGAGCTTCTCGTCGATCGGGTGATGAAACAGCATGCGGTAGAAGATGATCGTCATCAGCAGCACCCAGAACAGCATGCCGATACTGAAAAAGAACCACGAGATGTCGACATGACCGAGCGGTACACCGGCCACCGGCACCAGGACGTTGCCGACCGCCGGAATGAACCATGCCGGGTTCACGTGATGGACCTCGAACCGCTCGTGATGCATCCAGATGTTCACGACATACAACGTGAACAGCAGGTGCATGCCCATCCCCACGAACCACACGACATGGCTGGCCTCCCGCGCCAGCGGCAGAAACACAATGGCCAGCAGCAACAGGCTGATCGAGATGGTCGGGAAGAAGTTGAGCTTGATCGGATGATGCAGTTCGGCCATCACCGCCGGCCGATGTCGCACCCATTTCGCGGCGAACAATCCGCTGAGCACGACAAACACGGCCAGCGTTATGCCCGCCAAGGGGATATCCAGATGCAGATCGACGCCGGCGAGGTGTTGCGCCTTCTCCCAAGCGATGGTGAGGCCGGCAAGCCCCATGACCACGGCGAAGAACGAGATAGGCATATGCTGCAGTCTCGGCGCTTTCTCGACTGACGGTTCCATTTGCGTTCCCTGATGCGGACAAAACCTAGGAAAATTGTAAAGAATTTGCCTGGGCCGTCATTGAAGATCGTCAAACCATGCGGCGGCACCAAGGGCTGATGCACCGGGAATACCGTTCACACGCGATTCCCCCTCTCAGTATTGAAGAACGAATAGTCAAGAATCGCCATCCTCAGCCGCTGGACAGATGTGGACCCCGGATGCCTCACGGTCCTTCGCAAGCGCTTGGGAAGCACACGGATGAAAACAACGCTGTTCAACGCAAAACTGGTGCTTATATCGGCTCGGTCCCTGACCCTGCTGATCGCCTGCATAGTGCTGGTTCTCAGTTCTCCAGCGCACTGCGAGTCACGAGTCTACACGGTCGGTGTTGTACCGCAGTTCGACGCGCACACGCTGCACGCCATCTGGCGACCGATTCTGGACCGCCTGGAGCAAGAGACCGGGGAGCGCTTCAAACTGCGCGGCTCCACCAGCATCCCGGATTTCGAAGAGGAATTCGAAACGGGGCGTTTCGACTTCGCCTACATGAACCCGTACCACATCGTCGTCGCCAACCGGCTTGCCGGCTATCAACCCCTGGTTCGCGACCACGGACATAGGCTGCAGGGTGTATTGGTGGTACGCAAGGACAGCCGCATCGAATCGCCGGCCGACCTCGACGGTAAGGCGATAGCTTTCCCGGCTGCCAATGCACTTGGCGCCTCGCTGCAGATTCGCCAGGAGCTCACCGACAAGTTCGGCATCAGCTTTCAGCCACAGTACGTCAAGACGCATGACTCGGTGTATCTCAACGTGCTGCTCAACGAAACTGCCGCGGGCGGCGGTGTGCAGAACACTCTGAACCGCCAGCCACCAGAGTACCGTGATGGTCTCAGGATCATTCACCGCACCACAACGGTTCCGCCACATCCGTTCTGTGTGTCGCCGGATGTGCCACAAACGGTTCGCGACAAGGTTGCAGCGGCATTTCTCAGAATGGGCACGGACAACGAGGGAAAACGCCTGCTGGCTCAAGTCCCGATAGAACGGGTCGGTATCGCAAGCCTGGAGGACTACCTCGTGCTCAAGCAGATGCATCTGGATCGGTTCTTCGTCAAACGCTGATCAGCCGATGAAACTGCGATACAAGATCCTTCTCCCGTCGTTGCTCGCCATGTCGCTGCTGGCGGCATTTTTGCACCTGTACTGGGAACCGCTGCAGATCCAACAGGCGAAGAAACGATTTGTAGAACAAAGCGATCAATTGCTGGCCGCCGGCCAGAACGATGTTATCGGCCATCTTCTGGAACGAGATCTCGCTGCCGTATTCTCTGCGATGAATACCTTGCGCTCGCTGTTCGGCAAGAGTTGGCACAATCTCGCGCTATACGACGATACCGGCAAACGGATCTACCCCCTATTCCCCGACCAGGAAACGGCGCCGCCGGCAGATGCTGAACTGATTCACCGTACACACGCCCTCGTGGTATCGGGCACACAGCTGGGCCGCATTGAAGTCGACATCGATTGGACCGCTGAGCGTGCTGAACTCTTCGAGAGTATCGAGAATCTGCATCAGGTCTTTCTGTTTATCTTTGCGCTGATCATCACCGTAAACTTCGCCAGCCAGCATCGCCTGCTGTTCAGGCCGTTCGACCGGCTCCAGGCAGCCGTGGCTGCGCTGGCCCGCGGTGAACCGGAAACCGAACAGGCACCTTATATACGTGACATCCCGAACGATGAACTGGGCGAGATACTGCGCTCGTTCAACGACATGGCGCGCCACGTCACCGACCAGACCGCGCGCCTGCGCGCCGTCATCGACACCGCCGTGGACGGCATCATCGTCATCGATACCAAGGGCATCATCCACGAGTTCAGCCCCGCGGCGGAATCGATGTTTGGCTACCGCAAAGATGAGACCCTCGGCTCGAATGTCAGCATGCTGATGCCTGCTCCATTCGCTGCCGTTCACGACCAGCATCTGGCGCGCTATGTGGCCAATCCGGTTCCGAGCGGTGTGCTTAGCGGAATTCGCGAGTTTGTCGGTCGGCGCAAAGATGGCGAAGAGTTTCCGTTGGACCTTGCCGTGCGCGAAGCAAACATTGGCGGCGAAACCTTTTTCACCGGTGTCGTGCGCGATATCAGCGAGCGCAAGACAGCCGAAGAGTTGCTGCAGCGCAGCCAACAGGGCCTGCTGGTGCAGGCACAGAAAATGGCGGGGCTCGGCAGCTGGGAACTGGACCTGTCGGATGAGCGGCTCGCCTGGTCTGATCAGTCGTACCGGATGCTGCAATTGCCGGAAGACGACAGCGTGCTGACATTCGAATACTTCTTCAGCCGCGTGCACCCGGACGATGTAGCGGAAGTAAGGCAGGCCCACAACACGTTGTTCACCTCACACATACCATTCGACCTCGAGTTCCGACTGGTGATGGCCGACGACAGCATCATCTATGTCAATGAGCGATCGGAGATCCTGGCCGGCCCCAACGGCGAACCGCTCAAGGCTATCGGCAGCCTGCTCGACGTGACCAAGCAGGTCGAAGAGTCGGTACGCCTGGACGAGGCCAAACGTGCGGCCGAGGCTGCGACCAAGGCGAAAAGCGAGTTTCTCGCCAATATGAGCCACGAAATCCGCACGCCGATGAATGCCGTCATCGGCATGTCGCATCTGGCCCGTCGCACCAACCTGAATCCACAACAGCGCGGCTATGTCGACAAGATTCACGAGGCGGCCGATAGTCTGCTCATGATCATCGACGACATCCTCGATTTCTCGAAGATCGAATCCGGCCACCTGAGCATCGAACAGACTGGATTCAGCGTGAAATCCCTGTGCAGCAGGGTCGACACCATCGTGGGCACGATGGCCCGAAGCAAGGGTGTGACCCTCGACTTCGAGGTATCCGATAACCTCCCCACCCATTTCACCGGCGACGCCTTGCGTCTCAGCCAGGTCCTGATCAACCTCGGCAGCAATGCGGTCAAATTCACCTCGCCCGGCGGGCATGTAACGATCGGCTGCCGTTTGCGCGAACGATCCAACGGCGCGTTCCTGGTAGAGTTTTCTGTTGCCGACGACGGTATAGGCATCAGTCCGGAGCAGGCCAAGACCTTGTTTCGCCCGTTCACCCAGGCCGACAGCTCTACCACGCGCAAATACGGCGGAACGGGATTGGGGTTGGCGATATCGAAAAAGCTCGTCGAGCTGATGCATGGCGACATCTGGGTCGAATCCACGCCAGGCAAGGGCAGCACCTTCGCATTCTTCGTCCGACTGACAGAGGGCTCAAGCGAAGATACCGAGTCGGATGGTACAAACGGGCAGCTGAGCGAAGAGGAGTTGTTTGCCACCTATCGGGCCGAACTCGGTGGCAAACGCGTCTTGTTAGTCGAAGACAACGATCTTAACCTCGAAGTGGCGCTTGATCTTCTCGAATCCCTCGGTCTCTCGGTCGACATCGCGAAAGATGGCGAGCAGGCCCTCGCCGCGCTCGAACACAAACCGTTCGACGGTGTGTTGATGGACTGCATGATGCCGGTACTGGATGGCTATGAAGCAACGCGCCGCCTGCGCCGCAATCCGAAGTTCTCACAGTTGCCGGTCATTGCCATGACCGCGAATGTCATGGCCGAAGATCGTGAACGCTGCCGGGCAGCAGGCATGAACGACCATATCGCCAAGCCGCTCGATCTGCGGCACATGCTGGCAACCCTCGCCAAGTGGCTAGCGCCGGATAGCGTGTTGACCTCGTCTGCCGCAGCGCCGGCAAAGCCGGGTTCCACGCCGGCTCTGCCGGGGATCGATACTACCCAAGGTATGGTAACGGCTCGCGGCAAGCCCGCGTTCTATCGAAAACTCTTGCGCCTCTTTCTCGATGACAAACGCGAGTTCGAAGCGCAGTTCCGCGAGGCGCAGGACGACGCCGACCCGACCGCAGCGCAACGCGCTGCGCATTCGCTCAAAGGCATGGCTGCGAGCATCGGCGCACGAACCCTGACGGGCCTTGCCGCTGCCCTCGAAGCAGCATGCAGGAACGGCGCTGGCGATATCGACGACCGGCTCGACGCGGTGGTCGCCGAACTGCACATCGTTAACAAAGGTATCGAAGGGCTCGAGGCTGGCGAATCCGCACAGCCGCCGTACGCGAACAAGGCCGGCTGAGCGTTGCCTTACCCGGCTCACACCTTGCCGATCTTCGTCACCATACCGATCGAACGCTAATGCTCAATCTGCGGGGATGCATCCTGGCAGACTGCAGCGACGAACTGCGACATCGACTCCCAATGACTCCCCTGCCAATAGACCTTGCCGCAATCGACACAGGACCAAAAACGATCGAACACCGCGAACACGCCGGGCGGGACGATATCGCGAACCGCCGTCGCGTTCGCGGCAACGATCCGCCCGTTACATACGGTGCAGCGCGTGAACGGATTGATCTCGTCACACAGTTGATAGCGCTGCAACAGGTAACGCATTTGCTCGTCCGTTGATCTGGGATAGACATAACATCCCAGGTCTACCTCGCGCCGCATCAGCAATTTGCGATCGCGCGTCAACAGCACGCGCTCTTGTTGGTGTGAGAGTCTTGCAAGCTCGGGATCGCCAACATCGTTGAACCACAGCGTGTCGAAGCCTAGCAGGCGAAGGCGTCGGGCGAGCTCACCCAGGTGGGCATCGGCGACAAAGCGTAGCGGCCTTGGACCGCTGTTATGAAAAGACAAGCCACCGCTTGCAGCGATACCTTCAAACGCAGGATAAACCGAGATGCGGTCACCGTCTTCGACCGTCTCTTCGCCGGACGCACGCGCACCGTTTCGCAAGATCAGTGCAACCTCGGTATGCGGTACGCCGCAGTCCTCGATCAGGTGCAGGATCGACCGGTGCCCCGCAAGCGGCTGCATCCAGTCGGCCTGCCGGTGAGCGTGCGGCACAAACACGTTCAGTTCTGCATAGAAACGCAACACGCAATGCGGCATGCATTGACCCGGATCGAAAGCGACTTGGCGTTACCCTACCTTTCGGCAGTCGACTGCTTCAAGCCATGTTTGTACGCAAGCTCGCAGTCGCCCCGGCACAATGGCCAAAGACGGCCGTCAGCCCGAGTGTCTGCGCCTCAACTCCTCTGCCATGTCCTTGATCTCCGTGAGATCGCGCACCATAGCGCTCCAGCCGTACCACAGCGAATAATCGGGGTTGCCGTGGAAGGCGCCTTGAAATGCCCGCATGCGATGACTCAGATGCATAACGAACAACTTCTGTTCTATCGGTCGCGGTGCATCGTGAAAGGTCAACAGGTCGGGGAACGGATAGGCATAGCCCTCGGGCTTGCTGAGCACGCCATCGCGATACAGTCCAGCAATCACGCGGATCGCTTCGGCCAACAGGTGATCGGCGCGACGAATCATGTCGTCGCCCTTGGCGAGTTCCGCCTCGGCGAAGTCCTTGGCGTGACACTGGCTGCAGGCACCGATCATCTTGTTGCGTTCCTTGTTGAACGCCTCCTGATCGAGGCGCGCCACGTCGGCGGCCTTGACCACTTCCAGCCGATCGGTCGGCTGACCATCCGGGTCCAACACACCGAGTGCCTGCAAGATGGTCACCTGGTCTTTCTGCCATTGTTCGTCTTCAGGCAACGGCAAGCGGACGGCAAGAAAACCCCACGCCGTGCGCACTTCGTGATTGCCATCCTGCATATGGCAGGTCTGGCAAGTCGGCGCCGACGCATGTTCCGGGATGATCCTGAGCTGTTTCAGTTTGTGGCGGACGCCGTGTTTCGAGCTTTCGTACATCTCCCACTGCGGATGATCGAATCCCATATGACAGGTCTGGCATGCCTGCGGCTGGCGAGCCTCTTCTTTCGAGAACAGGTGGCGCGTGTGGCACGAATCGCAGGCGGCATGACCGAAGTGCGAGCCGCTCTGCTTGAGCTTCAACACCTCTTCTTCAGACTTCTCACCGATCTTATGACAGCCTCCGCAGCCCTTGTGACCATCGGTCAATGCAGAGGGGAGCTGATGGGTTGTCGGCATCGCCTTGTAAGCCGCCCAGGCAATCGAGTGCTTACCGCTACGGTATTGCTTCACCTGGTCTTCATGGCATTTGGCACAGGTTTCGACGATCGGTAGCTTGGCCCGGTCGATGTCGTGCTTGGTCGTATGTTCGCTACCGTGGCAATCGGCACAGCCGACATCTTCTTTGCTGTGTTCGCTGGCCTGCCAATCGGCGACCACCCCGGGCGTCGCCTCTTTGTGGCAACTTACGCAGCCCTCGGCCGCCGCAGCCGAATGTGACAAGACAAAAAAACCGAACAACACCCAGACCACGGTCATCGATCGCATCGCACTCACGCTCCCTCGTTGTCCAGGGTGATTCCATCCCTGGCGCTAAGCTGTCGCTCACCCGGCAGCGCGAATCCCACTGCGATCTGCACGGCATTGAACAATCAGTGTAGATAGGCGATTTGCCCGGGCTGTTGACGCAGGTCATGTGACCGTGTGCGACAAATAGGAGGGATAAACTTAATGCAAATCAAGGAATTGGGTGGACTGCGCAATCTTCGCCTCGGCTGCGCACAACGGACTGCAACCTACCGCGAGCGATTGAAACCGCCCTCGCCGTAGCGGCCGGTCAGGGTATGTACCCAGCCAACCATCGGCGTCGATAGTGGAGCATCGCGAGGCGTACCACGCCGAATGCGCTCAGTAAGCGAAACTGAAGCTGAAGTAGGCGAGCTGCGCGCCCGGATTGTGATCGCCAAGGCTTGCATTGGATATGTGCGCGATACCCAAGCCCAATTGCGTCGTGTCTGAGAGTCGATAGGCCAGGCGTAGCTGCGAATAGAACTCAAGGTCGTAGCCAAGATCAATATCGGCGCCGTCGTGATAGAACCCCGCCGAGATGCTCGGCTGCAACGTCCAGCGGTCGGTAATCGACAGCGGGTAGCCGATGCCTGCATAGAGATAGGCTGCGCTGTCACTGGTTGCAAAGGCGCCCAGCTGCGGCCTGAACCCGGACCAATCCATGCCTGGGCGATACTCGACCTGGAGCATGGCGCTACCCGTATGCCGATAATCGAAGGCACCTGCCGCCAACGTGATGTCACCGTCTTGCGCATGCGCAACAGCACTGAAAAGACAATACGCCAAACACAATACGGACAGTCTCATCGAGGCTCCTTTGCTATTCAGTCAAGTTTTATTCGCCAATGGCCAGCGTGGATTCGTATCACATCGGTTGCCTATCGCAGACCGTCGCGCTGATCGATAGCAGACTCGCACTACCCCTGGATTTCGCAGGCCGGCAATAAACATACTGAAATATGCAAAAGGCAACAAATCACTGTTGTGCCGGAGCGTCGCCTACGGGCCGAACAGCGCGCCATTCGTGCAAGGCATGCGGCCAGCGCGTCACTGGCTCGGCGACCTAAGGTCAGCTGCTTCGTTGTTCTGTTCGGCGCGATCCGTTTCCGGGTCGGTCGTGCACTGCCAGCCCCAGGATTCGAGCTTGGCCACAAGCTCTTCGGCCTTCCGCTCACAAAAGCCTTCTTCGCTGTTCGCCTTCCAGACCGCTCGGGGCATGGCACGCTCGGTGCGCTTGGTGTAATACACGCTGCATGGCAACCGTGCAGGTGCGGCCCGGTAATCGATCGTGACCTCGCGTATCAACTCGCCCTGGGTGCAGATCCACGCATCCGCAAGGGCATCGGACACGACGAACATGCTGACCAATAGCGCTGCCATGCCACGCGCCAGCCATCGATTCAAATCATCCAAGGACATTCCTCCAAATAGAACCAGTCCAAGAAGGCGTCGACAAGCGGCACGGGTTGCCCACCAATTGGCCGCTGGCGTACTCGGCAGTGTCGAAACTGGACTCGAAGCGCCTGAGTATAACGGTTCGCCGGATCCGAAGGCGATGACAGGCACGCCGGCAATAGCTCGCCACCTTGCGCAGCGGCTGCGCACCAATCCTGACCGGATTCAACGCTTTTCACAGGCCTGTCAGGCAACAGTCCGCGCTGTGCAGCAGCGGGGATCGCGCGCGACTCGTCATGTACTTGCATAGGTAACACGCTAAGATGAAATAACAATCAAAGCCAGCTGCAGAGAATCCAGATGCCCCCGAATTCGATCGCTCGCCTGCTGTTTGGCATCCTGACGTCGGCCAGCCTCACTGCTTGCCAGCAGGTCGACGAAACCGCAGCCACAGAATCAAAGCCCCGGCTCGTTCGGACCATGGTCGTTTCCAGCGATATCGAGGGTAGCTGGCGCGAACTACCCGGCGTGGTCGATGCCGCCAAGAAAGCGGACTTGAGCTTTCGCATTCCAGGCAAACTTGTAAGCCTGTCAGCGAAAGAAGGCGACGATGTGTCGCGTGACGACGTGCTCGCCAAAATCGACGACGCCGAAGTACGCATTCAACTCAAAAGCCGGGAGGCCGAATATGCGTCGGCGCATGCGGACTATCGGCGTGGCAGCGAGCTGATCAAGACCGGTGTCATCTCCAAATCGGATTTCAACAAACTCCAGGCGCAGGACGCCACCGCCAAGGCGAACCTCGACGCTGCCCGCAAAAGCCTCGAATACACGCAGCTGGAGGCACCGTTCGACGGACGCATCGCGATCCGGCACGTGGACAATTTCGAAGAGGTCAACGCGAAACAGCCGGTTTACACACTGCAGGACACCTCGAACCTGCTGATCAAAATCAACGTGCCCGAGAGCCTGATGATCCGCGTGCGCGAAGGTGCCCGCCCCGACGTGTGGGCCCAGTTCAGCCAGCTACCGGACAAGAGTTTTCCGCTGACGCTCAAAGAGGTCTCGACCCGCGCAGACAAGGATACCAACACCTTCGCAGTCACCTTCTCAATGGAGAACGATGGCGCGTACAACATCCTACCGGGCATGTCGGCGACGGTGCGCGGCAAACCGCCGTCGGATAGGGCCGCTAGCGATGGTGTGTTCCAGGTGCCGGCACATGCCGTACTCGAAGACAACGACGGCCGCTATCTGTTCACGGTCGAATCCGCTGCGGATGGACACAGCGTCGTACAGCGCCGCGCAGTCGAGACCGGCCGACTTTCTCAGCTGGGCCTCGAGATCACATCCGGGCTCTCCGAAGGCGATCGCATCGTGACCGCGGGGATGAGCAAAATGCGACCGGGGCTCGAAGTCCGGCTCTCCACGGATGCAGCGGGCCGGTGAATATCACCCGTCTGGCCCTCGATAACGATCGCCTGACCCTGGTGATCGTTCTGACCATCGTCGCCACTGGCATCGTCACGTTCCTGAATATGCCGCGTGCCTACGATCCGGGCTATATCGTGCGTGCAGCGCAGGTCATCACCTACTTCCCCGGCGCGAGCCCGGAGCGTGTCGAACAGCTCGTGTCGTCAAAGCTCGAAGAATCGATCAAGCAGATTCCCGAGGTCGACTTCATCAACTCCGAATCGCGCACCGGCGTATCGATCGTAACAGTCAACGTCAAAGACAGTTTCGACAAGATGCGCCCGATCTGGGACAACCTGCGACGCAAGATGGAGAGCGCCACCGGCGACCTGCCACAGGGGGTGAACGGCCCGTATGTGAACGATGAATTTGGTGATGTCTTCGGCATCGTGCTGACGATCACCGGCGAGGGATACTCCGATGCCGAGCTGAACGACATCGCCGAGACGGTTCGCGACGATCTGCAACGCCTGCCGGATGCAGCCAAGGTGGAGATCCATGGCGACCAGGAACAACGGGTGTTCGTCGAGTACGACGATGCCGTTCTCGCCGAGCTGGATTACTCCCCCAATCAACTGTCACAGGCGTTAGCGACCCGCAACATCGTGCTGTCCGGCGGTTCGGTAACGCTCGGTACGGAAACGATCACACTCGAACCGAGCGGCAATTTCGAGTCGATCGACGATATTCGCAAGACCATCCTGCGCATTCCCGGCAGTGATCGGCTCGTGTATCTCAAAGACATCGCGAACGTCTATCGCGGGTACGTGGACCCACCCAGCACGTTGCTGCGCTCGACCGGACAGCGGGCCCTTGGGATCGCGATATCGATGCGCGAAGGCGGCAACAACATCGCGCTGGGTGAACAGGTCTCGCGGCAGATCGAGGTTTTCGAGCAACGCTATCCCTACGGTATCGAGTTCGAGCTGGTGAGCTTTTCACCGCAAGAGGTCGCGCAGAAGGTCAGCGACTTCGTCAGCAGCCTGCTGCAGGCGATCGCCGTCGTCACGGCTGTGATGCTGCTTACGCTGGGCTTGCGTACCGGACTGGTCGTCGCCCTGCTGATCCCGCTCGCCATGCTCCTGGCGGTACTGGTGATGTCGGTATTTTCGATCGGGCTCGATCAGATTTCGCTCGCCGCACTCATCATCGCGCTCGGCATGCTGGTCGACAACGGTATCGTGATGTCGGAAAACATCATGGTGCAGATGGAAGGCGGCAAGGATGCTTCGGCTGCTGCGATCGAGGCAGCGGCAGAATTACGTACACCTTTGCTGACCGCATCGCTGACCACGGCCGCCGCTTTCCTGCCGATCTACCTGGCGGAATCCGATGTCGGTGAGTTCACAGCGTCGCTGTTCAAGGTGGTCACCATCACGCTGCTCAGCTCATGGCTGATCTCACTGACGGTGATCCCGATGTTGTGCGTCGCCTTTCTGAAGGTGAAACAGAAAGCCGAGAGCTACGACGGGCCGCTGTATTCAGCCTATCGCCGCATTCTGGGCGTGATGCTTCGGCAGCGCGTGCTTACCCTGTTGCTGACGGCTGTGATATTCGCGGTCAGCATGGGTGGCTTCGGCTTGCTGCCCAAAGTGTTCTTCCCGCCATCCGACCGAACCTATTTCAAAATCGAACTCGAGATGCCGACCGGCACCTCGATCGAGACGACGACCCGGGTCGTCACCGATATCGAGCGCTTCCTGCTCGAGCAGCAATCCGCCGACACCGATCCGGCCACCAAGATCGGAAACTGGGTCAGCTATATAGGCTATGCCGGCCCGCGTTTCATCCTGTCACACAACCCGAAACCGGCACGTCCGGGTTATGCGCTGCTGATCGTCAACATGCCGTCGGTGTCCGCGATTGAGGATCTGATGCCGCAGATTCGACGCTACGCGCTCGATCGCCATCCGGACCTGGATATCAAACTGCGCAAGATGGAGATCGGTCCTGCGATCGAAAACCCGGTAGAGGTGCGACTGTCGAGCAAGAACAGCGCGGCACTGTTCAACGCCGTCGACAGCTTGAAAGACGAGATGGAACAGATCGGTGGGCTGCGCAACATCGGCGACGACTGGGGGCAGCGCATCAAACAACTCGATATCCGCATCGACCAGGCAAGAGCGCTGCGCGCCGACATCAGCAGCCAGGACATTGCGATCTCGTTGCAGGCAGGCCTCAGCGGGCTGCAACTGACCGAGTATCGCGAAGGTGAGGATGTGATACCGGTGCTGCTGCGTTCGAACACGTCGAAGCAAGAGGACATCAGCCGACTCGAGGCGCTTTCGGTATTTGCCCAGGCCACCGGTAAATCGGTATCGCTGCGCCAGGTCGCGGATATCGAAGTGGCCTGGGATGCCTCACGCATCTATCGGCGCGACGGTCTGCGCACGGTGACAGTAGGCGCACAACTCGAGGAAGGGGTTACCGCCAGCGAGAAGTTCCGGCAACTTCAACCCTGGCTCGCATCCGCGGAAACCGAATGGGGCGGCGCGGTGCGCTATGAACTCGGCGGTGAAATCGAAACCTCGAGCAAGTCCAGCGATTCGATCAGCGAGCAGCTTCCGGTCGCCGGTTTCCTGATACTGATCCTGCTGGTCGCTCAGTTCAATTCCCTGCGAAAATCGTTCATCGTACTGATGACGATACCGCTCGGACTGATCGGCGTGGTCATTGGCTTATTACTGGCCAACTCGTTCTTCGGCTTCATGACCTTGCTGGGCGTTATCTCGCTGGCCGGCATCGTGATCAACAATGCGATCGTGCTGTTGGAGCGTATCCAAGCGGAACTCGATGAAGGTGTGGAGCACGCGCAAGCCATCATATCGGCGGCGATGCAGCGCGCCCGGCCAATCCTATTGACGACCGCAACGACCGTGCTTGGCCTGATTCCCCTCTATCTGGGGGGCGGTGAGATGTGGGAGCCGATGGCGATCGCGATCATGGCTGGGCTGATCTTCTCTACCTTGCTGACTCTGGGCGTGGTGCCGGTACTCTACAGCCTGCTTTATCGGGTTCGCGCCTGAGGTTTGTCGGCGAGCCGGCCCGCTGCCGCGAATCGCACTCGTATAAGACGAAAAAAAACGCCGGCCCTGAGGCCGGCGTTTCGTTGAGGCGATCAAGAAGCGGATCAGCCCTTCTTCTTGCGCTCTTCGACTTCCTTGATGACCTGCTCGGCCACGTTGTTCGGGCACGGTGCGTAGTGCGAGAACTCCATCGAGAACTGGCCGCGACCCGAGGTCATGGTACGCAGATCACCGATGTAGCCGAACATTTCAGCGAGCGGCGCCTGCGCCTTGACGCGCACACCGGTCGCTCCGGCTTCCTGGCCCTGGATCATGCCACGACGACGGTTCAGGTCGCCGATGACGTCACCGACGTGATCGTCAGGCGTGAACACGTCGACCTTCATGATCGGCTCGAGCAATTGCGGAGCAGCCTTCGGAATCGACTGGCGGTAAGCACCCTTGGCAGCGATTTCGTAAGCGATCGCCGAGGAGTCAACCGGGTGGAAGCCACCGTCGACCAGGGTGACTTTCACGTCGAGCAACGGGAAGCCGGCCAACGTGCCCTGCTGCATGCTCATCTTGAAGCCCTTGTCGACTGCCGGCCAGAATTCACGCGGCACGTTACCGCCGGTGACGGCCGATTCGAACTGATAACCCGAGTTCTGCTCACCCGGCTCGATGACGTAGTCGATCTTCGCGAACTGACCCGAACCACCCGACTGCTTCTTGTGGGTGTAGCTGTCTTCGACACGCTGGCTGATGGTCTCGCGGTACGCCACCTGCGGCTTGCCGACTTCGACTTCAACCTTGTGGGTACGCTTGAGGATATCGACCTTGATATCGAGGTGCAGTTCGCCCATGCCTTTGAGGATAGTCTCGCCGCTTTCCTCGTCGGTCTCGACGCGGAACGATGGATCTTCCGCCACCATCTTGTTGATCGCCAGGCCCATCTTCTCGACCGAGCCCTTGTCTTTCGGCTTGACCGCAATCGAGATAACCGGTTCCGGGAACACCATCGGTTCGAGCGTAGCCGGCTTGTTCGGGTCACACAGGGTGTGACCCGTCTGGGTGTTCTTCATGCCGATCAGGGCGATGATGTCGCCGGCCTGCGCTGAATCGAGTTCTTCACGCTGGTCGGCATGCATCTCGACGATACGGCCGATACGCTCGGTCTTGCCGGTGAAGGTGTTGAGTACCGTGTCACCCTTCTTGATGCGGCCCGAATAGATGCGGGTGAAGGTCAAGGCGCCGTACTTGTCGTCCATGATCTTGAACGCCAGGGCGCGCAGCGGCCGGTCCGGATCGACGATCGCCTTCTCACCGGTTTCGTTGCCTTCGAGGTCTACCTCGGGCTGAGGCTCGACTTCGGTCGGGCTCGGCAGGTAGTCGACAACCGCATCCAAAACCAGCTGGATACCTTTGTTCTTGAATGCCGAGCCGCAGTAGGTCGGGAAGAAGTCGAGCGCGATGGTGCCCTTGCGGATGCAGCGCTTGAGGTCATCGACCGACGGCTCGTTGCCTTCCAGGTAAGCCTCCATCAGGTCGTCATCTTGTTCGACGGCCGTCTCGATCATCTTCTCGCGGTATTCCTCGGCCTTGGCGACCATGTCTTCCGGGATATCGGTGATCTCGAAGTTTTCCGGCAGACCAGATTCATCCCAGACATAGGCCTTCATGCTCATCAGATCGACGACACCTTTGAAGTCGTCTTCGATGCCGATCGGCAGCACCATGACCAGCGGGCGGGCCGCCAGCACGTTCTCGACCTGATCGACAACGCGATAGAAATCAGCACCCAGACGATCGAGCTTGTTGACGAAGATAACGCGGGCAACTTCCGAATCGTTCGCGTAGCGCCAGTTGGTCTCCGACTGCGGCTCAACACCGCCCGAGCCGCAGAACACGCCGATGCCACCATCGAGTACTTTCAGCGAGCGGTACACTTCAATGGTGAAGTCAACGTGTCCGGGGGTGTCGATGATGTTGAAACGGTGACCGTCCCACTGACACGACGTAGCGGCTGATTGAATGGTGATACCACGCTCGGCTTCCTGCTCCATGAAGTCGGTGGTGGCCTCACCGTCATGCACCTCACCGGTCTTATGGATCTTACCTGTGAGCTTGAGAATACGCTCGGTGGTGGTGGTCTTGCCCGCGTCCACGTGGGCGAAGATGCCGATGTTCCGGTATAGGCTTAGGTCAGTCATTTCAATGATCTCAAAGGGTATGCAAAATTCTGAGGGTGCGTAGCATAAACGTACTTGGCCAAAATTTCCCCAAGTATCCGCAGTTTCCGGGTGAATCGGCGGGTCGGTTCGAGGTCGGCCAGGCCCGCTCGACGGCCGCGCAGCGGCGGAATTTCGCAGCCCGCACCATTCGGGGGCATTCAGCGGCGCGCTCGGGCGTGGCCACGATGCCGAGCGGCGACCGCAGCCGGTGTCGCGAGCCTGCCGCCGGCGGCGGTTTCAAGCTCGCCGGCGCCTAGCCGGCGTGTGACTTGAGCATGGCGTACAGCTTGTCCTTGAGCTGGACGCGCCGGTACTTCATCTCCTCGGCCACCTCGTCGCTGACCGGCTCGCCCTTCTGCTCCAGATCGAGGATTTCGGCATCCAGATCGTCGTACTGCTTGTACAGGGCGGCGAATTCCTGATCGCTGCCCAACAGCCGATGAATCAATTCGGCGTGCTCTGGAAACTCGTGGTGTAGGTCGTGTCGCTCTCCGAACATAAGGCCAATCCCTCGGGGTCGCGTCAGTCGGTGGGTGAAGGTGAATTATCGGCCAATCGGCAGCAGGCGACTACCCGACCGGATCGATATTTCCCGGCCGCGGCGCGAATCCGTTCTCGCAGGGAGCCGCTTTCGCAAGGGCCATCGGAGATTTCGCAGCCCGCTTCGGCCGCACCCGCGGCACCGAATACCGACACCCACCCGATCAGCGGTCACGCTCGCCGAACCCCGGAGGCAGCCCGTTCAGCGCATAGCCCGACCAACAATCGTCGAAGCGCGCCCACTGCGCCTCTTCCGGCCCGCCGCTGTGGCTGACCGGAAATTCCATGATCTCGCAAGGGACATTAAAGTGATTGGCGATGCCGTAAACAGTCTTGGCCGGAACCACGTCGTCCTCGAGCCCGAGCGCCAGCAGCACGGGGCAGGAAACCCGATCGGCGAAGTTGACCGCGTCGAAGTAGCGCAAAACGACCATCGCATCCTCGACATGATCGGGGCGCTGCGCGAGATACCTGCTGATCTCGGCGCCCGACCCCGATTTGACGAACAGATTGCGGCCCTCGGCCCATCCGAACGTCGGTACGCCTATCGCCAGCAGGTCCGAATCGCGGCCGACCGCCTGCGCCATCAGTGCGAGCCCCCCGGCGAAACTCACGCCTTCGAACACGCAGCGCGTAAGGCGATCGCCGTGCAGCAAACGGCCAACTCGGGCGGCCTGCAGGTAGT
Organism: Thiosocius teredinicola; assembly: GCF_002009425.1. NCBI lineage: Bacteria > Pseudomonadati > Pseudomonadota > Gammaproteobacteria > Chromatiales > Sedimenticolaceae > Thiosocius > Thiosocius teredinicola. The sequence goes on from NZ_CP019936.1 coordinate 4,198,704, forward strand.
CGCATACCGCGAGCCGGATCACCGACATCTCCGGCGACTCGATGCCGGTGAGCACATAACCCCAGCGCGACGGATTCGGCAGGGCATCGCGCGACATACCGAATCCGCGGATGTCGACAGCCAGCACATTGACGCCGCGCCGCGCCCAGTCCCAGCGCGGCCGGCATTGCGAACCGTAGCCGTGACTGGAGATGACCAGCGGCCGAGCAACAGCGTCGTTCCAGTGCAGCCAATTGGCGAAAATGCGGACACCGCCAAGCGACAGGAACGACACGATTTCCAGATCCACGCTGCCGTCTTCGGCAGATTCCAGATGACGGCGCTCGACGGCGGGATCGACCCGCGATAGCTGCAGGCGCGTGCTTTCCCAGAAGATGTCGAAATCTTCCGGGCGGGTGGTGGCCGGTTTGAAGGCGCGTCGCATGATCTAAACTCTACCCCAGGCCGACACGAGCGGCAGCCAGCGTCGAGGATACCGGGCATGGTGACGATCGACACACTCAATGAGCTGGAGTTCTTTCGCGGCCTGCCCAGGTCGGTGCTCGGCACACTGGCCGACGCCGCATCCATCGTCGAACCGGAACACAACGCGCTGGTCGCCAGGCAGCACGATCGTGCGATCGCGATGTTCCTGTTGCTGTCCGGGCATGTGCAGTTCCTGATCGACGTCGAAGGCAGCGGCAGCCTGCTGGTGGGGGTCGGCCGCGAACCCGGGCTGATCATCGGCTGGTCGATCTTCAGGCCACCGTATCGCTACACCACGAATGTACGCTGCGAAGGCGCATGCCGGCTGCTACGCATCCCGCACCACATCGTCGACGACCTGCTGGCGAACGACCCGGCCAGCGGCCTCACGCTGCTGCGCCGCGTGAATCAATCGCTGGCAGGCCGGCTCGAAGCCGAGCGCGCGAGATTGCTCGAAACGGCCGGCGGGCAGGAGGCGGCGCCCAAGCGCATGCCTGAGCCGATCGTTCAGACCGACCTGCCGTGGACGCCCAGCAGCCTGCAGTCGTCGCAGGTCATGGTCGATTTTCTGAATCATTCACAGCTGTTCGAAGGCCTCGAACCGCGCATGCTCGACTGGCTGGCGCACCAGGCGATCGTCAAGACCTTCGCCCCCAACATGGAGCTGTTCCGTCAACACGAGATCGCCGAGTTCCTGTACCTGCTGGTCGATGGCCGGGTCGGCATGTCGTATTGCGACGACGGCGGTGCACGCTGCGTTTTCCTGCGTGCGCTCGAAGGCGTGGGTGATCCCATCGGCTGGTCTGCGCTGGTCGATCCGCGCCGCTACCGGACCTCGGCATTCGCCATCGATGTGACCCACGCGGTCGCCCTGCCGAGCGATAGCCTCGAAAAGCTGTGCGACCAGGAGCCGGCGCTCGGGCTGCAGATCATGCGACGTATACTGCAAGCCATCGGCTCTCGCCTGCGCTTCACCCGGGTCAGGATGGTGGCCCAACGCTACGGCGCGCAGATACAGGCCATGCGAACGATCATCGATCAGGCCGCCGAATCGCTGCCGGTGACCTCGCCGCTGCACAAGATTCCGTACCTGCTGGAAAACCGCCTGACCCTGTCCGACGCCTTCCATGCCCTCGAGTTGACCCGCGAACATGGCGACCCGACGGAGCGCAACCTCGCGGAACTCTCGCTGGAGGTGTTGCAGGACGTACATCGCGAACTCGATTTCTACCAGGGACTGCAAAACGCCTACGAGGCCGTCGCCAATGCGCCCGCCAACCTGTCGCCGGAACAGGTCCGTACCCGCAGCATGCAGGCGTTTCTCGCGCTGTTCGAGCCGCTGTCGTGGCGCACCGCCGGCGAAGACCTGCTACCGGAGCAACCCGGCAACATCGTGATCATGAACCATCTGGAAAACCACATGGACACGATGCTGCCCAATGCCTTTCGCCTCACCCTCGACAGCCATTTCGTCTCCAGTGTGATCCTGTACAGGTGCTACGGTGAGGCGCCGGTCAGGGTCGTGCGCAAACCCGAGATGGGCTGGTTCGGTTATCAGCAGTATTTCGATCGGCTGGACTATCTGTACGTCTATCCGGGTGACGTCGACGAGGAAGATCAAGACCAGGCGCTGACGCGCGACAGCCGCAATCGCCGTTTCATCGAACGTGCGGCGCAGCATCTGCGATCGGGAAAAAACCTGCTGATCGCACCGGAGGGCCGTTGCAGCAGCACAGAGGCATCGCCGGGCACGTTCCGCCCCGGAGCCTTCCGCCTTGCAGCCGCGGTCGATCCCGAGCCGCTGATCGTGCCCATTGCGGTTGCCAACTTCGATAAACGGCTGACCGAGACGACCACCGCGGCAATCGTATTCGAGCCATTTCGCCTTTCGGAACGGGTACGCGATCCGAACGACAAGGCGGCGTTGCTCGACTTCGTCGATCAACTGCAGCGCAACTACCAGGGCTACGTGCGACAGGCGATCAGCCTGGCGGGCCGAGGCGAGAAGATCAAAGCTCGCGCCTGAGCGTCGTCGAATGTCTCGGTCCGGCAATCACGCAGCGGATCAGTTCGAACGCACAGCATCCAACCCGGGCATATCAGGCAGCGCGGCCGGGCGTTCAATGGCATAACCCTGTGCATAGTCGACGCCCATCGCCCTGAGCCGATCGACGACGTCGGCCGTCTCCACCCACTCGGCTATCACCTTGAGGTCGGCCGTGTGTGCAACGTGGGTGATCGCTTCGACCATGGCGGCATTCATGGGATCGCCGAACAGATCCTTGATGAACACGCCGTCGATCTTTACGAAATCGACCTGCAGCGATTTGAGGTAGGAAAACGAACTCATGCCGGTGCCGAAATCATCCAGGGCGAACTTGAAACCACGCTCTGCAAGTTGCCGAATGAAGCGGTTCGCCACCTCGATATTGCCGATTGCGACGGTCTCGGTGATCTCGAAACAGATACTGGCCGGTTCGACGCCGTGCCGCCGCGATTCGCCGATCACGAAGTCGACGAAACCATCGTCGGTGAATACCTGGCCCGACAGGTTGATGAACGCGAGTATGCCGGCACGAGCGGATGCCCTGTCGTCGCGGTCTTGATGCAGAAACTCGAACACGCGACCGACCACCCAACGATCCAGTCGCGACATCAACTCGAAGCGCTCCGCCGCAGGCAGGAAGGCATCCGGATAGATCAGCTCTCCCTGCTCGTCGAACAAGCGCAGCAGGTACTCATGGCATGTGCTGTCTGCTGAGCCATCGGACAACGGCGCGATGCACTGTCTGTGCAGGACGAAACGATCCTCTTCCAAGGCATGGTTGATGCGGCCGACCCACTGCATCTCGCCATGCCGACGCACCAGTTCGACATCGTCGTGCGAGTAGATGTGTATCCGGTTGCGGCCACGCTCCTTGGCCGCATAGCAGGCCATATCGGCGGCGCTCAACAGATCGAGCTCGCTGAGGTGATCGTCTTCGAGCATCACCAGGCCGATACTCGCACCGACCGAAAAGCGTTGTTCCGCCCATACGAAGCGGAAGCCCTTGATCAATTCCAGCAGCTGTTGCGCCAGCGCATCGGCGCGTTCCAGCGAGATGTTGCGCAAGATCACGCCGAACTCGTCGCCACCCAGGCGTGCGATCACACCGTGCGGATCGACCGCGTCCTGCAACAATCCCGCAAGCCTGATGAGCATCTTGTCGCCGGCCGTATGTCCGCAGGTATCGTTGACGACCTTGAACTGGTCGAGGTCTATGTACAGCAAGGCATGCCGGGCCTGCGTCGACGGCTTGTCTTTGATCAGTTGCACCAGCTCGCGCTCGAACGCAAACCTGTTCAGCATGCGGGTCAAAGGATCATGCATCGCCATAAAGTTGATCTTTTCCTCGGCCCGTTTGCGGCTGGTGATGTCCTCGGCGATGCCCGCGATCTTGACGACCTTGCCCTGCTCGTCGACGATCGGATAGGCACGCGCAAAGATCCAATGCGTGTCGCCCGCTGCAGAGATTACGCGATACTCCCTGAAGGCAGGATCGGAGAGATCACCGGATACCTTGCGTTCGATATCGCTGCGGACCTGCTCCTTATCGTCGGGATGCACCGACTCGAGCCAGGCCAACGGATCGGCATACAGCTCTTCGCACTTGCGCCCCCATACCCGCTCATAGGCCGGGCTGACGTAGTGCACAGCGTTCCAGTCGGGCGAGCCGATCCAGAACACCTCGTTGATGTTCTCGGCCAACTGGCGGAAGCGCAGCTCGCTGTCGGTCAGTTCCTGCGTGCGCTGAACCACCTTGCGCCGGATCAGGTGGTTCGTCAGCGTGAGCACCACCAGCAGCCCCGCGATCATCGCGCCCAGGTAGACCAGCCACATCGGCAGCTCTGCCCGTCCCGTCGCGCTGAACCATTTCGCCAGGGAGCGGTGGTAGGCCGATGCCGGGTCCTGCTTCTGGGCCGTGAGATGGCGATCGATCGTCGCCAGCAGCGCGGCGTGCCTGCCCTTCGGCGAAGCAAAACGGACTTCCACGGGATTGAACATCACGCCGGTTTCGATCACGTCGTATTGGGCGCCGTTCAACAGGCTGATGACGCGGTTGATCACCGCCGCATCGGCGTCGCCGGCCTCCGTGACAGCAAGCGCGTCGAGGTAAGACGACACCTCGACCGGTTCGAACTCGAATCCGAATTCGTCCATCAACTGACGGAACACGCGGCTGTGAATGCTGCGCGCCATCATCGCCACCCGTTTCCCCTGCAGGTCCGCCAGCGAGGTAATCGAGACCGATGGATTGCGGTAGACAACGCCCCAGTTGTTGATCAGTGTCTGGGTCGTGAAATCGAACTGCTGCGCCCTCTCTGCGGTGTACGCGATACCGACAAGCAGGTCGATCTCGCCCGCCTCGAGTTGCGACAGCACGTCCTTCCAGGTGCCGTAGACGTAATCGAACGTCAGTGATTCGCTGGCTGCGACCGAATCGAGGAACTCGACCGAAAGGCCGGCGTACCTGCCGGGCTCTTGCTGAAAGACGATCGGGCTGTTGTCGAAAACGCCGATCTTGAATCGCGGAGATTCGGCGGCAATCGTGGCTGACGCCAGCATCGCCATCAGCAGCAGATACAAGCAGCCCAGCCGGATGCGGGATATGAGGCTGCATCGCCTGCGGCCAGCTTCAGCGCCAGGTGACGCTGCGGCCAGGGCCGGATTCTGCGAAAGAATTAAGTTCATCCCTGGGTCATCGGCCTGCCGCCCGCCGACTTGAAGATCCTTTTTCCCACACCGGGCGGCGCCGTAGCGGGCGGCCCAGCCGGAGTTGACGGCTAGTCGACCGCCAGCGGTTTCTTCGACTTCACCTCGTCCTCGTCCTGCCAGGTGATGCGCACCGTGATCCGGTTGCGCGAGTCGTCCTGACTCGCCGTAACCTTGAGATTCAGCAGATCGCGCGGCTGCAGCACGATCTCGCCGTCTTCATCGCTGAAGGTGAGTTTGCCCTTGCCAAGGCCCTTGGTGATCGCCTTCAGGATGTCCTGAATCGTTTTGCGGTTCTGCAGGGATTCGTGTCTGAAGCTCTGTTTGCTCTGGCGCATGGGTGTGCAGCTTACTCCTTGTTCAGGGCGTCGGGCCTGAGAACCTTGGCATGTGGATAATCGGTGCTGATGCCGAGGACATAGCCCGCAGGATCGATGATCGTGACGCCGGCACCGTAACCGTCCATGTTCTCCTTGCGGTGATGCGCACCGTGATCCGGTTGCGCGAGTCGTCCTGACTCGCCGTAACCTTGAGATTCAGCAGATCGCGCGGCTGCAGCACGATCTCGCCGTCTTCATCGCTGAAGGTGAGTTTGCCCTTGCCAAGGCCCTTGGTGATCGCCTTCAGGATGTCCTGAATCGTTTTGCGGTTCTGCAGGGATTCGTGTCTGAAGCTCTGTTTGCTCTGGCGCATGGGTGTGCAGCTTACTCCTTGTTCAGGGCGTCGGGCCTGAGAACCTTGGCATGTGGATAATCGGTGCTGATGCCGAGGACATAGCCCGCAGGATCGATGATCGTGACGCCGGCACCGTAACCGTCCATGTTCTCCTTGCGCCGCGAATTGCGGTCCATGGTGATATCACTTTCGATATGCAACATGCCGCGACGCAATGTCAGACGCTGACCGGTCGTGCGGTTGCGATGGCCGTGCACCACGGTGTGCAGGCCCTGACGATAGGCACGCTCGACACCGTGCCGGGTCAGCGGCATATCCACCCCGCGGTACTTGGTGCGCATCGTGTTGGCCAGGGGCCCGTAATAAAACTCGAACAGATCGTGTCTGATCTGTTGGCGAAACTGTTCGTTCAGATAGGCGACGCTCTCCTCTTCGATCAGGGTCGCGATCCGATCATCGAGCCCGGCATGGACGAACAGGAATGAACCAGCACGATGGGCAAGCTGCATGTCGCCGAAGAACCAGCCGAATTCGCCGTCGGGTTCGAGGAACAATTGTTGAGAGCGCATCGCGGCCGCATAGACATCGCGCAGCGACAGGCCGGCATCGGCACAGGCCTGTTCGAAACCGTCCACCTTCTTGCGCATCCTCACCAGTTCACGCTCGATCGCGCGGGGCGGCATCAACCATTGCGCGATCTCCGGAAACTCGTCGAACCAGCCGGGTGAGGGAAACAGCCTGCGCCGACATTCTTTCTTGTCGGGTATGCCGCGCAACGCCTGTTTGCCGCGCAGGTATCGTCGATGCACCTCGCGCAGCAACGGCACCCCCTTCGGGCCCATGCGAACGAACATATGCTCGGTCTTCAGATCGCGCGGTTGCTGCAACGCGCGTATGGCCATGAAGAAACGCATATCGTGGTTGCCGGCGAGCAGTTTCACGCGCGCACCGCTGTCGATCAGGCCGCGCACCGTCTGCAGCAGATGCAGGTTGCTCGGCCCCTTATCGAGGAAATCGCCACCGATGATGAACAGCGCATCACGGCCGGCTTTGGTCAGGCGGAAGTCGCGCACCTTCGGGCCAGTCCGGCGAACGCCACCCGATGCGACCAGCGAGGCGCTGAACGCTTCCGCATCGGCGTGGGGATCGGCGAAGAAATAGATCGGCCGCTTCGGCCACTGTATCGGGGTGTGAGAAACCGCATGATTCAGTGCCTTGACCAGGCCATGATGATGGCGGCGTCGCGCATCTTTCTGCGAAGGTTTGCCGAGCGACCACGACTCGCTGGTCACCGGCAATCCCTCACGTACCCACTTGCTGCCGCGATAGTTCGGCAGATCGATCGAACCGTGCTTTTCAGACATCTTGTTGGGTTGTCTCCCGCTTGCTTCGATCTATACCCGGCACATGCTCAACTCGCTGTACAACTAATCCAGCGAAGATCCGGAACCATGGCGGACCTTCCATTCGCCGCCGACGTGTCGCCAGTCGTCGCCGATACACTCAAGGTACACCGGGTGCACGTGATACATGCTCAAGCGGGCGATGTCGGCGTACTCCAGCACCCCTAGGTGATAAGCAGCGTGTCGAAACGCGGCACCATGACCGACGAACAGCTTGAGGCGGTCTTCCGGCGTATCGTGTACGGCCATGTCCGCCATGCATTGACGAATATACGCGGCGACGCGCTCCCCCGCTTCGAGCAGGGACTCGGCACCCATCAACGGCAGGCGGTATCGGCTGTTCGATTTCCAATCGCTGGGTAGCGGCGAGAAACGCGGGTCTTCGGCGACAGCCGCCTCGATCTGCTGCAAGGTCAGATTGGCCGCGCTGCCCAGACCGCGCTCCGCGAGCGCATCGGTGCCGCGCAGACGCACCCCGCCGGCCGCTGCATCCTGCAGACCATCGGCTATGATCTGCGCGGTCTGCCAGGCACGCAGCAGGTTCGAGCATTCGATCAGTGGTTCGAGTTTCCAAGCCTCATTGCGCAAGGTTTCGCGCAGCATCTCGACAGCCTGCGCGGCCTGCGCCCGGCCGCTATCCGTGAGCGGGAAAGGCTGATGGGCACTCGGCGTGCCCGGCAATTGGCGGTAGTCGCCGTGGCGGATCAACGCGACGAACAGTCTGCCCATCAGTCGGTCACCGCCAAACGCCGCGCGAGTCGCTCCACCATCGGGCGCAACTCGGGCTGCCTGAGCAGGCCGGCGGCGAGATCCGGCGGTACCCAGCGCCGACCGCGGTGCCGTTCTTGCCATTCGTCATCACCGATCTCGCGGCTTACGGCCATCGGGTACACCGTTACGGTGCAGCTGGCTCCCCACTTGGTGCACTGATAGCTGCCGAGGGATTCGTCGCCGACGACGCCTTCCACGCCCGCCTCTTCCCACGCCTCCTTGGCGGCAGATTCGCGCATGCTCAGGCCGACGTCGGCGATGCCCTTGGGTACCACCCAGTGTTTATTGCGACTCGAGCGGATGATCAGGATCTCGACCTGCCCGGCAGTCACGCGGTAAGGGATGACGGCCGACTGGGTGTAGTAATAGGCGGGTCGGTCACGGGTGGGTTCGCCGTCGGGACCGGGGAAGGGAAATTTTTCGGGCAAGTCCGCCGGGTATTGCAGATTCAGCACGCTCGCCGACCCAGCGGCCAGGTCGCGCCAGCCATCCGCCAACCGCAACCGCGCCAAGGTCGCAGTCGGTAGCAATCTACCCTTGCGGTTGCGCTGCAGCCGTGTGGCGGACAAATCGACGAGCAGGCGCTCGAGCCCCAGGTTGTGGCCTACCAGCATCACGCGGCGTGCGTTCGATGGCACCTCGGCCAGCACGGCCTTCAACGTGATCTCGTCTGCGAGATACAGCCGTTCATCAGTGTGGACCTGCTGCGCACCGATGCCCATCACCTTGCAGGCATTCTCTGCGGTCACCCGGGCACGTGAGGCTGGAGACGCGATGATGTAATCCGGTACCAGGCGTTCACGCGCGAGCCACGCGCCGATTCGCTGCGCAGCGCGCTTGCCGCGGTCAGTCAGTGGACGCCGAAAATCCTCGCCATCGAATTCGGGATCGGCCTTGCCATGACGCATCAGGAGAAGTTCGTGGCTCACCTGTGCTTACCTCACCAGGCTCTTCAACTGTCGCGCCAGATCGTCGAAATCGACACCACCACTGGCGGCATAGACGGGCACATCTGCGAAAGCCACCAGATAAACATCCTCGTCGGGGGTCAACTGATTGCCGAGAAAACTGCCATCGGCATATTGCATGAAAGGCCCGGGCGATTTCATGATCGCGCCCAACAACGCCCGCTGCTCATGTAGATCGACTCGTTCGAGCCGGGTTGCCGCATTGCTGTGCCGATCCCAGTTCAATACCAGGAATCCATCGAGTGGGGCCTGCATCCGGATACGACCCGGCCCGTAAAGTTGATCGATCATCACGTCGTACTTCTGCTCCAGTTCCCAGAGCTGATCCGCGGGCAGCTCAAGCAATGCAGCGCGTTCTAATTCCGGGATCAAGGGGTGCAGACGCTGGTTGTTGACGATGGTGCCGGGATTGATTCGCGGAAGCTTGGGCACCCCCGCGGCCTGTACGCCGCCGGGTTGGCGGGAGACGAACAATCGGTCGTTGCTCAGAAACCGGGTGGCGTCATCTTCGAGCAGGCGCAGCATCAGCGTCGACTTGCCACCGCCGGAGAAACCGGCAAGGCCCCACGCGCTGCCGTTGCGAACCACGCCCGCCGCATGACAGATCAACCAGTCGCGCACCTGCAACCAGTTCATGTATTGCGTGATGATGAAGTTGATCACCTGATTGTCGTTGTCCAGGCACGGGCCGGCAGCAATACGCCGCGATTCACTTTGCAGAAACACCATACCAGTGCGCACCTTGCGCACCAGGCGACCACCGGCAAAATCGTGGCAACTGTCTTTGCGCCCCGTTTTCCCCGGCTCGCGTCGCCAGTCAACGAACTCGACATCGAGTTGTGGAGCATCACGCTCGACGGCTATCACATCGATATCGTGGCCGTCGTCGGTTGTCACGACGAAACCGAAATAGCGGCGCAGCCGTTCGATCAGTTCGTCGGCGTTGCTGCGCACACGTATGCGACAGTCACCGAGCAGCAGGCACAACGCCTGCTCCTTCAGCACGGCGTTGCCGACAAGCCGGGTAGCGAAGTCTTCACAGACAGTGCAACTGTTCATACGCCCCTCAACCGCTCAACAACATATTCCACGTAGCTCGCTGCGGCATCCACGCCGGCGCCCTCCAGCGCACCGCGAAACCCGCCGAAAGCCGACACCTCGAACACGATCGGACCGTCAGCCGTCTCGGCGACGTCGACCGTCGTATAGTCCATACCGAACGGCGCCTGGGCGCGAGTCGCGAGATCGATGATCTCTTGCGACGGCGAATAGGCAGCGTAGCGTCCGCCGCTGTGGATCGTGGTGTTCCAGGCATCGCCTTCAGATACCCGCGCATAGGTGCACAGATACTCGCCACCGAGAAACACCACGCCCAGATCGCGCCCCGAAAGGTCGACTTTCCGTTGTATGTACATCATTGGATTGTCGGCATGAAAATCTTCGATAGCCGTCCGCGCGCGCTGTTCCGGTTCATCGGCATCCAGCACCACCATACCGCGCGCCTTGGTCGAGAACAGCGGCTTGAACACGGCCTGGCCGAAACCACGAACCGCACCCAATGCACCGTCGACGTCTTCGGTGACCAGGGTATCCGGCATCGGAATGGCGGCACCGCGCAGGGTCACCGTGCAGCTCAGGCGATCGATCAGACGCAACATGTTCTCGGCACCGCTGAACACGCGCACGCCGGCGTGTTCGGCAACGCGCAGCATCTCCAGTCGATCGAGGGTGTTCGGGCTGTATACGGCGCTGATCTTCTTGACGATCAAACCATCCAGATCGCCCAGATCGTGTTCGCCGAAACGCAGCCGCCCAGCGCCCAGATCGAGTTGCACGCGCCCCATATCGATCACCAGGCGGAAACCTGTGCGTTGCTCGACGGCATCGGCCAAGGCCTCGGTCGACCAGGCACCGGGTATGCCGATTACTCCAATGCGCAGATCAGCCAACAAAGACCTCCTTCACCGGGGTACGAAAACGGGCTGCCTTGTGCGGCGGCGTAGCCAGCACCCGTTCAAGCAGGTATCGCGCACGCAGAAACATGCCCTGTGCCAAGGACTCATCGAGGATGAACCGCGTAGACGTGGCGAACGAGCGCGCCAGTCCAAGCGCCAGTCGCAGATCGAAGGTTTCGTCACCCCGTTGTTTCGCATATCGCCTTGCCATGCCGTAGAAATCCCTCGCCGACATCAGGATACGATCGCGCAGCGGCGCATCGAGAACCTGTAAGCGGTAGTTGGACACCATGAACACCGAGACATCCTGCACGTAGTCCATGTAGCGCGAGCGGTGCAGATCGATGAAGTTGATACGTTTCTCGATGGGATCATAGATGATGTTGTCGACGTTGAAATCGCCATGGATGTAGACCGAGAAAGGCGCGGCGAATGCCACCTCGTAATCGTTTGCCTGCCTGACCAGCGAATCGAAGCCCGGCACTTCCAGCCCGCATATCCGGCTGTTGTCCTCGCGAAACTCGGGATGGATGCGATAGACATCGTCCAGTCGACACTCCAGTTGATGCATGAAACCCGCCGACACCGGCTGCTCGGTGTGCGTCTCACGCCATACGGAATTGAGTGTCTTGCCGAGCCGTTTTAACGATTCGGCGAGCAGCTTCGGGGATTCGTGCAACAGGATCTGCTCGATGGTCAGCCCCGGCAGGTGTTCAATCAGCAACGCAGCCGACTGGCCGCGTTTTTTATAGGACAGTATCTTCGGCGCCAACCCGGGGTAGATCTCGTGCCAGCTCTCCACGCCTGCGCGTTCCTCCTTGAGCTTGCCTTTATGACCGTCCTTGAAGATGCCGACGTACCCGTCCGACTTGCGGTGCGAAGACGCAATACCTGCGATAGCACTTCCCGAACGGGTCTGGGCGATAGTTTTAATCTGCACTTCGCTGATGTCCTCAGCGACATCCAGTTTCTCTACCGTCGCTTGCATCGAACGAAAACGCTCCAGGTTCACCGGCTGACCGAGGTTGACCGACAAAACCGCCTCACCCATCTCCAACAACGCATCGCCCATCTGTTCGATACAGTGTGCAGCCAGCAAGCCATGCGTCAGATCTTCGGTATTGCCCTTGCGCTTGAGACCGGCGATGTGACGCTTCATCAGCTTCGCGTAGTCCCGATCCAGCTTGCTCTCCAACTCACCGATCTTCAGCGCCCGTCGCGTATCGTTTTCCACAATGGCCGGTTCGATCCATTCCATGCCCTGGCGCACGCGCTGCAGCATCGACACATACGCCTTGGGCGCTATCCGGTTCAAACCTTCGACATCGCGCAGCTGACGGATACAGTCGCGACACAAAGCCGCAATCTGGTCGAGCTTGGTTGCGATGAACTCGATGCTGCGCAGCGCCAGCGGATCTGAATCGTTCGGTTTCTGCGATGCCAGCTGGTCTGCACAGCTGCTCTGGATGCGCATCTTGAGATTGTAGGCGTACCCCCCGCGATCCAGGACGCGTTTACCGACCGCGGCCGAGGGCTCAAGCAGGTAGTTCTGCAGATAACCCACCTGCGAATCGACCTCGACACAGAGAAAGCGAAGATTCTCTCTAATGCTCGCTGGTAATCGCATCGTCTTCGAATGCACCGAGATACAAGGTGTGGTTGCCGTCAAACGCAGTCTGTCGACGAATGCCGTCGGCAAGAAATGCCGGTAACAGGCTCAGACCATCGACTTCATCCAGCGGCACCCAGACGACATCCACTTGGTATTTGTCCGGACGCTCACCGTTGCGTGCTTGGTAGCCGTCCGGAACTTCGCAACGAAACAGAAACTCAACAACGTGACGGCGAGTTGGAGGCTGGGTATTCCTGAGCTTGAAGAAATCCGCCACCTGTACCATCGCGCCCACCGCAACTGCGGTCCCGATCTCTTCGATGCACTCGCGGTTGAGCGCCTGGGTCAGGGATTCGCCCAGTTCCTGCGCACCACCGGGCAAGGCGAATCGTTCACCACGACCGCCGCCTGTCTTGCGCAATGCCAGCAAGTGCGAATCGCGCACGATCAAGGCGCGGACGGCATTCCTGATTCCGGGCAGCGTCTCAATCACGAGCGGGCATTTCGTCGATGGATGTTGCTGGTCGCTTCCATACATCTATTGTGACTGCTCAATGTGTGAATGTCTTTACCGCAACAACATGTAGTCCGTCGGTTCGATCACGATGCGTTGAGTACAGAGCGCGTGAACACAATGGCCCGAACTCGATGCAAAGGCCATCTGCACAGTGCGCATGGCGAACACCCCCCGGTGGTAGTTTCCGAGGGCGCACACGGCCGGGCGGGATGCACACAATCGACCGGGAACAACGTCGGCGCTTCGATCACGATCTTCGGCGGGCACATACACCCGATGGGATTGCAATCCCACAGGAGGCCGCATCATGCGATGTGCCCGGCTTTTCGACGTATCCGCCCGCTCGACAATCCACCTATGCGGACATCCGGCCAGCGGTGTCCCTTCTGCGAGAACACGCCTGCAGTAGTCCCGCGCCCGAATGCCGCCGGGCGCGTGGCCGTCACGCCGGCAACTAGCAGCGCCAGCCCCGCTCGGGAGGCTGCTCCGAGCGACAAAAGCAATGCCAACGTCACACGCCGCGAAACCCAGTCTTAACGTTGCGTCAGCTGGGGTCGTTCGACGCACCGAGCCGGTATGTCCGACAGGGTTTTTTCGTATTGAGTGCCCCCACCTTTGTCCTGAACCGAACGCCGCCATGCATGCCTAAAGACGGTGCTAGGCTGAACGCTAAACGCTTATGAGAGCGCATTTTTCCGGGATTGCCCTGCCCTTGGCGACGACGATCCGACCCGGCATTCACTACCGTTGAAACGCATACAGGCCGGATACCGTGAATAGGCGTTTGAGCCAAGGCCCAACAATGCGTTTGAAGCGTCGGCCGGAAGGATGCCGCCGCCACCTTCCGCCTTCGTATACCCAACAGTTGGCACAATGGAAAACTGATGGTCGACGTCATGATTGAGGTGAGAAATGCATCGAGGGCTGAAGCCGGTTGTTCAACATTGAACGACCCGGCTGACAACAGAGACGCACAAGCGCCCCTTTCGAGTCATTGCAACCGCTGCAACAAAGCTGCCGGTTTGACGAACAGGGACGCCCATGACGCCCGATTCACTTTTCTGACGACTCTCTTCGTATTTGCGTTGAGCATCCTGCAGCCATGCGCAGCCGAAAAATTCGGCATCGTCGGCAAGAGCTCCAGCGACCCCAATTTCGTTGTGACCTTCCAGGGCTGCGACGACGTCGCGAGGCGCAACGGTGACGAATGCGAACTCATCCAAAACCCCGGCCCGGCCAACGTCCACCTGCAGGCCGAGGCGCTTCGAGAGGCGCTGCAGTCGGGACGATTCGATGCCCTGGCCGTGTCGGTGACTTCATCAAGAGAGATCGAACAGGTTCTTGAATCAGCAACGATCCCGGTCATTACCTTCGACTCGCCACTCAAAACCTCAAAAGACGGCAAGCATCGCATCTACGTCGGCATCGACAACTTCGAGTTCGGTCGAAGCCTGGCAAAGATGGCAAAACGGCATGTCCCCCGCGGCGGGCGAATCTGTTTGATGACGGCCGCACACGACCCCAACCTCGAACAGCGGGTTGCCGGCATCCGACGTGAGTTGAGCAACGACCCGGCTTACCCGACCGGCACCCCCCTCGATGGACAGGGCGGATGGACCGAGGATCCACGCTGCCCATGGAATACCGGTGACCAGATCGATCGCGCCTTGCTGCAAACGCGGATCACGCTGTCCACCATGGATGTCGACGTCCTGCTGTCGGTAGGACATTGGCCGGTGGTGGAGGCGCTACGCTACCGCCAAGCGATACAGGCTTTCGAAGACCGCTTGATCCGTGGCGACACCTACGTCATCGTCGGCGTAGGCAACATCGACCCTGAAATGCAGCGCCTGCTCGACGACCGCCTGGTGCATGGCTATGTCGGGATTGACTTCCGCGCCATGGGACAAAGCAGCTACCAAGCAATGCGCGACTCACTCGATGGTGTCACGCTGCCCTGGATCATCTCAACGACGACCACATCCGTCGCAGCGAATCGATGATGGGCAAGCCCTCGCTGCGCAAAGCCCTGTTGGTTGCCGCGCTACTGGGCCTGTTCATTCCCGCGACGCTTTTCACGCTGTACGAATCGTATGTTCAGTTCGATCAGGAGACCGAACGACACGTGCGGGCACGCATGGCGCAGTATTCCGAGATCCTGAAATCGGGCATCGCACTGGCCATCTGGACCGCTGACTATCCTTATGCCAACGAGCTGGCCGCCGCCGTATTGAACGACCCGGATGTTGCAGAAGTCATCGTCGAAGACGAGTTCGACGAAATTATCGTCGCGCTCGGCGAGGATATCGAACAGAGCGGTTCACAGACCAGCGCACAATTCGATATCACATTCGATGGGCGTCGCCTCGGGTCGCTTCGTCTGGGAATCACCTCGACCAACATCCAGCAGGCACTGCGCAATAAGCTGCTGGTGCAAGGCCTGCTTCTGCTGTGCCAACTGCTGCTATCTGCGATCCTGATCTTTCTGCTCATCGAGCGACGCATCGTTCAACCGTTGCTGACTTTGCAAAGATCGGCCGAGCGGGTTGCCAAGGGAGACATGTCACGCTCACTCAAATCGACCCGGCGCGATGAGATAGGCGTGCTTTACGATGCCTTCAACACGATGCGTGAGAACCTAAGCGGCCTGTTATCGGCCAAAGAACGTTCAGCAAAGGAACTACGCAAGAGTGAAGAACGCTTCCGCATTATTTCGTCGATTGCAAACGATCTGATTTTTACCGGACAGCAACTCGACAACGGCGAGACCCGCCTCGACTGGATGGCAGGAGACGCGCCCGGCATTTTTGGTTGCGGGGTCGACCAGGTGGTCGCCGAGGGTGGTTTCTTGCCTTTCGTCTGCACCGAGCAACGCATCGAGTTCCTTTCAGCCATGGAAAAACTGAAACCGGACCATCCGGTTGAACTGCAGTTGGGTATAGACACAATCGACGGACGACGGCGTACCGTCCATTTTCGGGCAGAGTTGATCGGCACCTCCAGCGCGCGCAAGCGACCGACCCTGTATGGCGTCGTCCGCGACATCACCGAGCAGATCGCCTCCGAAAAAGCGTTGCGCCTGGCCGACGCAGTCTACCGCAACAGCGGCCAGGCGATTGCGATTGTCGACGAACGTCTGCGGATCATTGCGGTGAACCCGGCCTTCACCGCGATCACCGGCTATGCATTCGACGACGTCCGTCATCGGCCTCCCGGGATATTGTTCTCGAATCAACGCGGCCGTGAGCTGCTGCTCGCGATCAATGAAGCCATCGCACAAACCGGGCGCTGGGAGGGAGAAACCTGGCATCAGCGCAAGGATGGCGAAGAATACGCCGCTTGGCTGTCGGTTGACGTGGTTCGCGATGAAGACGGTGAAACATCGCCACTACGTAGCGATGTTTCACGACATCACCGAAAAGAAACGCGCAGACGCCCTTATCTGGGAGCAAGCCAACTACGATCAACTCACCCGACTCCCCAATCGCCGACTGTTCGCCGACCGTCTCGCGCAGGACATCAATCGTTGCCGACGCGACAACTCCTTGCTCGCCGTGCTGTTCATCGACCTCGACCGGTTCAAAGAAGTCAATGACTGTCTCGGGCATGACCTGGGCGACGAGCTGCTGCTGGAGGCGGCGAAACGTCTGCAGCGCTGCCTGCGCACCGATGACACCGTTGCCCGCATAGGCGGCGACGAGTTCACGGTGACGCTTCCCGGGCTCGCCAAGACGCTGGATATCGAGCCGGTCATTACGGCGATTCTCAGAACCCTGGCCGAACCGTACCGGCTCGGTGACGAAGACGCCTTTGTCTCGGCCAGCATTGGGGTCGCCTGCTTCCCTGACGATGCCGATAGCGTCACCGATCTGCTCAAAGGCGCCGACCAGGCCATGTACAATGCGAAACGTTCGGGGCGAAACCGTTTCTGTTACTACACGGCCGCCATGGAAAAGGCGTCGCAAGTGCGCATGCACCTGATTTCTGCCCTGCACCAGGCAATCGACGAAAAGCAGTTCATCATCTACTACCAACCGATCGTCGATCTCGAGACGGGCAGGATCATCAAGGCAGAGGCACTGCTACGCTGGCGTCACCCGGAACACGGCATGATCAGTCCCGGTGCTTTCATTCCCCTGGCCGAAGAGACAGGCACTATCAACGATATCGGCGACTGGGTGTTTCGCGAAGCGGTGCGCAACGCAGCCGTCTTGCAGCCACTGATCTGTCCCGATTTTCAGATCAGCATCAACATCTCACCCGTGCAGCTCCGCCACCCGGATAGGCTATGCGCCGGTTGGATCGATTTCTTGCGCGAGCAAGCGCCGTGTCCGTCCGTCGTTATCGAAATCACCGAAGGCGTGTTGCTGCAAGGCGACGACATTGTCGACGACCAGCTACGCCTGCTACGCGACGCCGGCGTTCAGTGTGCTGTCGACGATTTCGGCACCGGTTACTCGTCGCTCTCGTACCTCAAGAAGTTCTCGATAGACTACGTGAAGATCGATCAGAGCTTCACCCGCAACCTCGGCCCCGAGAACGATAGCCTGGCATTGTGCGAGGCTATCGTAGTGATGGCCCACAAACTGGGGCTACGGGTGATCGCCGAGGGTATCGAAACGGCCGAGCAACGCAGGCTGCTTCTCGCGATTGGATGCGATTTCGGCCAGGGTTATCTCTATGGCAAACCCATGCCGATCGATGAATTCGAAAAACTCGTGGGCAATCGGGAGGCGACGACCGAAACAGTCGCCCTGATCCACCGCCGCGAACCCTTGCATTGATCAAGCTGAAGAGACTGTTGCAGCCAGTGCGATTCGGTACCGGTCACGGCGCGCGATAGCACGGCATCCAGGCAAAGCCGGACTGGTCTCCGTCGTGCGCATTACACCGCGCCGACGGCCGTGGTTGTTTGGCATGCTGCACACAGTGCGGCTCGCTTGCTTCAGTCGATAGCGATACGAAGCACGTGCTATCGACTGCTAGGCCCCGCTGCCGAATGATCACCGGCCTCGGCAGACAGCGGCCCGACATCCGCCGGGAACGATGCCTTCACGCAAACCCCGACCAGCGGATCAGAACTGATCTCCAGCCGCCCTTCGTGCGCATCGATAATGCGCTTGACGATCGCCAACCCCAGGCCTGTACCCTGAGCACGGGTCGTGAAGAAAGGCTCGGTCAATCGGTCGAGATCGCGCTCGGCGATTTGCCCAGGATTGCGCACCTCCAGCGCGATCCAACCGGGTTCGGGTTCGGCGCACAGCGTCACCGCAACGGACTGGTCATCTGACGTGGCCTGAAAGGCATTGCTCACCAGGTTGGTGAGTACCTGGATGAACTTGTCACGATCGACGAGCGCGACAGTCGCGTCGGCCTGGCAGCGATAATCGATGGTCCGGCGGCCGGATTCCGCCAGCTCCGACAGTGGCAGAAGGGCCTCTGTAATCAGCGCATCCAGATCCAGCGAATGGCGATGCAGCGATTGCGGTTTGGCGAACGCGAGAATCTCACTGAGCAGCACCTGCAGGCGCCGACTCTCCTGCGATGCCAAGCCCACGCGCTTGACAGCACCGGCCGGCAAATCGCCTTGCTGCAGATAATCGAGCGCCATGTCGATGGTCGATAACGGCGAACGCACCTCGTGCGTGATCATGGAAGCGAACTCGCCGATGGCTGCCAGCCGTTCCCGCTCAACGAGTTGTGACTGCGTCTCTTTCAGTTGGCGCGTGCGCTCGTCGACCAGTTCCTCGAGCCTGCTGTTGAACGCCTCGAGCTTTTTGAAGGCGAAGAAGCGCTCGATGGCGGCCGCGGCACGCTCGGCAAACAGGCTGGTGATCTGCACGTGGTTCTGCGAAAACTGTCGCGGCTGCGCATGGAACGAACAGATGGTGCCAATGGTCCGGCCATCCGAGGTACGCAGCGGAACGCCGACGTAGGCGCGATAACCCTCGGGCAGGGTGCCGTGTTGCGGAGCAGTGGCCGTATCGGCAACGCACAGCGATTGCCCCCTGTCGATGACCTGTGCCGTAACAGTGCCATGCAGGGCATAGGTCTTTTCGGCCGCAGCGCCGATGTCTTTCGAGCTTGCGAGGATACGGTCGAACCCGGGATTCTCTGCCAGCGTCACCACCGACCAATCGATGCCCAGCAAGCGGCTGACCGACTCGGCTATCCGCGCCAGATATTCGTCGAGTTCACCGGTTTGATATTCCAACGCGCTGAGCGCCTGCAGCGCAGCGGCCGTGTCGATGGATGGTTCTTCAGATGGGTCGCATGTGCTCATCTGTGGTTACCGACGTCACGTCGGCCCCTTGGCGGCAATGTGTAGGTTCTTACCACCTTTGCCGCGAGCAATGCAATGCGCTCGGCAGAACGCCGAGAACATCAACTGGCTTGAACGGTATTCAATCAAGCCGTGCTGAAAAAGCGGCGGTGCCGGCGAATTTCGCCATGCACCGCGCTGATAGATCCACCCGGCGCGATGCCGCGCGGATCATTGCCGTTGATTAGCGACGATCGCCGCGCGGCTTGGCTTCGTTCACCTTGAGGTTACGACCGCCCATAGGGGTCTCATTGAGACCTTTGATCGCTGCGTCGCCGGAGGAGTTGTCAGCCATTTCGACAAAGGCAAAGCCCTTCGAGCGGCCGGTATCGCGATCGGTGATCACGTTGACACGGTTGACATCACCAAAGGCGGCAAAAGCCGTACGCAGTTCGTCTTCGGTAGCGCTGTACGGCAGGTTGCCGACGTAAATATTCATCATCATTCATTCCTAATCTGTGTGTTGAAAGAGAGACACCACCGTTGAGCCAACACACAAGACGCGGTGGTGATTTGCCATTGCTGGCGAATTCATTGAACGTATCAAGCCTGCCCGACTACCGCAGGACGACCGCCACGCGAGCGCCGCTTGCGACGCGACGACGGGGCGCTGCCGTTGTTGTTCTGCGGCCGCTTGCCGCCGGGTTTGCCGTGTTGTTGCCTGCCGCCACCCGACCGGCTTTTCTTAGTCGGCTCGGGTTGACGTGCCGGCGCCAAGGCCTTCGGCTCGAACACCGGCACCTGCAGCACCGGGATATCCTTTTTCAGCAGTCGCTGAATGTCTTTGAGCAGTTTCACCTCGTCGCTGCCGACCAGCGACAACGCTGCACCTTCTTCTCCCGCACGACCGGTACGACCGATGCGATGCACATAGTCTTCCGGCACGTTCGGCAGTTCGTAGTTCACGACGTGCGGCAGGCGATCGATATCCAGCCCGCGCGCGGCGATATCAGTGGCGACCAACACGCGCAGACTACCGTCTTTGAAACCGGTCAAGGCCTTGGTACGCGCACCCTGGCTCTTGTTGCCGTGGATAGCCGCGGCATCGATACCGGCGCGATTGAGCTGCTCGGCCAGGCGATTGGCGCCGTGCTTGGTCCGGGTGAACACGAGAACCTGGAACCATTGCCCGTCATCGATCAGGTGGATCAACAGGTCACGCTTGCCATCCTTGTCCACGCGATAGACATGCTGGGTCACCGACTCGGCAGCCGTATTGCGCCGCGCCACCTCGATCAACACCGGCTGATGCAGCAGGCTGTCGGCGAGTCGCTTGATGTCATTCGAGTAGGTGGCCGAGAACAGCAGGTTCTGGCGGCGCTTGGGCAACAGGGCCAACACCTTGCGTATGTCGTGGATAAAGCCCATGTCGAGCATGCGGTCGGCCTCGTCCAGCACCAGGATCTCGACCTCCGAAAGGTCTGCGGTGCCCTGCTGCACGTGGTCGAGCAATCGGCCAGGCGTAGCCACCAGGATATCGACACCGCGACGCAATGCGTCTTTCTGCGGTTGGATGCCGACACCGCCGAAGATAACGGTCGACTTCAACGGCAGATGTGCACCGTAAACGCTGACACTCTCGCCCACCTGGGCAGCGAGCTCGCGGGTCGGCGCAAGTACCAGCGCGCGCGGGCCTTTGCCGTTGGCCTTGGGATGACCGCGGCTACTCAGGCGCTGCAGCATCGGCAACGTGAAGGCGGCGGTCTTTCCGGTTCCCGTCTGGGCTCCGGCGAGTACATCGCGGCCTTCGAGAATGACTGGGATGCCTTGCGCCTGGATGGGCGTGGGGCAGGTATAACCCTGCGTCGCAACGGCGCGCAGGAGGCCGGTCGAAAGACCGAGGTTTTCAAATGACAAGGAAACGTTTCTCCAACTCAAACCCAACGTCATTCAGACGGTGCCGGCCCAAGGTAGAGTTATGTAAGTTCGGGAGGGTCTATCAGCGAGGGAGACGATCGCGAGGTCAGCACACCGACCGGATGGTGCGCGGAAAGCCGCATAGTATCCCAGGGTATTGGAATAAACAAATACTAAATGCCGTATCGACGCATTATCCGCGGAGAGTCCCGCTCGCTGCTCATGGCGGACATGCACCTACCTGCCAAGGTTCTCGAAAAAACCACCAAGAGCGCCGCATAGAAACCTGTCGAACTGGCGCGGCATCGACACCGCGCCACTGGCTATGCGACCTGCAGGCGACTGAGGCTGGCAAACGCCGACGGGTCACCCATGTCGGGATCGATCTCGAGCTCCAATACCCTCGTTGCCGGCAGATCGACCGCGTGATCTTCGACTTCGACAGGCGCGGTGCGCGGATTGAAGTTCCATTGCTGCCTGACGATCTCGCGACATGCCTCGCCCGGTTGCGCCGCATGCCGCAACACATACTGCTGCGTGCGCTCAACGCCCGCCTCGTCGAACCGCACTCTTATATGACGCACTCGCAGCGGCTCGAAGAAGATCAACCGGATCAACTGGGGACCGGGCGCGCCGGCCCGCCAACCTTCACCGCCCGCCCGGGCAAATGCCGCTTCGATCGGGTGATCGGGGTCTTCCGACGTCAATTCGACTTCGGCCAACGTGCTGAGATCGAGCCAGTCCTGTTCGACGCTGGACTCGGCGTCGGGCCTGGTTTGCGATGGATGGGAAATTTTCCGCTTTTGCATGTAACACCCCCATGCGCCCAGATTACCGCTCGGCGCGGCTTCGGCATAGCCGCCGGGATTCGACCGGCTTCCGGCTTGGCGCTTACTTTCAGTTTGGCATCGGCCGCCGCTACCAGCACCAATGCGCATGCGGCAGTATAATTGTCGCAATTGCGCCCAAGGCAGCGACTACGACGTTTCGGCGCCGCCATTCACTACATGAGAAGCGCCCATGCGCTTGCCCGGTAACAAAACCAAGCTGGTGTGCATCATCGGTCCGACGTCGGACAGAGCCGACATCCCGACGAAGATGCTGATCGCCGGCATGAACGTCGCGCGGCTCAGCTTTTTGCACGGCGACTTCGACTCGCATGCACGCACGATCGAACGCCTGCGTGACGCCGAAAAACAAACCACGTGCCGCCTCCCCACCTGCGTCGATCTCCCGGGCCCGAAGATCCGCATCGGCACTGAAGGAGAACAACAACATGAATGCTGAATCCCTGGGTGCGGATGGCACTGGCGCCGACACGCCGACATCGACGACGACGGCTCTGCCGAACTTTTTCATCCTTGGCACGGCGAAAGCCGGGACCACTGCCCTGGCTGCATATCTGGCGCAGCATCCTCGGATATTCATGAGCCCAACCAAGGAACCACATTTCTTCACGCTGGAGGACGAGAACCCGACGTTCGTCAACGCCGGGGACGCCAAGCGTGCGGTTACCCGCTGGGACGACTACATCGAGCTGTTCCAGGGAAGGCGCAATGAAACAGCCATCGGCGAAGCATCAACCACCTACCTGCATTCCGCAAAAGCAGCTAACGGCCTGCACGCACGTTTTCCCGATGCACGGCTGATTGCCGTGCTGCGCCAGCCGATCGAGCGCGCCTATTCCGCCTTCGTGATGTACCGCCGAGACAACCGTGAGGCACACGATGACTTTCTACAGGCCATAGCGCATGAGCAGGAAGCCAAGCACTACCACGGCGAGAGCGGTGTCTACCTGGCTCGCAGCTTCTACTTCGAACCGCTCAAACAGTACATCGAGCTGTTTGGCCGGGAAAACATCCAGGTACACCTGTACGAAGATTTTCGGCGGCAACCGCAGCAGATGCTCGACAAGCTGTGCAGCCATATCGGCGTCGATACCTTCCGACCCGATATGTCGACATCCCACAACGTCGGCGGGCTGCATAGATCCGGCACGGTGAAACAACTGCTGACCCGTCCCAACCCATTGCGTTTTCTCGCCCGAACACTGCTTCCCGAATCCGTCAGGATAAAAGGGCGCGAGCGCATCAAAAGACTTTCACTGAGGAATGCCCCAACGTTGGACGCGGAGATCTGGACACACCTCCTGGATGAGTACCGTGAGGACATCCTGCGCCTGCAGGATTTGATCGACCGAGACCTGGGGCACTGGCTAAGGCCAGAACCTTGAACACGCCGGCACTTGGCAATGCAAAAAACACGAAAAAAGAATACTGCCAAAAGCTCCGAGAAGGCCGCGGCCACAACCTTATTGCAGGAAAGAGGATTCGGCATTCTCCCGCTGCGACCGCCGTACCAACACGTCCTGGGCGACTACTTCGTCAAGAAGAACGGCAAATATCCCAGGTCGGTTGTGCATCTCGTGCGCACCTTTCTCAAACGCTCGAAAGGCGATGCTGATCGTGCAAATGACAGCGATACCAATGTTGCCGTTCTGACCGGTGAGAAATACAACCTGATCATCATCGACGTGGATTATCCGCAAGGCGGTAAGGCGTCAATGCGACTGCTCGATCTACCGGAGACACTCACGGCACAGACGGGCAACGGCATTCACCTTTACTATCGCCATCCCGGTGGCAAGGTGCCGACCGCAGCAGGACAGCTGGCGCCCGGTATCGATGTGAAGGGAGAATACAGCTTCGCAACCGCTCCCCCCTCCGTGCACTATTCAGGGTGCCGCTATCGATGGGTCAATCGTGACGCAGAGATTGCCGATCTGCCACCAACAACCGTCGAGGCGCTACGCGCACTGCCGAACCGTAGCCTGCCGCGCAACATCTTTCATATATTGGCAGTCGCCAACATTTTGATGCCGCTCAGTGCGATGTTGGGCCTGTTGTTACAGCGCAGACGCCACTAGTCAGCCTGGCGATGCTCGGAGCGAGCATCGCCAGCGATGTCGAGACGCCGCGATTGCAAGCATTATCAACAGGCAGTGTGTGGTTGTCCCCAGGATGCACAAGTCCGCATAGCTTTTCATGCGGCTGCCGCGCTACCCGACGCCAACAACTGACATCGATAAGCAGACGGCGCGTTCGGCCTGGATGCCGAACATGAAGGTTCACCCGAACGCATCTCGACACCCATCGCGAGCTTCATAGATGGTTTCAATGCGTAACTGCGAAACGCATCTATTCGTGACCGATTTCGGCGTCTGGCGCCTACACCTGCCCGCGCTTCTTCCGCTGCGACACGATCACTAACAACCCTCTTAAAGCCGCGTGACCGCACGCGATGACGCCGCGGCCTTAGCGTGCAGGCAATCTGATAAGACTATGAATTGCCGGGCGTTTCAACGGTTCTCCAAGTGCCTCCGGCAAACCTTTGCACCGCGCACGAATGAGTGATGGGTCGCCCCCTCCCACACCCCGGCCGCCGCCCACCGTCAGCCACTCATAGACCGCATTCTATGAATTTCCGCAGGAGGATTTATTGGAAGCCCTGCGGAGCCGCTCCCTAAGCTTCACGCCACATCGAGGCAAACCTCACCGAACCGCTGACACAGCAAGAACAGGAGTTAAACATGGCCCTGAAATCCTACGATGCAGGCGTTAAAGAATACCGCGACATGTACTGGACCCCGGACTACGTGCCGCTCGATACCGATCTGCTCGCATGCTTCAAGTGCACCGGTCAGCCGGGCGTTCCGCGTGAGGAAGTCGCGGCCGCGGTTGCCGCTGAATCATCGACCGGCACCTGGTCGACCGTGTGGTCCGAGCTGCTGACCGACCTGGAATACTACAAAGGTCGCGCCTACCGCATCGAAGACGTGCCGGGTGACAACGAATCTTTCTACGCCTTCATCGCCTACCCGATCGACCTGTTCGAAGAAGGTTCGGTGGTCAACGTCCTGACCTCGCTGGTCGGCAACGTGTTCGGCTTCAAGGCGCTGCGCCACCTGCGTCTGGAAGACATCCGTTTCCCGATCGCCTACATCAAGACCTGCGGCGGACCGCCGGCCGGTATCTCACTCGAGCGCGACCGCCTGTCGAAGTACGGCCGTCCGATGCTGGGTGCGACGATCAAGCCGAAGCTCGGTCTGTCGGCGAAGAACTACGGTCGTGCCGTCTATGAATGTCTGCGCGGCGGCCTGGACATGACCAAGGACGACGAGAACGTCAACTCGCAGCCGTTCATGCGCTGGCGCGATCGCTTCGAGTTCGTTGGTGAGGCCATCCAGAAGGCCGAACAGGAAACCGGCGAGCGCAAGGGTCACTACCTGAACGTGACCGCGCCCGATCCCGAGCAGATGTACGAGCGTGCCGAGTTCGCCAAAGAGGTTGGCTCGCCGATCATCATGCACGACTTCCTGACCGGCGGTTTCACCGCGAACACCGGTCTGGCCAACTGGTGCCGCAAGAACGGCATGTTGCTGCACATCCACCGCGCCATGCACGCCGTTATCGACCGTCACCCGAAACACGGCATCCACTTCCGCGTACTGGCCAAGTGTCTGCGTCTGTCCGGCGGCGACCACCTGCACACCGGCACCGTCGTGGGCAAGCTGGAAGGCGACCGTCAGTCGACGCTGGGCTTCGTCGACCAGCTGCGTGAATCGTTCGTACCGGAAGACCGCTCGCGCGGTGTGTTCTTCGACCAGGACTGGGGCTCGCTGCCCGGCGTCATGGCCGTCGCCTCCGGCGGTATCCACGTATGGCACATGCCGGCACTGGTCACGATCTTCGGCGACGACTCGATGCTGCAGTTCGGTGGCGGCACCCAGGGTCACCCGTGGGGCAACGCAGCAGGTGCGGCAGCCAACCGAGTGGCACTCGAAGCCTCGGTCAAGGCGCGTAACGAAGGCCGCGAGATCGAGAAAGAGGCACGCGACATCCTGACCGAAGCCGCGCGTCACAGCCCCGAGCTGGCGATCGCGATGGAGACCTGGAAAGAGATCAAGTTCGAGTTCGACACCGTGGACAAGCTGGACGTCGGCTGAGCCGCGCCAAGCAACAACCACAGCAACCGGAATTATCAGGAGACTAAACCATGTCCATGAGCAACGAAGTCGGTGATTTTCAAACCGCGCAGACGCTGGAAACCTTTGGCTTTCTGCCGAAGCTGACCCAGGAAGAAGTGTACGACCAGATCGCCTACATGATCGCCCAGGGTCTGACCCCGGCCATCGAACACGAGCATCCGTCGAACTCGCGTGACCACTACTGGACCATGTGGAAGCTGCCGATGTTCGGCGAACAGGATCTGAACGCGGTCGCTGCGGAGATCGAAGCCTGCCGCCGCACCTATCCCGACCACCACGTCCGCCTGATCGGCTACGACAACTACACCCAGAGCCAAGGCGTGTGCTTTGTCGTACACGAGGGGCGCGCCTGATCGCAACAGGCAACGTTGAAATGCAGGTCGCCCTTGCGACCTGGCGAACACGGTTGATATAGGCAGAGACAACAATGGCAGCAACAGCACAAAACGGCAGGGCACTGGCCCTGGCAAGACGCAAGGCGATGTCCAGCGGTGGCAAGAGCGCGATCGCCAAGAGTTCGGTGTCACCCTCGCCGGCAGCGGCACCTGCCAGCCCGTCGAGTGCTGCGGCGAGCCCGACGAAAGCCTACCAACCGCGCCGCCAAGCCACCGGCGAAGGCGCTCGCACGGCGTCGCGGGCACGACGTCTTGCCATGTCGAGCAAAGGCAAGCAGGCGATCAGCAGCGCCGATCGTACCCGTACGGGTAATGAACGCGCCAAGCCGGTTGCAAGCAAAGCTGAGATAAATGCATCCAAGCCGAACGATGCCATGACGACCGGCGACGCCGGTTGCGGCTGTGGTTGCGGTGGCGACAAGACCAAACGCAACAAGGCACCGGAGACTTCCACGGCCCGTGCCCGTACGCGCCGACCGAAACGCTCCACCCTTGCACAGAATCCGAGCAAGGCCGCTGCACTGGCCCGTCGCCGCGCCCAATCGACGCGTGGCAAGGCCGGCCTGAGCAACGGCGGCATGTCCGAGGCACAGACCGCGCGTGCGGCCAACCCGCAGCTGTCGGGTCGTGAACTCGCCCAAGCCCTGCGTGAGCAACGCAGCAAACGTGGCAGCAGTGGTCAGAAGAAAACTGCGCCTACGGGACGTCGGCGCAAACCGCAGACCAACGGCCAAGGCGCAGCCCAAGACGCGCCGTGGAAAGTCGGTGCCAGTGAAACGACCCAGGGTCAGACCGTCACCGGCACCATGGTCGGTCGCGATAAGACCGTCACCGGCAACGAGGCCAGCACCTGTCGCGACGTGACCGGCACCGAATACCTCGGAGCCGACATCTTCCGCGAGTTCTGCCAGACCGATCCTGCCAAGACACCGCAGCGCGGCTCGCGTACCTCCACGTCACGCGGCAATGCCGTGACCGGCAACGAAGTCGGCCGCAGCAGCAAAGTCACCGGCAACGAGCCCGGCACCTGCAAGCGCGTGACCGGTTCGGAGTATGTCAGTGCGCAACAGGACGAAGCCTTCTGCGGCACCAAGCCTGCGCCGGCGGCCAACCGCGTAACCGGTAGCGAGACCCGCAAGGGCAAATCGGTCACCGGCAACAACGTCGGTCGCAGCGGCAAGGTCACCGGTGATGAGTCCGGCGCACAGCGCGAACTCACCGGCACCCAGTACACCAATACGACGCAACCGATGGAAGGTCGCGGCGCACCGGCAAAAGTCGGACAAAGCAAAACGCTGCGTGGCGGCACCGTCAGCGGCACGCTGGTCGGTCGGCGCGAGCGTATGACCGGCGACGAAGCCGGTAGCTGCCGCAACGTGACCGGCGACGATTACATCGGCCAGGAACAGTTCACCAGCTTCTGCAAGACCAAGCCGGAGCCGAAAGACCGCAAGGTCGGTGTCTCGGGCACCGGCGGTGGCGAAGAAGTCACCGGCAGCATGACCGGCCGCTCGCAGCGGGTTACCGGCAATGAGCCCGGCACCTGCAAAGCGGTTACCGGCACGCCCTATACCGGTAATGAGCAATACGCGACCTATTGCGAGCCGAAAGAAAATTTCGATGCCCGTAAACGCATGGACCCAAGCAAGCGCAGCTTCGGCAAGCCGATGACCGGCCAGCAACCGTCAGTCGGAGGCAGCATGACCGGCGACAGCAAAGGTGCCTGCGAAACCGTCAGCGGCACGCCCTATGTCGGTGCCGACCAGGCCGCCCTCGCCTGCCCGGCGGTTGCCGCAGAACCCGGCAGCCCTGACTTTCCGCAACCGCTCGAAGGCGCCCCTTGGGAAGACTTCAGCGTGCAGTCGCCGTCGCATGCGGCGCAACACGCGGCCCATGCCAGCCATGTAACCGGCTCGCAGTATGAGCAAGGCCAGATCACCGGCCCGTTCGGTAAAGCCGGCGGCAAGGTCACCGGCACCGAAGAGGCGCGGTTCGGCAAAGGCCCACGCGAACCTCAACCGGTCGCAGCCACAGCCACCGAGATCGACGGCCGGATCAAGTCGCGCATCACCGGCGAAGGCCAGGATGCCGGCCCGAAGATCACCGGCGACGACTGGGATCGCGGCGACCGGGTGACAGGTACCGAGGGTGCTTCAGCATCATTACGCAACACTACGCGTCGCGGTACACCGATGAGCGCAATGGGTGCGCGCGCCGCCGAACCGGCAGAAGCTCCGCAGCCGGTCAGCAAGGTAACCGGTAGCAGCGGCAATACCGCACAGGGCTCGCTGGTGACCTACTCCGGCGGTGCTCGCGGCTAAGGCCGGCATCGATTGAACTGATACAGCAACGCAACACGAACTGACGACAACCGACATGCTTCGCTCAACCCGACAATCCGGTCGACTTCGTACCCGCCAGGGCACGCGGTCAACGCAGCCTGCACCGCTGCGCCGCCCCGGCGCGGTCGAGCAGTTGGCCGTCGGTAGTCGCACGCGTGGACCGTCAGGCCGCAGCCCTGCGCGAGCCGGTACTGTGTCTCACCCGCTGTGCCGCAGCGAAGAGAATCAGCGTCTGTTCGGCTATGAGCGCGACGTGAAAGCGGCGTTCGACAATATCGTGCCGACGCTGAAGCAGATCTCCGCCCTGCAGCACGAGGCTGACTTCGAACAGCAGGCGCAGAAGATTGCCCGCGCTCAGCTTGGCTTTGAACTGCCGCAAGAGATCCTTGCGGATGCCTGGGTCACACAGCTGGACATGCGTCGTCTGTTCGCCTGGTGCGTGTTCTCGACCTATCGCCACTTCTGCGACGACTACTATCGGAATGATCCGCTGGCCGTCGATGCCGGTCGTGGCGCCGATGACTTCGATAGCTTCCTGCAGGCCTGCGGTTTCCATACGCTCGATGTCTCGCCATGTGCCGACGGTCGCCTTGCGCACCTCGTGCGTTATGTACTGCGTCTGCCGCAACAGTCGGTACGCCGCAAGTCGTATGCGGGTGCCCTGTTCGATATCGAGGACAGCATTCAGAAGTGGACCGAGGTCGAGCTGGGTCGCTTCCGCGAAGGTCAGCCGAACACGGCCGATGCACCGACACGCTACTTGAAAGCGGTGACGTATCACTACAGTTCAGTCGACCCGGAACACCAGGGTTGTGCCGCGCACGGCTCGGACACCGCCAAGGCCGCACAGGCCGGACGCGAGCGTCTGTATGCCTTCCGCGAAGCGATCGAAAACAGTTTCTGTTGCGGCGCCTCGATCGATCTATTGTTGATCGGTCTGGACACCGACACCGACGCGATCCGCGTCCACGTACCTGACGCAGAGGGCGCCATCGACCTCGACACCGCGGTCGATGCGTTGTCCCTGTTCGACGCGACCGCCCGGTCGAGCGCGTCTGAAGCCACGCATGCGATTGCCGATGCGATCCGCGCCTGTACGCCGGATGTTCAGCCCGGTATGGCGCAGCTCGTCGAGCGCCTGATCGAAAACAATCTGTCGCAGATCGCCTATGTGCGCAGCAACCATGGTGATCACTACGCCGACATCGGCCACGCCGAACGCTTCATCGGTGCCGGCGTCGGCTTCGAAGAGATCCAGCTGCGCAACCTGATGTACTTCGCGTATCTCAATACCGTTGAGGAAGCGACCGCCGATCTGGATGTCGGTATCAAGATCTTTACCGGCCTGAACGTGGCGCACGGTCTACCGGTTCCCGTCATCGTTCGATTCGATCACCACGGTCAGGTGCCAGGTTCGCGTGAACGCGCCGAACAGCACTGTGCGCGTGTTTCCGAAGCACTGCAGGCGCGCTTCGACAGCCTTGCCGAACAGGGTCTGCTGCATGTGCTGCAGGTGACGCGCGACTGTGACGCGGCGGGTTCGATCGACTTGCTGGCGTGTTCAGTCAATGCACATAAGCAGGCAGGAGGTCACTGATGAAGATCTGCCAGGTCGAACGTCCGCTGGTTGCGACCAACCGTATCGCCGAGATGGAACACAAACACCTGCAGGTGGTACGCGATGGCAGCTCGTCGCAGGTCGCGGTCGACGCGGTCGGCGCCAAACCGGGAGACTGGGTGATCTGCGTCGGCAGCTCGGCGGCGCGCGAAGCAGCCGGCAGCAAGGGTTATCCGAGCGACCTGACGATTGTCGGGATCATCGACAAGTGGCCCCCGGAAGGTATGGAGGCCGCCGATGCAGATCCTGCAGGTTGAAGGTTCGCTGGTGTGCACCTCGCGTATCGAAGGATTAAAGCACTCGGTGTTTCGCGTCGTACGCGATGCCAGCGGCAAGCGCCAGGCGGCCACCGATCCGGTCGGCGCCAAACCGGGCGACTGGGTGTTTCTGGCGAGCGGATCGGCCGCGCGTTTTGCGGCCGGCGATTTCGAGATCCTCACCGATCTCACCATCTGCGGGGTAATCGACCAATGGCCGCCGCACGATGCAACTGACCAAGGTCGATGAACAACACAGGTTTCAACATTCGCCCTGATGGGGCTACAGGAGACAACGATGGCAACTGAAAACTACGGCATCGCACTAGGCATGATCGAGACGCGTGGCTTGGTGCCCGCCATCGAAGCGGCAGACGCCATGACCAAGGCCGCAGAGGTGCGGCTGATCGGACGTGAATACGTCGGCGGCGGCTATGTCACGGTGCTGGTCCGTGGCGAAACCGGCGCCGTCAACGCAGCAGTGCGTGCCGGTGCCGACGCCTGCGAACGCGTCGGCGATGGTCTGGTCGCGGCGCACATCATCGCGCGTCCGCACCGCGAAGTTGAGCCGGTACTCGGCAACAACAAGTAACCCCAATAACAGACAGCTACTTCTAAACGGAGAAAGACAATGGCAAGTGAAAACTACGGTATCGCCCTGGGTATGATTGAAACGCGTGGCCTGGTGCCCGCCATCGAAGCGGCAGACGCCATGACCAAGGCCGCCGAGGTGCGACTGATCGGTCGTGAGTTCGTCGGCGGCGGTTACGTCACCGTGCTGGTTCGCGGCGAGACCGGCGCGGTCAACGCAGCCGTGCGTGCCGGTGCAGACGCCTGTGAGCGCGTCGGCGACGGCCTGGTAGCCGCACACATCATCGCGCGTCCGCACCGCGAGGTTGAGCCCGTGTTGCCGACCGGTGGTGCTTCCGACTCGAAGGCTGCGGCGTAACGCAGCCTGGGTGAACTGACCGATGTTGACCGCACGGGCAGACGACAGGGTACTGGGTTACCTGGGCAGAGCGCTCAGCCTGGAACTCTCGGCAGTGCAGATGTACAGCACCCAGGCGCGACTTGTCGCGTCCTGGGGACTGGCCGATGCCGCCGCCCGTCTGCGCAACGAGTCGGAAGAGGAACTGCAACACGTGAACCGCATCATCGAGCGCATGCTTGCAACCGGTGTGGCTCCTAGCGCCTCTCAGCTCCGCCCGGTTCGCCTGGCCCGCGACCTGTCGTCGCTGCTGCAGATCAATCAGCAATTCGAGAGCGAATTGATCGAGCTGTATCGCAACGCTGTAAATCATTGTGCGCGTGTTGGAGACCACGATCATCGAACGTTTTTCGAGGCATTGCACGAAGACGAACGCTCGCACCACCAGGAGTTGTTGGGCTGGCAGGCCAGCCTGCAACCGGCGACGGCCGCCGCGAATGGACGACGCAGCTACCGTTGACACCCGTTATCGCAGGAGACAAACCATGGCAACTGAATGGCAAGAACGCAACCGACCCAATCGCCTTGAGAAGCGCTACGAATTCGCCAACTACGATGCATTGCGCGATTTTCTAGATGCCGCGGCCGATCTGTCCGAGCGCGAGAACTACTACCCCGACATGGGTTTCGGCCGTGACTACGTGAACATCACGATTCATGCGGACGACACCGACAAGTCGATCCTCCCGGCACAACGTGAGTTTGCCGGAGCACTCGACCAATTGCGCGGGGCCGCGGCCTGACCGGCATCCGTCATGACCATCATCGCGCTGGCAGGCAACAAGGGTGGATCGGGCAAGACCACCCTGGCTATCAACCTGGCCAGCGCGCTGGCGCGGCGTGGCAGCGTGGTGTTGCTGGATGCAGATCCCCAGGGTTCGTGCGTTCACTGGTATACCGCTTGCGACGGCAATGGCCCGTTTGCAGTGTTTGCAGCGGCTGACGACCTCGATGCAATGCTCGATGCCAATAGAAACGGCAATGACTTCCTGCTGATCGACTGCCCACCGGCAGTGAACTCACCGCAGACCCTGACCGCTCTCTCGGTGGCCGACCAGGTGTTGATACCGGTGATGCCCTCACCCCTGGATATCTGGGCGGGCCTGCATGTCGAGCCGGTATTGCACCAGGCAAGAGAGAACAACCCCGCCCTCGAGGCGCTGCTGGTCATCAACCAGTTGGAACCACGCACCAAGCTGTCGAAGCTGGCGCGCCAGGCCCTGAATGAGCTGGGGCTGCCGACCGCCACGACCGCGCTGCGGCGACGCGTTGCCTATCGACGGGCGATGCTGGAGGGGCGAAGCGTATTGGACATAGGCTCACGCGGCGCTGAAGCGGCCAGCGAGATCGAACAACTGACCGAAGAACTGGTGAGATGACATGACCGGCAAAGACAAGACCGAGGACCAGCTGCTTTCGAGCATTCGCAAGAACAAGCCCAGCGCGACCGAGCCGACAGCACAAAAAACCACGAAAAAAGTAACGCCGCGCAAGAAGACCGTGTCGCGCGCCAAGCCCAAGCCGAGCGCGCAAGCCGCGAGCGGCGGCAATTACCAATCCGGGCGGCGCGTCTGGCCCGACTGAGGGCCGATTGCGAATCCCTGAAGATCACAGGTTTGCCCGCCGTCTTTCAGATAGGAAGATGTGAGGCACGACGAGAACACGTAATTCAGTGGGGACGAAGCAAAGCCCCTCGGGAGTTAGGAGCATGCCCTACAGCGAGCCCGGTTACACGCCACCCGCGGCAATACCGGAATTTCTGATACGCCACACCACGCTGCGCCAGTTGCAGATATTCGAGGCGATCGTGCGGCTAGGCAGCTTCACGCGCGCCGCTGAGGAACTGTTTCTGACCCAACCCACGGTATCGATGCAGACCAAGAAGCTGTCCGACGCCATGGGACTCCCGCTGTTCGAGCAGATCGGGCGCAATGTTCGGCCTACCGAGGCCGGCATGGAACTGTACGAATCCTGCCGCAAGATCTTCGAGAACCTGGCCAACCTCGAGATGAAGATGTCCGATCTCAAAGGCATCCGACGCGGTCGACTGCGCCTCGGCGTTATCACCACGGCCAAGTACTTTGCCCCCGAGATCCTCGGTGAGTTCTGCAAGGCCTACCCCGGCATCGAGGTCGCACTGAAGGTGTCCAACCGCGACCGTATCCTCGAGCGGCTCAGCGCCAACGAGGATGACCTCTACATCATGGGTCAGGCACCGCACGACCAGACCGACATCCAGGCCTATCCGTTCTCGCCCAACCCGCTGGTGGTGATGGCGCCGCGCGATCATCCCTTGGTTGGACAAAAGAGCATTCCACTCGCGCGTATCGCCGAAGAGCCGCTGATCCTGCGTGAGCCGGGATCGGGTATCCGCGACGCCACCCTACGCCTGTTCGATCAACACGGCCTGCGCCCCAAGGTGCGTATGGAACTCGGCAGTAACGAGGCGATCAAGCACGGCATCGTCGGTGGCCTCGGCCTCTCTGTGCTGTCGTTGCACACGCTCGCACTGGAAGGCCCGGACGGCCCCGTGGCACTGCTTGACGTCGAAGGCTTCCCGATCATGCGCCAGTGGTATCTGGTGCACCCCAAGGGCAAGGAACTGTCACTGGTCGCCAAGGCTTTCCTCGAGTTCGCCCTGGATATAGAGCCGCAGATGCGTGAGCAGATGCAAAAGGCCTGGCCAAGCATGACCGAGGTGCTGAAGGCGATGAAGCCATCCGGGCCGGGCCCGGAGAAAGCCGAAACCTGAATTCGAACCCTTACCAGGGCATCCAATTTGTGGCCGTTTATCGGCCACTTTTTTTGCGCGGTGCGAGCGCATGCCGCGTACGCGCGCACGATGAACTCGCGAGCGTCTTGCGGCGCGCCGCGGCTGTGCCGATGGTTGCATTGATTGCTCGAACTCAGCCAAGCGATCGACATATAAATCGCGCTTGATCGGACCATCCGACGCACGCCGGACCCTTGCAGCGATGTATCGACCCGAAGCTTGGAATCCCGACCGCACCCGTACTCAACGGTGGGTCAAGCAAGATGATAGCAATACCCTTGCCCAGCGCCTTGCCGGCAACCCATTTTCCCTGCGCAAATTCATGTTATGCCGTTGATTCCGGCGTGCTAGCTTGCCTCGCTGCCGCAATTGCGGGGCATGGTTTGATCAAAAGCATGCTTGGAGGAGAGTAAGAATGCTGAAAATAACACTAATGGCGGCCGGACTTATGTTGACCATGATCGGTTCTGTGCAGGCACAAGAGGCTTTCGACCCGGGCGTCCCGGCGCCGAAGGTTGCCGGTGACTACTACGATGGCGCCGAGAAAACGGTGTTCCACGTCAGCGAAACCCGCGACGAGAAAGGCTACTTGGGCATTCTCGGCAACGTCAACAATTACGTGAAGGCCTTGCAGGCCACCGGCAAGAAGACAGACGCGGTCATCGTGATGAATGGCGATGGTCTCGGCATGTTGCAAATGGCAAAAGAGATCGAGCTCGAGGCAGAGGCGAAACTGCCCGGACGCATCACCGCGATGAAAGAAAGCGGGGTCAAGTTTCTGGTCTGCTACAACACGCTGGTCGGCCGCAAGATCGCTTTCGAGGATCTCTACGACGCGCATGAGGGAGACATCATCCCGTCCGGCGTCGCCGAGGTGGGACGACTACAGGCGATGGGCTATCGCCTGCTCAAACCTTGATGACTTCTTGAGCAACTGAGAAGACGCGGGCCGGGCGATGCTCCGTCATCGGCCGGCCCGAATGCATTGACGCGCCTCAGGTTGCCGCGTGCAACTGGATAACGTCGGCTGAAGCTTCGTTACCCGGCACAGCCTGGGGGATCAGATCGGCAACCTGATTCAGCTGTTGCTGCCAGCGACCATACCAGGCTTTGGCGCGTTGACGATCCAACACCGACAGGCAATCGCCTTCGACGCGATTCGCCGCCGCCCAGAAGCTCAGATTCTTCCAGTCGATATTGGTCATGACGTTGTCATCGAGCTTCGCCAGATCGATGACGCGCGCGCCGCGTGCCTCGGCCTGGGTCTTGGCTTGCGAACGATCGAAGAAGGCGTCGAAGTTGCTGCCGCGACCGTGGTTGCGAACAACGACAAACGATACGCCACGATGATCGGCGAAATCGTCGATCACGCGCTGCAGCAGATCGACGGAATTGCGGCTGCCGTCGGTCACGTGCCAGATGGTAACCGGGATATCCAGTTCATCGGCCAGTTCGAGTACACCGCTATCCTGTACCCAGCTCTGCAGCGCGCTGGCGCTCTGAGCCGGCAGATCGACCAGTACCACCTGATCGGCGTCCATCGCGGACAGCAGAATGCCATCAGCACTGGCGTTGTCGCGCAGGTTCAGCGGCTTGGTGTAGTCGGTATAGAAACGCAACAGGTCGCCATGCGATTGATCACCATCCAATGCCACGAATGGCTGGTTGCGATCGATGAATACCTGCGCAAGCAGACGCGCCACGGTGGACTTGCCGACACCGCCCTTCTCACCGCCGACGAGATGAATATGGCTCATGACCCTATGCTCCTTGATGGTGCCTTGCACCAATATAGTTCATTGATTTAACGAGGTTTTCTGCATCCGGCCGGACCGAAGGCGGGCGGATTATACCGATCGTTTATAACAAGGCTAGAAGCAAAACACGGCTTTGGTAAATCCGAACGGTGAGCGAGATCAAACATCGGTCAATCCGCTCGCCGCCGGAACAGCTTTCAGCCATGCGCCGAATGCGGCTTGCAGGCGCGAATGCAGTTGGGTTTATCCGGGTTGCGGGGCGCACCGAGCCGCAGCGTGCGGCTAACCGACCCTGCGCTGAGGCATCAGCGTTTGCGGCTTCGGCAAACGCCGTGTCTTCTCCAACATGCGCAACGTGGAGAGGTTGTTGTTGTAGCGCGGCACGTCGGGCAGATCGACCCAGGCGACGGCGTTCGATTCGTGGCTGCCGGGGATATCGAGGCGATCGTCGATCTCCACCAGAAACCGCATATCGTAGTGTCTGTGTTGTGGCCCACGTTCGCTATGTGGAATGGTGTGCACGTCAACATCGAACAACGCGCTGCTTACCAGATGGATATGTTCCGCCGGCAGGCCCGTCTCTTCCTGGGTCTCACGCAGTGCGACGCGCAGAATGTCATGGTCGTTGTCGGCATGCCCGCCCGGTTGAAACCACTGAAAGTGTTTGCCGTGATGCAGCAACAGCACCCGGTCGCGCGCCGGGTTGACAACCCACACAGAACCCGTGATGTGCCCCGCCACCAACTCGCGATCGAAGCAATCGGGATGTTGCTCGATGAAGCGTAGCGCGCGGGCAACATAGCCGGCCTCCGTATTGAACGGTGTGCGGTAGTGCAGAAGCAAGCCGATCAAGGTGGACCGATGCATGCTCAGGTCCCCGCCGGGTTCTGTATCGCAGCGATGGCCGCTGCTGCCGCTTCGTCGACATCGCCCTCGCTGCCGGCCAGCGTCAATCGACCATAGGCCCCGACGGCGCGTACATCGATCAACGTGATATTGGCGGCCTTTTCAGCCTGGTTGGCGGCATACACGATATAGCCGGCCGGTTCGGTTTCGAGGATAAACATACTCTGCCCCGGCAGAATCATTGAGCCTCGTCGATCCTGGCGGTTGATCAGCACCGTATGATCCGGCGTCATGCCGCGAATGATTTCCTGCCAGGCGATGCGACACGGCTCCCTGTGTTCCTGGCGCGCACCCATGCGGTTAAGCAGGATGCGCCCTGCTTCGACAACATCGCTTTGGTCGCGCTGGTGGATAACCATTGAACCGTAGGCACGTTCCACGACCTGCTGCGCCAGGTGCACGCGGGTCGACTTCAATGCAATGTCGGTCAGGCGGTGTACCGCCATACCGGGCGACACCTCAACCCAGAGGCACGCATCCCCGGGCACAGGCAGAAAGCCCTGCGATACGGTCGCCATGTACTCGGCGAGCTGTGGCTGCAGCGAGTCGATGTACACATAGGTGCGCAGCGAGATATTGCCGATGTTTGCCTGCATACCGCTTACCGACCCCGCAACCGGCCGCGGCACGACCTGCATCGTTCAGCAAAGGCGGCGATGCATCGCTCGCCGCGCGCATCGGCTAGGGTTGATGCACCACGAACGAGAAACGACTGTGGAACGAATAATCTTCGATCTGCAGCCGCACGTGATGGTCCGCGTGTTCCTCGCAGCAACGGTTGAGATCGCTGAACAGGCGGTGCGGGTCTCCGCCGTAACAGCGTGGCGTTCCCCAGACTTCCCACTTGGTATAGCGTGGTGCAAGCTGTTCGGTGTGCTCGATACAGATCACACAGCCCTTGCGCAGGCAATGGCCGATCTGCGACAGCACGCGATCGCGATTGCTTACATCGTGTTCGGCGGCACTCGCTGACGATGTCATGTGTGAAGCTCCTGCTTGTTGTCGGTTGCACAAGCACAGCGTCTTTTACAGGCAGACACTGCATTAGGTGTGGCAGGTTAGCCACCCCGACGAAGCAGGAATAATCGATATCGGCACCCGCGGCCGGGCGCCCTTGTCTATGCTCGATAGATGCCAGACGACCCATCGACCGGGCCAATGGCAAGCGTGCATGAACTCGCGAGAATCGCACGACGACAGCCAAACCGTGTCACACGACAATGCCGGCAGGCATGGTGTCCCACCGTACGTTGCAGGTGGTCGGTTCGGGGTGGTGCATGGAAATTCTCCGCTTTTGGCTTGCGGACAGTTATAAGCGCGTCGCCTCTTTGTTAAAAACAGATACTTTCGATCTAACCCATCGACGATTATCAATCATTGGTTTGCCCGCCTGGCGCGAGCCGTCGATGAGCGCCTTATAACCCCACCGATCAGTGGCATTTGCCTCAAGGGCCGTGGGCTCAAGGCGCGGCGAGATTGCAACTGTCGGCACCTGTGCACGAGATGCACCCGGACTACGCGTTGACTGTAGTCATTGGCAATCACGTATCGACGAAAGCCTATCGAAAGAATTCGAATTATCGAATTGTTTTGTCAAAGCACGCTCGCAAGACTCTGCCACGTGACGGTTTGGCGGTGAGTTCAATGCACGGGCAACACACAATACGAGCGCGGAAAAGACTGACGAGCGCCACCGCGATGGCGACACAAGTCACTGCGCGTTGCGCTGCAATCACCCATTGGGCACGGCCATTGAGGTGTGCGCGATGAACCAGCCGATGCTCTACCTGATTCTTCTGCCGCTACTGGCCGCCGCCGGCGGATGGCTGTTCTCCTCGGTCTCGCGTCAGGCCGGTGTACGCATAAGCATTGCCGGCACCATCGCTACTTTTTTTGTTGCGCTATGGGCGCTCTGGATGGCACTGAGCGGCGCACCGCCCACCACGGTCGCCATCGGATCAGCCTGGGGAACTTTGACATTCGACCCGCTGAGTTCGCTCATGGCGGTTGTCATATCCGGCATCAGCCTGATCGTGCACGTCTATTCACGGCGCTACATGGCGGGCGAGCGGGGCTACACCCGCTTCTTCGTGCTGCTCGACTTGATGACGGCTGCGCTACTGTTGATGGTCAGCGCCGGCGACCTGATCACGCTGCTGGTGGCGTGGCACCTGATCGGTGTGCTGCTGTACTTCCTGCTTGGCCAGGAAATGAGCAATCACACGTCGCACCGCTACGCCGGGTGGACCTTTCTAACCTACCGCTTCGGCGACCTACCGTTGGTGTTGGCGGCAGTGTTGCTCTACCAGGCTTTCGACACTTGGTCGTTGCCGGCTATCTTCGCCGCACTCGGCGAAGCACCCGATGCGCGTACCGTCTTCGATCTGCCGTTGGCCGAGACCGTTGGTGCGCTGATCGCGTTATCGGCATTTGCCCGCTCGGCACAATTCCTGTTGCACACCTGGCTGCCCTACACCATGAGCGGGCCGACCCCCGTATCCGCACTGATGCACGCCGGCATCGTCAACGCCGGTGGCTTTTTGATCAACCGCTTCGCGCCCTTGTTTGTACATACCGATGGTGTATTGCATTGGATATTCATCGTCGGCCTGGTGACGGCCATCGTCGGTTCGGTATTGATGCTGGCGCAAAACGATATCAAGAAGGCGCTCGGCTACTCGACCATGGGCCAGATGGGATTCATGGTGATGGAGTGTGGTGTCGGCGCCTTTTCGCTGGCGGTATATCACCTGATCGCACACGGCCTGTTCAAGGGCACGCTGTTTCTCGGCGCCGGCGGCGTGATCCATCAGGCACGCAAAAATGACGGCGTACCGAAAGACGATCTGTATACCTTCGTCGTCGAGCGACGCCCCGCAAAACAGCGTCGACCCTGGCTGCTGATGGCCGCCGTCACGTTGATCGTACCGGTCGTTATCCTGATCGTTGCGCACTGGCTGGTGGCCAATGATTTCTTCCAGAAACAGGGCGCCATCGTATTGCTGTTCTTCGGCTGGGTGACTGGCGCACAGTTGATATTTGCCGCCTATCGCATGCGTACCGAGAACACCCGACGCCTGCTGGGACTGATCCTGTTTTCGTTCACCATCGTGGTGGTCGGCTACACCCTTATCGCGCATGCCTTCGATGTATTCCTGTACCCGGACGAAGTATTCCGCGCGCAGATCTACGCATCCGCCGGCATCGACATCTTCTGGTTCGATGTATTGGTGATTCTGGTGACCCTGGTGGTCGTGTTCGGCTGGCTGATCACGTATTACGCACAGAACAATGGCGGACGCCGCGGCCTGCAGGCGAGTGCCGTATGGCGTCGCTTCTACACCCTGGTGGCCTGCGAGTTCTTCGTCGCCGCGATTTACCGCCGCCTATCGGATGCACTGCTGGGTGCTGCGACCCGTCTTAATGCCATGTTGAGGTGGTCTTGATATGTCGTCGATCGGCTGGCTGCTTGCCGCACTGTTTCTGCCGCTGTTTCCGTTCAGCATGGTGTTCAACCGGCTGCTCGCCCGCATCGAGAACACCTGGTTGCGCATCGCACTGTTGATCGGATGGCCGGCCGCGGGCCTATCGATCCTTCTCGCGACCGAAGCGACGCCGCCTGCATGGGTCGCCCATTGGAGCGTGGCGACCGCCTTGCTGTATGCGTTTCGCGCGTTGACGTTGCGTGATCTGCCGCTCTGGCTTGGCCATATAGCCACATCGGCCTGGGCGCTGTTGTGGTTGCCGATTGTGTTCGGCGACGCGGATACCTCGCTTGCGCCGCAACTCACGGCGTTCAGCGTGCCGCTCGTCCTGCTGGCCTGGTTGACCGGGCACCTGGAAAAAATCTTCGGCGCAGCATATGCCGGGGCTTTGGGCGGCCTCGCGATCGATGTGCCGCGTCTTGCCGGTTTACTGGTGGTCGTCGTGCTCGCAGCAATCGGCACACCGCTGTTTCCCGGCTTCTTTGCCCTGCTCGGCATGGTCAACGATCTATTGCCTGCACAACCGGTGACCGCCATCGGCGTGCTGCTGGTGTGGATGTTGTGGGCATGGGCCGGCATGCGCATCCTGCAAGGGTTGGTCGTTGGGGCGAGCGATACCCGTACGCGGTCCGACATCGGTTGGCTGCATGCCGGGGCACTCAGCGCAACGCTAGTGATATTCGCGATGGGTGGAATCTGGCTTTCGGGGAGTCTGGTATGAGCATTCCGATGGGAGAAAACCTGCGCATTCGCTCCATGGTGTACGTCGCCGCAGAGCCGGTGCCGTATTTCTGGCCGATGCGCAGCTTCATTCACCACAACCCACTGCACGGCTTCGAGCACCTGCCGTTCGAACAAGCGGTCGACAAAGGCACCCGGCTGTTCGGTGCGCGCGGCTACCTTTCCCGTTCTGCGTACCAACGATATCTCGCCGAAGGCAAAGTAGACACCGAGTCACTTCGGCTGCAGGTACAGCGCTTCATCGACTCACAGAATGTTTCGCTGCCGATCGATACGACTGCTTGGTTGATGTCGGAACTAACCGAGTCTACCGAGCAGGTCGCCGATGAACTGACGATCGCCGACCACGACATGGTCTACGCGCAGTTGCATGGTGAAGCGTGTGACCCTCCCAGCACCGATAAGACACAAGTCGCCGCGGAGTTGGAGCAGCGCGTGCTGCACCACCGACCGATCTATGAAGCGTTCGACGCTCTGTTCGGGACAACGATCGCCGGCGATCTCGACGAACAGGTAATCCGCGCCTGCCTGGATTTCTTCGACGAAGGACAATCGGTGTGGGACATGCCGCACCGCGATCAAGGGTTTTTCAGGGCCTGGCTGGGCGTCGCCGGCGGCGCGGTACAACGCACGCTGAGCGGGTTGGCCAACCGAGACGGCAACTCAGCGACAATCGAACCCGAACAGGTGATCACCCTGATCCTGCGCCAACTGCAGGTGCCGGAAGACGAATGGGTAGCCTACTTCACGCGTGAACTGACGCGACTGCACGGCTGGTCCGGATTCATCCGTTGGCGCGCCAACACACCGAACTATCACTGGCAACGACGCTACCCCGGCGATCTGGTCGACTATCTGGCGGTACGCCTGCTGTCGGCACTGACGCTATTGCAGCAGCAGGCCGGTGGACACCGACCCTACACCTTGGAGGCATTGCGCGAGGCCATCGGTTCGAACCCCTTCGAACTGTATCTGCGCTTGGAACTCAACAGCCGCGGCGCCTTGGTCGCAATGGCCCGCGACATCGAGCAGACGCTGCAGCACGGCAAGCCGAACAAGATCGAAAAACTGTTTGCCGAGTATCGCGCCGGGAAGGCGCAATGCGAGGCCCGGCAACAAGCGCACAAGCTTGTGGCGTTGGCCGAGCGGACAAACGACCGCGACGGTCTATCGAGCCTTTCACGTGACGAACTCGCGCGGCTGTTACAACTGCTGCATGCGTTCAACCGTGAAGAAGGCCTGCTATGGCTCAAGGCCATGGAAGCCAAGGCCACCGACCAACTGTTTGACGGCCTGAGCCTGCAACCGCCGGCACCGCGCGAAAAACGCCCGTTCGCCGAGGCGCTGTTCTGCATCGACACGCGCTCCGAGCGCATCCGCCGTCACCTCGAATCGGCCGGCGATTACAACACCTATGGCATCGCCGGCTTTTTCGGCGTGCCGGTGAGCTTCATGGAACTGGGTAAAGGCAGCGAAAGCCACCTGTGCCCGGTATTGCTGACACCGAAGAACCTGGTCATCGAGATGAGCTCGATCGGCGTGCAGGATACCGCGGCAGTCACCGCACTCGAAAAAGCGATGCACGAACTGAAGGAATCGGTGCTGACACCCTTTGTTACCGTTGAGGCAATCGGCTTGTTGTTCGGCTTCGACATGGTGGGCAAGACATTGTTGCCGACGACTTACAATCGATGGCGCGCCCACCTGCACGAACACAAACCGTCGACCCACTTGGTACTCGACAAGCTCGACCGCGAACAGGCGGACTCCATCGTGCGTGCAGTGCAACGCGCGGTGATCGTCAAAGCGGTCGAACAGGAACTGGAGGTCGAGCCCGAGTTGGTGACCGATGCGATGGTCAAAGAGCTGCGCGAGGCGGCATTGCGCCATCAAACCGGCTGCCCGACCTTTGCCGCATTGGCAGGTGTCGGCGAAGAACGTCTCGAGACATTTGTCGCCCGCCTGCGCACCGCCTACCGTATCAATTCAGCGTTCGCCCGGCTGCAGATGGAGCGTCTTGGACGTATCGGCTTTTCGCTCGACGAACAGACGCGCTTCGTCGCCCAGGCATTGCAATCGATCGGCCTGACCAAGGACTTCTCGCGCTTCATCCTGCTGGTCGGCCACGGCAGCACGTCCGAGAACAACCCGTACGAGTCGGCGCTTGACTGCGGTGCCTGCGGTGGCGCACACGGCATCGTCAGCGCGCGCGTGTTGGCACAGATGGCCAACAAGGCAGAGATCCGCCGCCGCCTGCGCAAGACCGGCATCGAGATTCCCGACGATGCCTGGTTCATCCCGGCGCTGCACAACACCACGACCGATGAGATCACCCTACACGATCTCGAGCTGTTGCCGGCATCGCACCTGGTCTACCTCGACCGGCTGCGCGACGGCCTGCTCTCCGCATCCCGCCTGTGTGCACAGGAGCGCCTGCCGAGCCTGCTCGGCGAAGACAAGACATTGAAGCCGGCAGTTGCCTTCCGCGACGCGCAACGCAACGCCATGGACTGGTCGCAGGTGCGGCCGGAATGGGGCCTGTCGCGCAACGCCTACTTCGTGATCGGACGGCGCTCGCTCACCCAGTCGAAGATGCTCGACGGGCGCGCCTTTCTGCACTCCTACGACTACCGCGTCGACCGCAAGGGCCGCTTGTTGGAGAACATCCT
The DNA here is from genome assembly GCF_002009425.1 of Thiosocius teredinicola. NCBI lineage: Bacteria > Pseudomonadati > Pseudomonadota > Gammaproteobacteria > Chromatiales > Sedimenticolaceae > Thiosocius > Thiosocius teredinicola. Next base: position 4,242,980 of record NZ_CP019936.1, read on the forward strand.
GACCGGTCCGTTGGTCGTCGGCCAGTGGATCAACATGGAGCACTATTTCTCGACCGTCGACAACGAGAAGTTCGGCAGCGGCAGCAAGGTCTATCACAACGTCGCCGGCCGCTTCGGCGTGCTCAGCGGCAACCTCAGCGACCTGCGTACCGGGCTGCCGGCGCAGACGGTGCTCGACAATGGCCATCCCTATCATCAGCCGATGCGTTTGATCACCGTGATCGAGGCGCCACAGGAACACGCGCGCAAGGCCATTGAGAGCGTGGTCGCGGTCAAGCGACTGGTGCGCAACGGCTGGATCCGCCTGCTGATCGTCGATCCCGAAAAGTCCTTGGTCTGCCACTACGACGACGGTGAATGGACCACGCGCGAATTCGTCGAGGCCGACACGGCCGACGCCCCCATCCTTCACGAGGCCCGCAGCGCATGAAGAACCTGAATTTCAGCCCATTGAAGAAACTCGAGATCATTCTCGGCGGCGAGCACCGCAGTTTCGCCACCGATTTATTGGACCGTGCCGGCGTGAAAGGCTACACCATCGTCAACAACCTCTCGGGCAAAGGCAGCCACGGCTTTCATGAAGGCCACCTGATGTTCAATGAAGACGACGTGTTGATCATGATCATCGCCGCCGTGCCCGAAGAGCTGGTCAATCCGATCCTGCAGGGATTTGCCCCGTTCTATAACGAACACTCCGGGGTGGTCTTCATCTCGGACATCCAGGTCACGCGATTGGTGAAGTTCAGCGGTTGATCCACTAGTGCGGTCATACCGCCAGATTGCCGTGCCAGGCCATCATCGGTCCGCCAGCGCTGCGCGTAGTGCTTTTATCTCGTTGCGCAAGGCGAGCAGGTCATTGTGCAGTTCGGCATTCTCGCCGTGCACGATCTCGCCGATTTCGGCCGTCTCCTGTCGCTTGGTCTCTTCGACCATCGATTGCATCGTGCTGACGATGATCGCGATGAACAGGTTCAGCATCGTGAATGTCGCAATCAATATGAACGGCACGAAGTACACCCAGGCCCAGGGGTAGGCCTCCATCACTGGCCGAGCAATACCCATCGACCAACTCTCCAGCGTCATGACCTGGAACAGGGTGTACATCGATTCACCTAACGTACCGAACCATTCCGGGAAACGTTCGCCGAACAGGCCGGTCGCCATCACCCCGGCGACATAGAACAGGATCGTCAGCAGTCCGGCGATCGACATGATGCCAGGGATCGCCCGCAACAAAGATTCCACCACGAAGCGGAAACGCGGCACCATCGAGATCAGGCGCAGCACTCGCAACACCCGCAGTACCGTCAGTGGTCCGCTCGAAGGCACCAGGGCGATGCCCACGACGGCGAAATCGAACACGTTCCATGGATTGCGAAAGAACCGCAGCCCGTTGGCGTAAAGCTTGATGACGATTTCGGCGACAAAGACGGCAAGCAGCGCGCGGTCGATGATCTTCAGCAGGCCGCCGACAGCGGCCATTACTTGCTCGGAGGTCTCGAGCCCTAACGTGACTGCGTTCAACAGGATCAGCGCAATGATCACGCGCTGTACCGAGGCGGATTCGACCCAGGCTCCGGCGCGCGACCGCAAAGAAATGGTCTGACTCATACCGCTACAGACTCCAGCTTCAGGTTGGCAAAACGGATGGTACCCGATCAGAGTTGCTGGCGGCAGCAGCTCAACGGCACGAACCTTCGAGCGGCCTCCCTCCCATGCGCGTCGCGCCCCCGCCGGCGTGGAACCACTGTTTGCGAACCGTGTTCGACGGAATGGGGTATATTCAATCGGATTGGGCCCCCTTGAGACATCGCAATGAATCCGTCTGCCGCCCCTACCCCCCCCACGCCGCCACCCGAACCACCACCCTCGGCACTGCAGGAGGTCGGCGTAAACCTGATCGACCAACCCGCACTGTGGCTCGACCAGGCGATCAATGGGCTCACCACCGCGCTCAAGATCTTCCTGCCCAACCTGTTGGGTGGCATTGCCTTATTGTTACTGGGGTGGCTTGTTGCGTTTCTCGCGCGCTGGCTGATCATGCGTTTCGGCAAGGGGCTCGACGCGATACTCGCAGTCGTGCACCGCTGGACCGGACAAGAGGTAAGCCAGCCGCGCTGGTCGGTTTCCACCTTCGTCGCCACCATCACGTTCTGGATGATCTTCGTCTATGCGGTAAGTGCCGCTGCCGAACAGATCGGGCTGGACACCTTCGCCACCTGGGTCCTCAGCCTGCTGGGTTATCTGCCCAGCTTGTTGATCAGCCTGTTCATTCTCTTCATCGGCTATCTCGTCGCCGGCGGCGTGCGCAACCTGATCCTGGCGGTCGCCGAATCGAACGGCTTCCAGCACGGCCTCACCCTGGGTCACCTTTCGGCGGGGTTGATCATGGCGTTCACGCTGTTGCTCGGCCTGTCTCAACTCGGCCTCGATGTCACGCTGTTCGCCAACATCATTACGCTCGCCGCCGCTGCATTGTTTATCAGCGTCGCGCTGGCCTTTGGTATCGGCGCCGCCGATGCGGTGCGCAATGTGCTGGCGTCACACTATGTGCGCAAGGCATTCCAACCGGGCCAGCACGTGCGCATCGAGAGTCTGCAGGGCGAGATCCTTGAACTCACCCAGATCGCGGTGCTGGTCGGGACAGAAGAAGGCGAAGCCTGGGTACCGGCACGCCAGTTTCTGGACAAGGTCACTCTGATCCTTGAGGACGAGGAGGTTTAGCGTGCTTGACGTCGTCACCAAAGGTTACCTGACACTGCATCCCGAATCGGCGGCACGGACATTGGCGCGCATCGACAAGCGCGACGCCGCGGAGGCCTTCGGTGCAATGCCGCGACAATTGGCAGCGACCGTGCTCGCCGCCATGGCGCCGACCTCGGCAGCACGCTGCCTGACGTTGATGCCACCACCGGTGGCCGGCGAGATCCTGGCACGCACACCGCTTCCGGCAGCGGTCTCCGCGTTGCGTATGTGCGACGAGAAACAGACACACACGGTCCTCAAACACCTGCCCAGGCCGAAGGCGGCGAGGATCCGGCTGCGCCTGCGTTTTTCCGAATGGGTGATAGGCGCCTTCGTCGACGACGACGTACTGACCCTGTCGCCACAACAGCGGGTTGGCGATGCACTGCGTCTGCTGCGCAGCAGCGGACACCCCGCCGGCCAGACGATCGTCGTGGTCGACTCCCACCGTCGGCTGATTGGCATCGTCGACCTGTGCGAGTTGCTCCACCAGTCCGATCGCCGCATCGTTCGGCATGTGATGCAGCCGGTCGCGCATGTACTCAACGCACGTGCCGCACTGCAGACGGTCGCCAACCATCCGGCATGGATGGAGAACGACAGCCTGCCGGTCGTCAATCGCAATGGCATATTCCAGGGTGTGCTGCGCCGCTCACGCGTCAGGCAGGAAGAAACCCAGTTGCTGAACGAGATCGTCGAACGCAACGAGTTGATGACCACGCGCTCCGCGCTCGCCGATATCTTCTGGCTGGCGGTCGGTGCCCTGTTCATCGGGCCCGGACGTTCCGAAGAACGCAACGCGCAGGACAGCTAGATGAAACAGCGGCTGAACAATGCGATCCATGCGCTGCAACGCGATCTGATCGAGAGTCATCCAGACGATGCGGTGCGTCTGCTGGAACGCCAGGCAGCCGCCGACGTGGCAGAGGTACTGGGGCGGCTGCCGATCGCCGATACGGCACTGGTATGGGAGCGGCTGTCGCCCGACGTCGGGATCCGCGCGCTGGAGGCCATGAACAAGGTCGAGGTCGGGCAGGTACTGCGCAGCATCGACCCGACGCGTTCCGCGGCTATGCTCGTGATGCGCGATGAAGCCACCCGCGACAAGTTCCTCGCCCTGTTGCCCGATACTGAGACCCAGGAACTACGCACGATTCTGTCCTACCCACCCGACAGTGCGGGCGCCCTGATGGATCCGCGGGTGATGCTGTTGCGCGGTGAAACCACGGTGCGCGAGGCCTTGACGCGCATCCGCGCACTGCGCCGGCGTGCAATGCGCAGGCTGTTCATCGTCGACAAGGACAATCATCTCGAAGGCCAGGTCGATATCCAGGACCTCGCGACCGCCAGTGCGGCCACCCACTTGGAAGAGATTCAGCGTCCCGTACGGGCCGTGGTCAATGCCGTCGCGCCGCGCGAAGAGGTCGTCGACATCATCGAACAATACAAGCTTACCGACCTGCCGGTGGTCGACGCCGAAAATCGATTGATCGGGGTCGTGCGCTATCGCAACCTGATGGCGGCGGCAGAAAACGAAGCCACCCTGGCGATGCAGACCATGGTCGGTGTGAGCAAGGATGAGCGCGCGTTGTCGAAGGTATCGTTTGCCGTTCGCAAACGTCTGCCGTGGTTGCAGATCAACCTGGTGACCGCGTTCCTCGCCGCTGCCGTGGTCGGCCTGTTTGAAAGCACGATTGCCAAGTACACGGCGCTGGCCGTGCTGCTGCCGGTAGTCGCCGGCCAGTCCGGCAACACCGGCGCCCAGGCGTTGGCGGTCACCATGCGCGGCCTGGCACTGCGCGAGATACGCATCCGGCAGTGGCCACGCGTCGTATTCAAGGAGGCATCCACGGCATTCTGGAACGGCTTGGCCGTGGCACTGACCACGTCGCTCGGCGTGTGGATATGGAGCACATCGCTCGGACTGGCCGGCGTCATCGGTACATCGATGATCCTGTCGATGGTGATCGCCGGTGTCTCGGGTGCGGCGATACCGCTGCTGCTGACCGCGGCACGCCAGGACCCCGCCCAGTCGTCTTCTATCGTGCTGACTACGGTCACCGACGTGGCCGGTTTCTTCAGCTTCCTCGGTATCGCAACCTTGTTCGCCGAGTTTATCTAGTTGCGCGCGGCCGTCTCAGTTGGACGGGTGCGCAGCGGCAACAAGCGCAACACGCAACAGCAGGTCATTGCACAGCTGGTCGAGTACCTCGTGCACCTTCGGCATCGCGGCAAGGGCAAGCGCATAGTCGGATTTGCCGCAATGCCAGCCATCGCTATCCAGGCTGCCGATGGTCACGCGCGGCGGTAACGGGTAGGGATAAACAGCGCTGCCTCGCATGTTGGCCATCATCAGGCGCACCCGGGCATGCTCGGTGACCGCCTGCGCCTCTCGGTCGCGATGCAGCCCGCAGAACCGCACCAGGTAACGCTGCGGCTTTTCGGCATCCGCCTCCAACATCAGATGACAGTTCGCCGCGACATTGATGCGGCGTGGCTGAAGCGCGTGCGTCATAGTCTCCGGCCTCGATGAAGCAGGTGCTGATGGAATGAAACCATACGTGCTCGGCCGTAGGGCGGCAACCGCAGCTCCCCGCGGTCGGGCACACCTACTCGTCCGCAATGCCCTCCGTAGCAACCGGGACTGCGCGAGCATTGCTTGCACCATCCGGCAACGGCAGAGGATCAAACCATTCAATACTGCTTTCGCCCGCAGGCTTGCTATATTTCGCCAATCCCGCGTCGGGTTGGCTTTCTAAAAGGTAAGGGCCCATGCCCATCAAACCGTTCAAAAAACTCCTGGTCGCAAACCGCAGCGAGATCGCGATCCGCATCTTCCGAGCCGCGAATGAGCTGGGCATCAAGACAGTGGCCGTGTTCGCCCAAGAAGACCGGTTGTCGATGCATCGTTTCAAGGCCGACGAGGCCTATCAGCTCGACGCCGAGAAAGGACCGGTCGGTGCCTACCTGGATATCGCCGGCATCCTCGAGATCGCCGTGGCCAAGGGAGTCGACGCGATCCACCCCGGTTACGGTTTCCTGTCTGAAAACCCGCGGTTCGCGCAGGCCTGCGCCGACAACGGCATCACCTTTATCGGACCGCGCGCGGATCTGCTGGCGCAGATGGGCGACAAGACGGCGGCGCGTGAACTCGCACAACGCGCAGAGGTGCCGACCCTGCCGGGCACCGAAGAGCCGGTCGAAGACCGCGAGACCGCGCTGGCGATCGCCGACCAGATCGGCTTCCCCTTGATCATCAAGGCGGCGCACGGCGGTGGCGGCCGCGGCATGCGCGTCGTACGCGAATCCAAGGACCTGGGCAGCCTGCTCGATGAGGCACGTACCGAGGCACACAATGCCTTCGGCAACGGCGCCGTGTTCCTCGAACGGTTCATCCAGCGCGCCAAACACATCGAGATACAGATCCTCGGTGACCGCCACGGTAACGTGGTGCACCTGCACGAACGTGACTGCTCGGTGCAGCGGCGTCACCAGAAGGTGATCGAGGTCGCTCCGTCGGTCGACTTGGCCGAAGAGACACGTGCCGCACTGTGCGACGCGGCGGTTCGCCTGGCGCGCGAGATCGGTTACGACAATGCCGGCACGGCCGAATTCCTGGTCGATGTGGACAGCGGCGACTGGTTCTTCATCGAGATGAACCCACGCATCCAGGTCGAGCACACCGTGACCGAAGAGATCACCAACATCGACCTGGTGCGCTCGCAGATACTGGTCGCCTCCGGGCGAGAACTGCACGGCCCCGACCTGCGTATCCCGGTCCAGGAAGAGATACCGCGCAGCGGCTACGCGATCCAATGCCGGATCACTACCGAAGATCCCGAGAACGGTTTTGCGCCAGATGTCGGTCGGTTGCTGACCTACCGCTCACCGGCCGGTTTCGGCGTGCGCCTTGACGCCGCGATGGCGACCAACGGCGCGGTCGTATCGCCGTATTACGACTCGCTGCTGGTCAAACTGACCGTGCGCTCACTGAACTGGGAGAACGCGCTCGAACGCACCCACCGGGCGCTGCGCGAGTTCCGTATCCGCGGCGTCAAAACCAACATCCCGTTTCTGGAAAACATGGTGCAGAACGAAACGTTCCGCGCCGGCCAGGCCACCACACGTCTGATCGACACCACGCCGTCGCTGTTCGAGTTCAAACCGCGCCGCGATCGCGCCAGCAAACTGCTGAGCTATCTCGGCGACGTGATCGTCAACGGCAACCCGCACGCCAAGGGCTGGAAGCCGGAGAAGGCGTTCGAAGCGGCACCGGTACCGCATTACGATCACATGGCGCCACTCGAAGACGGCACCCGCGCGCTGCTGCAACAGCTCGGCCCGAAGGGTTTTGCCGATTGGGCGCTGGCGCAGCAAAAGGCGCTGTTCACCGACACGACGCTGCGCGATGCCCACCAATCGCTGCTGGCAACGCGCATGCGTACCGACGATATGCTGCGGGTCGCCGAGGTCATCGCGCACAAGACGCCGAACCTGTTCTCGCTCGAGATGTGGGGCGGCGCCACGTTCGACACGGCGATGCGTTTCCTCAACGAAGATCCGTGGGAGCGTCTGGCCAAGCTGCGCGAGCTCATTCCGAACATCTGTTTCCAGATGCTGTTGCGCGGGGCGAACGCGGTCGGCTATTCGAACTACCCGGACAACGTGGTCGACAGTTTTGTACGCCGCGCGGTCGAGAACGGCATGGATATCTTCCGTATCTTCGACAGCCTGAACTACATCGAAAACCTGTTCCCGGCCATGGAGGCCGTGCTGCAGGATGGCCGCGCGGTCTGTGAGGCCGCCATCTGCTACACCGGCAACATCCTCGATCCCAAGCGCAACAAGTACGACCTCAAGTACTACGTCGACATGGCCAAGACGCTCGAGCAGCGCGGCGCGCACTTCCTCGCGATCAAGGACATGGCGGGAATACTGCGCCCTTACGCAGCCGACCAACTGTTTCGCGCGTTGAAGGACGAGATCAGCATCCCGATCCATTTCCATACCCACGACACCTCGGGTATCAATGCGGCATCGGTGCTGCGTGCGGTGGACGCCGGGGTGGACGTGGTCGACGGCGCGATCGCCGGCCTATCGGGCTGCACCTCGCAACCCAACCTCAACTCGATGATCGCGGCCCTCGAACATACCGCGCGCGACCCGGGCATCAACCGGGCCGCCCTCGACGAGATGTCGCACTACTGGGAACACGTGCGTTCTTACTACAAACCATTCGACACCAGCGCACCGCACGGCACTGCCGAGGTCTACCTGCATGAATTGCCCGGCGGGCAGTTCACCAATCTCAAGGAACAGGCGAGCGCGATGGGGCTCGGCGCCCGTTGGCCCGAGGTCGCGCGCACCTATGCCGAGGTCAATGAACTGTTCGGCGACATCGTCAAGGTCACCCCGAGTTCCAAAGTGGTCGGTGACATGGCGATCTTCCTGGTTACGCGCGGCATCAAGGCGCAGGATGTATTGAACCTGGCACCCGGTTCGGTGCCTTTCCCGGAATCGGTCATCGATATGCTGGCCGGCGGCCTCGGCCAACCCAAAGGCGGCTGGCCGAAAGACCTGCAACAAGTCGTGCTCGGCGATCGCAAACCGATCGAAGATCGCCCCGGCCTGCATGCCGAAGCGGTCGACTTCCAGGTATTGAAGTTCGACTTGGTCGAGAAACTGGGGCGTGAACCGAGCGACGAAGAACTGCTGAGCTACCTGATGTATCCGCAGGTGTTTCGTGATTTCGACAAGATCCATCAGCAGTACGGCGACCTGTCGGTACTGCCGACGCCGGCATTCTTCTACGGCCTGTGCTGTGAAGAGGAGATCGCGGTCGAGATCGAACCGGGCAAGACGCTGTTCATCAAGCTGCTGCATGTCGGCGAACCCGACAAGCACGGCAAGCGATCGGTGATCTTCGAACTCAACGGCGATGCGCGCCACATCCAGATCCAGGACCGCAACATGGTGGTCGACGTCGTAACGCGACCGAAGGCCGATCCGGACGACCCGCGCGAGGTCGGCGCGCCGATACCGGGTAAGGTCTCCGAGATCGCGGTTAGCGTCGGCCACAAGGTTGCCAAGGGTGATCCGCTGTTCACGCTCGAGGCGATGAAGATGTACACCACGGTCAACGCACCGATGGCCGGCGTCGTCAAAAGCATCGAGGTCGAGGATGGCGCCACGGTCGAGGCGAAGGATCTGTTGCTGCGCCTCTCGTAGTCGTAGAGATTGCTGCAGCGTTGAGCGCAACGGTTGACGCGATGAGGCTACCGGCGCGACGCCGGCAGAACGCTACAACCGCTTCACCGCGACGTGCACCGTCAACTTGGGCTTGGGTTCGAGCGGCCCGATAAAGGAACCGGATACCGGAGGCACCGCCTCCGGGTGGCGGTGCACGGCAGCAACGATATGATCGCCTCCCACCAACTGCCCGCTGGTCGAATCAAAGCCGCGCCAACCGGCGCCCGGCAGGTAGATCTCCGCCCAGGCATGCGTGGTCGCCGTATCCTCGACGGCGGCACTGGATACCAGGTAACCGCTGGCGAATCGGCTGGCCAAGCCACGCCGTCGGCATGCCTCGATGAACAAGGTCGCCACATCGCGACATGAACCCTTGCCGCGCCCGAGGGTGGTCGCCGGCGACTGTACCCCGGGTTCGTCACGCACGATGTATTTGATCTCGTCGGCGATGCGCGCATTGAGTGCATTGAGGAAGTCCATCGTGTCGAACGTCGCACCGGCTTGCCAACTATCGGTGAGCCAGGCATCGAGCACTGCCTGGTCGTCGACAAACACCGGCGTCTGATACGGAATGACATCGATCTGCTCCATCGCGTCATAGTCGAACGGCAGGCTTTGCGCAGCCGCGGTCAGGTTCAGCGTCGCAACCGGGCCTTCGTATTGCTCGACGACGACGGTGCTGACGATCTCCAGCACATCGGCCGCGGCATCGAAACTGACGATCGCAACCGAATTGCCATACACATCGCGCTGCCAGTCGATGGAATAGTTCGGGGTAATACGCAGCGCCGAACTCTCGATACGGATATCGTGACCTTCGCGCGGACGCACATGCAGCTTGTGTTCGAGAAAGCTAACCGGCTTGGGATAGGTGTAGGTTGTCGTGTGGGTTATCTCTATGCGCTGCATGCTTGCCTCCACACAAACTCTCTGGCACTCAGGGGTTACCCGAGTTATGGTAACCCCATCCGATTGCTGTAGGACGACACCTTGGTTTCTTCAGCCAGACCAGGCACTTGGCCAACACGCCGGCGCAAGCCGTTCGCCTGATCCGACATGCAGGAGAAGGAGGCAGCGCGATTCGAATCGGCCATCCAGGCGCACGATGCCGCAGTCGCCAATGTCGGAAAGTCGATCTGGGTAGGCGCGGAACCGACCTTCACCCTGTTCGAATCGGAGTCACCGGAATGGTTGAACGAGGCGCTCGGCGGCAACAAGCAGTCGCTTGCCTTGCGCATGGTCGGCGAGATCCGGCGCCGCCACCCCGGGTGTCTGGTGATGCGCACCGTCGGTCGCCAGTATGCCGACGAAGACTACCCGCGCTGGTCATTCGGCATCTATCAGCGACGCGACGACAGCCCGGTCTGGGCAGGCCCACCCGATCCTTTGATGGATACTTCGGACACCGCCAAAGCGGTCGACCTGGATGCATTCACCGGCGAGCTGCAACGCGCCTTGATCGCCGCGGGATGGAACTGCAAGCCGTTTCGCGCCCCCGAAGATTTTGAGCGGCGCCTGCTGTTGTGGCACGGCGACAGCGCGACGGTGGATCTGCACGATGAACGCCTTGGGCGCCCTTCGGTGCACGAACACCCTACCCCCGACCATGGGCTGAGCGACGAGCTTGCGGCAGAGGGTCTGCTGTTGCTGGCGATCGGTGAGATCGCTTCGGCAACCGGCAAACCCGTTGCCTGTATCGAGCTGCCTGAATTCAGCGACGTGGCACAGTTCCTCGCGGTGCTGTCTGCGGTCGAGAAATCTGCGCAGGCCTCGGCTCTCTCCCACTTGGTGTTCCGCGGTTATCCGCCGCCGGTCGACCAGGATATCGCCTGGACCACCTTCACCCCCGACCCGGCGGTGATCGAGGTGAACCAGGCGCCACAAAGTGAGATCCGGCCGTTCCTGCGCGCCTCGCAAGAGCTCTACGAAGTCGCGAGCAGTCTGCGCCTCGCTCCCTATCGCATGCACTATAACGGCGGCATCTCCGATTCAGGCGGCGGAGGTCAGTTCACCCTGGGCGGGCCCTCTGCCATCGAGAGTCCGTTCCTGGTCGATCCGGTGCTGCTGCCTCGCCTGGTGCGTTACGTCAACCAGCACCCGGCATTGTCCTATTGGTTTGCAACCGCCTACATCGGCGCAGCCAGCCAATCGCCGCGGGTCGATGAAGGCACGCGCGACGCATTTCACGAGCTGGCGTTTGCCCTCGAACAACTCGAGGACGCACCACACGACACATCACCGGCATCGCTGTGGGCAAGTCTTGCCCCCTTTCTCGCCGATCCCTCCGGCAACTCGCATCGCAGTGAGTTGAACATCGAGAAGCTGTGGAATCCGTACTTGGCGAAGCGCGGCTATCTGGGGCTCGTCGAGTTTCGTGCCTTTCGCATGCCGCACTCGCCGCAGCGTGCGGCGGCGGTCGCAGCCTTGTTGCGGGCGATCGCCGCGATGCTGGCTATTGCAGACCCGGTTAGCGGCCTGCAGGACTGGGGCAACGAACTGCATGACCGGTTCGCGCTACCGCATTTCCTGGTGCGCGATCTCAAGAAGGTGTTCACCGATCTGCAGACCTACGGGCTCGGCCTCGATCCGGTCTTGCAGCAGACATTGACCGACGACCCGCTCGGCTCACGTTGGACGACAACCTTCGGCGGCTGTCAGCTGTGCCTTGAGCAGGCGCTGGAGTTCTGGCCACTGGTCGGCGACGTGGCCTCGCAGGAGAGCGGTGGGTCGCGCCTGGTCGACTCCAGCACGCTGCGCCTGCAGATCAGCCTGCACGCGGCCGATGCCGATGCGCCGGACCTGCAGCAATGGCAATTGCGTATCGGCGATATCGAGATCCCGTTGCGCGACGTGCAGGACGCATCAGGTGCATTGCGCCTGATCGGTTTGCGTTACCGCGACTTCGTTCCCTGGCGTGGCCTGCATCCGAACATCCCGGCGCAACCTCCGCTGGTTTTCACCCTGTCACACCCGGTGTCGCCCGATGCCGTCGAAATCACGCTGCACAACTGGCAACCCCAGGGTAAGGCCTATGCCGGGCTGCCGACGTCGATCGAAGACGCCGGTGCGAGACTCGCAGAACGGCTTGTTGTGCGGCCGGTTTCCCGCGCCGAACTGCCGCCCGCCAAGCAAGCCCCCGCGCACGCGGCAAGCGGCTACACTTTTGACTACCGGCGCTGCGTGCAGACCCCGTCCGACGGCGGCCACTGAAGATACGGCTGCTCGGTTGTGCCGGAGCACGAATCTGACGCATAGTGTCGCTGCCGTCAGACATGCCAGATCCTTGGGCCAATTCTTTGTCGACACTGACTATTTCGCGCGATGAACGTCCGCTAGGCCAGTTGGTCTGGTGGCTGATGTTTCTGGGCTGGACTCCCATACTCGCGTCTTACGGTTATGTGCTCGACCCGATCGCCACCTTGGAGACCGGCGCGATCGCGACCTTCACCAACGAGGTCACGCTGTATCAACAGCGCGGATTCGGCCATCCGGCGCTGGGCATCCTGACGCTGGCGACCCTTTTGCAGGCGCTGGCTATCAGGCGTCTTCGCTGGCGCACACTTTGGCCGATACCTGTTTTCCTGGGCCTGTCTTGTTTCATCTATGTGTTCAATGCGCCCAGTTCCGCCAGTGCAAGTGAGTCCGGCGTTCACGCGATGTATGCCGTGTTCGCCACCTGGTCGGCCTACCTGTTTCTGCGCCATGGGCACCTGATGAGCGCGGGCTTCGGCGGCTACATTGCGCTGTTGTTCATCGACGTCGTGCTGCACTGGTTCGGCATGGATGGCGGGCTGCTCGGCTTGGTGTTCTATGGCTATGTACCCAGCCTGATTACCACCGCCATCTTTCTCGCCCTGACGGTGTTGATCCGCATGGCCTGGTTGATGGTTCGCGACAACCGGGCCTTCATCCAGAGCCTCGACCGCGCCACCTTCCGGCTTGCACTGCGTCGCACGCTGCTGTTGTGGTGGCCGATGCCGATTGTCTTCGTACTGTTTGGTTTCGCTTGGTGGGCAGCAGCACAATATTGGGTGAAACCGAAAACGCTGGCGGTTGTCACGCAACAATCGCAGGCCACCGAAAGCGCACTGCAAGCCTGGATCGAGACGGAACAGGCCAAGCCCGCCCTACCAGCCAAACAGCAAGGATTTCTCGAAAAGTTTCAAACCTACGCCCATGAAGTTGCGCGCCTGCGCCGGCAGATACTCAAGGAGCAACGCCGTAGCGGCCACATACCCGGTGTATTCAGCAGCAATGAACTTCGCGAATATCAGGACGCATTGGATGCGCTGCGGCGAGACTTCCAAGCGCCACCCTCGCACGCGCCCGAGATCGCACGCAAGGCGCTCTTGCAGCAGAGCATCGAATCTTACGCGGCATGGAAGGCGGCGCCCGAGACGTCCGAAGACCCGCTCGAACGCCAGATGCGAAGGCTCACCGAACTGCAAACCATGCTGACCGGCGCGCAGACGCAGCTCGCAATCATCCTCGCCAGCCAGAAGTCGGATAGCCTCGAGGCGCTGCCCGAGACGGCCCGCCGCGAGATCGATCAGGAACTGTTCCCGCGCAGCGCGCTGCCGTTGGTCAATGTGCCAAAGTGTTTCGTCATCGAGTTTCTCGACCCGGTCTGCGCAGTGGAGGCACGCATGGCGCGCGGTGCAAACTCGGCCATGACCGGGCTGCGCGAGGACATGATCGACGCGGTTGTCGAGAGTATCGAAGGCCCGGCAACAGAAGGTGCCAAGAGCGTGGACGAGGCGATGCTCAAGGCGTTGGCCGAGGCACAAACACAGTTCGACGGCTTCGAAACGCGCAGTGTCAGCGCAATCAAGCAGGGCTTTCAGACCTGGCGCAATGTCTCACTACTGGCGACGCTCTACAGCCTGATCATTCTCTTCAAGACCCTCCTGATCGTATTCTCCCGGGTGATCTTCTCACCCAAGGTCGCGCCGAATCTCGCTGCGCCCTTTCTGCCGGAGACGCCGACGGACGGTCTGCCGCAGCTGACCCGACACGCGCAGATTCTGCGTATTCCGGTCGACGATCCCGACGCACATTTCGTATCGCGTTGGGGCGTGACACTCGAAGGCCCACCACCGGCAAGACGACGCCCTATGGGCCTGCGCTTTCCCGTCATCCGCATGCTGACCCGCAACTGGTCGATGAATCGCATCGACGGCAGACGCAACCCGGACGATTACGAATTCGACGCCCACCTGAAGGTGGACGAACCGGCGGAACTGGTGTCGTGGCGGTTGCGCGAAGGCGAGCAGGTGGTGTTTCGTTTTCAGGACTTCGTCGGCATGGGCGAGACCGTGAAGGTACGGCGCGTCGCATCGTTGTCGATCACCACGCTGATCCTCGGTCGCATGATCTACTACGTTGCTGAAGGCCCTGGGGTGTTGATTCTGCGCACGACTGCGGCGGCCCGCATCAGCTCCGACCCGGAGGCACACCGCCCGGCACCGATGCCCAAGCTGGTGGCCTGGGCTGCGCATACCTGTTTCGGCATCCTGGCCGCACAGACCACGACCGACACCTTCCTGTCCGGCTACAACCTGAAGACGGGCGACAAAGATACGGTGATCTGGGATACCTCGACGCGCCGCGGCAACGGCCCGGGGACCGGCATCCTGCGTTTTGCCAAGAGTTTCCTACTGCCAATCTAGACAGCGATCGAATCACCCCTCGGCGCGGTCAGTCAGCGACCCGCGATCCCAGGGGTAACAACGGCGCGACCTTGCATCCCCGCCCTACCGGCACTAGCCTGCAGGTTGTCGGATAACACCCAATAAAGATCATGGCCGAGATCCAAACCGATGCCGAAACCCTGTCTGCCGAGGCCGGTAGTCAGGCTGCTTCAAGCTCGCAGAAGAAGGCCGATCTCGGCATCTTGCTGGTTCACGGGATCGGTCAGAGCCGAACCGGCGAGACGCTCAAGCACTTCGGCGAACCGCTGGTGCAATGGATCGCCGAATGGGTCGGCCTGAATCAGGGTGCGGAAGTCGAAGTCGTCGACGGCACGCTGGGCAATGAGCCGGAAAGCCCGACGAGCCGCGCCCATGCCCGCCTGAAGATCACCGCGCCGGCCATCGATTCGGCAGGACCCAATACCAAGGAGTGGCTGATTGCCGAATCCTGGTGGGCCGAGTCTTTCATCCCGCCAACTTTCAATGAACTGGCGAACTGGGGATTCAAGATTGTCCCGTGGACGATCTTCTTTCATTTTCACCACCGTTTTTCCGAGGCGACCGGTCGCTTCTCTGCGGCCTTCAAGGCGCAGCCACGCCAAATGCGCCAACTCCTGTCTGCGTCGAAAGCCGTCGTGTGGGAGCTTTTCTGGGTGGTCCTGTCGATCCTGTATGCACCGGTGCTGTTGGCGGCGCTGGCCATCATCCTTCTGCTCGGCATGATTCCCGTACCCCAGGTGCGCAGCTTTGTCGGCAAACTGCAGCGCGGGCTTGCCCTGACGGTTGGCGACAGCTATTCACTGCTGGCGCCGCGAGTGGCGGCGGCGAGTATCTATGGGCGGGTCAATCGCGATCTCGACTGGCTGTTGCGACATGCCGAGAACGTCGCCGTGGTTGCCCATTCGCAAGGCGCCGCCGTCGCCTACCGCGTGGTCTCACGGCGACAGTCTGAACAGTGCAAACTGTTCGTCACCTTCGGCGCCGGTATCCGCAAGCTCGTGCAGATCAGACAACTGTCAGGCCCGGGTACCGGGCGCTGGGTGGTCAATGCGTCGCTCGCCCTGATCGCCTCGACGATCGCCCTGTATATCGCCAACACCACGCTCGGTCTGCGCTACAGCCTGCTCATCTTTGCCGCCGTCCCAGTGGTGTTCTTTACGCTGTCTTTCTCTCTGGGCATCGTTCTCAGCATCATTGCCGCGATTACCCGAAAGGCGGACCTCGCATCCCGGGTGCTCAACGCCATCACCAACCGGCCGCAACTGACTGCGGTCTTCGGCTGGTCGTTGACGGCCACGACCGTCGCCGGGATAACCCTGTTGTTCCCCGGCGAGACGCGTTCCACCACGATACCTGTGGCCATACTCGTCTCGGTGTCACTCGGTTGGCTGGCTGCCGCCTACCAGACCGCCAGTCGACACATACGCGAGGTCAAGGTCATGCAGCCTTCCTCCGATGGCCGCGCCCACCCGATGGGCGAGACGCCGCTGCCGCAACACACGCGCTGGGTAGACCTGTACGCCACCTGCGACCCGGTGCCGAACGGCGCGCTGTTCGACAGGCAGCAGACCGATCGGCTGTCACTCTCTTGCGAGGCGCAAGGATTGACGTCGATGGAGGTCGACAACCGGGAATCGCTGGTGACCGACCATACGACCTATTGGAAGAACGCCGAGAGCTTCATCGCCACGGTGGCGGGCGAACTGGGTGCACTGTGCGGACAACGGCTCGCCAACGTCTTTCCGCTCGACGACGAGCGGCTGACGATTGCCCGCCATATGCGGCGACGCAGGGTTACCTGGTTGAAGCGCAGCCGTTGGATCCTGATTCTCGGACTCATCGGCGTATGGCAGTGGGGCAATCTCGAGCAGTACGGGATACAACTGCTCAATGCCCTTGTCGAGGCAGGGCGCGCGATACCGCTGGTCGGCGGGCTGATCGAGTCGGCCATATCCGGCACGGTACCCAGCAGCAGCAACACCGAGATGCTGTCGTTGGCGGTCGGCGGCGTACTGGCCGCTGGTATCATATTCTCGGCCTGGTCGTACTGGGACTACTGGGAACGCACCTTGCTGATCATGCGCCTGCCCAACCGCCAGCGCGCACCGGCCGAGATGCCGTTCCATCTTGCGTGGCTGGCCACCCTTGTGACGGTCGCCTTACTGATCGCGGATATCGGATCGATACCCTGGTGGAGCTACGTCGTTGTCGCAATTGCAAGCCTGGTTATTGCGAGCGCGATCAGCGTCAACAGCATCTATCGCGGTGATGTTGCCGATGTCTGGACCAGGCTGATGAAAAAGCTCGACCTGTGGAGCCAGGAGCTTCACGAACTATGGGTCGCCAAGGTCGCAACGAGTCAGACGGTGGTGGTCGACGCGAACAAAGACGACGCAGGCCAACTCCAGTGGCGGATCAGGACCACCCTGGTGTGGTACATCAAGTCGCCCATGCTGACCCATTGGAGAGGCGAGCACACGGCGGCGACGCTACGCGAAGCCGCAAACATTGGCCACGGTTTCAACCAGACCGTCTTCGTCATGACCGGCGAGTCGCAGGCGCTGCAGGTCGAGCAATTGATTGACGGCGCATACCCACCTGCCCCGGCCGCCGTCTTCTGGACGTACATCATCAAGAATTACGCCGGCGACGACATACAGCTGTCGGAAGCCCGGGTCTTGAGGGCGCAGGCATTCGACCGGCTCGGCGACCCTGAATCGGCGATAGACGACTATGCGGCGGTCATCGCCATGCAGGCAGCCGCACCCGATGACCTGTTGGTGGCTTACATGCAACGCGGATATCTCCGCCAGGTCCGCGACGATGCCGCGGGCGCGATCGACGATTACACGCATGCGATCGAGCTACCGAACATCACACCTGAACAGAAAGCCGGCCTGATCAATCTGCGGGCGCAGTGTCACAGCCTGCTTGGCGACGGCGACGCCGCCGAGGCCGACTACCGGTCGGTCACCGTGATACCCGAGGTTCCGGACGGAGAAGCGGCCATCGCATTCGGCAATCTCGGCTGGATGGCCTTTGAGCGAGGCGACCATGCGGCGTTCCTATCGTTGACCAAACAGGCCTTCGATCACGATACGACACACTGCGCCATCGGTTTTAATCTTGGACTTGCCTTACTCCTCAACGGCAACGGCGAAGATGCCGTCATGCACTATCGCAAGATCGCCCAGGACTGCCCCGCTGCAGAGGCGATACGGTCGGCCGTCGACGAGGTAGAGCAGATCGAACTGCCGTCGGCCGAGGTGAAGAAGTCGGCCAACCAGGTCATTGAAGGGTTGCGTAGTCGCTTGCGTGAGATCGAGGGCGAGGCCTCAAAGACGGAAGCCCCGTCTTAGAGCCTGTCGGCCCTACTTGAGCAGCACCGCCGTCATCTGGTTGCCGGTTTCGAGGGCGCGTTCGAAGACGAGATCGCGCGCACGATGCGCCATCTGTGCGGCAACCATCGTGCCTTGAGTCGATCCCGGCACGGATACCGCGCGCACCGGCACATCCGAGTCGACCTCGATCACACCGAGCCTGTCGTCGCCCAGGTCGGCGAAGACCGTGCGTCGTTCACCGCCGTCATCACGCCATGCCCAGTCGACCCGTACCGGCGCACAACGTGCCTCTTCGACCCGCGTCAGGGTTACCGGAAACTGCCTGCTGGATACACTGAACTGCCACACCGTCTGTTTGCCGGGCACGGCCTTGCCGCCCGCTACGCGCCATCCGAGCAACGAGGCGAGCCAACCGACCAGCAGCGACGCCATCGCCACCGCGTGCGGCCCATGCTCGATATGCAGGCTGGTGATCGCCAACAGCGCACCCGGTTGCACGTTGGGATCGAGTACCTGGCTGAGCAGGTTGCGCCAGTGCTTGAGGCGTCGCCAGGCCAGATTGTCGATCACGTACTCCGAACTCTGCGCCGCCACCCAACGCGACATCGCCTGCATGCCTTTGGTCGGTGCCGACCAGCCGATGCTGTCGTAGATGATCTGATCGGCCATCGCCGTCAGGGGATTGAACACCTCACCGAGAAACGGCGCCGGCTCACGCGACGCCCACCATAGGGTCGTGGGCAGATCACCGACCAGATGGGCGCGTGCAACCGGGGCAAGGCGCTTATGTGCCGTTGAATCGGCGACCACGCGGATCAATTCGGCACTTACCTGCAACCCACCCGGCAAGGTGCTGTAGAGACCGGACACGAACACATCCAAGCCGGGCTCGCCGGTATAACCCAGGCCGGTCAACACAACCACGCGAGAGGGATGCGGCGTGACGATGTCGTGCAGGCTGCTGACGATCTCGGCGGTTTGATCGTCGTCGTCGCAATAGATGATCAGGTTCGACATGCAGGCGCGGGTCACCACCTGGTCTTCACCGAGCTCCCGGTGCAGGCCCGCCCACAGGGCATCGAGTTCGCGCGGTATATGCCGGATGCGTACGTTCTTCTCCGGCACCGTCTGCAGGCGTTGACGCGGCGAATCGTTCACAGCAGGCGCCACCTGTGATCGTCGGCTTCGATCATGCGCTCGGCCTCGACTGGGCCCCAGGTGCCGGCGGTGTACTCGGGCAGCCAGCGTACGCCGCTGCTTTGCCAGGCATCGAGGATGTCTTCGATGAACATCCACGAGCGTTCCACCGCGTCGCGGCGCATGAACAGGGTTGCGTCGCCCGCCATCACATCCAGCATCAGGCGCTCATAGGCCTCGGGCGACTGGTCGCCGAAGGTGGAGCCATAACGGAAATCCATCTTCACCGGAAAGATGCGCACCTTCGGACCCGGCAGCTTGGTCGCGATACGCAGCGACAGGCCTTCGTTGGGTTGAATGCTCAACGCCAACACGTTCTGCTCGAGCGGGTGGTTGGGGTCGGCATTGAACAGGATCGGCGGCGTGCTCTTGAAGTGCACGGCGATCTCGCTGGCGCGCTTGGTCATCCGCTTACCGGTGCGGATATAGAAAGGCACCCCGGCCCAGCGCCAGTTGTCGATGAAGACCTTCAGCGCCACATAGGTTTCGGTGATCGATTCGGGGCCGACACCGTCTTCGCGCCGATAACCGGGCACATCGAAACCCTCGTGATAGCCGGGCCCGTACTGCGCACGCACCACGTGCTGATCGATCTTGTCCGGGGTGATCGGTCGCAGGCAGTTGAGCACATCCTGGCGGTGGTCGCGGATCACATCGGCGCGCATCGCCCAGGGCGGCTCCATCGCGATCAAGGTCAGCAGCTGCAATATGTGATTCTGCACCATGTCACGCAGCGCACCGGCGTGATCGTAATAGCCGGCGCGCGTACCGACACCCTCGGCCTCGGCCACCGTGATCTGTACATGATCGATATGGTTGTGATTCCACAACGGTTCGAAGATCGAGTTGCCGAAGCGCATCACCAGGATGTTCTGCACCGTCTCCTTGCCCAGGTAGTGATCGATGCGATAGATCTGGCTCTCGTCGAGATTGCGACCCAACACGTCATTGACCTGCTTGGCACTCTGCAGGTCGTGGCCGATCGGCTTTTCGACGATCACCCGCGAGAACGGGTTTCCAGGGGCGGCCGGATACACCAGACCGGCTTCGTTGAGATTGCGTACACAGGTCTCGATCAAGGCAGGCGGAATCGCCAGGTAGAACACCCGGTTGCCGGGAATGCCGAACTCCGGCTCGATCTGTTGCAGGCGCTGCTTGATGCGTACGTAGGTCTGCGGGTCTTCGAATGAGCCGCTTTCGTAGTGCAACAGATGCTCGAAGTCCGGCCAGTGCTGTTCGTCCAGCGGCCGGCGCGAATAGGCCTCAATGCCTTCACGCGCGAACGCGCGGTACCCGGCATCGTCCATCGGCTGCGAAGCGACGCCGAGTAGTGCGAAGTTGGCCGGCAATGCGCCTTCCAGGGCCTGGTTGTACATCGCCGGCAGCAGTTTGCGTTTCGACAGGTCGCCACCACCGCCGAAGATCACCAGCGTACACGGCTGCGCCACCTGTTCTTCCAGCAGCCCGGCCAACAAGGGGTTGGCGGTCGTAGATCCAATCACGGTTTTGCTCTCTTTGTTACTTCGGGTACCGGGGATGGCGTGCGCCAACCACCTTTGTCGGCGTTGAAGCCGGCATTGATCTCGGCGTCTTCAATGAGATTCAGAGGTTTTTCAACGTCCAACCAACACTCCCGATGCTGTTGCCCCAAGACCCGCTGCAACTTGCATTTCAGCTATATGACGGGATCAACACAGCGAAGCCGCTGCATCTCTTGTTTGCGCCAACCTGGAACACAGCAAAACATTTTGCACGGGTCCGGTGCGCACCACTCTCTCAACGCGGGCCGGATCGGCGGCACGCTGCTTCCAAAAGTCGACACCCATGCGCCACACGACATACCTCATGGGCCAAATTGTCGGCAGCCGTGGCCTCCAAGTCGTTTCAGATGGCGACTCTGACGAGCCCATCCAGCCGCGCCTTCACAAGCCCATGGCGTTTTGCAGCAAACGCCGTGCCTTACTCCGTAAGTGACCGTCCGCACAATTCGGCTTGCCGGTACCTGCGACGTTTCATAAGCCCAGGCATGTTGAGCCGAAACCGGCTCTTCCCCGCCCGCGGCGACTAACAGGCCGAAGTTTGTCGTACAGCCAACAGTAACGGCACTCCTTGACCGACGGGGGTGCTTGCTCGCATCCGAACATCCGCGACCAAAAACTCCGCTCCGCACATGAGTTGCGCATTTTGTGCGGAGTTAGCGATTTTCGGTCAGAAACCGTGAACTAAGCTTAGCCTGCATAGCCGATCGCGAAACCCAGATATCGGGAAGGTGATCGCAAGCACGGCTTCGGAAATGATCCGCCGGTGTCTGCGCCCACGGCGGTGGCGATCACCCAAAGCATTGAGTCGTTCATACCGAAACCTCATCCGCCGATGGCGCCCTCAGACTGCAAACGCGGAAACCCGTCATGAAGAACCTGTTCGTGAAACATTACGCCAACAGAGACCAAAGGACTTTAGATCCCAATTTGCCGGCCGGTTTTCGATGCCGCCCCTCCCGTGCCTTCTGCTTGTTCGCAACCTTGCTGGTGGCAAGCCTTGCCTTCGATGCGTACGCACAGCGTGGTCGCGCGTACGTCGACAATGGAACTGTTCGTTCCGATCAAGGAACCCTGCTAAGGGGTCCATTTATCAAGTTGTGGAATCGGACCCTCTATCCAATCGACAGCGACGATGCTGAGTTGTACTCGGCAGACTACTGGCGGGCTTTCAAAGATACCGGCTACAACAGCGTGAGGATTGCGGTTGCTTGGGGAACACGCAGCTATCCCGACTTTTCACCTGAAGCCACGCTGCAAGCACTCGATGAGTTGGTTACAGTACTTACGTCACTGGGCATGTATGTGACGATCTGTGGGAGTGCCCACGACTACGCGTACTACTACAAGGACGACTTGCAAGAGGCATGGAACAACATTGCGCCCCGCTACGCCGGCAACCCGAATGTGCTTTACGAAATTCAGAACGAACCTATGGGAGATCCGAACGGTTTCCATTCAAATCCTCCCAGCCCCAAAGGCAACGCCTATGACCTGGTCGAGATCTACCATTCGGTGCGCGACATGGCGCCCAATACCGTCATTGGCATGTGGGGATTTTCTGCACTCGGCGATGACACGAACAGCGCCTTGTGGGCGATCAAGAAACATGATCGGAACCAAACCATCTCCTACGACAAGACGGCTGTTGCCTTTCACTACTATCCGCCAACCGAATCCGCATACGTCAACAAGCTGCAAGGCACCTACCCGGTATGGATGACCGAAGGCAGCGATGAAGGGCCCGGGGGATACCTGAATCGCGATTTCGCTTGGTATGCCGACTGCGAAGCCAAAGGCATCAGTTGGTACTTCATGGACTTCCAAGACATGCGAGAGAAAGGACAACAGATCAAAACGTACTTGAGCAATCACGGGTATGACTGGGTCCCCGATGCCGCAAGCGGTACTTCCCGTGGTGTATTCTTCGAGTCCGAGGCACTGTCCTCATCCCAATCTGCCCAGCTGGCTACCGACTTACTCTCTCACGAGCAGGCCAGCGGCGGCCAAGTCGTGATTCTTCCCAGCTCGCGCATTGGCCAATGGGTCGAGTTCAGTTTGCCGAATGTCGCAGCGGGTACTTACCGCGTGAGAGCACACGTTCTGCGACATCCAAGCTTCGGTACCTTTCAGATGAGTATCGGCGGCACCAAGGTTGGTAGTCAGGTAAACACCTTCGGTGACACAAGTCTTCTCACCGCGAGCCAGCTCGGCACTGGCAGTAGCCGTGTCGAAGGCCCGTCGAGCAACTTCGGCGACGAGGCAATATTCACTTTTGTGGACATTGCAACCGTCTCCTTTTCATCTTCGGGCGAAAAGAAATTCCGCTTTACCGTTGCAGGCCGAGACCCCGCGAGCAACGGCTACAACCTTGCGATAGATGCCATCGAACTCGTTCGCTGAGCGCACCAGGGCACCTCCCCTCGCTCAGCCGCCCCGGCTGTCGATTGCCCATGGCGTTGGCAAGCAAAGCGCAAGACACTGATGTGTCCACCGACATCGCTTGACCACAACAACGTTTCCCCGGTCCCCAAGCATGGACCCCATGCTCTGACGTTATACGCAAGGCGGCTGTAGACGGAGCTTCCCGGTAACGCACAAACCTCTCTCGTACAGACTATAGTTGCCGAGTATCCCAACGAGCATGGTGATTGCGATGAAACACCCGGCAGCCCTCGCCAACGATATTCGGCAAACACCGTGCGGCCGTCATGCAGTACGTGAAGCCCTGGTATTTCTGTCTACATTGATCTTGCTGGCCAGTGTCGCCGGCAAGGCACCGGCCGATACCGGGGCGCAAGTGGAACTCACCGGCACGGTCCACTCGACCGGCATTTCCGGTTACCCCGGGTCGAAGTTCACACTCGGCGACGCAGACAGCGACAGCCGCGGCCTGGTCGGCGTGTTGTCGCGCGAGCGGTCCGACAAGCCGTGTTTCGTCAGCGCCGGCTGGGAGGACGTGAACAAATCCTCGACCAATGGTGCGGCGACCAAAGACCTGTGCGGCAAGAAAGGGCCGAGTTCCGGCACGATGGGTGGTACCTATGCAAACACCGGGGGCAACGCCAACCGTGTGTTCGTCACCGGTGCGCAGGTGTGCATGAACAAAGGCGACGACCGGGTCAAGGGCATCCATCTGCGCGGCCAGCGCATCAATGACGCCGGCGAACTGGTGAACTTCGGCCCCGACGCCCAAGACTCGCGCACCAACTGTCATCAGGATCACTGGAAGCGATGGGTGGAATGCCCCGCCGGCCAGATCGCCACCGCGGCAATCATCCACTACTCGGCCGGCGACACGCCGCGCAGCTGGACCGGTATCGGTCTGCAATGTCGCGCCATCAAAAGCACAGGGGCAAGCACCACGCTCACCACCGAAGCGAGCACGCTCGACAGCGTGACGGATACCGGGCCGAAGGCGCTGACCGAACTACCCGGTTGCAACGATACCGAGGCGCTCGACATTCGCGCGGTCGCCTGGAACATCGCCGACGACTGGGCAGCGTTCTCCCGCAAGGTAGAACGCCAGAGCGGGACGAATCTGGGCGCTTGCATCGAACGGCGTTTCGCCGGTGACGGCAAGGTGGAATGCGCCCACGAGTACAAATGCAAACAGAACGGCACAAAATGCAAGCTGGGCTTGGGTGGCGGACTGGGATCGAAGATCAAGCTCTACCAGACATTCTTCGACAACATTGCAGGGAAACCGCAGCCCGACCGACGCGCCTGTTACGCGGCGTTGATGACCCACGAGTTCTCGCACACCTGCGAACACTATGCCGAGGGTGGCCCCGAAGCCCGTGCGGAAGCCGCCTTCGACTACTGGAAGGAACGCTTCGCGGTATCGAGCAGCTGGACCATCGACGGTGGCTGCGGGATGAACGATTGACGACAGCATTGTCGGCTGGGCGTCGCCAGAGTTCCGGGAAGACGGGATATCCAAAGCGTCGCTGATCCATCAATCAGCGGTCGCGCACAGCCTCAGCGATAGAACAGATCGCGGAACATACCTTCGGCCCAGGCGAGGCTCGCCTGGCCGCCCTGCAGATCCCAGTCCTCGATCATGTGGGTGCGATCGAAATCAAAAACGTTCGTCTGTTCGTTGAACTTGTAGTAGGTGATGATGCTCATCGCCTGCAACGGATCGATCTCGACCGAAGAGAAGCACATCGTCTGCGGACTGCGCCACGCGATGTCCTTCCCCAGGGCGTGACCGGCAATCACTTCGGCGACGTATTTGCCTTCCGAGTGCGCCGTGTGGCCACCTTTCGAAAACGGCTGCCCTCGCGAATCACCGGTCACATAAACATGTTCGTCGCCGACCACGTGATAGCGAAACGGGTCGGTGTTGGCCGCCCTTTGCGGACTCTTCGGATTGGCAATACCTGCCTCATCGATCAACCGCGAGGCGCGTATCGGCGGGTAGATGATGGCATCATCGAACGGATACTCGTCGAACTCCGTGGTGACCGCTTTGGCATCCAGATCGATGCCCGATATCTCCGAACTGGGCAGATACTCGATGTAGTCTTTGTACAGCTCATCGAAGGCCCGATGAAAGCCATCCTTCTTGATCTTGATGCCGGTGTTCATATCGAGCAGCAGGATCTTTGCGTGCACGCGGCGCTTCTTGAAGACCGCAGCCATCATGCAGGCGCGTTCGTACGGTGCTGCGGTACAGCGATAATCACCGTTGGGCACGTTCAGCACGAAGGTACCGCCCTTGAAGGTCTGGATCTTGTGCTTGATGGTCAGCAATTCGGAGGCGCTGACGAAGCCACCCGGATAGTGTTGAAACAACAACTCTTGCTGCTCCGCGTCTTCTACGCCGATACGCGCATAGTCGTAGTCAATGCCCGGTGCCAGTACCAGGTACTCATAAGCGATGTGTCCCACATCGGTGTAGATCTTGCGCGACTCGCGATCAAAACCGAGCACGGTGGCCTGCAGGAAGTGGTAATCGTGATTATCCGCCGCGTCGAAGAAACTGTGGCTCAGAAAATCGAGGTTTATCTGATCGGCCAGCCACGAGTTGCTCAACGGAAACGACACGAACGAGGGATGCCTGTCGATCAGCAACACATCGAACGCCGGATTGTGCCGCTTCAGATACTTGGCAAGCGTCAGCCCGGACCAACCGCCGCCGACGATGACCACGCGAGCGCCCTTGGGCTGTGGCAGAGACGCCGCACGCAACAGCCTAGCAAATGCCGGCGGTGTGGCACCGACGCCGGATGCGGCCTGCTCCGTGGCCACGGCCGGCGCCGCGTGCGCCGCCCCGGCCAGCGTTAGTCCAGTGAACTGCAGGAAGCGCCGTCGGCTGAAATTTTTTTCGTTGCTCATACCCTTGCCTCACTCGAAATCGGGATTGCGCCATTCTGCGTTTGGCGCCAGATCCCCTTCGGGAACCGGCAGGTACGAGATGTAGTTGAGCACCATCTCAAGTTCATCGTCCGAGATCCTCTTCAGCATCTCGGCCATCGCCGGGTCGACCTGACGCAGCCCGTCGCGAACCTGGAGGGCCTGGCGTTTCATATAGCTGTAATGCTGCCCTTGCAGTCGCGGGTAATTGGCGGCGTTGTTACCTTCGCCTGCGGCCCCATGGCAGCCGATACAGTTGGCCTCGTACAGCTGCATGCCCTGCGCGTACTGCGGACTGTCTTTACCCCAAGGTCCCTGGGCGTGGTGCGGATTCATCGGCAGGGTTGCGATATAGGCGACCACATCGACCAGATTCTGATATCCGCCAATCGTGCGCTCCTGCACGAACGGCCACATTGTCGGGTTGTCGCGACGACCACTGCGTATGTCCAGCAGCTGCTTCATCAGCACATTGACGTGCTGGCCCGCGAGCTGCGGATAGTTTCCCTCCTTGTCGCCCCAGGCTTCCGGCAGGTGGCAACGCGCACAGATCTCAAACAGATAGCGACCGTTGTTTGGATCGGGTTGGAACTCCAACACCACCTCGACCGTTTCCGCGGCATACGCTACACCGGCGGCCAGCACGAGCAGCAGGCTGCAAAGGCATTCAAGAAATCTCGGCATCTTGGGAGTCATATCGAATAGGTGGTTATTGTTCGGAACCCCGCCAGGCACAGCCCCAAAAATTGTCGCTCGGCGCTGCATCCCGGTTCTGGCAAGGATACTGCCTCGTTGCCGCCCTGGCATCCCCCAGCGACGCCCGCCCTTGTCAGCCGGCGGATCATCGATTGCCCTGTCCCGCGATTTAACGGGCACACGAGGCATCCGGCAAGCCCGCAGCTCAAGGACTAACCCACGTCAATAATGGCTGGCACTGCGTCATGCAGGGCGGGCCCGCCTGATGACGACGTGGAATAACTTCGCGCGCAGTGTGTTCACTCATTGAGAGTCTACAACCCACGACTATTGCCCAACGTCA
This sequence comes from Thiosocius teredinicola, assembly GCF_002009425.1. Taxonomy (NCBI): domain Bacteria; kingdom Pseudomonadati; phylum Pseudomonadota; class Gammaproteobacteria; order Chromatiales; family Sedimenticolaceae; genus Thiosocius; species Thiosocius teredinicola. The sequence continues at coordinate 4,270,140 of NZ_CP019936.1, forward strand.
TTTCAATCTAGGAGAAACCTGATGAATCTGTGTGCCTTGGAACCTGCAGCGGCGACTACGCCCGTTTCGCGGCGGTTGCTGCTCAGCCTTGTGGCCGGGCTGTTGTTGCCCCTGCAAGCCCTTGCGATCCCCGTAACGGATCCCGCCGGCGATTTCCTCGCCACGTACGCCGGACCACAGAACGGTGACATGGATGTGTTGAATGCCGACGTCAGCTACAACCAGGCAAGCGACGCGTTCCGATTCTCCGCCACCCTCGATGGCGCCATCGGCGCCACGGATGGCGCGCTCTACGTTTACGGATTGGATCGCGGCCAGGGCACCGAGCGTTTCCTTGACGGCGACCCGTCGATCGGTGCCGGCGTCGTGTTCGACATGGTGGTCGTCGTACGACCGGACACCACGGCCGTCATCAACGACTTCATCAACAACCAGGTCACCCAGTTGTCAGCCGGCACGGTTCAGATCCTGAACGACAGCTTCATCAGCGTGGCGCTGGATGCCGACCTGTTTCCATCCACCGGTTTCGATACGAGCGACTACACCTGGAACCTGTGGCCGCGCCAAGGCCTCGGCAACAACGTGCAGATCTCCGACTTCGCTCCGGATGCGTCCAATGTCGGCGTTTCGCAGGTACCAGTGCCTTCGACCCTGGCGTTGTTGGGCATCGCCGGTCTGGGGCTGCTGCGTCGCAGGCGTAACACCGCGGTAGATCTAGGCTCCCCGCGCCGGTTCGCTGCGGCATAAATCGCCTAATCCGACCGGATCAATCTGGCCGACCTTCGGATCAACGCAAGGTCGCCCGAACAAGCGCACCCCCTGTCGCCGATAGCCCCCGGTTACTGGGGGTGCGCGCGTACATGTCCAAGTAATTTCGTCGCGGCGCTGGAGTAAGCCCGACGTCGGCTTACGCACGCTTCGCAGCCTCGAACGAGGCTCCGCTTTCTGTCGCGGACGACCACACCCGCCCAACCACGACTGTGCAGAACTAAGTTCGGCCATCGGTTTCGCCGTCAGACGCTAAATCAGCCACCGAACTCGTGCACCGACACTTCTCACCGGCTCGCAACAGGCCCACCCGTAGCGCCACAGGATGCATTCGAAACCGGCTCATAGATTGCGACCTATGACTGGGCTTTGCTTTGTCGAATGGTTAGCCGCCCGCGGTGTTCTTACCATACCGCGGTGTCTTGCCACTGCCTGCACAGGAAACGTACTGCGGCCGGCTGTACGCCGCGAAAGTCTTGTCATGAAACGACTACACCGTGTTCTGCCGTTTTTGCGCTGGTTTCCGATGTCGGGAGCAGGCATACGCGCAGATCTGCTCGCCGGTATAACCGTCGCGCTGATTCTCGTGCCGCAGAGCATGGCCTATGCGCAACTCGCAGGCCTGCCGGTTGTGTATGGCCTTTATGCCTCGTTCGTGCCGGTGATCGTCGCCTCGCTGTGGGGCTCGTGCAGCCAGTTGCACACCGGCCCGGTGGCCATGCTGTCGCTGATGTCGGCGGCGGCATTGATCCCGTTCGCCAACCCGGGCAGCATCGATTTCATCCAGCTATCGATCATGCTCGCGCTGATGGTCGGGATACTTCGGCTGGGCCTTGGGCTGTTCAAGCTCGGTGCGGTCGTCAATCTGCTGTCCAGCCCGGTGATTGTCGGTTTCACCAATGCGGCGGCGTTGATTATCGGCCTGTCACAACTGAGCAAGATTATCGGCGTGCCCTTCCCTCGCTCTGACTTCTACCTGGCGGACCTGTGGGGAGTCGTTGGACAGATCGGCGCAACGCATTGGCCCACCTTGGCGTTCGCGGTCGGCGCCTACGCGTTGATCGTGGGCAGCAAGCGTTTCGTGCCACGCCTGCCGGGCGTGCTGACGGCGGTACTGGCAACAACCATCGTCTCGGCTTTGATAGGCTTTGAGAAGAAGGCCGAGATATCGCTGGCGCAGATTCAGTCACCGTCGGAGTTGGCATCGATCGAGACTTATGCCACGTCGCTACAGCGCATAGACGCACTCACGCAGCAGATATCCAGCATCAACCGTGAGATCGCCGGCCTGAAGAATGTAGGCGACCTGGACAGCGTCACCCGAGTCGCGGATGCCGGCGCGGCGATCCGACCCCTCGAGTACGAACGCGCCGTGCTCAAGGCACAGAACAACAAGCAACAGATCAAGCTGCACCGCTTGCGCCTCGAACGCGTGGAAACCGTCGATGGCGTGAAGTTCTACCCCTACGGCGAGCTGCCGGACGGGTTCGAAGGCGACGGGCATGCCTGGCGTTTCACCGGCATTGCCGGTGACACCGTCACGCTGTCGTCCGGCGGCGCAGTCGTCGGCGAGATCCCGACCGGCCTGCCGACCTTCGCGATACCCGAGCTGCAATGGAGCGCGATCTTCGGCCTTTTGCCGGCCGCCATCGTGATGGCGTTGATCGGTTTCATGGAGGCCACCTCCATCTCAAAGGCTATCGCGACGACGACCGGTGAACGCATCGATGCCAGCAAGGAACTGGTCGGCCAGGGCCTGGCCAACATCGCCGGAAGCTTTTTTGGCTCTTACGCGGTAAGCGGATCATTCTCGCGCTCTGCGGTGGCGGCGAAGACCGGCGCCAAGACCGGACTGTTCGCGATCGTCAGTGCACTGGCCGTGGTGTTGGTACTCCTGTTCTTTACGCCCTACCTGTACGCGTTGCCACAGTCCGTACTGGCCGTGATCGTGATGATGGCGGTGTTCAGCCTGATCCGCGTCAAGCCGCTGGTACATGCATGGAAAGTCAATCGCACCGACTCGATCATCGGCTTTATCACCTTCTTCGCCACGCTGGCAATGGCGCCGGCTATCGCCAACGGCATCCTGCTGGGGATCGCGCTCACTCTCGTGGTGTTCCTGATCAAGAGCATGAAACCGCGCGCCGAGATCGTTGCACGCAAACCGGATGGCACGCTGGGCGGCATCAAGGCGCATGGCCTGACGCCGATCAGTCAGTTTGTGGTGCCGGTGCGGTTCGATGGCTCGCTGACCTTCTCCAACGTGGCTTACTTCGAAGATGCCGTGCTTGACGTCATCGCCAACTTTCCGCAGTGCAGGGCGATCGTGATCATAGGCAGCAGCATCAACGAGATCGACGCCTCCGGCGAAGAAAAGGTCCGCGAAGTCGGCAAGCAACTGCGCGCAGCCGGCATCGAACTGCACTTCAGTGGCTTGAAACACCAGGTGCTATCGACTTTGGAGCGCACCGGGCTGGTGGAAGAATGTGGCCGGGATCACTTCTTCCCGAACAAAGAGCTTGCGTTACATAAGCTGCTGGAACGACACGACCAACAACCCGCGGCGGCGGCCTGACGGCGGGCGCAATAGACCCAACGTCGCTTTCACTGCCCGCTCAAACGTTTCGCTCGCCACTCCCGGTACTCGCGGGACTCAATGAACGGCACGAAGACATCCTCTCCAGACATCGCCTCGGCGGTCATCTCATACTCGAATGCATCTTCGAGAACCCTTGCCGTCAACGTGGCATCTTCGAAACGCTTCGCTTCAATCTGCGCATTCAGCAAGGCCCAATAGGCGTTCTCGTAGAGCGGTTCAATCATGATAGCGCGCTCCGCCGCCGCAATAGCCTTGTCGTACTCGGCCATTCCCAGAAAACTGACCGACTTCACCGCCAGCAGGCCCGCGTCTTCCACGCCCATCCTGGATGAGAGCTTGTCGATCGTCGCCAAGACCTTTCCGTACTGCCCAAGTTGAAAGTAGTAGTCGGTCAGAATATATGCCGCTTTGTCGTTGTCACTGGAATGGGCGGCAATATCCGCCAATAGTTTGTGGTACAGGCTCGCATCGCCGGACGCGTTCGCTGAGTTCACGGCAATAGCGACGAGAGGAATTGCGCTACGAAGTGTTTCGTCGAGCGACAAATAGCGCTCGACCGCACGAGCATAGCTCCCTTGGCCGAAATCGCTGACCATGGCATGAACGCTTTCAATAACATCAGCGCGACCATTGGCGAAATCGATCAAGGTGCCAAAAGCCGTTGGAGTCGGGGCCGTTGTCGCAATGAGATAGCGCAGCGAGTCCGAATAATTCTGGCCGGTAGAGTAGTCATACCAGTCGACGATCCTCACGCCGCCATTGGCACCCAGTGACAGCGCAAACTCCAGGTAGGCATCGCCAGCATCCCCCAAGCCCAGGCGAATCAATGCGGTTGGCGAGGACCCTCCGGCGCTTACCTTCAAGAGTTTTGCGTAGGCGTCAGAAGGCATTCTCGATACCAACTCAACGCCCAACCGCTCCCCCAGCCCATTGCGCACGCCTCTCACCACCTTCCTTTTCCATGCTGCGCTTCCAAGCTGGTCATCGATTGCATTTTTTATTATGCCGTCTACATCGATAATATCGTTGAACGGTTTGGGGTCTCGTCGGTTGAATCCGTCAACGATTTGCTCCATGGCTGCGGTGAACGCATCCCCCGCGACATCAGCCATCGCGCTCGATACCGCAGATATCGACAACAACACGAAGACCAGGTAGCGGCGAAAACCGTTGAGATGGGCACTTCGCCTTGGGGCGGCCGGCGCGCCCCGATTCGCCTTTGGCAAGCTGGGCGGAAGCAACCACTGACGTTGACCCGACAACGCCACACGATCGCCTGAAGCTGCGGGTTCGAAGATTGAACGCAGAACGTTCGCTACGCCCGCGCGCCCGATGCACACACGTCGCCGCGCTATGGCAACCACCTGCGGAAGATCAATAGAAGCAAGACCGATACTCATGCTGGGTTCCTTCCCGTCGCCTCCAATCAGGAGACAAACCTTTATATCTTTGAACGTTATCTACTCGGCTGCGCAAAGCGGTAGGCAGTACCACCTTGCGTAAACGCTTGTGAATGTATCACCAGAAAGGCGGCCGGTGGCCTACACGAAGCGAATGCCGGAATAAGATTCAGCGCAAAATCGTCGCATTCCCATTGCGACCTTGCCTCAGCCATCACCTGTGCGCGTTGCTTGGCATGCTGAAGACGCAGGCATTCAAGCCGCGTCGGCAGCAGGATGAGATTCGAACTCAGGTGCGACACCAATGGTCTCTCGGCAATGTGTCGGAAAGCACAACAGTGCGATTGTCACGTGCTGCCAATCGCACCGTCAGCGCCCGACCGACATATGCCGATCAATCAGCTATCGCCGCTGCGATCTCAGCAATGTCGATCTTCTTCATCGTCAGCATGGCATCGAATGCGCGCTTCGCGCGCTCGCCACCTACGGCCATCGCTTCGGTCAGGATGCGGGGCGTGATCTGCCATGAAATACCCCATCGGTCTTTGCACCATCCGCACATACTTTCCTCGCCATCGTTGTTGACGATGGCCGACCAGTAGGCATCCGTTTCTTCCTGACTGTCCGTTGAGATCTGAAACGAAAAGGCTTCGCTGTGGGTAAAAGCCGTTCCGCCATTGATGCCGAGACAGGGCACCCCAGCCACTGCGAACTCGACGGTAAGCACATCACCGGCTTTTCCGGATGGGTAGTCGCTCGGCGCGAGACGAACGGCGGTGACCGAACTGTTGGGAAAGGTTTCGGCATAAAAGCGCGCTGCGTCTTCGGCGCCGGATTCGAACCAAAGGCAGATCGTATTCTTCGGAATATTCATAGCTAACCCTCAAACCCTCATCTTTCGCGGCGGCAGACAACTTCGCGGTACAGGCAACATTGATACTCGACCATGTCAGTCGTCGCTACCGAGTAAGCGAGTGAAACCGCCCCAGATCATGCGTTTACCATCGAATGGCATCTTCTCGGGATCCATACAATCGGACATCCGCTTGTCGGCCATGACCTTGCTCATCACGGCATCGCGATGTTCACGCGACTCGTAGCGCGCATAGCCGATTCCCACGATTTCGTCGCCCTCGAGCTGCACACCCTTCATGAAAGATGTGATCTCTCCTTCCGGCACATCGTCCGCGATGTATTCCTGGTACTCCAGCGCCCCAAACTCCATCCAGACGTCACGCGCTACCTCCGCCATTGCGCGGTACTCTGTGAGCTTGGGTTTCGGGATAGGTACGATAAAAACGTCGATGTAGCTCATCACTTTTCACCTCAAAAAAACCTGGGATAAACCCACGCCAAGTAGCTGGCGGCCTCAACCAGGCGCGATGCATAAGGGGCTCTGCTTCGGCCGGGATCATGTGCATATCCGCCCCGCGGTACGCCAATAGTCAGCCCGTATCTCGGCCCGCCTTTCGTCAGGTTCGGTTTCTCCACCAGGATCGCCGCGCCCGTCGATTCGATGCGCTGCCCCCAAGTAGAGTATCGTTTTGCGACACTTTCGCGCCTCGCGCCACCGCATAGCCAGAAAGAACCTCCAAACGCGCCATTCTGCTGTCACGACGATCGGGCACGAGGAAGTTCGACACGAAAGGGAGGAAATTTTTTCATTTCCGGACCTCTTCGTGAGATTCTTTGTGGATCAACGGACCGGCTGTTCGATTTATGGATACAACATTCACCATCGCAGACGAAGCGCCGCCGCTTTCCCGCTCACCGTGGCGCTTCGTGCTGCATTTCTATTTGAAGGCACGGATCGCGCTGATCGCGATCTTTGTGTTCGAGGCGGGACAAGCCGCCTGCACGATCCTGCTGCCATACGCGGTGAAAGAGATCATCGATGCAGTTACGCTGGCGAACGCCACCGGCGCCTCGGTGTTCGCGACCGCGCAGAACGCCCTGATCCTGTTCGGCCTGTTGAACCTCGGCATTGTGTTGTTCAGTCGCGCGAGCGGCGCCGTACTGGTGATGACGGGACCACGCTTGCGCGCCGACATCCGCAAATCGCTGTTCAGTTACCTGCAGCATCATTCGCATCGCTACTTCATCTCGCATTTCGCCGGCTCTCTGGCGAACCGCATCGCCGAGGTGTCGATGAGCAGCATGCATGCGCTGTGGGCGATCACCTTCGATTTTTACCCTCTGATCATCAAGTCGGCCGTGGCGTTGATTATCTTGTTTACGACCAGCTCCGAACTCGCGTTGGTTCTGACGATATGGCTGACCATCTACATATACGCGTCGTATGTCCTCGCGAAGCGCTGCCGCGTGTATGCCAAAGATTTCGCCGAGGCGCGATCGTTGGTTACCGGCAAGATCGTCGATTCGGTTTCGAACGTGATGAACGCCAAGATGTTCGCGCGACGCCGCTTCGAAGAGGACTACCTCACCGACTATTTGAATCACGAGGTGGACCACGCGCTGCGCACGTTCTGGTACATGGAGAAGCTGCGCTGGTTCCAGTTCAGTGCGGCCATGGTGTTGATGATCGCGATGGTCGGCTACGCACTGAAAATCTGGTCTGACGGCGACATGGACGTTGGCGACTTCTCGATGGTCGCCGGCCTGGCCATCATGCTGATCGAGGCGGCACGCGGACTCAGTCGGAGCTTTCTCGAGTTTTTCGAGTATATCGGCAACATCAGTGACGGGGTGGCCACATTCATTCAGCCGCACGAGATCGTCGACCAACCGGGGGCTGAAGCATTGCAGGTAACGCGGGGCGAAATCGCCTTTCGCGATGTGTCGTTCGCTTACAAGGAAGGCCTGCAGGTATTCGATCACTTAACGGTAACAATCGAACCCGGCCAGCAGGTGGGCCTTGTCGGGTTCTCCGGTTCGGGCAAATCGACCTTCGTCAATCTGATACTGCGCTTGTTCGAACCACAGTCGGGTGTGATCGCGATCGACAATCAGGACATCCTCGCCGTCACCCAGGACAGCCTGCGCGAGAACGTATCCATGATCCCGCAGGACCCCATGCTGTTTCACCGCTCACTGATGGAAAACATTCGCTACGGCCGACTCGAGGCCAGCGACGAAGAGGTTATCGAGGCGGCGAAAAAGGCCCACGCGCACGACTTCATCCTGCAGACCGAACAGGGCTATGGCTCACTGGTCGGTGAACGCGGTGTCAAGCTTTCCGGCGGACAACGCCAGCGTATCGCCATCGCGCGCGCCATCCTCAAGAATGCACCGATCCTGATCCTGGACGAAGCGACCTCGGCGCTGGATTCGGTCACCGAGAAGCAGATCCAGCAAGGCCTGGACTACCTGATGCAGGGTAAGACGGTGGTTGTCGTTGCCCATCGCCTTTCCACGATCTCGCACATGGACCGCATCCTGGTCTTCGATCAAGGCAAAGTGGTTGAGGACGGCAGCCATGCCGACCTTCTGCAGCACGGTGGGCATTATGCGCGTTTGTGGAACATGCAGGCCGGTGGCTTTTTACCGGAGACTATCGAGGCGTAAAGCGATACCCGTCAGTCGCTGACAAGCCTGCCCAGTGCGTCGTAGATCAATTCGTGCATGAACGAATTCTCGCCGCAGTGGACGAGTTCGTCGTTTACCTGAAAAGTAAGATAGGGCCGGACTTGCTCGCCGCCCGATTCGATATCGGCGATGCCGTCGATCACGCACGTAATGCTGAACGCCAGCGATGCAGTGAGATCTTTGATGTCGCTTTTTCCCAGCCCCGCTTCGACCAGCTTGACCTGGATGGTCTTAACCAACTCATCGACCAAGACAGCTTGCTGCTTATCGAACGCATCGGGATTGAGTTGCAAATCCATCGTCTGCCCCAGAGTGTGGAAGAAAGATGTGCTTACACGCACTTTGTGAAGGCAGGACGCAATCCCGGAAGCCACCAAATTCCTCGAGCATCCAGTGAACGCAGGAAAACGCGTTGCCCCCGTGCGTTACACCCAGGTTCACATAGCCGAAAGTACTTATGGCTTTTTGGGCGTCGTGTACTCGACTTCTTTCTGCCAGGGCTCCCAGATGGTCTCGTAACCGACAAACCCCTTGTCGTTGGGTTCTTTCTGCTTGGTGATCACAAAACGTGTGTGGCCATCTGGAACTCTTGGCTTTTCTTGCTTCTGTTCGCTCATCGTTTTCCTCTCGCTAATATTCAGATCGGTACGGTTGCGCCGCCGATCTCTGGCCCCTTGTCCACCTTGCCGCCAGCCTCGATTTCCTCACCGGTCGCATCACGAACCGTCAGGATTTCGAGTTTGAAAATCACTTCCCGGCCACAGAGGGGATTGTTCCCGTCGATGGTCAGGGTGTTTTCGTCTACCCGCGTAACCAGAAAACTCTTGGTTTGACCCCGGTCGTTTTCCATCAGGATGGCGGTGCCGACCTGTCGGTATTCGGCCGGCACGTTTTCTATATAGTCGGTAATCACCAGGGATTCATCGCGCGGCCCGTAGAGCTTATTGCAATCAATCGGCACTTCGATGATGTCGCCGACCGATTTTCCCTCCAACTCCGCCATAACCCGCGGAGCAAGAACCTCATTGGTACCGTGCACATAACCCAGCGGAAAGTCCACCGCAGTGAGAACTCCCCCTGTCTGCTCATCGATGACCTCGTAGGTAAGCTCGACAAACTTGTTGTTCTGTACAGTCTGTTTCATGGTCACTCAGAAGATCGACGCACCAAATATCTTTACCTGACCTTTTTCATAACCCAGCACCAGCCTGCCAAGCCACTCACCGGGCTTCTTGGTGCTGCGTACCCGGTACATCACGGTAACATGTTCGCCGCGACGTATGATGCCGAGAAAATCTTTGTCTTCCGACAGGTTTCTGGCCAGATCACTCTGCGAAAACTGCCTTCCCACTTCGATCTCATTAAGGCCCTGCATTAGGGAGTAAGCGAAGTTCTTGATGAACTTGCCGTACTGACCCGTGTTGGAGTATTCGACCAGTTCATCCCACCAGGGGTCGGCTATCGCCAGAATCTCCTGGTCGGTGTTATCGATGATATTCAACGCTCTCTATTCTCTACGTGCTCGCAGGCTCCATTCCGTAAGCCGACTACGCATCATCCTTGGCATCCACCAAGTGGTAGCACGGCGCCTTTTCCATCGTGTATTCGCCCGTTTGTGGATCGCGCCGGGAAACCGTCAACACATGCCAGTTTTCGTCGTCCACTTTCATATGGTCACCGCGATAATAATAACCCGGCCAGCGGGTTTCCTTGCGGAACAGCGTGTGATGAAAAACCGACTCGGCCGTCAGATGCCGGTGCTTCAGTTCCCAGGCCCGCAGCAACTCGTGGATGTTTTCAGCCGCGACCTTCTCCAGATCCTCTTCCAAGACCTTCATCTTCTTCAGACCGATGTTCAGCAGCTTCTCGTTGGTCATATAGCTGACGGTCACCCCACCAGCATATTCATCCATCAGCTTCTGCAGACGGTCCAGGCCCTGGCGCGGGTTGATGTAGTTGGGGTTAACCGACCCTGCCGTGATCTCGTTGCGGTAGATTCGGTAATGTTCCATCGGCTTGTAGACCTCCGCTTTGCGGCGGTTGATCTGCTCATCGGAAACTCTGATCCCAGCGGCCTTGCCTTCATCGATGTACTTGCAGGCAGCCTTGGCCGCAAGCCTTCCTTCGGTGAACGACCCTGAAGAGAAAGCATGTGGCGTGCCGCCGACTGCGTCACCCGCACCGAACAGCCCTTCAACCGTGGTCATGCGATTGTAGCCCCAGAAATATTCCGGAGGCGAGATATCTTCCGGGCCGGAGCACCAGGCACCACAACCGGTAGCGTGAGATCCCATTACATAGGGCTCCGAGGTCGTCAGCTCCGGATTCTCGTACTTCGGGTTAACATCCGTGGCGGCCCACAGCACGGCCTGACCCACAGTCATACCGAGGAAGTTGTGCCAGCCGATCTCCTCCAGGTGAGGATCTTGGAAGGAGTGCATCGTGACCATATGAATTGGCCCGCGACCGGCGTTGACCTCGCTGATGAACGCGTGATTGCGCAAGCAGGTGGGAATCGGGCGATGCGTACGGTGCGATGCCTCGACATCGAGATAGCGCTTTCCAACCATCTCTTCCAGTGCGGGGAACCACTTGGACTCGTACTCTTCGCCCATACCATTCTGGGTATAGGTCTTAAGATGCAGGAAGTAAGCACCAACCGGTCCGTAGCCGTCCTTGAAGCGGGCCAACACAATACGGTTTTCCATCTGTGTCATCTTGGCGCCGGCGCCGATCAACAGGCCATAGGCAGAACCTGAAGACCAGGGAGCGTACCAGACACGCCCGGCGCCTTCGCCGACCGAGCGCGGCTTGTAGATGTTCGAGGCGCCACCGGCCCCGACGATCACGGTCTTGGACTTGAAGACGTGGTAGTTGCCGGTGCGCACATTGAATCCCACGGCACCGGCGACACGGTTCGGCTTGCTTTCATCCATCAGAAGATGCGTGACACAAATCCGATTGAAGACCTTGTCGGCCGCCTTTTTCGCGGCCTCTGCCACGATTGGCTTGTACGACTCACCGTGGATCATGATCTGCCAGCGGCCTTCGCGCTGGTAGGCGCCCGTCTTCGGGTTGCGCATCAGCGGCAAGCCCCATTCCTCGAACTGGTGCACCGCAGAGTCGACATGGCGCGCCATGTCGAACAGCAGATCCTCGCGCACCATACCCATCAGGTCGATCCGCGCGTAGCGCACATGGTCTTCCGGGTTGTTCTCACCGAAACGGGTACCCATGTAACAGTTGATGGCGTACAGCCCTTGCGCCACCGCGCCGGAGCGGTCGATATTTGCCTTCTCGGCAATGACAATCTTCTTATCCTGACCCCAGTATCTGGCTTCAAAAGCCGCGCCGGTTCCGCCGAGCCCTGCGCCGGCAACCAGGATATCGATGTTGTCTTCTACAATCGTCTTATACGCCATCAGTAGCCCTCCACCCCTTTGATCATCTTCAGGCCATTGGATTCGAGGGTGTGGAGACCACCATCGTCAAAACGGATGTACTTCGGTTCGTTGTACAGCAACTGACTGTCCCGCTGTTCCTGAGTCGGCGCCGGCACATCTCGAAGCTGCGGAATATGCTTTCCCCAAGGTTTGGTCGTGATGGGCGCCAGTAGATCCATGTCTTTTTCGCCGTTGCGGAACTTGATTCTCCACGCAATGACGCCTTTTTCCTCATCGCGCTTCACACGCACCGAATGCCCCAACGGCGCAAAATCCGCATATCCTCTGACATCGATCGCCTGGTGCGGACACGCTTTAACGCACGAGTAACACTCCCAGCACATATTCGGCTCGATGTTGTATGCACGTCGTACAGTGGTATCGATGTGCATGATGTCTGACGGACAGATATCAACGCATTGCCCACAACCATCACAGCGGGTCATATACACGAAAGTCGGCATAGTCAGCTCCTCTTGGTATCTCGATTCAATGCATCGACATCAATAATGATTCGGCGCTTCACGCTTGATTCCCAGTCCCATGTCCGGCGGGTTCTTACCCATATATTCCGGGATGTCGGGGTACTTGGCCTGAACCGCAGGATCGGTCAGATCGTAATCTTGGGGCAGATTCTCAAGCGAGCCATCGGCTTTGATCACGCGCTTCTGAAAAGCCGCTGCCGGCTTAAAGAACATGTGTGCAAATTTCGACCACAGTACCGTGCTGAACAGAGTCGTACTGGCGATGACGAAGAGCACGAAGAAGAACAGGCTCCACGCGCCTGCTGAGGTCGCCTGCAAAATCGACCAGATCAGCCCAAACGTAGCCATTGCGAGGAGAGAAACGATAAACAGATCGGCGCGTGCGAGGCGATACCAGGGGTAACCTTCGGCGAATACATCAACGCGGATGAAGAACCAGAACCAATATCCACCAAAGCACAACATCAGGGCGCCAAGATGCCATAGGAACGACAGCAGTGCCGGCGCCTGATCTGCCGGCGTCGGGTAGGAAAAAATCAGCACGGCACTGGTAGCGACGAAAACGATGAACCCATACATCGTGAACAAATGAGATATCCGCCGCTTCGGGTTCTTGAACTCCGAGGATGTCAGCACTTCATTGGCGACCGTCTGCACAGCCAATGATGCCTTTTCCCCACTACTCACTGTTCGCTTGGCGTTCTTCTGTGCCGCTTTGGCATTCTCGAAAAAGTATTTCGCACTGCCTTTGTGAATCATGTCGAGCACGGTACCCCCGATGACCAATAGCACCATCAGGATGACGTAGCCCTGCATAACGGCAGCGGGAATGAGCGATGAGATTTCAGCAAACGGATTACTCGTAAACATCTCTGCTGTATTCCTCTGACTGTTGGGTTGTCTTGTTGGGTTGCTGTGAGAATATGAACCATTCTCATTTGGGTTGATACTCACTGTTTTTTCGGGCCGCATAAACTCGTTTGATGCTCAAGCTCTTAGGCTGCTTGGCCGGCTGGTCATGGCTTAGCCGATCGACACGACGCATGCGCCGCCGACCCTTGACGAATGCCTCGTCATAAATAATAATCATTCGCATTCTCATCAAAGAAGGCAAGATTGTGGCGTGCCGTGAATCTTCACCTCTGCGATCCGATTTAACGCACACCGAAATGCGTAGGCTGATTGCTGCCATCCCCAGAGAACCCCGGCATCTGTCATTCCTGGTCGATGCCGAAACCACCGCAGCCGCTTTTTGCCAAACCTTACTAGGCGAAGAAGCAGGCAACACGCCCTGCACCCCGCAGCGCGCTACCGAACTCGGACAAACAGTGCTGCAGTTGCTTGAACGGCTGTTCTTCGTGATCGGCGAGGAATCCGGAAAGCACAAGAACATCAACGCACTGGCACTGTCCGTGGGTTTGTGGATCGCCAAACGACAAGGTGAGATTCGCGAGATCGGACTGGTTGTCAACGGACTCGCCATGACCGCCAACGGCGCGCGTGACCGCCGTGAACTCGAAGCCTTGTACGAAATCAGCTTACACATTGTTCATGCCGCAGACCCTTTTCTGAAGGCAGACCTGAACAAACACGAGAGGCACCGGCCATGGCGCCTGCTTTGCCTTAACCATTGCATCATCGCGACCCGTACCGGCGACGGCGAACTGGCCAAGGCCTCGTACGATTTTCTGGTCGCTCATCTACCCGAAGAAGCAGGAGAGTTCTTCGAAATGGGGATGCGCAAAGTTGCCGGCGGCCAGTACTCGGCGCACTGCCGAAAGATCATGCGTGCGTACTACGAGACCCATGCAGACAGCGCGCGACGAAATCCAAGTGCTGTTATGCACTGAGCCCGGCCCGCGCGCAGCAGACGATAAAATCCTACGACGCTCAACTGGATGGTTTCGACTGGTTACGGCATATGCCCGGGCTCACCTTGCCGCCAATAGGCCATGCTGTGTTGCTGCTTCTTATGCAGGCCGAACCGCTCTTGCAAAACGGTCCGCAACGTACGGGCGGTGGCAAACTCCCCAGCAAACCAGGCATAAGGCACGCTGTCCGTGGTGCAATGACTGATCCCGTCGACCACGTCGTCGGCGAAGGTCGCCGGGTTCAGTGCCCTCACCTGCAGGCCTGACGGCGGCAAATAATCCTCGAGCACCTGCTGCGACGGCGCGGCGGCGAACAGGCAGCCAGTCACACGGCCTTGCGATGCCTCTATAAGCCTCGCCAAGGCCGGCAGGCCTGTCAGATCCGCGGCAAGGATGACGTTTTCCGTCTTAGGCAGATCGGTATCGCCGCCGGGGCCCATCACGCCTACCTCCTGATCGTCGCCCTCCAGAGCTGCCCAGTCGGAAATCAGGCCACCGGCATGGTGCGCAACATCGATGTCGATCTCGCGTTCCTGCAAACGGATATGGCGGATCGTCACAAACCTGGCGTGTAATTTATCGTCTCCCTCCGGCCAGGCAATACCGCCATTCTCGCTGATCACGGGCCAAACGGGCTTGCGGCCGCGTTCGGCGGGCATCATCACCTTGATATGTATGCCGCCACTGGTCAGCGCCTCGACGTCAACGCCAGCAAGCGTCACGCGGATGAACCCTGGAAAGATCTCTTGGCGCCGCACGGCACGCAGGATGCGAAAGTTCGACGGCAGCTCACCGACCCCAATACCACCCGACCAACGCATCGACTGCGCCGCTCGCAGATCAATTTCACCGACGTGTTCGACGATTTCGTCGCGGATAAAGATCATGAAGTTGTCCGTCGGCGTCTCGATGCGGATATCGACCGCCGTCGCATGCCCCAGCATCTCCACTTTGCAGCCCATGGCCTCCATCAGCAAACAGTCCGGCTTGATCCGACGGCAAGTGATGCCGTGCTCTGCGAAGTGGGCCTCGCAGCTGTCCAGGATCGCGTGAGCCCGACGGGTCCTCAACGTTCCGATCGAAACCACCGCCTTGCCATCGTGTTCCGCCGCCGAAGTTTCATCCGGTGAGCGAAACCATAGACCGAGGATAGTCAGCGGCACCAGTGCAAGCACAAGCGAGATGACAAACGCCGGCACATAGCCCTGGCTGTCGATAAGTGCACCGGAAATCGGGCTGGTGAGCATTGCCAACAATGTGAACAGCGCCACCTGAACTGAGAAATCGAAGCCGGGGGATTGCAGACGTGCCTTGTCCATGGCGCCGCGCAACAATACCGTGTCCGTGATTGCCACCGCGGCCCAGGTGATCACGATCGCATAGCGAACGGCCTCGGGCAGATGCGCTGCAACGAAATACACCACGACCAGAACCGCCAAATTAACCAGCCCGACAACGAAAAGCGCCCGAACCCGTGGCAGCTTGCGCATAAGTGGGCCAATCAACAGCGCCGCCCCACCCGCCGCGCTCATGGCAATCAGGCCAAACCAGAGTGCGATCTCGTCCTTCGTCATACCCTCGTCCACCATCATCAGCCGAATCGGCAACGAGACGAACACCAAGGGAAGACGCACGGTGGCCAACAAAGCCAACCAGCGGCGAATGCCCGGTTGAGCGAAAAAGTGCAAGACAGTGCGATAGCTGATCGGTGGCGCATCGCGCGGGCGCCGTGGCTCTTCGACCAACACCAGCAGCAATAGCGGCAGAGCAAACAGGGCGGCCTGCGCGAACAAGACTGCCGTCCAGCCGATTTCGTCATAGAGGTGCAGGAATCCGAAAGCGCCAACCACGGCGCCAAAATAGATGCCGAAGCTCTGAAAAGTGGCACCGATGGCCCGCTCACTCGAGCGCATCAGCGAAATCGATAGCGCGTCGACGGCAACGTCCTGCGTGCTCACTGCAGCTACCGCGACGAACAGCACGACAAACAGCGGGACGACGGGACCGGACGGATCCATGAACGCCAACACGGATAGCGCCGCGACATGGATCGTGGAAAGCACGACGATCCACGACTTGTATCGATAGCGCCCAGGCTTGAACCGATCGATCAACGGCGCCCACACAAACTTGAAAATGTAAGGAATGCCGACCAACTGGACCAGACCGATAACCGTGGCGGAATGCCCCGCCTCGCGCATGATGATCGGCAAGGTCATAAATACGAAGATCGCCGGAACGAACTGCACCGCATACAGTGCCCCGACAACGGAAAGAACCTGCCAACGCATAGGACTTCGTTTACTCCTCGAAAGACCCAACAGGGATACGGCAATAAGCGGAGGCGCTTCTGATCGAATCGCCCCCACTGAAGCGTTAGCTCAGAAGGTTGCTTCCAGGCCCATACCCAACTCGCGGGGATCGCCGAGGGAGGAGTTGTCCGATCTGAACTGCCAGACTTGATAGGTTTCGTCGGTAAGGTTGCGCACGAATGCGAAGGCCTTCACTGAACCGAAATCGTACTCTGCCTTGAGATCGACGAGCGTCACGCCATCGATCTCAAACTCCGCCGTATTGGCATCGTCGCTGTAGTAACTGCTGTTGTGCCGCACGCCCAAATCGAGCGTCAACCGTTCGGTGGGGCGGACGGCGACACCAAGCCCGGCGGTGAACCGTGGCGCGCGTTGGAACTCCTTACCAAGCACTGGATCATTGGGCAGCACCGTTTCGGTAATCTCGGTCTTCAGGTATCCCAGAGATCCTCGTATCTGCACAGCGGGGTTCACCTTCCAGATTCCTTCGACCTCCAAGCCATAGCTTTCGGCAGCCGGTGCGTTGGAAAACTCGGTGGTTTCGGCTGTCCCGCCGCCAGGGAGATTGACCAGAGTGATCAGCGGGCGCTGGGCATTCTTGAAATCGGTATAGAACAGATTGCCCGACAGGATCACGTCGCCGTCTGCCAGACTGGCGCGCGTGAACAGTTCGTAAGACCAAAGAGTTTCGGCGTCAAACTCGTCGATGTCGCCTGTGGTAAAGGATAGTGTCGTGCCGCCGGGGTTGAAGCCCTTGCGCACTGACGCACCGACGACCAAGTCATCGTTCACGTCGTAGGCAAGCTCAGCCTTGGGCAGAAAATCGTCGAAGGTCTCATCGTAGTCGAGGGCGACCGGGCCCAATGTTCCCGAGCGATCTTGCGAGTCGCTCTGCCAACGTCCGCCGGCAGTCAGATGCAACCGCGGTGTGACATCCCAGGTTACTTCACCAAACACGCCAAGACTGCGCTGATTGTCGGTGAAATCGCCGAAACCGAGAAATGCAGACAGGTCGCTGGATTCGTCTTGGTCGGCTATGAAATAGGAAACCCCCAGCAGCCCACGCACTTCTCCTCCCGGCGGATCGATGCGCAACACGCTTTCAAAAGAGTATTCATCGGCCTCGACCAATGCCGTGCCGAAACCAGGTACCGCAAAGCGTTCACTGCGCGAATCGGCATAGGTACCGGTGAAACCGACTTCGGCCGTGTCGTTCAACGCATATGTGGCGTTCAGCGCGAAGGAATTCACGTCGGTGTCCCAATGGGCACCGTTCTGTACCAATTGCACACGATCGTCGTAAGGCTCATCCGCCGTTTCGCCTTGCGGATTGGTCGCATTCAGGTAGGTGTAAGTCAGCAGCAACTCAAGATCCGGCACATCGCTCGGGGTGTAGAGCAACTTGGCGCGCGCAGTCGCGTAGTTGTCGTCTTCACGGTTGGCACCGACGAACACATCGGGTGTCGTGTAGTTCATCCAACTCTCGTGGTTGCGCACGTCGACGGCGATACGGGCAGCCAGTTGGTCGTCGACCAGCGGGCCCGACAAAGCGACAGATGCCTGGCGTGTGTCGTCGCTGCCGACGATTACTCGTCCGGCGCCTTCGGTTACGAAGGTGGGATCTTTGGTTTCGACGAAAATGGCCCCGGCGATGGCATTGCGCCCCTGGGTTGTCGTCTGTGGACCACGGAAGACTTCGATTTGCTCGACATCCCATATCGAGGAGAGGCCGTAGATGAATTCGTTGTAGTTCAGCGCACGACCGTCAAGCATCAGCGTTGCGCGAGGCCGGGTACCACCGAGGAACGCGTTTGCCCCCACCAATACTCCGGTCGTGTCCTGCCCCCTGATCGCCACGCCGGTATCACCCGAGCCGCGTTGCAGGTTGGGCACTAGGTCCAGCACCTGTTCGATCCGATCCGCGCCGGCCAGTTCCGAAAGGCGCTGGTCATCGAACACCACCACACTGGAAGCGGTTTCCTGTTGCGACCGCTCGACGCGCTC
The DNA here is from genome assembly GCF_002009425.1 of Thiosocius teredinicola. NCBI lineage: Bacteria > Pseudomonadati > Pseudomonadota > Gammaproteobacteria > Chromatiales > Sedimenticolaceae > Thiosocius > Thiosocius teredinicola. Next base: position 4,288,568 of record NZ_CP019936.1, read on the forward strand.
GCCCGAAACCGTGATCGCGTCGAGCGTTATCGCGTTCAACGCGCCAGCTTCGGCAGCCGCAGCGTCCTGGGCGACCGCGACATATGGCCCAGAAACCGCCACCCCACCCAGCAACACGGGAACTATCAACCTTAGGCACAGCCCTTGCGCAGTCATATCTCGGCCTCGCTCGCATTTTTTATTGAGAATGATTATTATTAACGAATCGAGTGCCGAGCCGCTATCGCTGGGCGTGTGCGAAACCGAGAAATACCTGCGCGAAACGCAACTTTCGCCGCCCGCTCTTCGGTGGCGCGCCGCAGGCACCCGCAACCGTGCTGGATGTTTCGAAATGTCGCAAAGTCAGATGTACATCGATGGTGAATTGACGGCCGACAACGTCATCCGCGCGGCAGCGGAAAGGTCTATGCAGATTGCACTTGCTACAGAACCGACCGCCGACACCAGCATTGAGACTCCCTTTGGGTCGGGTCAAATGCTGATACAAGAGGTCCAACCGGGCTTGCGCTACGAATCGCATGCCATGAGTTGCCACAGTGATATGGAATTCGAGTGCAGCGTACCTCCTCAGGTGAGTTGCGCCATTACACTCGAAGGAAACCTTGACGGCATCAATATTGAAGGCTTCGGGCGAGTGGAGTATCCGCTCAAGCAGGCGACCCTGATCGGCTTCGGTGAGCATTCTCGCTGGACTCGTCGGATGCGAGCGGATCAATACTTCAAGTCGTTTTGCGTTACCTTGCAACCCGCGTTCTTCGAACGCTTCGCGGATAATTTCGGTGACGCACAGCTTTCGACACTGGCCGCTTTCGGCCAAGACCTGCACGTTGAAGCACTGCCGTTATCGCAGAGACTCATCACGCTCGGCCATTGCGCATTCGATCATTCGTACAGTGGAGGACTCGCCACTCTCTACCAGGAGAGCAACACCTTGCGGTTCGTGCTCGAAGTCGCCCAGCTTATGAGCGAAGAAAGAAGGCTGGTGCAGAAGATCGGGCGCAGCCACTTCGATCGCCTGATGCATGCGCGTTCGATACTCGACAGTTCACTACTCGCGCCACCAAAAACACTCGATCTGGCTCGCCAGGTGGGAACGAACGTCACGACCCTGCAAACACACTTCAAGCTCGCCTTGGGCACCACAATATTCGGTTACGTGAAGTCTCGGCGCCTGGAAACGGGACGCATACTGTTGACCGAGCATCGACTTGGCGTGGCAGAGGCAGCCTACCGCGTCGGATTCACCAGTCCGTCGGCCTTCAGCGCGGCCTACCGACGACACTTTGGCCGCCCACCATCATCCGACGTAATCGCGTGAAGCGATCTACGTAGCACTTGCGCCTGTGAAATATGCGAGTCTACGTTTCCTGCTGGAGACTATCGGATACTGAGAATGTTCAGGTGCAGGGCGGCCTGTGATTTTGCCGCGACAGTTTACGCAAGCTTCTGGCTCTTTCCGAAACTCAACGCATCAGTTTACTCAGATACTCGATCGCCCCCCTTTAGCCACTGTGCCAAGATAGGGTGCGACTCGAGCTGGGTCGCAGTGTGGATACCCCACAACTTAAGCAAAGTTGGAGTGGCGGGGTTTAGGTCGCACATGATTGCGCCGACCGGTTCGACGCCCTCAACTGAAAGGTGTCCCTCTAGACTCTTTCAATCGGGTCTGACCCTGTCGAACCGCAGACGAGCCAATACATCGCACAGGTACTTGTTCAGTGAAACATCGTGAACACCACAAGACACACCGTGTCGGCTGGTTGCGTGCCGCCGTGCTGGGCGCCAATGACGGCATTGTTTCGACTGCCAGCCTTGTTATGGGTGTCGCGGCGGCAGGCGCCGGCGCTGACAATATCTTGATCGCGGGCGTCGCCGGCCTGGTCGCCGGCGCGATGTCGATGGCCGCAGGTGAATACGTCTCGGTCAGCTCGCAGGCCGATACCGAGCGAGCAGACCTCGATCTCGAGCAGAGAGAGCTTGCGGAGCACCCTGAATTCGAACACCGTGAAATGACCGCGATCTACGTGGAGCGCGGATTGGACCCCGAACTGGCCGCAGAGGTCGCAACCCAGCTGATGGACCACGACGCCCTCGGCGCTCACGCACGCGACGAGCTGGGTATCTCGGATACCCTGGCCGCCCGCCCCGTTCAGGCGGCTTTGGCGTCCGCCGGCACTTTTGCGGTTGGCGCTGCCCTACCGCTCCTGGTGGTCTTGCTCGCGCCGATGCCCGCCATCATGTGGGCCGTCGCCGGCAGCTCGTTGCTGTTTCTTGCGTTGTTGGGTGCCCTGGCCGCCAAGGTCGGCGGCGCACCCGTATTCAAGGCTGCTTCGAGAGTAACTTTTTGGGGCGCCCTGGCAATGGCGCTGACAGCCGGCGTAGGAGCACTCTTCGGTGTGACCGCTTGATCCCTGGATGCTTGGTGCAGCATCGCTGTCGCTCGCCGACCAAAGGCTATCAACAGCTCAGTGCGATCAAGCGTTGCCTGTCAGACTGGCCAAGCAACTCTCGATAATATCCAGTCCTTCATCGACCTGTTCTTGCGGTGCGGTAATGGGCACCAGCACGCGGATGGCATTGCCATACATCCCGCACGACAGCAGGATCAGCCCCCGTTCGGCGGCCAAGCCGACTAATTGCCGCGTGAGATCAGGATCGGGCACTCGTTTGCCGGCTTGATCCTTGAACAACTCAATCGCCATCATCGCGCCCAAGCCACGCACGTCGCCAATACAGGGGTATGACTTGGCCATCGCGTCGAAGCGCTGCGTCAGCCGCTCGCCGAGCGCCAGGCTACGTTCGAACAGGCCTTCTTGCTCGAACACGTCCAAGGTCGCCAGTCCAGCCGCACAACCCAATGGGCTTCCGGCATAGGTGCCGCCCAGTCCGCCGGGGCCGACGCTATCCATCACGTCCGCGCGTCCCACCACGGCGGAGATGGGAAAGCCACCCGCGATGCTCTTGGCCAGAGTGATCAGGTCGGGTACTACCCCGCTGTGCTCGATGGCGAACATCTTCCCGGTGCGCGCCGCGCCGGCTTGGATCTCATCGGCGATCAGCAGAATCCCGTGCTCGTCGCAGATCTCACGCAGCTTGCGCAGGAACTCGAACGGTGCGACATAGAAACCACCCTCGCCTTGGATCGGTTCGACGATGATCGCGGCCACCCGCTTCGCTTCCACGTCGCATTTGAACAGGTTGTTCAGACCGGCCAACGCGTCTTCGATGGTTACGCCGTGCACTTCCACCGGGAAAGGCGCGTGATAGATCTCGGCAGGGAAAGGTCCAAACCCGATCTTGTATGGGGCGACCTTGCCGGTCAGCGCCAACGTCATCGAGGTGCGGCCGTGATAACCGCCGTTGAAGGCGATCACGGCGGGCCTGCCGGTGTAGGCGCGGGCAATTTTCACCGCGTTTTCGACAGCCTCGGAGCCGGTCGTCAAAAACAAGGTCTTCTTGGCGGCATCACCCGGCGCCATCGCATTCAGGCGCTCTGCCAACGCAACGTAAGGTTCATAAGGCATGACCTGAAAGCAGGTATGCGTGAAACGCGTCATCTGCTCTTGCACTGCGGCCATGACCTTGGGATGGCAGTGGCCGCTGTTGAGTACGCCGATGCCGCCGGCAAAATCAATGTAGCGCTTGCCCTCCACATCCCAGACTTCGGCGTTCAATGCGCGCTCGGCAAACAGCGGATGCATGTTGGCAACGCCTCTTGCCACCGCTTGCTGGCGCCGCGCCATCAGTGCCTGGTTGCTCGCCGCCGTGTTGTTTGGTTTCGTGCCAACGACATTATCCGTACTGGACATTAGATACCCCCGATACACAGGTATTTGATTTCAAGATATTCATCGATGCCGTATTTGGAACCCTCTCGACCAAGGCCTGAGGATTTGACCCCCCCGAATGGCGCCACTTCGGTAGAGATGATGCCGGCATTGATGCCGACCATCCCGTATTCGAGCGCTTCTGACACACGCCAGACTCGCGCCAGATCGCGGCTGTAAAAGTAGGCTGCCAATCCGTACTCGGTGTCATTCGCCATCCGTACGGCCTCGTCCTCATCGCGAAAGCGGAACAGCGGCGCCAGCGGACCGAAGGTCTCTTCGCGCGCAACGCGCATGTCCGGCAGCACGCCGGTCAAAACAGTAGGTTGGAAAAAGGTGCCGCCCAAGGTATGGCGCGCCCCGCCTGCCAGCACCTTCGCCCCCTTCGTCAGCGCATCGTTGATGTGTTGTTCGACTTTGGCAACGGCGTCTTCATTGATCAATGGCCCTTGGGCCACGCCCTCTTCCATACCGTTGCCGACCTTCAGGCGCTGCTCGACCGTTGCCGCGAATTTTTCAGCGAATTCGTCATAGACGCCGTCCTGCACCAGGAAGCGATTGACGCATACGCAGGTCTGTCCGCTGTTGCGATATTTGGAGGCCAGCGCCCCTTCCACCGCCGCATCGACATCCGCGTCGTCGAACACGATAAAAGGCGCGTTGCCGCCCAGCTCGAGCGAGACCTTCTTTAGCGTGTCGGCGCACTGGCGCATCAGCAGTTTGCCGACTTCGGTCGACCCGGTGAAGCTGAGTTTCCGCACGGTCGGATTCGAGGTCAGTTCAGCGCCGATCGGCTGTGCATCGCCGGTCACCACGTTCAGCACGCCGGCCGGGATACCGGCGCGTTCGGCCAGTTCGCACAATGCCAACGCCGAAAACGGCGTTTCCAAGGCAGGCTTGATCACCATGGTGCAACCGGCAGCCAGCGCGGCACCCGCCTTGCGCGTGATCATGGCGGTGGGAAAGTTCCAAGGCGTGATCGCTGCACAAACCCCGATGGGTTGTTTGATCACCACAATCCGTTTGTCCGCCTGATGCTGGGGGATCACGTCGCCGTAGGCACGTTTGGCTTCTTCCGAAAACCATTCGATGAACGAAGCGCCGTAGGCGATTTCGCCACGCGCTTCGGCCAGCGGCTTGCCCTGTTCCGTGGTCATGATGATCGCCAGGTCTTCCTGGTTGGCCAGGATCAGATCGAACCACCGACGCATCAGCGAGGCACGTTCTTTCCCCGTCAGTTTCCGCCAAGCCGGCAGAGCCGCCTCGGCGGCGTCGACGGCACGCCGGGTTTCTGCACCGGCACAATTCGGCACGCTGCCGATCACTTCACCCGTAGCCGGGTTGGTAATCTCGGCAACGCCTCCGGAGTCGGCCGCATTCCAGACACCGTTGATATAGCATTGCTGACGGAACAATTTGGTATCGGCAATTGATAACACCTGATCAGCCTCCCCAGGTTTTCGGCTGGCACATCAAAGCCGCAACTTACTCCAGTCGCACGCTTTCAGCACCAGAAAGTTAGTCTGTTTTGCGGTCGGTGAGAACGCCACCGAATTGCCCTTACCCGACCCTCTACGCTGGGCTCGTCGACGAGTATCGGCTCCGCCGGAATGGCTTGGCGGTCGGACTGACGCGCGGTGCGCGTGAACCGCCTCCGGAATGCAAAGTTCAGCCGCCATTTATTTTGCTGGAGGTATTCCCCAAGCACACCCGTTGCCCGTAATCTTCTGCGCCAGTTGACTCAAACGTGCACGCGCAGTTCCCTTTGGATATTGCTGCCGTTGCCAACAGGCAACCCACGTTTGTTCGGCCAGGTTTCTGATCTCTTCGGCTTGTTTTGGAGGGTGCAGCATGCTGCCCAGCGCTTATCCGGCTTCTTACTACGCGGCCTCGGCCAACGAAAACTGCGTCCGCCCGAGTTTGCAGGGCGAGATGGCCAGCGATATCTGCGTGATCGGCGCCGGCTTTACCGGCCTATCCAGCGCCTTGCATCTGGCCGAGAGCGGCTTCGAGGTCACCGTGTTGGAAGCCGACCGGATCGGCTTCGGCGCCTCTGGACGCAACGGTGGCCAGATCGTCAACGGCTTTAGCCGCGACATTGATTTCATCGAAAAGCACTATGGCAAGACCACCGCCGACGCCATGGGCGGCATGGCCTTCGAAGGCGCAAACATCATTCGCCGCATCGTCGATCAGTATGCGATCAACTGCGATTTGAAGCCCGGCGGCATCTTCGCGGCCTGCAATGCCAAGCAGATGCGCGAGTTGGAAGGTCAACAGCGTTTGTGGGAATCCTACGGGCACACGCAGCTGCAGTTACTCAGTGCCGACGACCTCAGGGCCTACGTCGACTCAGATCGCTATCGCGGCGGATTGCTCGATCACTCTGGCGGCCACTTCCACCCGCTCAATCTGACCCTGGGCGAGGCCGATGCGATCGAATCGCTCGGCGGCAGCATCTTTGAGGCATCGCCGGTGGTGCGCATCGAAGCGGGCAAAACGGTCAAAGTCCACACCGAGAGTGGCAGCGTCAGCGCGCAATTTGTCGTGGTCGCCGGCAATGCCTACCAGACGGGCCTGTTGCCGCAACAGGAAAGAAAGTCGATGCCCTGCGGCACACAGATCATCACTACCGAACCGTTGCCTGCCGATGTGGCGCAGGCCCTGCTGCCGCATGATCACTGCGTCGAGGATTGCAACTACCTGCTCGACTACTACCGGCTGTCTGCCGACCGGCGTTTGATCTACGGCGGCGGCGTCAACTACGGCGCACGTGAACCCGAAAGCATCGAGTCATTGATCGTGCCGAAGATGTTGAAGACCTTCCCGCACCTGAAAGGGGTGAAGGTTGACTATGCCTGGACCGGCAACTTTCTGCTGACGCTGATGCGCCTGCCGCAGTTCGGCCGGATTGGAGACGACGTCTACTACGCGCAGGGATACAGCGGCCACGGCCTGACCTCGACGCACTTGGCCGGCAAGGTGATCAGCGAGGCGATTCGGGGGCAGGCGCAGCGCTTCGATGTGTTTGCCGGGCTGCCGCAATACCCTTTCCCCGGTGGACGCCTGTTGCGTGTCCCTTACACCGCACTCGGCGCCTGGTACTACGATCTGCGCGATCGCCTCGGTATTTAAGGGCTACGCGTCAGAAAACGCGCCAGCCAAGCGGCTACGGCAGCAGAATCCGTGCTGTCTCTTGCCTGGCGCAGGGTCGCCAGGCCCTGCTCTGCATCTTCGTCGGGGATCGCCTGGCCTTTTCTGAGCGCGATCAAAAGGTATTCATAAGCCAGCGAAAACTCCGGATGGGCCTGTATCGTCAGAATGCGATCGCCATAGGCCAGCACCGCGTAAGGACAGAATTCCGACGAGGCCACGACCTCTGCAGCCTCCGGCTTGACCACCACCTGATCGCGATGAAAGGCATTCAAGGTCAACGCAGCCGGCACTCCCGCGCTTTGCTGCCACGGACCGACCATCTGGTAACGATGCAGGCCCACGCCCCAACCGTTGGCACTCTGCTCCACGCGTCCGCCGAGCGCTTCAGCCACGATCTGGTGACCGAAACAGATACCGACCATTGGCCGCTGAGATTCCCATATCTGCCGGATCAGCGCTTTGAGCCGATGGATCCACGGCAGATCCTCGTAGGCGCTGGACTTGGAGCCAGTGATCAGCCAGGCATCGCAATCGCTCGCTGCGACCGGAAACACCCCGTCACGCACATCGTAGGTCTCGAAGCTGACGTCCGCGATCTCAGGGAGCAATAACTCCCTGAGCATATCGGCATAGCTGCCAAAGTCGTCGAGCAGTTCGTCGGGCGTGATACCGGTCGCGAGGATGCCGATTTTCATATGCTGACCCGGTTACAGAAGGCCCAGATAGGCCTCGTATTCGACGTCGGTGATACGCTTATTCAGCGTCTGTTGCTCCTGACGTTTGGCCGCCGTGTAGACACGCACAAACTCCTCACCCAGGTAGTGGTCCAATACCGTACTGGCTTCAAACTTGTCGGTCGCCGACTCCCAAGTGGGCGGCAACTCCGGCGCCTCCATGTCCGTGCTGTAGGCGTCGCCCACCACCTGTCGCGGCGGCATCAGCTTGTTCTCGATCCCATACAAGGCACCGGCCAGTACCGAGGCCAGCACCAGGTAAGGATTGGCATCCGCGCCGGGCACTCTTTGCTCGATGCGCCGCGCAATACCGGGGCTCTCGGGGATGCGCACCGCGGTAGTGCGATTCTCGTAGCCCCAGGTCGCCGATGTCGGCGCATGACAGCCACGGAAGAAACGACGATACGAGTTCAGGTGTGGCGCAAAGATCAACATGCAATCAGGCATCGTGTGTATCAGACCCGCCACCGCGTGCATCAAGGTATCGCTGCCCTGCTCGGTGCCATCGTCGAATACGTTGCGGCCGTTTTCATCCAACAGGCTGAAATGCACGTGAAAGCCATTGCCGCTGTGTTCGCCGTAGGGTTTCGCCATGAAGGTGGCGGCATAACCGTGGTTGCGGGCCACACCTTTAACCAGACGCTTGAACATCACGGCCTGATCAGCCGCCTTGACCGCGTCATTGATGTGATTGAGATTGATCTCGAACTGACCGGGGCCCATCTCGGCGGTAATCGAATCCGCCGGGATCTCTTGAATGACACAGGCCTCGCGCACGTCGGCGAGAAACTCCGAAAAACCGTCCATCTCGTCGATCGAGTAGCCCTCGGTCTGGGTCATGCGCCGGCCGCGACCGTCGCCCAGCGCCGGCTCGATCGGCCGACCGGCACCCTCGGATTCGCCGTCGAGCAGATAGAACTCCAGCTCAGTCGCCATCACCGGCGTGAGGTTCAATGCCTGAAAGCGCTGCAGCACCCCAAGCAGGACCTGTCGCGCATCCGCCGCGAAAGGTGTGCCATCCGGGTTGTACATCATCGCCATCAGCTGTCGATGGGGGAGTTCCAGCCAGGGGACAGGCGTTGCCTGGTCAGCGACCGGCCAACAGATGCCGTCGCTGTCGCCGGTCTCGAAAACCAGACCGTTGTCGTGCACGTCACTGCCCCAGAAATCAAAACCCACCACCGAACGTGGCAGCTTGACGCCGTCTTTCATCACCTTTTTCAGTGCACTGGCCGGCAGACGTTTGCCGCGCAGGTTACCGTTCAGGTCCACAATAAACAGGTCGAATTCGCTATCGTCTTTTGCATCCATCATCTCGTCCTCTGGACCTGCGCGTAGCAGATCCCCCAATTCTGTGACATTAGCGAATTGCGAGCGGCGCGTCTCTATCGACAGAAGGCGGTCGGCGCCTTGCGGTTCACAACAGATTGTTTATAGCCCTGGTTTGGGATCTTCGACCACGATTTTTGCAGGATTATTTGACGGTGAAAGCCGGCGATCCTGGCGACGTGCTACGGCAGGCTACGGCGCGCAGAAGTTGTCTGCCCTTCCGACTGCCTCGAGCCGCCCTGCGCTACTGCTTGCTCGCTGTGCAACACGAACAGACCGACAACAGGCGTTTACTGAACGAGTCCAGCAGCCAAGTCTGGCCGGCCTGGCCGCCAGACGGTCACAGACTGATCCAGACCGCCTTCACGTCGGTGTATTTCTCCAGCGAATGCAGCGATTTGTCGCGTCCGTTTCCGGAGGCCTTGACCCCACCAAAGGGCATCAGGGAGTCGCCGCCGCCCCAGCCGTTCACCCAGACCATGCCGCTCTCGATCGCACCGCTGACCCGATGCGCACGCGACAGGTCGCTGGTCCACACCGATGCACCCAGTCCGTAGATGGTGTCGTTGGCGAGCTCAACCGCCTCCGCTTCGGTGGCGAACCCCGCAACCGCCAGCACCGGGCCGAATATCTCCTCCTGGACAAAAACCATATCGCTGCGCGCGTCGTCGATGATCGTAGGTTTGACGAAAAACCCCTGCCCCTGCACATACTCGGGTAGCCCGCCGGTCAATACCGATCCGCCCTGATCGATCGCGGATTGCACATAGCGCTCGATCGTCGCCAACTGGGTGGCGTCGATCACCGCCCCCATCTTGGTTTCTGGATCCAGGGGATCGCCAACGCGGTAGTCGGCAGCCACCTGCAGCAACTGGTCGAGGAAGGCCTGCTTGATGCCGTTTTGCAGGTAGAGGCGCGAACAGGCGATGCACATCTCACCTTGGTTGGAGAAGATCGACGCCGCGGCAACCCTGGCCGCAGCCGCCAGGTCGGAACAGTCATCGAACACCAGCATCGGCGACTTGCCACCCGCCTCGATCAACACGCGCTTCAGATTGGATTGCCCGGCATACTGCAGCAACATACCGGCGACACGGCTCGAGCCGGTAAATGTCAGTACCCGCACGTCGTGGTGCAGTGCCAGTGCCTTGCCGGCGACCTCACCCAGGCCCGGCACAACGTTCAACACACCATCCGGCAGACCGGCTTCGGTTGCCAGTTCCGCCAGGCGCAACATGCTGAGCGACGCTTTTTCCGACGGCTTGATGACCACGGAATTGCCGGCGGCCAATGCCGGAGCCAGCTTCCAGGTCGCCATCAGCAAGGGATAGTTCCAAGGCGTAATCGCGCCTACCACGCCAACCGGCTGATGACTGATCAGCCCCAGCGTGTGGGCTGCCGTCGGGGCAATTTCGCCGTACAACTTGTCGATGGCCTCGGCCGTCCAGCGCCAACAATCGAGTGACTCCGGAATATCCACGGTCACCATCTCGGCGATAGGCTTGCCCACATCCAGGGAATCGAGCAACGCGAACTCGTCGTGATGCTGTTCCAACAAGTCCGCCAGACGCAACAGGACGCGCTTACGTTCAGCCGGGGATATCTTCGACCAGGTACCGGCGCGGAACGCACGTAAGCCGCTGGCGACCGCAGCGTCCACGTCTTCTTGGCCACAGCTGGCCACATCCACCAGCCACTGTTCGGTCGCGGGATTGATCGAGCGAAACGTGTCGCCGCTCAACGCGGGCCTGAATCCACCGTCGATATAAGCCTGGCCGTGCAGACGCAGCTCGCCTGCAAGGGCTTTCCATTCACTCGCCTGTTTCATCGTTTTCGCCTCAGGTGGGGTTGCGTCATTGCGCGCAGACTAGCGCGCATTTGAGATTGAGGGGAGTGTTTTCGGTGCGAGTCGATGCATGCTTCCGGGTAGCAACACCCCAGCTGCTGACGCTGGCAGCCGACAACGCGAATGCTCCGAGTGTTCCGTGACAATCCCTTCGCAATTGTCTGAACTGTCGAGCTCTCAATAGATTGGTCGCTTGTGTCATCGCCCCGTTAAGAGGTTCAGCCGACAGGATTGAGCAATAGGGTTATCCGCGGATTATGCGGAGAGGGAGATGTGAACCCCGATGCCATCGACAACTTCGACTGCAGCATTCCAAACTCCAGCCCCCTATCCGGCACTTGGGGCACATGTCTAAGATTTTTCCCCTCACGCCTTTGAGGCACCACCGATCGGCTGTAGCCACTCCACATGCAGCGGGAAACACACCCGGCTCGGTGAATCAACCCGATATTCACCGGTGATAGAGGAACTGAGCATCTTGACACGAAAAGCCCGCCCCGTTTATTGCTATTCGCGCTGATTCGGCTCTCAATTCGAAGTCGAATCACGTTCTCCACACCATTTACTCAGGAGTGAACATTGAAAATTGCAGCAACGAGCGCCCTCACAGTAGTGACCGCGTTAGCCCTCTCCGGATGCGCCACAACCAGTTCGCATCACGAAACAAAGATTGTGTCTGACAACTACATCTCTGAGCAGAGAGCCAATCTGGCTGCAAGCACGGCAGGCAAAGGTTTCGGCCCCCAGTCGCCACGCGATATCGATTCGGTCGAAGGTAGCAACCCTCTCGTGTTCAACGAGGCACCGGCTTACACGGAAATGAACTTGTGCAATATCCATTTCCACAAAAACGCCGAGCACAAGGGTGGCGAGTTCACCACCTACGCGGGCAATGGCGACGGTCACGGCTTCAAATCAGGTTACAAATATTCGGGTACTTTGACGGCGAAAGAACTCGCCCCCGTGGCTCAGGAAATCTGTCCCGGCGAGCACGGCGCGTTGAGCGTGGGTGACACGATCGAAGTGCATTACGTCCATTCGAGCGCACAGATCGAACCGGGCCCGACGCTGGGCTCATGTCTCAATGAGGCGATCAAGAACCCGCAACTGCGGGTCGAGACACAAGTCTATGTGTTGGTGAACGACGCCAGCGCGTTGGATTTCGCCGACGTGACCAAGCATGGGAAAGTTAACGGCTTCTACCAAGCGTTGAACATCCCCAACGATACCGGAACCGCGATCCAATACGCCGGCTCGACGACCGGACCAAGCTACAACGAGGTGGGGTCTCCATTCCAGGTATCCTGGAGCGTGCGCCCCAAGGTTGCGAAGGTCGACGCCAAGACTGTCGGAGCCTGGTGCAAAGGGAACACGTTCGACGAAGACCATGCGCATGGGGTGCGGAATCTCGTCGTCAACCCCAGTCTGCTCTCCGAAATAGTCCGCTGAGCGGGTAAAACAGGCGATCCCGGCCGGGCCGGGGTCGTCCGTTCAATTCTTCCATATTCTCTAGCGTACGCTACGACATCCCCTTAAACGTCCGCACCGAACGAAGAATTGGCCAGGCATGCTGCCTGGCGTTGTCATACCAAGCCCCGGGGTTCGCCGTTCCGTCGAGATCGTTCGCCAAATGCCGACGAGAAGCCAGCTCATAGTGCAGATGGTCCCGATCTCGCGGCCTGTTACCGCCCTCAGCAATGGCCATTGACCGCTTCGTGGCGTGGGATGTGTACTGCTGCTATCCTCATAATCCCAAGTTTTGCACCAATAGATTTTTCTAGGGCAAGCATTGAGGTCAATCGGGCATGGCACAGATCGATAGCGCTCAGTTGCGCGTCTCGTTACCCGGCAAGTTGCTTATATGGTCAGTCATCCTGCTATGGTGCTTCCTACCGCCGAACAGCTCCGCCGAACAGGAGCCCAACCAAAGCCTCGTTGATTCTTCACAATGGCGCGGTGCCAATACGCAGGAAGACAGCGAACGAAGTTGGCAAGCAACGAGGCTGAGCCAATTCGGTAAACGCACGATTATCGAACAGCAAGGCATCATCAAGATTCAGGCGCCGTCTCGAGCCGAGAATGACGCTATCGTCCCTGTGTCAATCAAACTTTCCAGACCACCCGGTTTCGAAACCATCAATAAGGTTTACCTGGTCGTCGACGTCAATCCCATGCCCACGGCGGGCGTCTTCACGATCAATCCCAAGAAAAGCCTCGAAGAAATAGATACCCGAGTCAGAGTCAACGGCTATACCTACATTCGTGCAATCGCCGAAACGTCGGAAGGCATCTTGTATCTCGATAAGCAGTGGGTGAAGTCGCGTGGTGCAGGCTGCTCAGCCCCACCGGATATCGACCAGGAAGAGCACCTTAAAAGGTTGGGCAAGATGCGTTTCAGGTTGGACGATGCTGCCGATGACTCAAGACTTGTTCAATTGATGATCTCGCACCCCAACAACACGGGTATGCAAAAGAATCAGCTTTCCCTCCTGTATATCCCGACACACTACATCAACGAAGTCGAAGTCTGGCTGGGAGAGGAAAAACTGCTGCACGCCGATACCACCTTCAGCATCAGCGAAAATCCGAGCTTCCGTTTTCGGTTGGATGACGACGAAACAGCCGAGTTGACGGCGATTGCAAAAGACACCGAAGGCAATGTCTTTATGCACAGCCAGACAACCGGCAGTAACCTTCAGTAACTCATGATTCGGGGGAGAACTCGACACGAGCGACTGCTGTTGATACTGCTGGCAGTACTGCTGAACGGTGCAGCGCTGGCAGCGGATTCTTCGCTTTCATCCAACAGCCTCGACGCCGCGGCAGCCCGTTACACCGTCACTACGACCAAACTTTTTGATGACGTGGTAGCCGACCTGGAATTTGCGATCAGCGAAAACAACTACCGAATCACCGGTCGCAATCAGATCGGAAAAGCCATTGCGGATAGCGAAAACATCGCCTTTCCCAGGTCAACCATCATCCATTTTTGCAATCTGCAGACGGCCAAAGAAGTTTTCGACCTCAACCCGGATTTCTTGCTTCACATGCCCTGTCGTATCACGCTGCGCGAGAAACAAGGCGATGTCGTAATAGAAGCTCGCCTGGTGCCGGAAAACGATCCCAAGTTGATGGAGATCACGGCTAAGATCAACGCCATGTTGCGCCGCATTTCTGATTATGCTGCGAAGTGAATGATCCCAACCAGCACATCAAATCAGTGGTTACCGAAGCATTACACCGAAAGTCTCGTCTGAGGTAGTCGCTTTGAGCGCTCCTACAGCCACTGCAAAAATTCGACTGATCGAGCAGTTCGCCAAGATCGAGCGAGACAACAGCAGCCGCAGCGTCAGGCATAACTGGCGAGCATCCGGGCAAGATAAGCCGTCTCTACCCGTCACCGGAAATGCGGCTTTCGATAAACACCAGCTGGGTTAAACTTCTGCGGCTATGCCAATTCTCGGAGCTGCCCGTTGAAGTACATCGTCGCCATTCTACTCGTCATCGCATTGATGCTGATCTACCAGATGATCACCCGCAACAAACCATCGGCCACGGCAAACCTCCAGCAGGGCCAGGCCTTTTTGGCAGAGAATGCCAAAGCCGAGGGCGTCACCACCACTGCGTCCGGCCTGCAATACAAGGTACTGCAAGCAGGCGATGGCAACGAATCGCCTGGGCCGAATGATCGCGTCAAGGTGCACTACCACGGCACGCTCATCGATGGCACGGTTTTCGATAGCTCAGTGGACCGGGGAGAGCCGATCTCTTTTGGTTTAAACCAGGTCATCAAGGGCTGGACGGAAGGCCTGCAGCTGATGGTTGTCGGGCAGAAGAATCGCCTCTTCATCCCCAGTGACCTCGCCTACGGAGACCGCGGTGCTGGCGGTGTAATCGGCCCGGGCAGCACCTTGATCTTCGATGTGGAACTACTTGGCATCAACGAGTAAGCCGTGCGCCATACTAGCCCAGCAAAAAATGGGATCTGACCCCGTTTGCTATTGAGCAAGAATCAAACTGCCGACTGTCGTGACTTCTAAGTGGTCTCTACTGAGGCCTCATAGTCTTTCCTGACTTCCACCGGGCTTTTTCCAATAGACTTTTTGAATGCACGCGAAAAGGCCGACTCTGACTGATAACCGATATCCAGCGCAATAGACAGCACAGTATCGCCAGTCAGTTGCAGACGGGAATAAGCCAGCGACATACGCCACTCAGTCAAATACTCCATGGGCGAATTGCCGACCAGCTTCTTAAACTGTGTGGCGAAGCTGGTCCTTGACATGCCAACGGCAATCGCCAGCTCTTCCAGCGACCAGTGCTTGCTTGGCTGGTCGTGGATTAGTTTGAGAGATTTCCCGATGCGATCGTCCTGGAGGGCGGTAAGCCATCCGGTTTTTGACTCATCGAGTTCAGACAAGTACTGACGCATAGCAGCGACAACAAGGACATCGGCAAGGCGAGAAATAACTGCTTCTGCCCCAACGGAAATCGTTTCTGACTCGGATTTGAGCAAGCGTGCCACATTAGTCACGACATTGACGGAGTCTTTTGAATCGGGATGGATCCTAATGTAAGGAGGCAGTATGCCGAGCAGCTTGATGGCAAGCGGGTGCTGAAACAACATGGCACCACACACCATCCGGGTTACCTCGCCGCTGCCACCAAAGGTCAGCGTTTCATAGCGCTCGGTAACACTCTCGATAGGCAACTCGGCGAGCGGAACGATCGTCTTGCATTGACCGTCAGACACCACATGCCCCTCGCCCTTCGGGAACAGCACGAAGCCCCCTTCCTCCAAGGGAAACACAGAATCTGCAATGCGAAACTCTGCAGCGCCTTCCAGCACAATGTGATACATCATGCAGTTGGACATCGGCGGCATGACCATTCCCCATGGGCGCATCAACGTCGAACTCGTGTAAAACGCACTTTCCATTCGCAAGCTGTCAAGCAACTTCCCAATTGGGTGATCCGCGATTTGCGTAGCCACTCGTCTCTTGTAATCAAACGACATGTCCAGCCTCTTCTCGGTTGGTTGCCTGACGGAATTCACTTTTTGTCAAAGCCGGGAGCGCTTGGCCGGTTCTCCACGTGCACAAAAGTCCCTGGTCCAATGCGCGCCTGTTAACACAGCGCGACTGATGCGCCGTCAAACTATCAGTAGCAGTCCTGAAATCACTGCAGAGACGGTGCGGACATGGTTCCAGAACACCCATGTACGAAGATAGCGCTGCCAGACTTGGCAACGCTCCTCGCCTGCATCTCTCAGCTCATTGTTCAACGGTACGTTCTTTATCATAGTTACCAGAGTGGTTCCTATCAGGAAAACCGCGCCACTGATTGCCAGCAAACCGTCGACAACAAGCACCAGGTAGAGTGAGCCGATACCCGACAGCATAAATACCGCCATGAACACCGGGTTGAGAATGACCTTGTTGATCTCGGCCATTACGTCAGCGCCGGATTCCATCTGCTTGAGTGACGGCATGATGGCATTGGAGAAGACAAAATACAGTCCCACCATGATGACCATCGAGAGCTGAATGAGAGACTCGATCGATTGAAAGATTAGCGAACTCATGCTCGAGCCGCCGTTGCGAAAAACTGACGGTTGCGCCGAATGTACTCGTCGAAGCCGGTTGCAGGCCGGCCCAAAGCCCTTTCTACGCCGTCTGTGGTGGATTCACTACGGCCATCGAGTACTTCGCCGAACAGGTAAACGAGTGCTTCGATAACGCCCTGTGGCACCCCGGATTGATTCAGTCGGCGTTCGAACTCGTCCATTGAGATCGATTCAAAGCGGATCTCTCTATTCAGGTGCCTGGTGAATTTGTCTGCGATATCGCCAAAGCTGATCAGATCGGGGCCAGTGACTTCGTACAGCTGCCCAATGTGCTTTTCCTCGGTCAGTGAAGCGATGGCGATTTCCGCAATATCGTCGATGTCGACAAACGGCTCGGTAATGTCGGTGACGGGCAGTGCGATCTTGCCATCCATCACGAACTGACGGAAAAGACCCTCGCTGAAGTTCTGATTGAACCAGGATGCCCTTATGACGGTCCAGCCGATACCTGACTGCTTGATAATGTTTTCACAAACCTGTGCGGCTGGCTCGGCACGACCGGAGAGTACCGTGATGTGCTTGACCCCTTTCATTTTCGCCAATGCACAAAACTTCGAGATGTCTTCAGGAGCTTTTGCAACCGCCAAATCCGGATAGTAGGTGAGGTAAACGGCGTCGATGCCGTTGAGTGCCGTTATCCAGGTCGTCGGATCGTCCCAATCGAACGCTACGTCGCCATTGCGACTCGCTCCTTTGGGCGCGAAGCCGAGCTCCCGGAGACCTTTCAATACGCGGGAACCGGTCTTGCCAGTAGCGCCGATGACCAAATGCTGAGTTTGCGGATTCATCCTGTCGTCCTCGTCTATTCGTTGATGTGACGAGGTCAGTGTAGGTACGCCGGTGACCGGCAGATTTGCCGTACGTTCGAGATCCATTGCAGATCGTACAAAGCGCAGCCCGCCCTTCAACAGGACATCAAATCGCCGCTTCGCCGACGGATCGAAACCAACAATCGATCCGAAGGATATCTACAACTGTCAAAAGCAACCGCCGCGAATGTCGGTGAGCCCCATTTCCACTCCGCGCATGTTCCTAACACCCTGTCTCCCATGGATAATGAGCCTCATTCCAACGAAAGCTCATTAACTCGACGAACATTTAGAAGGCCAACCCCTTGAGTCACCGCCCCCGAAAACGCTTTGGCCAAAACTTTCTGCAAGACGACAGCGTGATCGAGCGCATAGTCGGCTACGTGAACCCGCAGCCGGGCGAGCGCATTGTCGAGATCGGTCCAGGCCAAGGCGCGTTGACGCGGAGTATTCTCAAGCGGGTCGGTGAGATGGACGCCGTCGAGCTGGACCGTGATCTGCTGGAGCCACTGGCAAAAACCTGCGGGCCGCTGGGCACGTTGCGTATTCATAATGCCGACGTCTTGAAGTTCGATTTTCGCTCCTTGTGCCATGAACCCAAGTGCCTGCGCCTGGTCGGCAACCTGCCGTACAACATTTCGACACCGCTATTGTTTCACCTGATTGAGCAGGCCGACGTCATTCGGGATATGCACTTCATGCTGCAAAAAGAAGTGGTCGACCGGATGGCAGCCGGGCCGGGTTCGAAGACCTTTGGCCGCCTTTCCGTGATGCTGCAGGTGAGCTGCGATGTCACACCGCTATTCGATATCGGTCCTGAGGCGTTCTATCCGCCACCGAAAGTCGATTCGAGCGTGGTGCGTGTACTGCCCAAAGCGCAGCCATTGGTCGACAAGGATGAGATGGGATCTTTCGGGGCACTGGTTACCGCCGCGTTTGCGCAACGCCGCAAAACGTTGCGCAACAATCTGCGCGAGGTCATGGATATCGGCGTGCTCGAAAATTTGGGCATCGATCCCGGCAGACGTGCCGAGACCTTGTCATTGGACGAGTTCATCGCGCTGCATCGCGCAGCCATCGATTCGACAGCTCACCCATAGAACAGGCGCCGGGATCATGCAGTTTGTCGTCGTGTTGCTTATTGCCTTTCTCCTGTCCGGATGCACCTCTGATCCATCCAGTCACGAAGCGCTCTCCAAAGAGGTGGAAGAGGCCGTCAGCGACGGCATGTTGCTCAAAGATGCGTTCAGCGAGCTTGAAGCGTCAGGCTTCGCGTGCCGCGAAGGCACTACCATCAATCCGCAACGCGCCGGGAGCTACGAATGCACGAGGGAGAGAAGCGGTTTAGTATACGGCTGCGTTCATCGTGTCGTGTTTGATGCACCGACGCCGGATGCCGCAATCAACAATGTTCAGGTTTACCCACCCGCCTGCGCGGGCATGTGACCATCACCCAAGCAAGTAATATGAAGTACATGGATGTAAGACAACCCCGAAACGCAAAGCCACGCAAGTCGACAATCCTCGCCTTGGTCGCCATTCTCAGCTTTGCGCTGCTGGGCGGCTGTGGTCAAAGCGACGTGCCGCATGGTCGGCCTTTCGACTCAGCCGTGTGGAAATCGGAACGTAACAGCAACGAACTGCAGCCACGACGACAGCACATGATCAGCGATCTGCAGGACAACTACCTGCGTGTCGGCATGAGTGAGGACGAAGTCCTTGCGCTATTGGGTGAACCCGATAGTCGCACAGATCGGAGATTCCGCTATTCAGTGGGTGCATTTCCGTTCAGCGCGGACTACAGCTGGGTATTCGTGCGCTTCGATGAGGCGGGCAAGGCTGTCGAGTTCGGGATCGAACAGGGCTGAACCCGGCGATGCGCCCGGATTGCCGGCAGCTGGTCAACGATATCCGTTGATCGCCTACCTGTCAGGCGGCTTCAATCAGGTACTTTTCGACGTACTGCACCAGCACGCTTTCGAGCTTGTCACGGTGCGGCGGCTTGACCAGAAAAGCAGACGCGCCGGCTGACATCGCAGCCCGCACGTTCTGCACCGAGCTGTGCGCACTCAGCATGCACACGAACAGTTGCGGAAACTCTTCGCGCAGTTCTTTCAGCGCGGTGAGCCCGTCTTTGCGTGGCATGTCGATATCGAGAAACACCACGTCGGGCAGGTAGCGGCCGATACGCGCCAGCGCGAACTCGCCGTCTTCGGCGCGCAGGATGCGCTGTACACCAACGTCACGCAGATTCTTTTCCAGCATGTCGAGCATCAGCGGGGTATCGTCGGCCACCAGCACACCAATGCCCGGCAACATCTTGCTCGGATCAGCAGCCTGCGGAACGACCTGGGCGACAGGCTCATCACCTTCGATGTAGCCGAAGTCCAGCAACTCGCGGTACTTCACCTCGTCGGTGAGCGTCAGCCCCGCCTTGGCCAGCAGGTGCCCGCTGCGGTTATAGACATCCATCTCCAGCGGTTTGTCGAAATGACATAGATCGGTGGTGAGGCGTCGCATCACGACTCTCCTTTCGCAGCGGCGCGTTCAGACATGATCTGCGCACCTTGACTTTCAAGTTCGTTCAGCAACGCCGCTATCGCTTCGGCGTCGGCATCTTCGGCGGCAGTGCGTTCGATATCTGCACCGAGCGCACTCAATGCCGGAAAGCCGAGGCCACCGGCGACACCCTTCATCTGATGCCCAAGCGAGCGCACCTGGTCCCAGTCGACACTCAATGCAGCGCTTTTGAAGCGCTGTATTTGCTCTGGCAGCTCGTTAACGAAGCGGTCGATCAGCGCTCGCAGTTCCTGATCGTCATCATCAGCGGCATGCTCCACGGCGGTGCCGTTCTCGGCCTCGCGCAGGTAGCGCGCGATGACCTTATGCAGCGCATGCCAATCGACCGGCTTGGTCAGAAAATCGGTACAACCCGCCTTCAGCACCTTGTCGCGGTCGCCGATCATCGAATGCGCCGTCAGGGCGACGATTGGCCCTTCGTACATCGTCTGCCGCAGTAGCTCGACCGCCTCAATGCCGCCCATAACCGGCATCTGCAGGTCCATCAGGATCAGGTCAAAGCTACCGCCGAGGGCGGCCTCTACCGCCTCTTCACCGTTCTCCACAACGGTGACTTGCGCCCCCATCTTGCGGACGTTCAGCCCGATCAGCTTCTGGTTATAGGGGTTGTCTTCGGCCAACAGAATCGTGCCGTCGACCAGCGGCAACGCGGCATGATCGGCGCTCTCGCAGGGCGCAGTCGGCAATGCTTCGACGTTGTCGACCATATCTTCGCTGCGCAGCGGGCCGGTATCGATGGTTACCGAGAAAACGCTACCCACACCGAGTTCGCTCGACACCTCGATATCTCCGCCCAGTCGCCGCGCGAGTCGACGCGAGATACTCAGGCCCAAGCCCGTGCCTCCGAAGCGGCGCGTGGTCGATGAGTCTGCCTGCACAAACGGCTCGAATACGCGTTCGATCTGTTCCGGGCTCATACCGATGCCCTCATCGCGCACCGTGAACATGAGTTTGTGTTGCGGGGGGTCACAGCTCACGATCATGCGCACACTGCCCTCGTCGGTGAACTTGATCGCGTTGTTACACAGGTTGTAGAGAATCTGCTTCAGCCGCGTGGGGTCGGTCTGCACTACGCTCGGCAACGGCGGCATGAAGTGCATCGCGAACTCGAGGCCCTTGGCATCGGCCTGCCCGCGGATGCCCGAATGACAGGCCGAGACCAGGTCCATCAAAGCGACCGGCACGGTTTCGATCTCGAGGCGATCCGCCTCGATCTTTGACAGATCCAGGATGTCGTCGATCAACGCCCGCAGGTGACGCCCGTTATCGACAACCGCCTGCAAGGCCTCCCCCTGATCGACCTCGCCGCGCTCGTCCAGCAGGCCGAGTTCGGCAAAACCGATGATCGCGGTCAGCGGCGTGCGGATCTCGTGGCTCATGTTGGCCAGGAATTCACTCTTTGCCCGGTTGGCCGTCTCGGCACGCTCACGCGCCTGTTCCAGCTCGTCGCGCAGCTCCACATCTTCGGTAATGTCATCTGCGGTACCGACGATGCGCGCGGCCATGCCGCTTTCGTCGCGCACCGCCATCCAACGGTTCTTGATCCAGCGATAGTGCCCGTCGCGGTGGCGTACGCGCACGGTCTTGTCATAGCTCGACAACTTGCCGTCCATATAGGCCTCGAGGTCGGCCATGGCCTGTGAAAGGTCTTCCGGGTGTACGCGCGAGGTCCAGGCGTCGAGCGTGTCGGGCAGTTCGTCTTCGCGATAGCCGAGCAACGCCTTCCAGCGGGACGACATGAATACCTTGCCGGTTCGAATGTTCCAGTCCCACACGCCTTCGTCCGCGGCCTTGGTCGCCAGTTTGAAGCGCTCCTCGCTATCACGCAGGCGCGCCTCGGTTTCGCGATCGATCATCAAACGATGCGTCAGGTGCTGATGCAGCAGATGGGTTTCGAGCAGGTTGTGGATACGGTGCAACAGCTCGTCGCGGTCGTACGGCTTGACCACGAAATCGCGCGCACCGGCCTGTAAGGCACGCAAGCGGACTTCGCGGTCGGTCAACCCGGTAACGACCAGCAGCGCCAGGTAGTCTTCCTGCGTCGTGGCGGCTTTGAGCGCCGCGAGCACCTGCATACCGTCCATCTCGGGCATGCTCATGTCCAACAGCACCAGATCGGCTCCGTGCTCGCCGTAATCAGCCACGGCTGCGTGCGGATCTGAGAAACCGTGGACATTGCGATAGCCGGCGCGATGCAAGAGCTTGGTCAACAGCTTCACGCTGGCGCGATCGTCATCGAGCACGAGGATGCGCGAGTCGAGCATGGAATGAGGTGGTGGACGATTCGTCACCTCGTTCTGCTGGGCGGCCTGCATCGGTTCCCTACCTCCGGTATCACGGTCAAACGTCGTCAGTCGCAGGGTGGCAGGTCAATACTTCACGTACCGCCCCACGCTGGTTGTGATCGGGTACGGAGATCGGGCGCACGGCGCGCGGACCGTCCCCACACAACCATCCAGTGGTAACGGCAAAGACCGGATTTTCTAAAGCAAGTTAGGCATTTACGTCGGGTCGGCCTGGTGGCTTCCGATGCCGTTGATCGGCAGAAGCGACACCCGTTGCACCGCCGCGCCTCGGCCAAGACCCAGCGCTTCGACCAGCCGTTGCCACCTGTCGGAAATCCCTGCCGGCTGGTGGTCCGGAAAATGGGCCGCCTTTACGCCTTGGCCCACCCGCACCGAGAGCGCCCCAGTCGTCGAACGGCAAACGAATACGCATCGATGGTGTTCGTGCAGCCGGCATTTACTTCGCCAAACAGGCTACCGAAATGCGGCACATTGTGACGTGTTTTGGCGGCGCACCGCTAACTGGAATTGCGTTCTGAAACGCGTGATCGGATGGAAAACAACTGTTAAGAAATCAACCGTTTAGCGCTGTCAGGCTAGTTTACAGCGGAGATTTTAATTCTTATTAGGATCAAGCTAAGTTATTGAATGATAGAGAATTCATGAACCTGGCATCCTTTCTGCAGCACGACGTAAAGAAGGCGTGCTTGTCGGATTCCGTTTGGTCTGCAAAAAGCCTGTGCCGAGCTCAAGAACATTAGAAATGGCTGGGGCCCGGCAGGCGCGCCGACTTTCTATTCCGGTCCCCGGTTTTCTTCGGCGGTGGCCGCTTCCGATTCCACCAGTAGTCCAAGCCGCTTGGCGCGTCGCTCCCAGGTGCGCCGCGCCAAAACCTGCATATCCGATATCCGGTCGGACTCGTCAACGATCTCGACCCCGATCAACGTCTCGATCACGTCTTCGAGTGTCACGATGCCGGCCATGCCACCGTAACCATCGACGACCAAGGCGATGTGTTCGCGAGACGACAAAAAACGGTTGAACAGGTCGACAATTGCGAAGTCTTCCGCGATCGCTATGATGTCGCGCTTGAGGGTGTCCAACTGCGCTTCCTGCAGTCCGTCCACCATGGCGGCCAGCAAAGTATCTTTTAAGAAATAGCCGACCACGTGGTCACGTGAATCTTTTTCGAACAACGGGATACGCGAGAACCGCAGATCGCGATTGGCTTCGAAGAACTCACCGATCGTCTGACAGGCCGAGGCCGCGACCACCACGGTGCGCGGCGTCATGACATCTTTCGCCCGCACCGTTCGAAACCGCAAAAGGTTTACCAAAATCTCCGACTCGTGCGGGTCGAACACGCCGTGTTTGGCGCCGATATCGGCCATGGCGACGAAGTCGCTGCGCGTGAATGCACTCTCCACCTCATCCTTCTTGATCGCTTTGGTCACGAACTGGCTGAACCAGACGAGCGGACTGAGCAGGCGGATGATGATGACCAGCGACTGCGCGGTAAACGGTGCCAACTCGCGCCAGTAGTTCGCCCCCAGCGTCTTCGGGATGAGTTCCGACAGCACCAGGATCGCCAACGTCATGACCACTGGAATCAACAAGCCGGTAATCAGCGGATTGGCGTCGAACCAGATCTTGCTGGCTTGGTCGCCGACCCCAATGGCGCCAACCGTATGCGCGATCGTGTTCAGGGTCAGGATCGCGGCGAGCGGCCGATCGATGTTCTCTTTGAAGCGCTGCAGGCGGCGCCCAAGCCGACCGCCTTCCTGCATTTTGATCTGTGCGTACGACGGCGTGATGCTGAGCAGCACCGCCTCCCACAGCGAACACAGAAACGAAGTGACAATGGCAACAAGGAAAAACAGTATCAGCAGCGTGAACATGGCTGCTCCATCGGTTGGCTCGAGTGTGTACCATCTTGGAGCGTTGTCGCGATCGAATCAACGCAGCACAGGCAATCGGTGCGAATAACGGGTGACTCGCAACCGCTCATTTGCATGCCGGCATGCGTCACGGTGCGTTGGCGAGCCCGAACGTTTAACCATGGGCACGCCCACCGGCAAGTCACTGCGCCATTTCCCAGGCGCCGAACGAATCAACCCGAGAATGCGCTGCAACCCTGTACTTCGCCGCACCGGGCAGCAGACGACGCGATCGCCGCATCGACTCAGTACATGTACGGAATCACCGTTTCGATCTTCACGTTGGCGTCGATCACCGCATCGGGCTGCTCAATGTGTATCGCCCACGCGCCCGTGTGCTCGCGGTTAACGGTCTGCGAAACATTCTGGTAAACATCCGCACCGTAGTAACTGTTAGTTACGTAACCGGTACGTACCGATCCCGTCTCGGTGAACGAAACGTTGCCAACAGCAACCACCAGATAGTGACCGGGCTTGATGTTCTCGAACTTGTACTCGCCGTAGCGATTGGACGTGACGCAGGTCTTGTACTTGTAACCGCGCGCGTCTTTCATGAACACGCCGTAGTAGCGGCCCAGCATCTTGTCGCGCGACCGCTGGAACACGTCGTCCCTTTTCATCGCCCAATTCAGCAGCAGGCGCGATTCGGGATACAGGCAGACGTTCACACGGGACGCGATCAGTTCCTTGTCTTTGGCGCCCGCCAGGGAACTGACGAGATCCTTGCGGCGCAGTTCAGGGAAGTAAGTAACGCCCTGGAGGATCGCACCGCCGGGCTCGAGTTGGGCGGCTACCGCTGCTTCGTCGAATTCGCCCTCGACCCAGATCGGATCGGCACCCAGGGTGCTGGCGTATTCATAGGGGTACATCGTCGGGTTGGCGGCGTACCAATAGCTTGGTGGCGCGGTGTCGTAGCGTTTTCCCTGGCTGACGCAGCCCGACAGAAACGCCGTGAAGATCGCCAATGTAAGAATGGAGATGTGCTTGATTGTTTTTTTCATTGTGTCTGTTCCTTATGACCAAGAGACCGAATCCCGTCGGTGCGCACTGCAGGTAGGAAAGCCCGGCGAATGTGCCGCTCAGACCGGCATGAATCACGGCGGCGCGCATGTTGCCATAAGCCGGTAGGCGACGTGCGATAAAAATCTCAATATTCGACGCATGTGCAGCGCGAGTGTTGGCGCAGTAGCGAACAAAAGCGTACGCCTTGGGTTGTTCTTCGCCAAAGCCAGGCCGCGGTGCAGGAACCAGACGATTACGCCGGAAGACGGGAAGGAAGATGGTCAGCGACCGAGCTGTGAACGACGGAAAAAGAAAACGGGGCATCAGCCCCGTTTCGTGTCGAGTGCTGCCGGCGGCGATCAGAACGGAATATCGTCCTCGAAACCATTGTCCATCGGAGCTGCCTGCGGCTGAGACGCGGGTGCCGACGAACGCGAGCCCTGCGACGGCGCGAAATCGGCACTGCCACCGCGGCTGTCGAGCATCTGCATCTGGTCGGCGATGATCTCGGTGGTGTAGCGGTCCTGCCCCTGCTGGTCCTGCCACTTGCGCGTCTGCAGACGGCCTTCGAGATACACCTTCGAGCCCTTCTTCAGGTATTCACCGGCAATCTCGGCGAGCTTGCGGAACATCACCACACGGTGCCACTCGGTCTTTTCCTGGTTCTCGCCGGTGTTCTTGTCTTTCCAGGTCTCCGATGTTGCAACGGTGATATTGCACACCGCGCCGCCGTTGGGCATGTACCGCACTTCGGGATCCTGCCCGAGGTTGCCGATCAGGATGACCTTGTTTACGCCTCTGCTTGCCATTTTTTCCTCCTCAAAACCGCAGACGTCCATGCTGCGGCGAATCAATTCATAAGCCCGGCAGTCTACGCCGGACGCGCCACAATTTCATCCAGGGCGCCGTCGTCCAGGTGGTCCCGATCAACTTTCAGGTAAGCCACGCCTTCATCGGCAACGATCACCGCCTCGACCACCCCGGGAACCGCCCGCAGCCGGTCACCCAACTCGCCGGCAGCGCCACGCTCGACCTTGCCGAGATGCACCAGTCGGCTGGCGTAGCGGCCTGGCTTGCGCATGCCGATGGCCACCAACAGCCATAGAACCCCAACCGTAGCCGCGGCGAAGAACACACCGGTCAGCCCGAACTGCTGGTGCACCCAGCCACCCACGGCACCGCCGACAAACGCACCGCCGAACTGCGACGTGGAATACACGCCCATAGCCGTTCCTTTCGCGTCGACCGGCGCCACTTTCGACACAATCGACGGCAGCGTGGCCTCAAGCAGGTTGAAGGCGCTGAAGAACAGCACCAACGCGGCGACGAAGGCCCAGAAATGGCCGGAGGTCGCACCCAGCAACAATAGCGCCAGGGTCAGACAGGCGACCGCGCCGAGAAACACCTGCTTCATCAGGCCGCGGCGTTCGGCGATGATCACGAACGGGACCATTGCGGCGATCGAGCCGAGCATCACGGGCAGGTACAGGGCGGCGTGGTGTACCGGTGCCAGCCCCAGGTCGCGCAACACAATCGGCACCGCCAGGAACAGCGCGGTAAGGATCAGGTGCAGCGCGAAGATACCGAAATCTAGCCTGAGCAGGTCGGCGTTGCGCAGCACCCGGTTGAACATCGCTGGCACGGTCTCGGCATCCCGGTGTACCGAGCTGCGCGCCGGCGTCGGCACCACCAATGCGACGACGGCAATACCGAGCAAGGCCAGCACGGCAGTAACCCAGAATATCCCGCTGACCCCGATCATGCGCGCCAATACGGGACCGGCCATCATCGCGATCATGAACGACGCACCGATCGTCATGCCGATCGTCGCCATCGCCTTGGTGCGGTTCTCTTCGCGCGTCAGATCGGCCGCCAGGGCCATCACGGCTGCGGCGATCGCCCCGCTACCCTGCACCGCGCGCCCGAAGATCACCCACCACACGTCGTGCGCCTGGGCAGCAATCGTACTGCCCACGGCAAACAACAATAAACCGCCGAAAATCACCGGCTTGCGGCCGATTCGGTCAGACAGCAGGCCGAACGGAATCTGCAGCGCCGCCTGCGTCAGTCCATAGATTCCTACCGCCAAACCGGTCAAGAACGGGGTCGCGCCTTCCAGGCCCTCGGCGAACAGCGCGAAAACCGGCAGGATCAGGAACAACCCGAGCATGCGAAACCCGTACACGCCGGCCAGGCCGAGCGTGGCGCGTCGTTCGCCGGCGGTCATGGGGTGTGCGGAGCGTGACAATGGCTTCGTGCTACTTCGGTATGAGGCGCGCATTGTAGCGCGGATTGTGTTTCCCGAGGGTCTGGACAGAACGCAAGAACGGCCCGCAACGGCCGCTAATGCTTATTCAACCACCAGATGGCCGCCCCGCCCCACATGCAGACACCGACCGACATTCTTGCGATCGACGACGACAAGATGAGTCACAAGTTCATCAAGCGGGCCCTCGAGCCGGCCGGCTACGAATTGCGTTCGGCGTTCAATGGTGAAGAGGGTCTTGAGGCGGCGCTGCAGAACCCGCCGCAGATCATCCTGCTCGACGTCGAGATGCCGGGCATGAACGGCTACGACGTCTGCACCCAGCTGCGCCAGCACGAGATAACGCGCGACATCCCGGTGATCTTCCTGTCGTCGCACAGTTCGCTGCGCGAGCGCATGCAGGGCTATGAGGTAGGCGCGGACGACTACCTGGTCAAACCGTTTGAGCCGGAAAACCTGGTCGCCCGCGTGGGCGTGCTGCAACGCTTTCGCGAGCAGCGCTCGCAATTGCTGCACGACTACGAGTCGGCGCGAGAAACCGCGATGGTGGCGCTCGCCGGCACCAGCGAGCTGGCGATGGCGATGCAGTTTCTCGAACGCTCGCATTCGCTCAACGACATCGGTGCCTTGGCCAGTGCCCTGTTCGAGGTGACGCGCAATCTTCAGCTGAACTGCTGCCTGTATGTGAACGTTGACGACGAGGAACACTGGTTTGCCGACGGCGAAGGCATCCGTCCGTTGGAGCAGGAACTGGTGCAGATGAGCGATCGCGGCCAGCGATTCGTCGATTTCGGCGCGCGTACCATCGTCAATTACCAGAACCTGAGTTTGTTGGTGCGCGAGATGCCGCTCGACGACATGTCGCGCTACGGCCGCATCAAAGACCTGTTGCCGCTGTTGTTGTCGTCGGTCGACACACGCGTCGGCAACCTGGCCGCCGAAAAGGCCATGATGAAGCAGAGCCAGGAGTTGCTGGCCGCGTTCGGCCGCATTCGCAGCAGCTTCTACCATCTGACCAAAGGCCTGATCCGCAACCAGGAATACAGCAACGGCCTGCTGCGCGGCATGCTGCAGGAATTGAATCAGGACTTCCTGCGCATGGGCCTGGAAGAAGACCAGGAAGCCTACGTGCTCGATCGCATCGATACCGCGATCGAAGACGCCATCGAAAAGATCGACGCCAGCCAGGCGTTGCGCGACACCCTGCTGGTGTTGCTGCCGAGTCTCAAGAACGTCTACCACCAGCAGCAGGAGATGGTCGACATCTTCATCGCCAACCACAACCGGGCGCAAACCGAGACCGCGGCCGATATGGGCGATATCGAGTTGTTCTAAATACACACTCGATTCCCCTTTGTCCTGCCGGCGACCTCCCGTAACATTGACGGGTTTCGACCCGACGATTTGCCGAGATGGACACAATTCACATCCGGGGCGCCCGTACCCACAACCTCAAAAACATCGACCTCTCGCTGCCGCGCGACAAGCTGATCGTGATCACCGGCCTGTCCGGGTCGGGCAAGTCGTCGCTCGCCTTCGATACCATTTACGCCGAAGGCCAGCGCCGCTACGTTGAATCGCTGTCGGCCTACGCCCGGCAGTTCCTGTCGATGATGGAAAAGCCTGACGTCGACCATATTGAGGGCTTGTCGCCGGCGATCTCGATCGAGCAGAAGACCACCAGCCACAACCCGCGCTCGACCGTCGGCACCATCACCGAGATCTACGACTACCTGCGCCTGCTGTTTGCACGCGCCGGTACGCCGCGCTGTCCGACGCACGGCGAGCATCTCGAGGCGCAGACCGTCAGCCAGATGGTCGACCAGGTGCTGGCGCTGCCCGAAGGCAGCAAGCTGATGCTGCTGGCGCCGGTGATCTCCGAGCGCAAGGGCGAGTACCAGAAGTTGCTTGCCGAGCTGCATGCACAGGGCTTTATCCGTGCACGTATCGATGGCGAGACCTACGAGCTGGATGATCCGCCGGACCTGGAACTGCACAAGAAGCACACCATCGAGGTCGTGGTCGACCGTTTCAAGGTGCGCCCCGATCTGGCGTTGCGCCTGGCCGAATCGTTCGAGACTGCGCTGCACCTGGCTGAAGGCATTGCCCGCGTCGCCTGGATGGATGAGCCGAAAAAGAAAGATCTGACCTTTTCGGCCAATTTCGCCTGCCCGGTATGCGGCTACAGCATCGAGGAACTCGAACCGCGCCTGTTCTCGTTCAACAACCCGGTCGGCGCCTGCGGCACCTGCGACGGACTCGGTGTCGAGCAGTTTTTCGATCCGGGCAAGGTGGTGGCCAATCCTGACCTTTCACTCGCCGGTGGCGCGGTGCGCGGCTGGGACCGGCGCAACGCGTACTACTACCAGATGATCCGCTCGCTCGGTCAGCACTATGGGTTCGACCCGGAAATGCCATGGGAGGATCTGCCCAAGGAAACCCGCGAGATCATCCTCAAGGGCAGCGGCTTCGACGCCGTCGAGTTCAGCTATTTCAACGACCGCGGCCGGGTCGTGAAGAAGACCCACCCGTTCGAGGGCATCATCAACAACATGCAGCGGCGCTACCGCGAGACCGAGTCGAACGCGGTGCGCGAAGAACTGGCGCGCTATATCTCATCACAGCCCTGCCCCGACTGCGCCGGCACCCGCCTGAACGAAGCGGCGCGCAACGTGTTCGTCGCCGAGCACAATCTGCCGTCGGTCACCCACATGGCGGTCGAACACAGCCTGACCTTTTTCAACGAACTCAAGCTGCCGGGCAAACAGGGAAAGATCGCCGCCAAGATCGTCAAAGAGATCAAGGAACGCCTGCAGTTTCTGGTCAATGTCGGACTGAACTATCTGACCCTCGACCGCAGCGCCGACACCCTGTCGGGCGGCGAGGCGCAGCGCATCCGGCTGGCAAGCCAGATCGGCGCCGGCCTGGTCGGCGTGATGTACGTGCTCGACGAGCCGTCGATCGGTCTGCACCAGCGCGACAACGAACGCCTGCTCAAAACGCTGACCTATCTGCGCGATCTGGGCAACACGGTGATCGTGGTCGAACACGACGAGGACGCGATTCGCAGCGCCGACCACGTGGTCGACATCGGCCCGGGCGCCGGCGTGCACGGCGGCAAGGTGGTTGCCCAAGGCAAGGTCAAAGACATCTGCAAGGTCAAAGGCTCGATCACCGGCGACTATCTGGCTGGCCGCCAGACCATCGAGATACCCGCCGAAAGGCATGCGATCGACCGCAAACGGATGCTGAAGATCGACGGTGCGAGCGGCAACAACCTCAAAAAGGTGAAGCTTGAGATACCGGCCGGCCTGTTCACCTGCGTGACCGGCGTGTCCGGATCAGGCAAATCGACCCTGATCAACGACACCCTGTACCCGCTGGCCGCGAACCAACTCAACGGCGCCAGCCATACTGTTGCGCCGCACAAGCGGACCAGCGGTATGAAGCACTTCGACAAGGTTGTCGATATCGACCAGTCGCCGATCGGCCGCACCCCGCGCTCGAACCCGGCCACCTATACCGGCCTGTTCACGCCGATCCGCGAACTGTTCGCCGGTGTGCCCGAGGCCCGGTCGCGTGGCTACAACCCCGGGCGGTTCAGCTTCAACGTCAAGGGCGGCCGCTGCGAGGCCTGCAAAGGCGACGGCGTCATCAAGGTCGAGATGCACTTTCTGCCCGACATCTATGTGCAATGTGACGTTTGTAAGGGAAAACGCTACAATCGCGAGACGCTCGAGATCCAGTACAAGGGAAAACGGATCAACGAGGTGCTCGACATGACGGTCGAAGACGCCTTGGCCTTTTTCGACGCCGTACCGGTGCTCAAGCGTAAGCTGCAAACTCTGATGGACGTGGGCCTGAGCTATATCACGCTCGGCCAGAACGCGACCACACTTTCCGGCGGCGAGGCGCAGCGGGTGAAGCTGTCGCGCGAACTTTCCAAGCGCGACACTGGTCGCACGCTCTACATCCTCGACGAGCCGACGACAGGGCTGCATTTTCACGACGTCAAGCAACTGCTGGGCGTGCTGCACCGCTTGCGCGATCACGGCAACACCGTGGTCGTGATCGAACACAACCTCGATGTCATCAAGACGGCGGACTGGATCGTGGACCTGGGCCCTGAAGGCGGCGACGGCGGTGGAGAGATCATCGCCACAGGCACGCCCGAAGAGGTTGCTCAGATGTCGCATTCACATACCGGCCGATTCCTCGCGCCGATATTGCGAACGGACTAGTCGCAAACCCTTGAGCGCCGTCGGCGCTGGCAGGACGTATTGGACGACCCCTTTAAACTCGGGCGGGCGATGAACCGACCCGCCGATTCACTGCTCTTTATCTGCAGGCTGTAGTTATGCGCCTCGAAACCCTTTTGCCGTTCCTCACCTGGTTCAAACTGATCGATAAGCGCACGCTGCGCGCCGATCTGGTAGCCGGATTCACCGGAGCGGTCATCGTGTTGCCGCAAGGCGTGGCCTTCGCAACGATCGCCGGATTGCCACCGGAGTACGGCCTGTACACAGCGATGATCACGCCAATCATCGCCGCGCTATTCGGTTCATCGTTTCACCTGGTTTCCGGACCGACCACCGCCATCTCGATCGTGGTGTTCTCGGCGATCAGCCGCTATGCCGTTCCAGGGTCGCCCGAGTTCGTACAGATGACGCTTACCCTGACGTTTCTCGCCGGGGTTTACCAATTGGCGTTCGGCCTGGCGCGCCTCGGCACGGTGGTCAACTTCGTCTCTCACACCGTCGTGATCGGATTCACCGCGGGGGCAGCACTGTTGATCGCTACCAGCCAGATGAAGCACGTGCTGGGCATCGAGATACCGAAGGGTGAGTCGTTTCTGCACACCTGGGTCGACGTGTACACGCTGGCGGGCGACATCGATTGGATGACCGTGGTGATCGCGTTGAGCACCCTGCTCAGCGCGATTGCGATTAAGAAGCTGGTGCCCCGGATACCGAACCTGCTGGTGGGCATGGTCGTCGGCAGCGTGGTCGCCGCGCTCTTGGGTGGCGCCGAGGCCGGCATCAAGCTGGTGGGCGAGATTCCAGCCCATCTCCCGCCATTGTCGGCTCCTGATTTCTCTCTGGCGTCGATCAAGACGCTGGCGCCTGAGGCATTCGCGGTCGCACTGCTGGGCCTGATCGAAGCGGTATCGATCAGCCGCGCGGTCGCCACCAAGTCGAATCAGCGCATCAATGCGAACCAGGAATTCATCGGCCAAGGCATGTCGAACGTGGTCGGCAGCTTTTTCTCGAGCTACGCCGGCTCGGGCTCATTCACCCGCTCTGGCATCAACTATTCGGCCGGCGCCAAGACCCCGATGTCGGCCATCTTCGCCGCCATCATGTTGATGGTGATCGTGCTGCTGGTCGCCCCCCTGACGGCCTATCTGCCGATCGCCGCAATGGGTGGCGTCATCCTGATCGTGGCGTACAACCTGATCGACTTTCATCACATCACCGATATCCTGCGCTACAGCCGCTCGGAGACGTCTATTCTGCTGACGACGTTCGGCGCCACCCTGTTCCTCGAACTCGAATTCGCGATCTACATGGGCGTACTGCTGTCGCTGTTGATCTTCCTCGCACGCACCTCGGTACCCGCGATTCCGGCGCTGGCCGTCGATACCAACCCGAAAACCGGCAAACGTTCGTTCGAGAACATCGAAAACAAGCCGCTGCGTGCCTGCCCACAACTCAAGGTGCTGCGCATGGATCTGGCGCTGTATTTCGGCTCGATCAATCATGTGCAGCAACGCATCACCCGGGTATCCGAGAACGAGGATATCCGCCATATCCTGATCGTCGGCGACGGCATCAACTACATGGACCTGAGCGCGGCCGAGACCCTGGTCAACGAAGCACGCCGACTGAAGTCTATCGGTGGCGGACTGTACTTCGTCGGCCTGGGTGAAAACGTTTATGAGTTCGCTGCGCGCTCGTGCTTCGTCAAGAAGGTTGGCGCAGACCACTTTTTTGATTCGAAGACGCAGGCCATCCGCAGCATCTTCCGACGGCTCGACCCGCAAGAATGCGCGACCTGCAGCGCGCGCGTGTTCGTCGAATGCCCCGAACCGGAGATTGCGAAAGAGTAACGAGCGGAGCGGCGCTGCCGATCAGGCCGACTTGAGGTTACTGCGAGCTTCGAGCTGGTAGTACTTG
The DNA here is from genome assembly GCF_002009425.1 of Thiosocius teredinicola. Lineage (NCBI taxonomy): Bacteria > Pseudomonadati > Pseudomonadota > Gammaproteobacteria > Chromatiales > Sedimenticolaceae > Thiosocius > Thiosocius teredinicola. The sequence goes on from NZ_CP019936.1 coordinate 4,322,141, forward strand.
TCGGTCAACTTCAGGAGCTCGTTGTTCTTTTCGCGGAGCGCGGCTTGTGCCTCGGTGAGTTGCCGGCGCAACAGCTCGAGCTGGCGGGCACTTTCGGAGGGTTGAGACTGCTTGAGCTGACGCACCAGCGTGTTGAGTCGCTGCTTTTCGTCCGAGAGTTTCTTGACATCGCGCTGCAGCTGCTTGTTCTCGTATTCGAGTTCACGCAGTCGCCGGCTGCGCTCAACCAAGGCGTTGCGTTGCGCTCCGATCAGCTCCTTGGCAGCAGGTGATTCCTCGAAACCGCGGTCCTGTTTAGACAGGCGATCGTTCAGACGCTGGTTGCTCTCGGCGAGCATCTGGTTTTCCAGCAACAACTCGCGATAGGCCTGCTCGAGCTCCGATTCGGTCATGGGCCTCGACGTGTTCTCGGGTCGCAAGGCTCCCTGCTCTGCATCATTCGCACGTGCGGGCACGATGCGCGCTCCCAGCCGCCCAAAAATCGACATGCCACGCTGTCGCTTCGAGTCGTCGTCCATCCTTTGCTCCCCTAAATCTTCGGCCAAGCGCCCGTTGCCATCCATTGCATCCGCGTGATGCGCGGTTGTTGTTCCCGGCGTAAACAGTCCGCGGCGCGCCCGACATCCCAGCTGCCGATGGCGCACTCTGCTGACTGAATGGTATGCCCGTCACGCCTATGCAGGCGCTACAGGAATTTACGTTGTTTTACCGCGATTAGATTACCAGGATTTTATCGCCAGTCGCTAGCGACAGCACGTCCGAAGCTGAGACGCCGTTCGCAGCCAGCTCAACCAATCCTTGTGAATTCTCATACCAGAACACCTCGCCGGGCGGCACGGCGCTGAAGGTGGTCGCATGGACAATGTGCCGACCACCACAGCTTATCTTATTGTTCTTAGTGAATGTTTTCGCCGACAGACCGGTCATCAGGTTGCCGTAGCGGTCTACGTAGATCACGCGCGCACTCTCTGCGTCCCAATCCGCCCCGACAATTTGATCGACAGGCATGTCTGACGTCTCGATATCCTCTCCGCCCGCAAGGCGCGCTGCGACGGGAGCGAACAGATCGCGCCCATGAAAGCTTGCCGATATCCGTGGTGGTCGCCAATCAATCCGCTCGACCGATTCGATCTCCGGCAATCGCGACAGCAGCCCGTTGTCCGGTCCCACGAAGGTTCGTCCTTTGCTGCGCACCGCGATCGCCGGGCGTTCACTGCCGACGCCCGGGTCCACCACGCCGACGGTCCACGCCGGAGCTGCCAAAGCCTCCGTCACCGCAGGCAAGAGATACGCCGCCAGGTCCGGCCGCATCGCCGGCGCGTCATGCATCAGATTGATGATCTCGCATTGCTGATTTGCCGCACGGATTGCGGCAAACAGCTGCCCGACATAAGGACCGTCATAACCGAAGTCGGTGAAAAGATAGATGGTCGACTGGCTCGGCATGCGCCTATTCTAGCCCGCATACTGCGCCATCAAGCGCACACCACCGATCACACCTCAAGCAAGGTTTTGCCGTCACCCAACGTGGCGCAGGCACAAAAAAGCCGGGCATGAGCCCGGCTTTTTTGCTTAATCAGATGCCGCAGCCAATCAATCGGCTTCGACAACCTCGTCAACTTCAGGACGATCGACCAGCTCGACGAACGCCATCGGTGCTTTGTCGCCAGGACGATAACCGCACTTGAGGATACGCAGGTAGCCACCCGGACGCGCCTTGTACCGCGGACCCAGTTCGCTGAACAGCTTGCCAACTGCGGAATCGCTGCGCAGGCGGGCAAATGCCAGGCGGCGTTTCGATACGCTGTCTTCCTTGGCGAGCGTAATCAACGGCTCGGCGACACGACGCAGTTCCTTGGCCTTCGGCAAGGTCGTCTTGATCACTTCATGCTCGATCAACGAGGCCGCCATGTTGCGGAACATGGCTTTACGGTGCGAGCTGTTTCGGTTGAGCTGCCGTCCGGCTTTGCGGTGACGCATGGGTCGACTTCCTAGTTAAACGGTTTAAACAAACGCTTCTCAGCGTGCCATCAATTCTTCGAGGTTCTCGGGCGGCCAGTTTTCCAGGCGCATACCCAGCGACAGGCCGCGGGTAGCCAGAACGTCCTTAATCTCGGTCAGCGACTTCTTACCCAGGTTCGGGGTCTTGAGCAACTCGACCTCGGTGCGCTGGATCAGGTCACCGATCAGGAAGATATTCTCTGCCTTCAGGCAGTTCGCCGAACGCACCGTGAGCTCCAAGTCATCGACCGGACGCAGCAGGATCGGATCGACGGTCGGCTCGCTACGCTCCTGTTCAGCGACAGCGCTGGTGGTCTCGTCAAGTTTGACGAACGCCGACAGCTGGTCCTGCAGGATCGTCGCCGAACGACGGATCGAATCTTCCGGGTCGATCGTGCCATCGGTTTCGATGTCGATAACCAAGCGGTCGAGGTTGGTACGCTGCTCAACGCGCGCAGCTTCGACTGCGTACGCGACTCGACGCACCGGGCTGAAGGTAGCATCCAACTGCAGATGGCCGATCGGACGATCGTCACCCGCGGCGCTCTCACGGTTGGCAGCCGGCTCGTAGCCGCGGCCACGGCGCACCTTCATGGTCATCGTCAATTCGCCTTTGTCGGTCAGACGGGCGATGACCAGATCGGGGTTGGCGATCTCCATACCGTGCGACAGCTGGATATCACCAGCGGTCACCGTGCCCGGACCCTTGGCATTCAGACTCACGATCGCTTCGTCGCGATCGTCCATGCTGATAGCCACTTCCTTCAGGTTCAGCAGGATCTCCAAAACATCTTCCTGAACACCTTCGATCGCGCTGTACTCGTGAAGCACACCTTCGATCTCGGCCTCGACGATGGCGCAACCCGGCATCGACGACAGAAGAATACGACGCAAGGCGTTACCCAGCGTGTGACCAAAACCGCGCTCGAGCGGCTCGAGCGACACCTTTGCGTGGCGCTCGTTGATGGTCTGCACGTTAACGATACGCGGCTTGAGGAATTCGGTGACGGACTCCGTCATGGATAACCCTCTCAGTTCCGTTACTTGGAATAAAGTTCGACGATCAGTTGCTCGTTGATCTCGGCCGGCAATTCGACGCGGTCGGGCAAACGTTTGAACTTACCGCTCATGCTCTTGGTATCGACTTCGACCCACTCCGGCATGCCATACTGCTCAGCAAGCCCCAGCGAGTTCTTGATACGTTCCTGTTTCTGCGCTTTCTCAGAAACCGCAACGGTGTCTTCCGGACGCACCACGTAAGACGCGACGTTCACGACCTTGCCGTTGACCGAGATAGCCTTGTGGCTGACCAGCTGGCGCGCTTCGGCGCGGGTCGAGCCAAAACCCATGCGATAAACGACATTGTCGAGGCGACTTTCGAGCAGCTTCAGCAGGTTCTCACCGGTCGGCCCCTTAACGCGGTCCGCTTCCTTGTAGTAGTTGCGGAACTGACGCTCGAGCACACCGTACAAACGGCGTACTTTCTGCTTCTCACGCAACTGGACGCCATAGTCGGAAAGACGGCGGCGACGGTCACCCTGCTGTCCGGGCACCTTCTCCATGTTGCATTTGGAATCGACCGAGCGAACGCGGCTTTTCAGGTACAGGTCAGTACCTTCGCGGCGCATCAGTTTACATTTGGGACCGATATAACGTGCCATTATTCAAACTCCAAATCAGACGCGGCGCTTTTTCGGCGGACGGCAACCGTTGTGCGGAATCGGCGTTACGTCAGAGATGCTGGTGATCTTGAAGCCGGCGTTATTCAAGGCGCGTACAGCAGACTCACGACCAGGCCCGGGGCCCTTGACGTTAACGTCGAGGTTCTTCACACCGTATTCCTTGGCAACCTGACCGGCGCGGTCGGCCGCAACCTGGGCAGCGAACGGCGTGCTCTTACGCGAGCCGCGGAAGCCGGAACCACCAGCGGTAGCCCAGCACAGGGCGTTACCCTGGCGATCGGTAATGGTGATGATAGTGTTGTTGAACGACGCATGGACGTGCGCAACACCATCGGTAACAACCTTTTTGACCTTTTTACGGGTACGGGTCGGAGTCTTGGCCATATGCCTTATTCCTAACTAACCAAGCTAACGCTTATTTTCTGATCGGTTTACGCGGGCCCTTGCGGGTACGCGCGTTGGTGCGAGTGCGCTGACCACGCAACGGCAACCCGCGGCGATGACGGATACCGCGATTGCAGCCGAGATCCATCAAACGCTTGATATTCATCGAGACTTCGCGGCGCAGATCACCTTCGACGGTGAACTTCGCCACTTCGGTACGCAGTTTTTCAACTTCGTCTTCAGTCAGATCAATGATCTTGCTTTCAGGCGCTACTGCGGCCGCTTCACAAATCTCTTTCGCACGGGTGCGACCGATCCCGTAGATCGAGGTCAGCGCAATCACCGTGTGTTTGCGATCTGGAATGTTGACTCCAGCAATACGGGCCATTGTCAAATTTCTCCTGGTTCAGCGGCGAACCCGCGCGCGAAAGCGCGAAATTCTACCCACATTTCAATGTTTTAGCAACGGCGCTTTTAGCCTTGACGCTGCTTGTGACGCGGATCGGTGCAAATGACGCGAACGACGCCTTTGCGCTTGATGATCTTGCAGTTGCGACACATCTTTTTAACTGAGGCACGGACTTTCATGTGTTCTCTCCAAAACGCGACTACCGGTCAGCGAGGCATGCCCGTGCCGCCGATACCCTTCAGATTTGCCTTCTTCATCAGGCCTTCGTACTGGTGCGACATCACGTGTGCCTGCACCTGGGCCATAAAATCCATCACCACGACCACGACAATCAGCAGCGAGGTGCCACCAAAGTAAAACGGTACGTTCCAGCCAACGATCAGGAACTCGGGCATCAAGCAGACCAGCGTGATGTAGATGGCGCCCGCCAGTGTCAGACGCGACATAACCTGATCGATATAGCGGGCCGTCTGCTCGCCAGGGCGAATACCCGGGATAAACGCCCCCGAGCGTTTCAAGTTGTCGGCGGTTTCCTTCGAATTGAACACCAGCGCGGTGTAGAAAAAGCAGAAGAAAATGATCGCTGCAGCGTACAAAGCCACATAGATCGGCTGACCCGGCGACAGCTTGGCGACAATATCCTGCAACCAGCGCATGCCTTCGGTATTTCCAGCCCACTGCGCGAGTGTGGTCGGAAACAGGATGATGCTGGATGCGAAAATCGGCGGAATAACGCCGGCCATATTCAATTTCAGCGGCAGATGACTGCTCTGCGCCGCGTACATCTTGCGGCCCTGTTGTCGCTTGGCGTAATTCACCGTGATGCGACGCTGACCGCGTTCGACGAACACGACAAAGCCGGTAACCGCGATCGCCAGCAGGAACAAGAAGAGCGCGAACAGGGCATTCATCTCGCCGTTACTGACCAACTCGATAACGCTGCCGAATGCTGCCGGCAGACCGGCAACGATACCAGCAAATATGATCATCGAGATGCCGTTGCCCAGACCGCGCTCGGTAATCTGCTCACCCAGCCACATCAGGAACATAGTCCCGGTAACCAGCGATACGGTGGCAGTGAACACAAACCCCGGCCCGGTGCTGATAACGAGCCCCTGGCCGAAATCACCCTGCAACGCGACAGCAATACCGAATGCCTGGAAAGTCGCGAGCACCAAGGTCCCGTACCGCGTGTACTGGGTAATCTTGCGGCGCCCCGCCTCACCCTCTTTCTTCAGCTGCTCGAGCTTCGGGATCACAGCCGACATCAGCTGCACGATAATCGACGCAGAGATGTACGGCATGATTCCGAGGGCGAACAGGCTGGCTCGGCTCAACGCGCCACCGGAGAACATGTTGAACATGTTCAGGATGGTTCCCTGCTGCTGATCGAACAATTCCGCAAGCGCAGCTGGATTAACGCCGGGAACCGGGATGAAGGTCCCGATCCGGAAGACAATCAGCGCACCAAGCAGAAACAGCAGGCGTTGGCGCAACTCGGTCAATTTCCCGAGTTGCATACCGCCGGCGCTTGCAGGGTTCAGAGCCATGTGCTGCCCTTATTCCTCGACTTTACCGCCAGCGGATTCAATCGCTGCCTTGGCACCCTTGGTGACACCGAGGCCACGCACGGTCACTGCACGATCAATGCTGCCGGACAGGATAACCTTGGCGCGGGTAACCGACATCGGCAGGATATCTGCTCGATAAAGCGCGTCCATATCGACGACGTCACCCTCAACCTTGGCGATCTCGTTCAAACGCACCTGGCCGGTTACGCGAGCGAGACGCGAGCGGAATCCAACTTTGGGCAGGCGACGCTGCAACGGCATCTGACCGCCTTCGAAGCCTACTTTGTGGTAGCCACCGGTACGCGACTTCTGGCCCTTGTGGCCACGGCCGCTGGTTTTACCCAGACCGCTGCCGATACCGCGACCGACGCGCTTGCGGGTTGGTTTGCTGCCAGCAGCAGGTTTTAGCGAATTTAGACGCATGTCACGCTTCCTCCACGACCTGAACCATGTAGGACACCTTGTTCAGCATGCCGCGGGTGGCGGGCGTGTCCTCTACCTCAACAACCTGGTGCATACGGCGCAATCCGAGCCCGCTTACGCAGGCACGATGCTTTTCCAAGCGCCCATGGACGCTACGCACCAACTTGACCTTCATCATCTTTTTGTCGGCCATTGCTGATTACCCCAGGATCTCTTCGACCGTCTTACCACGCTTGGCAGCGACGTATTCGGGATCGTCCATGTTGACCAGACCGTTCATGGTGGCGCGGACAACGTTGATAGCATTGTTGGTACCGATGCACTTGGCCAGAACGTTGTGCACACCAACCACTTCGAAAATTGCGCGCATCGCGCCGCCGGCGATAATACCGGTACCTTCCGAGGCAGGCTGCATGTGAACTTTCGCCGCACCGTGACGACCGACCAGCGGGTACTGCAGCGTGCCGTTCTTCAGCTTGACGGTCTTCATGTTGCGACGCGCCATATCCATCGCCTTTTGGATGGCTACCGGCACTTCTTTGGCTTTACCGGTACCAAAACCGACCTTGCCGTTGCCGTCACCAACAACTACAAGTGCCGCGAAACCGAATACGCGACCACCCTTAACAACCTTGGCGACACGATTAACACCGATCAGTTTCTCGATCAGATCGTCGCCAGCAGGTTTGGTTTCATAATTCGCCATAGTTAAAGACCCCTTAGAACTCGAGCCCGGCTTCGCGGGCAGCGTCGGCCAGGGCCTTCACCCGACCGTGGTAACGGAAACCCGAGCGATCAAACGCGACGCGCTCGATGCCTTTTTCTTTCGCACGTTCGGCAACAGCTTTGCCCACGATGGCCGCAGCAGCAGCGTTACCGCCATTTTTGATGTCGGCTGCTACTGACTTGTCAACCGTAGAGGCCGATGCGATGACCTCGGCACCGTTCGGCGCGATCACCTGCGCATAGATATGCCGAGGCGTACGGTGGATCGTCAGGCGATGCACACCCAACTCGCGGATCTTGGCGCGCGCACGAGTGGCACGGCGAATACGAGATGCTTTCTTATCCATCGTCCTAACCCCTTATTTCTTTTTCGCTTCTTTGCGGATGATGCGCTCATCTGCATAGCGAACACCTTTGCCTTTATAAGGCTCCGGCGGGCGGAAACCACGAATCTCAGCGGCGACTTGTCCGACGCGCTGCTTGTCACTGCCCGAGACAACGATCTCGGTCTGCGACGGCGTTTCGATCGTGATGCCTTCTGGCACGCTGTAGTCGATCGGGTGCGAGAAGCCGAGGCTCAGATTGAGTACCTTGCCTTTGCCCTGGGCGCGGTAACCCACACCAACGAGCTGCAGCTTTTTCTGGAAACCCTCGCTGACGCCGTGCACCATGTTGCCCAGCAAGGCACGCATGGTGCCGGCCATGGCCCAGGCCGCATCGTCTGCCGGGGTAACGGTAACGACGCCGTCGTCTACCTTCACCGAAACGCTCGGATGTAAGTTCAGTTCCAAGGTGCCTTTTCCACCCTTGACGGTGACGTGCTGGCCATCGACCCTGACATCGACGCCCTTGGCGACCGTGATAGGTGCTTTTGCAATACGTGACATCTCAGCACCCCCCGTTAAGCGACGTAGGCGACGACTTCACCGCCGTGCCCCTGTTTGCGGGCTTCGCGGTCAGTCATAACGCCTTTCGAAGTGGATACGATGGCGATACCGAGGCCGCCACGCACCTGCGGCAGCTCGTCGCGACTCTTATAGATGCGTAGTCCGGGCCGACTGACACGCTTGATGTAGTCGATAACCGGCTCGCCTTGGAAATATTTCAGAGTGATTTCAAGCGCAGGTTTTCCACTGAGTTCGGCTGAGCCGAAATCGATGATATAGCCTTCATCCTTGAGGACTTTGGCAACCGCAGCTTTCTGCTTCGAGGCCGGCATACGGACGGTCGTTTTGCCCGCAGCCTGACCGTTACGAATACGGGTCAGCATATCCGCGATCGGATCTGACATGCTCATTTATGAGACTCCTTTGGGTCAAACCGCCCTTGTTGGACGCGATACCCGGTTCACGAAAAAGGCCCCCTACTCGAGGGAGCCGCGCAATATAGCCGAATTGTAGGCGAAATGCTAGCGGGTTTTACCAGCTGGCTTTCTTCAATCCGGGAACGTCGCCGCGCATCGCCGCTTCGCGCAACTTATTGCGGCACAGACCGAATTTGCGGTAGACCGCGTGCGGCCGACCGGAAACCCGGCAACGACGTTGCTGGCGTGCCGGACTGGCGTCACGCGGAAGCTTTTGCAGCGCAATAACCGCCGCGTCGACCTCTTCATGGGACTTGCTGCGATCATTGATGATCGCTTTCAGTTCCGCGCGCTTGTTAGCGTACTGAGCCACCTTTTTGGCGCGCTTGGCCTCACGGGCCCACATGCTTTTCTTTGCCATAATCTATGTTCGCCGATTATTTGAACGGGAAGTTGAAGCCGTCGAGCAGCGCCCGGCACTCTTCGTCACTCGCCGCCGAAGTGGTGATCGTGATATCCATGCCGCGCAGAGCATCAACTTTGTCGTATTCGACTTCGGGGAAGATGATCTGTTCCTTCACGCCCATGCTGTAGTTGCCGCGGCCGTCAAACGACTTGGCGCTCACACCACGGAAGTCACGGATACGCGGCATCGCGATGTTGATCAGGCGGTCGAGGAATTCGTACATACGGTCACGGCGCAAGGTGACCTTGCAACCGACCGGCCAGCCTTCACGGATTTTGAAGCCCGCAACCGATTTCTTCGCCTTGTTGACGATCGGCTTCTGACCAGCGATCTTTTCCATGTCGCCGACTGCGAATTCCATAACTTTCTTATCGCCCACGGCCTCGCCGACACCCATGTTCAGCGTGATCTTTTCGATGCGCGGAACCTGCATGATCGTCTTGTAGCCAAACTTATCCATCAGTTTCGGAACGACGGAATCTTTGTAATGTTGCTGTAGCCTTGCCATCGCTATCGCCTCAGACGTCAACGACTTCGCCGTTGGACTTAAACACACGCACCTTGCGACCATCATCGAGCACTTTGAAGCCCACACGATCGCCCTTGTCAGCCGCCGGGTTGTACAGCGCGACATTCGACACGTGCAGCGGCATTTCCTTATCGATAATACCGCCCTGCTCACCCTTGTTTGGGTTCGGCTTCACGTGCTTCTTCGCCAGGTTGATGTTCTCAACCACAACACGGTCTTCCACGACGTGAAGCACAGTGCCACGCTTGCCTTTGTCTTTGCCGGCCAGGACGATGACGTCATCGCCTTTGCGAATCTTGCTTGCCATCTCTAATTTCCTCAGAGCACTTCGGGCGCGAGCGAGATGATCTTCATGAACTTCTCGCTTCGCAGTTCACGGGTCACCGGCCCGAAGATACGGGTACCGATGGGCTCGAGCTTGCTGTTCAGCAGCACGGCCGCATTGCCGTCGAAACGGATCAGCGAACCATCGGCGCGACGAACGCCCTTGCGGGTACGCACGACAACCGCGTTGAACACGTCGCCTTTCTTAACCTTACCGCGCGGGTTAGCGTCCTTGATAGACACCTTAATGATGTCCCCGATACCGGCGTAGCGCCGATGGGAACCACCCAGCACTTTGATGCACTGAACGCGGCGCGCGCCACTGTTGTCGGCGACGTTCAGCAAAGACTGCATCTGGATCATGACACTACCCCACCAAATTCCAATTCGTAGATATTTTTAATCAGCTCGGGCGCTCGACCAGCTTCACGAAGCGCCAAGTTTTCGTCTTTGACAGCGGTCGGCATTGCTCGACAACCACGACATCACCAATCTGGCACTCGTTGTTCTCGTCGTGCGCATGCACCTTGGTCGAACGGCGGACAAACTTCCCGTAGAGCGGGTGCTTCACGCGACGCTCGATCATGACGGTAATGCTTTTGTCCATCTTGTCACTGACTACGCGACCCTGCAGGGTGCGGTTTTCGGCTGCCTGCTCGCTCATGCTTCACCTGCCTGGCGCTTTTGGTTGATAACCGTTTTGACGCGCGCGATATTGCGACGCACGTCCTTCATCAGATGCGGTCGAGCGAACTGGCCCGTGCCGCGCTGCATACGCAGGTTGAACTGCTCTTTGAGCAGGTCATGCAAAGCCTCACGCAGCTCTGCTTCGGTTTTTCCGCGAAGTTCTGACGCTTTCATCACAGGATCATCCGTTTAACGAAGGCCGTTTGCACCGGCAGTTTTGCGGCCGCCAATTCGAAGGCCTGGCGCGCCAAGTCTTCGTTCACACCTTCAATTTCATACAACATGCGGCCGGGCTGGATCTGGGCAACCCAGTACTCCACGTTACCCTTACCTTTACCCATGCGGACCTCGAGCGGCTTCTTCGAGATCGGCTTGTCGGGGAATACGCGAATCCACAATTTACCGCCGCGCTTTACGGTACGCGTGATCGTGCGGCGAGCAGCCTCGATCTGGCGCGCAGTGATGCGGCCACGACCAGTCGCTTTCAGGCCGAACTCACCGAAGCTGACTTTGTTGCCGGATTGCGCCAGACCGCGGTTGCGGCCCTTCATTTGCTTCCGGAACTTTGTACGTTTTGGTTGCAGCATGTTTCTACCTTATCCCCGCGGAGCGCCTTTGGTCGGAGCCGGTGCTTCCTGCTCTTCCTGGCGATCGCCGAATACCTCGCCTTTAAAGATCCAAACCTTGACACCGATGATGCCGTAAGTGGTTTGAGCCTCGGCGAAGCCGTAGTCGATATCCGCACGCAGCGTGTGCAGCGGCACGCGGCCTTCGCGATACCATTCGCTACGGGCAATTTCAGCACCGTTCAAACGCCCGGCGATGTTCACCTTGATACCCTGTGCACCCAGGCGCATCGAGTTCTGTACCGCACGCTTCATAGCGCGGCGGAACATGATGCGGCGCTCGAGCTGTTGGGCGATGCTCTCGGCGACCAATTGGGCATCGAGTTCCGGCTTGCGGATCTCTTCGATGCTGATATGCACCGGGATACCCATGCGCGCGGAAACTTCTTTGCGCAGCGCGTCGATGTCTTCACCTTTCTTACCGATCACCAAACCCGGACGTGCGGTATGGATGGTGATGTGGGCATTCTTTGCCGGGCGGTCGATCTGGATACGACTGACTGACGCCTGGCGCAGTTTGTTCTTCAGAAAATCGCGGACCTCGAGATCCGTGTTCAGAAGATCGGCATAGTTCTTACTGTCGGCGTACCACTTCGACGTCCAGTCCGAAACAATGCCGAGGCGAATACCGTTTGGATGTACTTTCTGACCCATAATCTTGTCCGCTTACTCGTCCGCTACCGTGACGGTGATGTGACTGGTGCGCTTGAGAATTCGAGCAGCACGACCTTTCGCCCGCGCACGGATGCGCTTCATCGTCGGCCCCTCATCGACGCAAACCGTCTTGACCTTCAGTTCGTCGACGTCGGCGCCTTCGTTGTTCTCAGCGTTCGCAACTGCCGAATCCAATACTTTCTTCATCAGCGCTGCGCCCTTTTTCTTGCTGAACATCAGCACGTTCAAGGCTTGTTCGACCGGGAGTCCGCGGATCTGATCGGCCACCAAGCGGCCTTTCTGAGCCGACAGGCGTGCGAAACGCAATTTCGCTACAGCTTGCATTGACCTCTCCTTACCTGGACTTCTTGTCCGCCACGTGGCCGCGATAGTTGCGGGTCAGGGCGAACTCACCGAGTTTATGACCAACCATGTTCTCGGAGACCAACACCGGAACATGCTGCTTGCCGTTATGCACAGCGATCGTCAAACCGACCATGTCGGGACTGACCATCGAACGGCGCGACCAGGTCTTGATCGGGCGGCGATCGTTGGCTTCGCGCGCAGCCTCCACCTTCTTCTGCAGGTGAAGGTCAATAAAAGGACCTTTGCGAATTGAACGTGGCATTGCCTTCTAACCTCTCACCTAAATTACTTGCGGCGACGATCGCGAACGATAAACTTGTCGGTCCGCTTGTTCGAACGCGTCTTGTAGCCCTTGGTTGGGGTACCCCACGGGCTGACTGGGTGACGCCCGCCCGAAGTACGACCTTCACCACCACCGTGGGGGTGATCAACCGGGTTCATAACGACACCACGTACGGTCGGACGCACACCGCGCCAGCGAGTGGCACCCGCTTTACCCAGCTTGCGCAGGTTGTGTTCCGAGTTGCTCGCAGCACCCAGAGTTGCGCGACAATCGGCATGCACCTTGCGCATCTCGCCTGAACGCAGACGCAACGTTGCGTAGTCGCCTTCGCGCGCAACCAACTGAGCCGAAGCACCAGCGCTGCGTGCGATTTGCGCACCTTTGCCAATCTTCAGTTCGATGCAGTGGATCGTGCTACCCACAGGGATATTACGCAGCGCCATGGCATTGCCCGGTGCGATCGGCGCTTCGACGCCCGATCGAATTTCGGCACCGGCCTGAATGCCGGCTGGTGCGATGATGTAGCGGCGCTCGCCATCAGCGTACTTGATCAGCGCGATGTGCGCAGTTCGATTCGGATCATATTCGATGCGCTCGACAAAGCCCGGAACACCGTCCTTATCACGCTTGAAATCGATGATTCGATAACGCTGCTTGTGACCACCACCCTTGTGACGCGTGGTGATACGGCCGTTGTTGTTGCGACCACCGGTTTTGCTCTTATGCGCGACCAATGCGGAGTGCGGCGCACCTTTGTGCAAGCCTTCACTCTTGACCTGGACGACGTGACGACGACCCGGTGATGTCGGTTTTGTCTTGACGATTGCCATTGTTCTATCCGTTTCCTAGCCGCGGGCCCAATCAGGCACCGGTGGCGAAATCGATATCGTGCCCTTCCTGCAAGCGGACGTAGGCCTTTTTCCAGCTATTGCGCTTGCCGAGCATCGCGCCGAAACGCTTTTGCTTGCCCTTCACATTCGCGGTGCGCACATCTTCGACCTTTACGTCGAACATCAACTCAACCGCCCGCGCAATCTCCGGTTTGGTGGCGTCGGTAGCCACGCGAAACACAAACTGATTCGACACATCTGCGGCCATGGCGCTCTTCTCAGACACCACCGGGCTCAGCAGGATCGACATCAAACGCTCTTTGCTGCTCATGCCAGTTTCTCCTCGAGTGCCTTCAATGCACCGGAAGTGACAACCACCTTGTTGAACCCGATCAGGCTTACCGGATCCACTTCGTTCAGCGCGCGCGCGTCGACGTGATACAGGTTACGGCTCGCGAGTTGCAGGTTTTCATCGAATGCTTCAGTGATGATCAATGCATCGTTGGCATCCATTTCCGCCAACTTGCTTGCCAGCTCTTTGGTCTTCGGCGCCGAAACGCTGAAGCTGTCGACAACAATCAGCCGATCCTGGCGAACCAGCTCCGACAGGATTGAGCGCAAAGCACCGCGATACATCTTCCGATTGACCTTCTGCTCGTAGCTGCGCGGCTTAGCCGCAAAGGTCACACCACCGGTGCGGAAGATCGGGCTACGTATCGTGCCCTGACGCGCGCGACCTGTGCCTTTCTGGCGAAACGGTTTAGCGCCGCCACCACTGACCGCCGAGCGGTTTTTCTGCGCCTTGGTGCCGGAACGGGCCGCCGCCATGTAGGCGACAACGACCTGGTGCACCAGCGATTCTTTGTAATCAGCGCCAAATACGGCGTCCGAGACCTGGATGCTAGATCCGCCTTGTACGTTCAGGTCCATGTTCTCAACCCTTGTTCTTCAGTTTGATCGCCGGCGTTACAACGACGTCGCCACCACGCGAACCCGGAACCGCACCTTTGACCAGCAGCAAGTTGCGATCGGCATCGACACGAACGATCTCAATGTTCTGGGTGGTCACACGCTCCGCACCCATATGGCCGGCCATTTTCTTGCCCTTGAACACGCGACCCGGGGTCTGACACTGACCGATCGAGCCCGGAGCACGATGCGAGAGTGAGTTACCGTGCGTTGCGTCCTGTGTGCGGAAGTTGTGACGCTTCACACCACCCTGGAAACCTTTACCTTTACTGGTACCGCGCACGTCGACCATCTGGCCCGCTTCGAACAGCGCCGCATTCAATTCAGCGCCAACTTCAGGCACGTCGCCCGCATGATCATCCAAGCGGAATTCCCACAGACCACGGCCTGCTTCGATTCCACCTTTTGCATAGTGACCAGCCATCGGCTTGTTCACGCGCGAGGCCTTGCGGCCGCCGACAGTGACCTGAATTGCGCTGTAACCGTCGGTTTCCGCCGAGCGGACCTGCGTTACGCGGTTCGGCTCAACTTCGATCACGGTCACCGGCACGGAGACACCTTCTTCGGTGAAGACGCGTGTCATGCCTGCTTTGCGGCCTACGATTCCAATCGCCATGTCTCTAACCTCAGTTCAGTTTGATCTGAACATCAACACCCGCTGCCAGATCGAGTTTCATCAGTGCATCGACGGTCTTGTCGGTCGGATCCACGATGTCCATCAAGCGCTTATGGGTACGAATCTCATACTGATCGCGCGCGTCTTTGTTGACGTGCGGAGAGATCAGCACTGTGAAGCGCTCCTTCTTGGTCGGCAGCGGGATCGGGCCCAACACCTGAGCACCGGTACGCTTCGCGGTATCAACGATCTCGCGCGCGGACTGGTCGATCAACCGATGATCGAAGGACTTCAGACGAATACGAATACGCTGACTGGTCATTATTTGTTACTCGATAATCTTGGCAACGACACCGGCGCCGACCGTACGGCCGCCTTCGCGGATTGCAAATCGCAGACCTTCGTCCATCGCGATCGGCGCAATCAGCTTCACCGTCATCTTTACGTTATCGCCCGGCATCACCATCTCGACGCCTTCCGGCAGTTCGCACGCACCCGTCACGTCCGTCGTACGGAAGTAGAACTGCGGACGATAGCCATTGAAGAACGGCGTATGACGACCACCTTCGTCCTTGCTCAGGACATACACTTCGGCTTCGAAGTGGGTGTGCGGGGTGATCGAGCCCGGCTTCGCCAGGACCTGACCACGCTCGACGTCATCACGCTTGGTGCCACGCAGCAGAACGCCGACGTTGTCACCAGCTTCTCCGCGGTCGAGCAGCTTGCGGAACATTTCAACACCCGTACACGTGGTCTTGGTGGTGTCCTTGATACCGACGATCTCAACTTCGTCACCGACATTGATCACGCCACGCTCGATACGACCGGTGACCACGGTGCCGCGACCGGAGATCGAGAACACGTCTTCGATCGGCATGATGAACGCGCCATCAACCGCACGCTCCGGCGTCGGGATGTAGGTGTCCAGCGCCTCGACCAGCTTGTCGATCGACGGGGTGCCGATGTCCGAGCTGTCGCCTTCGAGCGCCTTGAGCGCCGAACCGACGATGATCGGGGTGTCGTCTCCCGGGAATTCGTACGAATCCAGCAGCTCGCGGATCTCCATTTCGACCAGCTCGAGCAGCTCTTCGTCGTCGACCATGTCGGCCTTGTTCATGTACACAATGATGTACGGCACGCCAACCTGACGCGACAGCAGGATGTGCTCGCGGGTCTGCGGCATCGGGCCGTCTGCTGCCGAAACCACCAGAATCGCGCCGTCCATCTGCGCCGCACCGGTGATCATGTTCTTGACGTAGTCCGCGTGTCCCGGGCAGTCAACGTGCGCGTAGTGGCGCGACTCCGACTCGTATTCAACGTGCGCGGTCGCGATCGTGATACCACGCTCACGCTCTTCCGGCGCATTGTCGATCTGGTCGTAAGCCTTCGTCTCACCACCAAACTTCGAGGCCTGGTGCGTCGTAATCGCCGCCGTCAGCGTCGTCTTACCGTGGTCAACGTGACCAATCGTGCCCACGTTAACGTGCGGTTTTGTACGTTCAAATTTTTCCTTGGACACCGTTGTACCCCTTAAACCTGTTGGGACCTTTCAGTCACTAACCGTTAGTGTTTCTTCATGATGGCCTCAGCAACACTGCTGGGCACTTCACTGTATTTGGCGAATTCCATGCTGTAGGAAGCACGACCCTGGGTCGAGCTACGCAGCGACGTCGCATAACCGAACATTTCTGCCAGCGGCACTTCTGCCTTGACCATCTTGCCGGTAGGGCCGTCTTCCATACCCTGGACCATGCCGCGACGTGAATTCAGATCACCGATCACGTCACCCATGTATTCTTCTGGTGTTTCCACCTCGACCTTCATCATCGGCTCGAGAATCACCGGCTTGGCCTTCTGCACGCCCGCCTTGAAACCCATCGAACCCGCGATCTTGAAGGCGTTTTCGTTCGAGTCCACCTCGTGATACGAACCGTCGTACAGGGTGACCTTGACGTCGACCACCGGATAACCAGCGATAACGCCGCCCTGCATCGCTTCCTGGATACCTTTGTCAACGGCCGGGATGTATTCGCGTGGAACGACACCACCGACGATCTCGTTGACGAATTCGTAGCCCGCGCCCGATTCCTGAGGCTCAATCTTCAACCACACGTGGCCGAACTGGCCGCGACCGCCCGACTGTCGAACAAACTTGCCTTCGACTTCGGTTTTCCCACGAATGGTTTCGCGGTAGGCGACCTGCGGCGCACCGACATTGGCCTCGACCTTGAATTCGCGCTTCATGCGGTCGACGATGATATCGAGGTGCAACTCACCCATGCCCGAGATAATCGTCTGACCCGATTCTTCATCGGTGTGCACACGGAATGAGGGGTCTTCTTGAGCCAAACGACCCAATGCGATGCCCATCTTCTCCTGATCGCTCTTGGTCTTCGGCTCGACAGCAACCGAGATGACCGGATCAGGGAACTCCATGCGCTCCAGGGTGATGATATTGTTCCCGTCGCACAGGGTGTCACCGGTGGTGACGTCTTTCAGACCAACCGCAGCCGCGATATCGCCGGCGCGAACTTCTTTGATCTCTTCGCGCGAGTTGGCATGCATCTGCAGGATACGACCAACTCGCTCTTTCTTGCTCTTGACCGGGTTGTAGACCGCATCACCGGAATTCAACACGCCGGAGTAGCAACGGAAGAACGTCAACGAACCGACAAACGGGTCGGTGGCGATCTTGAACGCCAACGCCGAGAACGGCTCTTCATCGGACGAATGGCGCTCGCCTTCCGAGCCGTCTTCCAACACGCCTTTGATCGACAGCACATCGGTCGGCGCAGGCATCAGCTCGATAATCTTGTCGAGCATGGCCTGGACACCCTTGTTCTTGAACGCGGTGCCGCAGGTCATCGGCACAATTTCCAGGCGCAAGGTGCGCGCACGCAGTCCTTCGAGAATCTCCTCTTCGTTGAGATCGCTCTCTTCGAGGTATTTCTCCATCAGCGTTTCGTTGGCCTCGGCTGCCGCCTCAACCATCTTCTCGCGCCACTCAGTGCATACGTCGACCAGGTCTTCCGGAATATCGAGATACTCGAACTGCATCCCCATATTCTCTTCCGACCATTTGATGGCCTTCATCTTGACCAGGTCGACAACACCCGAGAAGTCTTCTTCGGCACCAATCGGAACCTGGATCGGCACTGGAACAGCACCGAGGCGATCTTTCAGCTGCTTTACAACGCGGAAGAAGTTGGCGCCCATACGGTCCATCTTGTTGACGAACGCCATGCGCGGAACTTTGTACTTGTTGGCCTGACGCCAAACCGTCTCGGATTGCGGCTGAACGCCACCTACCGCACACAGAACGAAGACCGCGCCGTCCAATACCCGCAAAGAACGCTCGACCTCGATGGTGAAATCGACGTGTCCAGGGGTATCGATAATGTTGATACGGTGCTGGGGATACTGCTGTGCCATCCCGCTCCAGAAGCAGGTGGTCGCCGCAGACGTGATCGTGATACCGCGCTCCTGTTCCTGCTCCATCCAGTCCATGGTCGCAGCGCCGTCGTGCACTTCACCGATCTTGTGCGAGACACCGGTGTAGTACAACACGCGTTCGGTCGTAGTCGTCTTACCAGCATCAATGTGCGCCATGATGCCGATATTGCGATAACGATCGATAGGTGTGGTACGTGCCACTGTCTTATCCCGCCCCGTAATGTAAAAGAACGATGAAGCTGGTTACTACCAGCGGTAATGAGAGAACGCTTTGTTCGCCTCAGCCATGCGATGAGTTTCTTCCTTCTTCTTCACTGCCGAGCCTTTCTGCTCCGCAGCGTCCATCAACTCGCCAGCCAGACGCGCCGCCATCGACTTCTCGCTGCGCTTACGGGCAGCATCAATCAACCAGCGCATCGCCAGGGTGTTACGACGGACCGGACGAACCTCGACGGGTACCTGGTAGGTTGCACCACCCACACGCCGGGATTTAACCTCGACGACCGGACGCACGTTCTCGAGCGCCAGCTCAAGCGTTTCCATCGGGTCACCGCCGCGCTTCTCGGTCACGCTATCGAGCGCGCCATACAGAATGCGCTCGGCAACGGCCTTTTTGCCGTCTTCCATCACCATGTTGATGAATTTGGCGAGCGTCTGGCTACCGAACTTCGGGTCCGGCAGGATCTCTCGCTTGGCTGCAACTCTTCTTCTAGGCATTTCGCTTTACTCTTGATCTACTCGTGACCGCTCACCGCGGCCCCACTCAACGCTCAAGCTTCGAACCGACCGGGAGTTAACCCTTCGGACGCTTGGCGCCGTACTTCGAACGACCCTGACGACGCTTCTCGACGCCAGAGGTATCCAGGCTGCCGCGAACCACGTGGTAACGCACACCCGGTAAGTCCTTAACACGGCCGCCACGGATCAGGACCACACTGTGCTCCTGCAGGTTGTGACCCTCACCGCCGATGTAGCTCGACACTTCGTAGCCATTGGTCAGACGCACACGGGCGACTTTACGCAAGGCCGAGTTCGGCTTTTTCGGGGTCGTGGTGTAGACGCGCGTGCAAACGCCACGCTTCTGCGGGCATGCCTCAAGAGCCGGTACGTTGCTCTTTTCCACTTTGCGCTTGCGCGGCTTACGGACCAATTGATTAATAGTAGCCATCTAACCTTTCGTCTCCGGACGGTTCGACACCTGGTGTCGACGTCAAAAATTCGCGTAGCCGCCCCCGTCCGGTCTGCTTGCTAAAGCGCCGGGCGATGTAGCGGCTACTTGAATCTCAATTCTGTTCGCGAAGCGACTGATTTGTCGCAATTTTTCGGGCGGGGTTGCTGGCCCACCTTCAGCGAAGACCGCGAATTCTATGCGTGTCCCGAGTCGCTGTCAACAGCGACTCGGGCGCATTTTATTAAGCGGTCACTCGGGATCGGTCGTGTTGAGGGCCTGTTTGATCGCCTCTTCCACTTCCTCGGTGGCCATTTCGACTGGCGCACCGGCTGCCAGCGCCTCCTGGCGGGTGCGTCGACGCTCGTTGTGATGCGCCAAACCAGTGCCCGCCGGAATCAGGCGACCGACGATGACGTTCTCTTTCAGCCCGTTCAAGGTGTCGCGCACGCCACGGACCGATGCCTCGGTCAGCACGCGAGTCGTCTCCTGGAACGACGCGGCGGAAATGAACGATTCGGTCGCCAGCGAGGCCTTGGTGATACCCAGCAGCAGCGGTTCGAACCTGGCCGTGAGCTTCTCATCGGCCGTAGCCGTCTCGTTCGCTTCGAGCAGGCGCGCACGCTCAACCTGTTCACCACGCAGCAGCTTGGTCTCACCCGGGTCGATGATCTCAACCTTGCGCAACATCTGGCGAATGATCACCTCGATGTGCTTGTCGTTGATACCGACGCCCTGCAAGCGGTAAACGTCCTGGATCTCTTTGACCAGGTACTCCGCAAGATCGGTAACACCTTTCAGGCGAAGGATGTCATGCGGGTTCAGTTCGCCGTCGGCGATAACCTCGCCGCGCTCCACGTGCTCACCCTCGAACACGTTGACGTGACGCCACTTCGGAATCAGCGACTCGACCTGCTCGCCATCAGCCATCGTGATGATCAGACGCTGCTTGCCCTTGGTGTCCTTACCGAACGACACGGTTCCGCTGGCTTCGGCCAGAATCGCCGGCTCTTTCGGCTTGCGCGCTTCGAACAGGTCGGCAACGCGTGGCAGACCACCTGTGATGTCGCGGGTCTTCGACGATTCTTGCGGGATACGCGCCAGAACGTCACCGACGCCGACATCCGCGCCGTCGGTTACACCAACGATTGCACCACCCGGCAGGAAGTAGTTGGCCGGCAGGGTCGTGCCCGCGATATTGACGTCGTTACCCTTGGCGTCGACCAGCTTAACCATCGGACGCAGGTCTTTACCGCCGGCCGGCCGCTGTTTGGGGTCGAGCACGACTACTGAGGACAGGCCAGTGACCTCGTCGGTCTGCTTCTGCACGGTGACGCCTTCGGCGAAGTCGACGAAACGCAGCGTACCGGCCACTTCGGTGATAACCGGGTGGGTGTGCGGATCCCAGTTGGCCACCATTTGGCCACCCTCGACGGTATTTCCATCGTGGACATGCAGCACGGCACCGTAGGGCAGCTTGTAGCGCTCACGCTCGCGTCCGACCTCGTCGGCGACGACGACCTCACCTGAACGCGATACCGCCACCAGACTACCGTTGGCGTGCTCGACCGTCTTAATGTTGTGCAGGCGCACCGTACCGGTGTTCTTGACTTCGATACTGTTGACCGCAGCAGAACGCGATGCAGCACCACCGATGTGGAAGGTACGCATGGTCAGCTGAGTACCCGGCTCACCGATGGACTGCGCCGCGATAACGCCGACAGACTCACCGATGTTGACCTGGTGACCGCGCGCCAGATCGCGTCCATAACACTTGCCGCAGATACCGTGACGGGTTTCGCATGTGATTGGCGAGCGTACGCGCACCTGGTCGACACCAGCCTCTTCGAGCGCATCGACCAACCCCTCATCGAGAAGGGTACCCGCTTCACACACAACCTCGTCGGTACCCGGGCGCAACACATCGACCGCGGCAACGCGGCCGAGGATACGCTCGCGCAGCGGTTCGACGACGTCGCCACCCTCGATGATCGGCTGCATCAGCAGACCGTCGTCGGTGCCACAGTCGGGCACAGTGATGACCATGTCCTGCGCAACATCGACCAGGCGTCGGGTCAGGTAACCCGAGTTGGCGGTCTTGAGTGCGGTGTCGGCCAGGCCTTTACGTGCACCATGGGTCGAGATGAAGTACTGGAGGACGTCCAGACCTTCGCGGAAGTTTGCGGTAATTGGCGTCTCGATGATCGAGCCATCCGGCTTGGCCATCAGGCCACGCATGCCGGCGAGCTGACGAATCTGGGCCGCCGAACCACGCGCACCGGAGTCTGCCATCATGTAGATCGAGTTGAACGAGTCTTGTTGCACCTCGTTGCCTTCACGGTCGGTGACGCGCTCCTTGCCGAGCTGCCCCATCATCGCGCGGGCCACTTGGTCGTTGGTGTGCGACCAGATGTCGACGACCTTGTTGTAGCGCTCGCCGTTCGTAACAAGACCCGAAGAGTATTGGTTCTCGATCTCTTTGACCTCGGCCTCGGCCGTGGCCAGGATATCGACCTTCTCCGGGGGAATGACCATGTCGTTAACGCCGATCGAAACGCCGGCGCGGGCCGCCTGACGGAAGCCCAGGTACATCAATTGGTCAGCAAACACCACGGTGTCTTTCAGACCAAGGCGACGGTAGCAGGCGTTGACCAGGCGCGAGATCGATTTCTTAGTCATCGCCTGGTTGACCAGATCGAACGGCATACCGGTAGGCACGATGTCCCACAACAGTGCACGCCCAACCGTGGTTTCCTTGACGGAAGTGGACGTCTGCATCTCGTCGTCCTGGCCGAGGATGCTTTCTTCGATGCGCACCTTGACCTTGGCATGTAGCGCCGCCGTGCCGGTTTCGTAGGCGCGGCGGGCTTCGGCGATGTTACTGAACGCCATGCCCTCGCCCTTCGCGTTCACACGCTCGCGGGTCATGTAATACAGACCCAAGACCACGTCCTGGGTCGGCACGATAACCGGCTCACCGTTGGCCGGCGACAGCACGTTGTTCGACGACATCATCAGCGTACGCGCTTCGAGCTGCGCCTCGATCGACAGCGGCACGTGAACCGCCATCTGGTCGCCGTCGAAGTCGGCGTTGAACGCGGTACAGACCAGCGGATGCAGCTGGATGGCCTTGCCTTCGATCAGCACCGGCTCGAACGCCTGGATACCCAAGCGGTGCAGGGTCGGCGCACGGTTCAACATGATCGGGTGTTCGCGAATAACCTCTTCGAGGATATCCCACACCTCCGGCGCGCCACGTTCGACCAGCTTTTTGGCTGCCTTGATGGTGGTCGCCAGGCCGCGGAACTGCAGCTTCGAGAAGATGAACGGCTTGAACAGTTCGAGCGCCATCTTCTTCGGGATACCGCACTGGTGCAGTTTGAGGGTCGGACCAACCACGATAACCGAACGACCTGAGTAGTCGACACGCTTACCCAGCAGGTTCTGACGGAAGCGACCCTGCTTACCTTTGATCATGTCGGCCAGCGACTTCAGCGGACGCTTGTTGGTACCGGTGATCGCGCGACCGCGACGACCGTTATCCAGCAGCGCGTCAACCGACTCCTGCAGCATGCGCTTTTCGTTGCGCACGATGATATCCGGAGCGTTCAGATCGAGCAGACGCTTCAGACGGTTGTTACGGTTGATAACGCGGCGATACAGGTCGTTCAAATCAGAGGTCGCGAAACGACCACCATCCAGCGGTACCAGCGGACGCAGTTCCGGTGGCAGCACAGGCAGCACGGTCAGGATCATCCACTCAGGACGGTTGCCGGAATCCTGCAACGATTCGAGCAACTTCAAACGCTTGGCGATCTTCTTGATCTTGGTCTCGGAGTTGGTACCCTCGACCTCTTCACGCATGCGCGCGATCTCTTTCTCGATGTCCATGGTGCGCAGCAGTTCGTAAACTGCCTCGGCGCCCATACGCGCATCGAACTCATCGCCGTTCTCTTCGACTGCTTCGAGATACTGCTCGTCGGTCAGCAGCTGGAAGCGCTCCAGCGGCGTCATACCCGGATCGATGACCACGTAGGATTCGAAATACAGCACGCGCTCGATGTCGCGCAGCGTGATGTCGAGCAACAGGCCGATACGCGACGGCAGCGATTTCAGGTACCAGATGTGCGCAACCGGGCTGGCGAGCTCGATGTGGCCCATGCGCTCACGACGCACCTTGGCCAGCGTAACCTCAACCCCACACTTCTCGCACACGACGCCGCGATGCTTGAGGCGCTTGTACTTGCCGCACAGGCACTCATAGTCGCTGATCGGGCCGAAGATCTTGGCGCAGAACAGGCCTTCGCGCTCTGGCTTGAAGGTACGATAGTTGATCGTCTCCGGCTTTTTGACTTCGCCGTACGACCAGGAGCGGATCATTTCGGGCGATGCCAAGCCGATACGGATGGCATCAAACTCTTCGTTCTGACCCTGCTGTTTCAGAATTTTGAGAAGATCTTTCAAGACGGTGTCTCCCGTTCTGTGTCCCTAAGAGGCGGCCGAGAGGGGAACCCTCAGTCCTGCTCCAGTTCGATGTTGATACCCAGCGAGCGGATTTCTTTGACCAGCACGTTGAAGGATTCGGGCATACCCGGCTCCATGCGGTGGTCGCCGTCGACGATGTTTTTGTACATGCGGGTACGACCGTTCACGTCGTCCGACTTGACCGTCAACATTTCCTGCAAGGTGTAAGCGGCGCCGTAGGCCTCGAGTGCCCAGACCTCCATCTCACCGAAGCGCTGACCGCCGAACTGCGCCTTACCACCCAGCGGCTGCTGGGTAACCAGGCTGTACGGGCCGGTCGAACGCGCGTGCATCTTGTCGTCGACCAGGTGGTTCAGCTTGATCATGTACATGTAGCCGACGGTGACGCGGCGCTCGAATGCCTCGCCGGTACGGCCGTCATACAATTGCGTCTGGCCGTCCGCGTCTTCTTCGGCGAGTTCCAGCATGTGACGGATCTCGTCTTCATGCGCGCCGTCGAACACCGGCGTCGCAATCGGCACGCCACCGCGCAGATTGTCGGCCATCGCAAAGACCTCATCGTCGGTCATGCTTTCGAGGTCTTCCTTCTTACCGCTGGTGTTGTAGACCTTATCGAGGAAGCCACGCAGTTCTTCGCTCTTGACGTGAGCGTCCAACATGCGGCCGATGCGCTCGCCAACGCCCTTGGCCGCAAAGCCGAGGTGGGTCTCGAGAATCTGACCGATGTTCATACGCGACGGTACGCCGAGCGGGTTCAGCACGATGTCGACCGGGCGACCGTTCTCGTCGAACGGCATGTCTTCGACCGGCACGATCATCGAGATAACACCCTTGTTACCGTGACGACCGGCCATCTTGTCACCCGGCTGAATACGACGCTTGACGGCCACGTAGACCTTGACCATCTTCAGCACGCCCGGCGCCAGATCGTCACCGGCGGTCAGCTTGCGCTTCTTCTCTTCGTAGCGTTCGCGGAAGTCTTCACGCAGCTGCGCGACCTGTGCAGCGATCGCCTCGAGCTGGGCAGCGCCCTCTTCGCTCTTGAGACGGATCTCCAACCACTGATCTCGCTCGATCTCCTGCAGATAGGCCTTGGTGATCTTCGAACCGGCTTTGAGCCTGTTCGGGCCACCATCGGCCGTCTTGCCGAGCAGCATCTTTTCAACGCGGTCGAAGGTATCTTCTTCCATGATGCGCAGCTGATCGTTGAGGTCCTTACGGACCATCGACAGCTCGGCTTCTTCAATCTGCAGTGCGCGGGCGTCTTTTTCGACACCGTCGCGGGTGAAGACCTGTACATCGATGACGGTACCGGCCATACCCGACGAGACACGCAGCGAGGTGTCTTTTACGTCAGACGCCTTTTCACCGAAGATTGCACGCAGCAGCTTCTCTTCAGGGGTCAGCTGGGTTTCGCCCTTGGGCGTGACCTTGCCGACCAGGATGTCGCCTTCGCGCACTTCTGCGCCGACATAGACGATACCCGACTCGTCCAGCTTGGCCAGCGCGGCCTCACCAACGTTCGGAATGTCGCCCGTGATCTCTTCGGCGCCCAATTTGGTATCGCGCGCCATGCAGGTCAGTTCTTCGATGTGGATCGTCGTGAAACGATCTTCTTTGACCACCTGCTCCGAGATCAGGATCGAGTCCTCGAAGTTGTAACCGTTCCACG
Organism: Thiosocius teredinicola; assembly: GCF_002009425.1. Classification (NCBI taxonomy): domain Bacteria; kingdom Pseudomonadati; phylum Pseudomonadota; class Gammaproteobacteria; order Chromatiales; family Sedimenticolaceae; genus Thiosocius; species Thiosocius teredinicola. Next base: position 4,347,768 of record NZ_CP019936.1, read on the forward strand.
GCATGAACGCGACGCGCAGGTTCTGACCCAGCGCCAGTTCGCCCATGTCGGTCGACGGGCCATCGGCGAGCACATCACCGCGCGCGATCTCGTTGCCGACCATGACCAGCGGGCGCTGGTTGATACAGGTATTCTGGTTTGAACGCGTGTACTTGGTCAGGTTGTAGATGTCGACACCCGCCTCACCGGCGACCGTCTCGTCGTCATTGACGCGAACCACGATACGCGCCGCGTCGACCGATTCGATCACACCACCACGCTTGGCCACCACGGTAACGCCGGAGTCCACCGCGACGGTGCGTTCCATACCGGTACCAACCAGCGGCTTTTCGGCGCGCAGCGTCGGCACGGCCTGGCGCTGCATGTTCGAGCCCATCAAGGCGCGGTTGGCGTCGTCGTGCTCGAGGAACGGAATCAGCGAGGCAGCGACCGATACGATCTGCTTCGGCGACACGTCCATGTATTCGATCTTGTCCGGCGTGGACAAGGTGAATTCATTTTGGTGGCGACACGAGATCAGGTCGTCGACGAGCTTGCCGTTCTCATCCAGGGTCGCGTTGGCCTGGGCGATCACGTAGCGACCTTCTTCGATCGCCGACAGATAATCGATCTGATCGATCACCTTGCCATCTTCGACCTTGCGGTAAGGCGTTTCCAGGAAGCCGTACTTGTTGGTGCGTGCATACACGGCCAGCGAGTTGATCAGACCGATGTTCGGGCCTTCAGGTGTCTCGATCGGGCAGACACGACCATAGTGCGTCGGGTGAACGTCGCGGACCTCGAAGCCCGCACGCTCGCGCGCCAGACCGCCCGGACCAAGTGCCGATACGCGGCGCTTGTGGGTGACTTCCGACAGCGGGTTGTTTTGGTCCATGAACTGCGAAAGCTGCGAGGAACCAAAGAACTCCTTGATCGCCGCCGAAACCGGTTTGGCGTTGATCATCTCTTGCGGCATCAGGCCTTCGGATTCCGCCAGCGTCAGACGCTCTTTAACCGCACGCTCGACGCGCACCAGACCGACACGGAACTGGTTTTCCGCCATCTCACCAACGCAACGCACGCGACGGTTGCCGAGGTGATCGATATCGTCGACCACGCCGTTGCCGTTACGAATGTCGACCAACGTCTTGAGCACATCGACGATGTCCGACGTCTCGCCGAACTGCTTGACAAGTTCGGTGGAAATTTCGTCGTCGCGCGCACCGAAGTATTTCTGGTCATACAGGATGCCGGCGCCTTCGGCTTCATCACGCCCCAGACGACGGTTGAACTTCATGCGACCGACCGCCGACAGATCGTAGCGCTCGTCAGTGAAGAACAGGTTGTGGAACAGGTTCTGCGCGGCTTCCTTGGTCGGCGGTTCGCCAGGACGCATCATGCGATAAATCTCGACCATCGCCTCCAGGGCATTGGTGGTCGGATCGATACGCAAGGTGTCAGAGATGAACGGGCCATGGTCCAGATCGTTGGTAAACAGCGTCTGAATCTCTTTAATGCCCTTTTCAGCCAGCGCAGTGGCAATCTCTTCGGTGATCTCGTCGTTGGCCTTGGCCAGCAACTCGCCGGTATCCGGGTCGACCACATCGTGTGCAATCGTGCGTCCGATCAGGAATTCGGGCGCCACTTCGAGCTTGTCGACGCCCGCTGCCTCGAGCTGCTTGATATGGCGAGCCGTGATGCGCTTGCCCGCCTCGACGATCACTTCCTTGCCGGCCTTGATGTCGAAACTGGCGGTATCACCGCGCAGGCGCGACGGCACCAGAGCAAGCTCGATCTTCTTCTTGCTGACCTGGAAGGTGTCTTTCTCGAAGAACAGGTCGAGGATTTCATTGGTTTCATAACCCAGCGCGCGCAGCAGGATCGTCGCCGGCAACTTGCGGCGCCGGTCGATACGCACGAACACCGAGTCTTTCGGGTCGAATTCGAAATCCAGCCAGGATCCACGGTAGGGAATCACGCGCGCCGAGAACAACAGCTTGCCCGAAGAGTGGGTCTTGCCCTTGTCATGATCGAAGAACACACCCGGTGAACGGTGCAGCTGCGACACGATGACGCGCTCGGTACCGTTGATGATGAAGGTGCCGTTATCCGTCATGAGCGGCAATTCGCCCATGTAGATTTCCTGCTCCTTGATGTCTTTGACCTGCTTGGCGCCGGCCGGTGCGTCTTTGTCGTAGATCACCAATCGAACCAGGACCCGCAGCGGGGCGGCAAACGTCGCACCGCGCAGCTGACATTCGCGCTCATCGAATACCGGCTCGCCGAGGCGATATTGGACGTATTCGAGTGCTGCGTTGCCCGAGTAGCTGACGATCGGGAATACCGACTGGAATGCGGCATGCAGACCCAGGTTCTCACGCGCTTCCGGCGCCGAGTCGGCCTGCAGGAAGCCTTGGTAAGACTCGATCTGGGTTGCCAGCAGAAACGGCACTTCGAGAATGCTCGAGCGCTTGCCAAAGTCTTTGCGGATACGTTTCTTTTCGGTAAACGAATAGGCCATGCGTGCCTTCCCTCGACTATGATCTCAGTGGAGCCGGCTGTGGTGCCGCCAATCGGGCATTCACCGTCGTCTCCGTGGGTCGACCGGCTCTTCTGAAGCGGTCAATTCAAAAGTCCGCGCTTGATGTCGCGCACTTTGCAAAATTCAGAAACGCGCAAACAGGAAAAGGCCGGCAGCTCATCGGCCGCCAGCCTGATCCTATTTGGCGTTGTACACTACCAAGTCGAATTACTTGAGCTCGACGGTAGCGCCAGCCTCTTCCAAGGTCTTCTTGGCCTCTTCGGCCTCTTCCTTCGAAACGCCTTCTTTCAGGGTGCTCGGAGCGCCTTCGACGGCTTCCTTCGCTTCCTTCAGACCCAGGCCGGTGATACCGCGGACAGCCTTGATAACGGCAACTTTGTTGTCGCCGAAGCCAGCCAGAACCACATCGAACTCGGTCTTCTCTTCAGCAGCGGCGCCACCAGCGTCACCACCTGCACCCGGCGCTGCGACTGCAACAGCGGCAGCAGCGGTAACACCGAACTTCTCTTCCATCGCGGAGATCAGTTCGACAACTTCCATTACCGACATGTTGGCAATGGCTTCCAAGATATCTTCTTTAGACATCACAAAACTCCAAAAATTGCTTTAGCACAAAAGGTTAACGAAGCCGCCCTGTCAGGCAGCCTCTTTGGCGTCGCGAACTGCTGCAATCGTGCGCACAAGTTTGCCCGGCACCTCGTTCATGGTCTGAGCCAGCTTCTGAATCGGCGCTTTCATCACCGACATCAGCATGCTGATCGCCTGATCGTAGGTAGGCATCTTCGCCAGGGTTTCGATCTCGCTCGGGGCGAGCATCTGACCACTAATGGAAACAAGCTTGACTACCAGCTTGTCGTTTCCCTTTGCGAAGTCCTTGATTACACGAGCGGCGGCACCCGGGTCTTCCTGCGAGAAGGCCAGGACCAGCGGACCGGTCAGACCATCTGTCATGCATTCGAACTCGGTGTCCTTGACCGCGCGACGAGCGAGCGTGTTCTTCACTACGCGAAGATATACACCGCTGTTACGCGCCTGAGCGCGCAACGCAGTCATGTCTTCGACGGTGATGCCACGGTACTCGGCCGCCACGGCAGAAAGGGCCGTGCTTGCCACTTCAGCAACTTCGGCGACGATGGCTTGCTTTTGCTCAAAATTGAGTGCCAAAGTCGTCACCTCCCGACAACGTGGGACATCAGTCCCGGTTTACACCTGGGGTCGAAACAACCCCTTCCCATTTCGGTGCCCGTTACCAGGAGAGTCCTGATTCCGGAGCGCCATCTGCGCAGGCATTTGATTAAGCCGGATACAACACGGCACCTGCGGTCTTTGACGACAGCCGGTTACGCTTGCGCATAACCGGTGCCCCCAATTCAATGCGATGACGAGCCAATAGACCCGCACCGCGAAATCAACATCAGAGCAGCGTCAGACTGCTTTGGTCCAGCGCGATGCCCGGCCCCATCGTCGACGAGACCGTGATGCGCTGCATGTACACACCCTTGGCCGTGCTCGGCTTGAGCTTCTTCAGGTCATTGAGCAGCGCTTCGAGGTTCTGACGCAACGCGGCAGGGTCGAAGTCCACTTTGCCGATCGACGCGTGCACGATACCGGCCTTGTCGGTACGGAAGCGGGCCTGGCCCGACTTGGCGTTTTTGACCGCCTGCGCAACATCCGGCGTTACCGTGCCGACCTTCGGGTTGGGCATCAAGCCACGCGGACCAAGGATCTGGCCCAGTTGACCAACAACGCGCATCGCGTCAGGCGCAGCGATCACCACGTCGAAATCCAGATTGCCGCCCTTCACTTCGTCGGCCAGATCTTCCATGCCGACCTTGTCCGCACCAGCTTCGGCAGCCGCTTCGGCCGCAGGCCCCTGGGCAAAAACCGCTACGCGCACGGTCTTACCGGTGCCGTTCGGCAGCACGGTCGAACCGCGAACAACCTGATCGGATTTACGCGGGTCGACGCCGAGATTGACGGCAACATCTACCGACTCGCTGAACTTGACCGACGAGACTTCTTTCAACAACGCGAAGGCGTCTTCAACGGCATACAGCTTGGCCGGGTCGACCTTCTCGCGAATGGCCTTTTGGCGCTTTGACAACTTAGCCATTACTCAACCCCCTCGACATTCAGGCCCATGCTGCGTGCGGAACCGGCGATCGTGCGCACAGCCGCATCCAGATCGGCTGCCGTCAGGTCGGGTTCTTTGGTCTTGGCGATTTCTTCGAGCTGCGCGCGGCTCACGGTACCGACTTTCTCGGTATTCGGACGCCCGCTACCACTTTGAATACCTGCTGCCTTCTTAAGCAGGATCGCCGCAGGCGGCGTCTTCATGATGAACGTGAACGAACGATCATTGTAGACCGTGATCACGACCGGGACAGGCAGGCCTTTTTCGGTGTTCTGGGTCTGCGCGTTGAACGCTTTGCAGAACTCCATGATGTTGACACCGTGCTGACCCAATGCCGGACCGACAGGCGGACTCGGGTTGGCCTCTTGGGCCTTTACCTGCAGCTTGATATAAGCCTGGATTTTCTTTGCCACATTTACCTCGCTTCGGGTGCAAACGCCGAGGACTGATTACCTGGGCTCCCCGAGTTGTGTTGTGCTCACAGAGACAAGCCCTGTTCGCAAGAATTCGTATCGCCCCAGCCTGTGCCGGGAATCCGTCCATGGCGCGATTGTGAAGGCCTTTCCACCTCCGACCCAGGCCTCCTGCCCAGGCGTTGTCCACCCTGCGTCACGCCGCCGGCATGACGATCGCGGTCAACCCTTTTCGACTTGGCCAAACTCCAGGTCGACCGGCGTCGAACGCCCGAATATCAGGACCGAGACCTTCAGGCGGCTCTTTTCGTAATCGACTTCTTCAACGACGCCATTGAAGTCGTTGAACGGACCATCGATGACGCGTACCACCTCGCCCGGCTCGAACAATACTTTCGGCTTGGGCTTGTCGACACCCTCCTGCATGCGCTGCAGGATAGCGTCCGCTTCCTTGTCGGTGATCGGCGCCGGGCGGTCGCCGGTACCTCCGATGAACCCCATAACCTTGGGCACATCCTTCACCAGGTGCCAGGTGTCGTCGGTCATCTCCATTTGAACCAGAACGTAACCAGGGAAGAACTTGCGCTCACTGCGACGCTGGGAACCGGCACGCATCTCGACGACCTCTTCGGTCGGCACCAGGATCTCGCCAAACAAGTCCTGCATGCCGGCACGCTCGATACGCTCCTGCAAAGAACGCTTTACGTGCCCCTCGAAACCGGAATAGGCATGTACCACATACCAGCGTTTCGCCATATCAGTCCCCCTGACCGGTCAAATAACGCACGATGGCAAACAACAGCGCATCCACCGCCCACAGGAACAGCGCCGTAACAAGCACAGCAATCGTGATGATCAGCAACGTCTGCAACGTTTCCTGGCGACTCGGCCAGACAACCTTGCGCACCTCCGAACGGGAATCTACGGCGAACTGCCAGATGCTGCGACCAACCGCCGTCTGCAACGCGACACCGATTGCCACACCGACCACGGCCAGCAGGCCGATCAGGCGAATCCACAGAGCCTGGTCAGCCAAGGCATAAAAGCCGTAGACACCTGCGACGAGCAGGACCACTACTACCAACAGCTTGATGGTATCGAAACCCGATCCTGCGTCTTCCGTTTTAGCGTTCATTACCAGCCGAAAATGGCAGGCCAAGAGGGACTCGAACCCCCAACCTGCGGTTTTGGAGACCGCTGCTCTACCAATTGAGCTATTGGCCTAATAACTTTACCCAACACCTTGTTCAGTTACGCTCGGGAACTGATTCCCAGGCAGCCGAAAAGCCGTTGGCTTTAAAACACAAACGAGCCGCCCCATTCAGGGACGGCCCGTCGATCCCGTTAGGGCGTCGTGATTACTCGATAATCTTGGCAACGACACCGGCGCCGACCGTACGGCCGCCTTCGCGGATTGCAAATCGCAGACCTTCGTCCATCGCGATCGGCGCAATCAGCTTCACCGTCATCTTTACGTTGTCGCCCGGCATCACCATCTCGACGCCCTCAGGCAGTTCGCACGCACCCGTCACGTCCGTCGTACGGAAGTAGAACTGCGGACGATAGCCATTGAAGAACGGCGTATGACGACCACCTTCGTCCTTGCTCAGGACATACACTTCGGCTTCGAAGTGGGTGTGCGGGGTGATCGAGCCCGGCTTCGCCAGAACCTGACCACGCTCGACGTCGTCACGCTTGGTGCCACGCAGCAGAACGCCGACGTTGTCACCAGCCTCTCCGCGGTCGAGCAGCTTGCGGAACATCTCAACACCCGTACACGTGGTCTTGGTGGTGTCCTTGATACCGACGATCTCAACTTCGTCACCGACATTGATCACGCCACGCTCGATACGACCGGTGACCACGGTGCCGCGACCGGAGATCGAGAACACGTCTTCGATCGGCATGATGAATGCGCCATCAACCGCACGCTCCGGCGTCGGGATGTAGGTGTCCAGCGCCTCGACCAGCTTGTCGATCGACGGGGTGCCGATGTCCGAGCTGTCGCCTTCGAGCGCCTTGAGCGCCGAACCGACGATGATCGGGGTGTCATCTCCCGGGAATTCGTACGAATCCAGCAGCTCGCGAATCTCCATTTCGACCAGCTCGAGCAGCTCTTCGTCGTCGACCATGTCGGCCTTGTTCATGTACACAATGATGTACGGCACGCCAACCTGACGCGACAGCAGGATGTGCTCGCGAGTCTGCGGCATCGGGCCGTCTGCTGCCGAAACCACCAGGATCGCGCCATCCATCTGCGCCGCACCGGTGATCATGTTCTTGACGTAGTCCGCGTGTCCCGGGCAGTCAACGTGCGCGTAGTGGCGCGACTCCGACTCGTACTCAACGTGCGCGGTCGCGATCGTGATGCCACGCTCACGCTCTTCCGGCGCATTGTCGATCTGGTCGTAAGCCTTCGTCTCACCACCAAACTTCGAGGCCTGGTGCGTCGTAATCGCCGCCGTCAGCGTCGTCTTACCGTGGTCAACGTGACCAATCGTGCCCACGTTAACGTGCGGTTTTGTACGTTCAAATTTTTCCTTGGACATTTTCGCTCAATCTCTCAGAAGAACATGAATCAACTTTGTCACAAAACCGCCGCCAACCGACGCCGGCAATCTCTGGAGCCCAGGAGCAGATTTGAACTGCCGACCTCACCCTTACCAAGGGTGTGCTCTACCAACTGAGCTACCTGGGCAAATTTTGTACAGCGCAGCCAGGCGCGCTGCTTAAACTGGAGCGGGTGATGGGAATCGAACCCACATAATCAGCTTGGAAGGCTGAGGTTCTACCATTGAACTACACCCGCATCGAACCTTGACGACGCACAAGCCACCCAAATCTTGTCCACCAGACCGCTCCACGGCCTCTTGATCGACTTTCGAAAGGCGCGCAAAAACTGCGCGACACGCTTTCTGTCCCTCTCGGGTACAATCACCGATCGATCGCCCTTCCGCATCCAGTCGACCCGGGCGTATTCTTTTTGGTGGAGGGGGGAGGATTCGAACCTCCGAAGGCTGAGCCGTCAGATTTACAGTCTGATCCCTTTGACCGCTCGGGAACCCCTCCGAAAAAGAGGCGGTATTCTGTGGTAAGCGACTGAAGCTGTCAACAAATACTGAAAAGAATTCCGTTTTGGCCGACACAAAAACACCATCGGCGTTGTGGTAGCATCCCCGTTTTTCCCGCCGGGGTGGATGCACGCTATGCCTCGCGGCGAGCAACCGTTTGAAAATTCACTAAAAATCTCTACTTAGGACCACCATTTCGATATGAAAGTAACAGTATTTGGAAGCGGCTACGTTGGTCTCGTGACCGGGGCCTGCCTTGCGGAAGTCGGCAACAAGGTCATGTGCGTGGACGTTGACCCCGCCAAGATCGATCTTCTCAACAGCGGCGGCGTTCCCATTTACGAACCCGGCCTGACAGAAATGGTGGCGCGCAACCGCGAAGCCGGACGCCTGTTATTCACGACCGATGCGAAGACCGGGGTCGACTTCGGCCAGATCCAGTTCATCGCCGTCGGCACCCCGCCCGACGAGGACGGCTCGGCCGATCTGCAGTACGTGCTGGCCGTTGCCCAATCGATTGCCGAGCACATGACCGATTTCAAGGTTGTCGTCGACAAATCCACCGTACCCGTGGGCACCGGCGACAAGGTTGCGAACCGCATGCGCGAGACGCTGGCCAAGCGGGGCGCCGACATCGATTTCGACGTGGTCTCGAATCCCGAGTTTCTCAAGGAAGGCGCGGCGATCGGCGATTTCATGAAACCCGACCGCATCGTGGTCGGCACGGAAAACCCGAAATCGATCGACGTCATGCGCGAGTTGTATGCCCCGTTCAACCGCAACCACGAGCGCCTGCTGTTCATGGACATCCGCTCGGCGGAGCTTACCAAGTACGCTGCCAACGCCATGCTGGCGACCAAGATCAGCTTCATGAACGAGCTGTCGAACCTCGCCGAGATCCTCGATGCCGATATCGAAAAAGTCCGCATCGGCATCGGCTCCGATCCGCGCATCGGCTTCCAGTTCATCTACCCGGGCTGCGGCTACGGTGGCTCGTGTTTCCCGAAAGACGTCCAGGCGCTGGAAAAGACGGCACTCGAAGTCGGCTATCAGCCGGACCTGCTGCATGCCGTCGAGGCAGTAAACCACCGCCAGAAAGAACTGGTTTTCAACAAGATCAGCGCCTACTTCGACGGCAACCTCAAGGGCAAAACCATTGCGCTCTGGGGACTGGCCTTCAAACCCAATACCGACGACATGCGCGCCGCCTCAAGCCGCACGCTGATGGAAGCGTTGTGGGATGCGGGCGCCAAGGTGAAGGCGTTCGACCCGGTTGCCCACGAAGAAGCAACACGCATCTACGGTGAGCGCGACGATCTGGAGATCTGCGCGTCGAGTGATGACGCCCTGGAAGGCGCAGACGCCCTTGCCGTCGTCACCGAGTGGATCGAATTCCGCAGCCCAGACTTCAACGACATCCGCGAGAAGCTCAACCATCCGGTGATATTCGACGGCCGCAACATCTACGATCCGAAAGCCGTCACGAATGCAGGCCTGACGCTGTACAGCATCGGCCGCCGCCCGATCAAACCCTGATAATCCTGCCGGGCGCTCCTGGTCATGGAGCGCCCTATATTTCTCTTTATCTCCCTATCAGTTCTATCGATCAATAATCACCATAAAAACACTGGTGGCCCGCCAAAACGCGGAGTAAGATCGGGTCTAATAACAAAATCAAAATAAAAACAACGTCCCGGCTTGCGTTGTAGATTTCGCTCTACCACCTCGCGGACGAAATAACCCTAAAGAAGACCGTCGGCAATTGAGAACTCGTAACTCGAGTGCGTTTGCTTGCGCGTTGAAAACCATATCAAAGAAGAGAGGAGCAACCATGCGTAACCCGTTTCGGGCTCGTGCCGCTGCCCTGGCAATCGCCAGCACACTATCTTTCTCCGCCATCGCTGGCGTAGCCAAGGATCTTCCTTACCCCAGCGGCGATTTGACCGCTGACCAGATCATCGATCAGGTGTACTTCGTCAACCATTTTTACGCCTTCAAGAATTACGCTATCACCAAGCAAGGAAAAGACATCACTGTTCTGGTCATTAAAGGTGAAGGTAAAAAACCGACCACCAATACGCTTGAGCGTTATTTGAACAACGAGTATCCGGCTGACGACGCCACCAAGGCAGAAGACCTCGCGATCTTCCGCTCCGGCAAGCTGAAAGGCACCGGCATGTTGATCACCGACTATCAGGACGACGCCAAGAGTCAGTCATACATGATCTGGCTGCCGGCGCTACGCAAGATACGTCGCTTCGCACAACCCGCTCACGATGATGCATGGGGCGGCTCTGACTTTACGTTCGGCGACGTAACGCTACGCAAGCCAATGCACGAAACCCACGAGTTGATGGGCAAAGAAACGTTCAACGACTGCCTCGGCTACATCGCCATCAACGACGACGAACAAACCCGCTATACCAAAGACCTGCCGAAATCCGGTTCTTGCGACCAGAAAGGCAAAGAAGTCTACAAAGTTAAATCGACCACCAAGTTCGAAAGCTGGTGGTACGACTACCGCATCTCCTATATCGACGCCAAATCCTTCGCCGATTACCGCAGCGAATACTTCAAAAACGGCGAGATGGTTAAGGTCATCGATCGCAACTGGGTACCGCTCGGCAAGAGCGACGACCCTCGAGCTGTAGGCTGGGGTTACTGGTACGGCAAAACGCTTGCTACCGGCAACCAAACATGGGCCGTTATTCCCAGCAATGTCAACGCCGTGGACCAGAGTTATGACTCCGACTGGTGGTCCGAATCAACCCTGCGCAAGATCAAGCGCTAAACCGTCTTAAACAAAATAACGATACGTTGCCGGGATAAAACCCGGCACCACCAAAGGCGCGCTTTGCGCGAAGGGAGTATTCACATGTTTGCCAAATCACCATTGGGCGTAGCTATAGCCGCCCTGATAGCTGCACCCATGAGCGCCCACGCAGAGATCGAAATCTCGGCCGAACTAAAAAACGAAACCGCATTCTTCACGAACTCTGGTCAAGTCAACAACGGCACACGAAGCATGCTCGACGATCGCGAGCATGACGCTGGAGACCTCATGAAGTTCGAGAATTCTGCTCGCATCTTCTTCAACGGCGATCTCGGAGAAGAGAGCTCCTGGCACATGGAACTGCGCCCGGTATATGACACCGAAGCAGCTGATGACTATAAAGGTCACATGCTGTACTCGCAAAACGACTACCTGCGAGAACTCTATGTCGATACTAAAGCATCGGATTGGTATTTCCGCGTTGGTAAACAACAGGTCGTCTGGGGTACTGCCGACGGCATCAAGCTACTCGACATCATCAACCCGACGGACTTTCGTGAACTGAACCAGAATGCGGTCGAGGATGCACGCATCCCAGTCTGGATGATCAACGCCGAGCGAAATTTCGACAATGGCGGCAACCTGCAGTTAATCGTTTCTCAACACGAGGAAAACAAGTTTCCTGGCCTGAACTCCGATGGAGATCCAGGACAGCCGTTTATTGCAAAAGGCGTCGATGCCATCACCGGCCAAGTCAATGGCTTCCTCAATGTCGCACCGGCGCTGGCAAACGTGGCAACCACATTTACCCTTGCCGAAGACCTAGGCGGGTTCGGTGGCGCATCCGGCATAGGCTTGGTTCCGTTCACGAACATGACCGTCGACTTTTTCGCGAATTCAACCTGGGATACGAGCGGCGGTTTCCTCGCACTGGATACTCCCGGTGGCGCACTACCTGTAACCTCGGACTCAGTAGTACCCACCATCGGTGGTGTTGAGAATGGCTTCGTGCTACTCAACGCATTGGCGCAGAACGGGGTATCAACCATCGGTGCACCTCTCGGCACAGACCTCCAAAACAACAACGTTACCAACGTAATGCCTGTCGAAGGCACAGACGGTGTACCCATCACCGTTTCTTGGCTTTCTACCGATGGTGCAACGTCAGCGTTTGAAATGATGCCGAACGCTACGTTCTCCACATTCAACACGTTCAGCGGAAATGACACATTTGGTTTGTCGCTTGCTGCTACCCATGGTCCGATGACCACCAGTTATGAACGCGACTACCCCAGCAGCTCCAACCCGAACGCCGGGTTCCGCTGGCGCAACGCTACCGATGCCGGTCTAAACTACTCGCTCAACTATTTCTATCACTACGACTCCAATCCTGTTGTCGACCTTAGTTATCACGATGCCGTGACCGGCGAAGAGCTTCGGACCGAGCTTCGCGCCCCCGGTGGTGGCGGACTGCCGACAGGTGCGGTCGTATCTCGCGACAGCGATGTCCTTAGCACCCCCGGCTCCGGCAACACCACGGTGTTGTTGCGCAACGGCGCTGGCGACTACTACGGTGCAGCCGATCCGACCGGGGGCGCGGGAACGCTGAGCCCGAACGGTGTCGAACTGCGCTTCACCGAGTCGCTGAACCGTATTCACAGCTTGGGCGCGTCGTTCGACTATGCCTTTGATGCGGCCGATCTACCGATTGTATTGCGCGGCGAATTCCTCTACGACAAAGACACCATGCAGCCTGTCGTCGACAAACGGCTGCTGGCGATCGGTGACCTTGAAGGGGCGCTGAGACCGGAAGAGGCCGATTTCTTCAAGTATGTGCTCGGCGTGGACGTGACCGTGATGACCAACCTGCTTGTCAGCGGCCAGTTCATCCAGTTCCGCAACCTGGATTTCGAAGACGACAAGCGTACTTGTTACACGCAGCTGGGAGTGGCGTTCGACTGTTCGCGCTACACAGCGGATTCCGCAACACTGAACCTGACCAACGGTTTGCAGAAAGCGTGGAAGAACAAAGAGTTTTACTCTCTGTTCCTTTCCAAACCGGTCGGCGAATCACAGCTTGGTCGCGTCAACAACATCATCATCTACGAAGAAGGTGGTGGTTACTGGAACAGACTGGATGCCGAGTATTCACTAACCGACGAACTCGTAGTGATGGGAGAGATAAATGTCTACTGGGGCGACGAAGACACTTTGTTCGGACAGTACAAGGATTCCTCCAACATCCAAGTCGGCCTGAAGTACATCATCGAATGATCGACTGAAGGCACTTGAAAAAGCGGCGATCGATTAGTCGACGCCGCTTTTTTTGGCGCTACCTCACACCAAGCCGAGCTATTAGCCATGACCATCAAAGAGAACCGCTGGGCCAACGCTTACGCTGATTTCGTTTTAAGTTTTCGCTGGCCGATCATCATCCTGCTTTTGATTGCCAGCATCGTCGGCGCGATCTTCATCCCCGATATGGATGTGCGTAACGATCCCGACACCCTGCTTCCCGAGACCAATCGCTACGTTGCCACGAACCTTTATGCCGAAAAGAACTTCGGCATGGGCAACCTGATGGTTTTCGCATTGAAGGTCAAAGAAGGCGATATCTGGCAACCCTGGTTCATCAACAAGATCCAGGACATCCATAACAAGCTGGAAGCCCTACCGCATTCTCGCCCGGCGAATTTCATCGATATCGCCGCGCAAAAGATCAAGTACATGGGCACCGACGAAAACGGTCTGGTGTTCAAACGTCTGATCCCTACCGAAGGTATCAGCGACGATCCCGAGATCGCGAAAGAGCAGCTCGCGTTTCTGCGCGAAGGTGTGAAGACCAACCCCGTCATGGCGCCGATGCTGGTGTCGATGTGGGACAAAGACGGCAACCGCTGCGCGTACGAAGACTACGATAAGGACAGCTGCATCGCCAAAGCCGCTTACGTCATCGCGGACTACACCGACGACGTCAAGGAAATGTACCTGCCGTGGGTGCGCGAAGTCCGGTCGATGATGGACGAGTACGCCCAGGACGAGCGCATCGAGTTGCTGGTCGCCGGCGAACCCTACTTCCTCGCCTGGATGCTCGCGGACCTGGTCGATCACTGGTGGTTGTTCGCCATCTCGATCGCGATCGTTATTGCGGTGTTGTGGCTGGAGTTTCGCGATTGGCGCGGCGCCGCGTTTCCGTTGATTGGCGTCGGCATGACGATCGCTATGACTTTGGGCCTGATGGGCTTTACGGCGTTCAAGCTGACCACGATGATGGTGCTGACACCGATGCTGCTGCTCGCCATCGGTATCGGGCACTCGGTGCAGGTGACGCGCCGCTTCCTGCTTGAGCATGGGCAGCGCGGCGATTGCATGCAGGCCGCGCGCGAAGCGATCCGCCATACGATCGTCCCCGCCACGCTGTCGATCGTGACGGACATGGTCGGCTTCGCCACACTCGCCAGCGTCGACATCTCGTTCTACAAAGACTACGCCTACTTCGGCGTGTTCGGCATGCTCACCCTGCTGCTGACCACAACCACCCTGATCCCGTTGCTGTTGACGGTGTTCCCGCCGTCTCAGGAATCGTGCAAGACGATGGAGAGCCACGGCTGGGAGACCGGGGTCGGTGGCTTCCTTACCCGCCTGATTTCGGGACCTGGCAAATGGGTGCCGATCGGCGTGGTGTTGCTGGTGTTTGTCGGCTCGACCTACTACACCAACCTGATGAACTGGAAGGGCATCCCGGAAGACGGCGTTAAGCTCGCAGTAGAAGGCGACTACATGCCGGGCGTGGAAAAGGGCATCAACTATGCCCGCGCCGCATTCAAGGGCAACTCACCCACATGGAAGGACCTGGTTCAGCTCAACGAGATCATGCCGGGCGTTATCTCGGTATCGATTCCCATCCGTGGGAAAGTCGAGAACTTGCCCGGATGTATCGATGACTACTTCCCCGAGTCGATCTACGACGTCGAAGACCGCACCGAAAAACTGCAGCTCTGCCAGAAGTACAAGACAGAGATGAGTTGCTGGGACAGCGAAGCCTGCGGACCGCAGGGCGTGTTCAACGATGTCGAGTTGCACACCGACATGGAGAAGATGGAAACATGGATGCGCAACCATGAGTTCATCGGCTACACCGGCTCGTACACGCAGTACGTCCGATTGGTCAACATGCTGTTGACGGCCGAACCCGGTGAGCCGACCAAGCTCAGTGATTTGGCCGTGCCCAACAAGGATTACCTGCTGGCCATCAACCCGGACGACGACCGCAGCCCGAACGAGATCGTCCAGATGTACAACGGCCTGCTCGAGGCGATGACGTCGGCCGGAGACATGGACTCGTTCGTCAACACCGAAACCTGGAACGAGGGTGTGATCCTCGGGTTCATCAATACGATGGACCCGGTCGAGACACACCAGGTCACGATGGACATCCAGCAGTACATCGAAGACCACAAGAACGACCCCGGTTTCGCAAAGGTCAATTTCGGTCTGCGTAACGCCGATAAATCCGGAGATACCAATGCACTGGCCACTGACGGGCCAGAGTATGTGCGGCCCGGCATCGGCGGCTTCCTCGGCGCAACCGAGGCGACCCGCGAAGTGGCCATGGACAACTGGCTGTTGAGCCCCATGCAGACGGCGTTGGCGATCTTCATTATCGCTGCCCTGATGTTCCGCTCGGTTCTCGTGTCGGGTCTGCTGACAGTGACGTTGCTGATCACCCTATTTGCGCAATACGGTCTCGGCGGTTACTTCACCGCGGTCGAGAACTGGTCGGGCAACCTGGCGTTTCACCTGCTGGTCACGTTGTCGATCGCCATGGGCTTGGGTGTCGACTACGGTATCTACATGGTGTCGCGACTGCGCGAGGAAATGCTGGCTACCGGCGGCAACTGGATGACCGCATTGCGTAACACCCAGAACACCACGGGGTCAGCGGTCATCGTATCGATCGTCGTGCTGCTCGGCAGCTTTATCCCGCTGGTGGGCACGACGCTCGCCAACACCTGGGGGCTCGCGGTGTATATCGGTTCAGCACTGTTCATCGATGTATTCACCGCTCTGATGCTGTTGCCGCTGATGGTCTATCTGTTCAAGCCGAAGTACGTCTTCGGCAATCACTGACCACCGTCAAAGAAAATGCCCCGGGCTAGCCGGGGCATTCTTCTAAATCAGCTCTTCAAGGCCGCGCCGTCAGGTTGCGGCATGCAATGAGTTCATCGCCTTCTGTGCGTCGCCGCCCTGTATCAGCTCCCAGTGACGCATGACCTGATCGATCGCGGTTTCAATCGCGGCCTGATCCTGTTTACCCGGTCGCGATAGCACATAGTCGACGACTGCGTCCTTGTGGCCGGGGTGGCCGATACCGATCCGTATCCGGTTGAAGTCCTTCGTGCCCAGTGCGGAACAGATATCGCGCATGCCGTTGTGTCCGCCATGGCCGCCGCCGACCTTCAAACGAACCACGCCGGGATCAAGGTCGAGTTCATCATAGGCCACCAGAATCTCGGACGGCGCGATGCGGTAGAAGCTTGCAAAAGCGCTGACCGAACGCCCACTGTGATTCATATAGGTCATCGGCTTGAGCAGCCAGCAATCGCCAGCAGGCGTAGCGATTCGCCCCACCTCGGCAGAAAACTTCTTCTCTGCCCGCAACGTGTCACCGTGCGCCCGTGCCAGCTCATCCACCAGCCAGAATCCGGCGTTATGTCGTGTCTCGGCGTACTTCGGGCCCGGGTTGCCGAGCCCCACCACGCATTTGATCGCAGGCATGAACCTTCTCCGCTAAACAAAACGGCGGCACGAGGCCGCCGTTCGTCGCTGCCTAAGCAGCCAGCGTTAACGAATAAACCGTTATTCGGTTTCTTCGCCTTCGCCCTCTTCGCCTTCTTCGGCCGAAGCGCCACCGCGTGCAGCGTGAATAGAGACAACTGCCTCATTGTGCTCTTCGACGTCGCCGTGCGTCAGAGCAACCAGCTCGACGCCTTCCGGCAGTTTGATATCGGTGAGATGCACAATGTCGCCGATTTCCATGCCACCGAGATCGATCTCGATGTACTCGGGCAGGTTCTTCGCTTCGCAGATGATCTCGACGTCGGTCAACGTGTGCGATACCTGGCCACCCGCTTTCACACCAGGCGATGTCTCTTCGTTCAGGAAGTGCAGCGGCACGTTCATCTTGATGCGGTCGCTATCGGCGACGCGCAGCAGATCCAGGTGGGTAACGAACGGCTTGGCCGGATGACGTTGCAGGTCTTTCAGCACAACCTTCTGCGCGGTGCCGTTTACATTCACTTTCAGGATGTGTGAATAGAACGCTTCGTGGTCCAGGTGCTGGATCAGCTCGTTGTGTTTGGTAGCGATCATCTCAGGGTCTTTGCCACCCCCGTAGATGATGCCCGGTACCATGCCCTCGCGACGCAGGCGGCGGCTCGCACCTTTGCCTTGATCGCTACGGGACACTGCGTTGATTTCAAAATTCTCTTGCATGTCACGTTTCTCAATTTAAGTAAAAACTCACATCCGGGGCCCGCGACCAGGCATGATCCGGATGCAGCCAATTTGGGGACAATGCCCCCGGGTCAGTCCACAAACAGCGAACTCACCGATTCCTCGTTGTTGATCCGTCGGATCGATTCGGCCAGCAGGCCGGCGATCGATAGCTGACGGATCTTCTGGCACGCCGCCGCCTCTTCGCGCAGCGGTATCGTCGACGTGACCACCAATTCATCCAGGCGCGATGCTTCGATGTTGGTGACGGCCGGCCCCGACAGCACCGGGTGGGTACAGTACGCCACCACCTTCGCAGCACCCGCATCTTTCAAAGCGCCGGCCGCCTTGCACAGCGTGCCTGCGGTGTCGACCAGGTCGTCCACCAGCACACAGGTGCGACCTCGAACATCACCGATGATGTTCATGACCTGCGCCACATTCGCCTTCGGTCGGCGCTTGTCGATAATCGCCAGGTCGGCGTCATCCAGGCGCTTCGCCAAGGCCCGGGCGCGCACCACGCCGCCGACATCCGGCGATACCACCATCAGGTCGGGATACTTCTGCCGCCAGATGTCGCCCAGCAATATCGGCGAGGCGTAGACATTGTCGACCGGGATATCGAAAAAGCCCTGGATCTGGTCTGCATGCAGATCCATCGTCAGCACCCGGTCGGCGCCTGCAGTGCCAATCATCTTCGCCGCCAGGCGCGCCGTAATCGGCACGCGCGCCGAGCGTGGCCGGCGATCCTGGCGGGCATAGCCGAAATACGGTATCACCGCTGTCACCCGCCGCACCGACGACCAGCGCAGAGCGTCGATCATCACCAACAACTCCATCAGGTTGTCGTTGGTGGGCTCGCAGGTCGGCTGTACAACGAATACGTCACGACCGCGAACATTCTCCTGGATCTCGACCATCGACTCGCCGTCACTAAACTGGCCTACCGCCGCTTTCCCCAGCGGGATATCCAGGTAGCTCGCGATATCCGTAGTCAACTGCGGATTGGCGTTACCAGAAAAAACCATCATGCCGCTGCTGGACACTGAGAACTCCCGTCTGTTTCGGCGACAAAAAAAGCTGCCTTTCGGCAACTTTACAGGTATTCGTCTTTGTGCCAACACCTTGGCGGCTCATGGCGTCTTCCGTGCCGCTTCGCGTTCCTTCAATTATGGCTGGGGCGCCAGGATTACTCGGGCTTTCGCCCTCGCCCTTCGGGCCGCCGCGCTTCGCGCGACGTTCTTGGCGCTGCGCGCCGGCGTCGAACCTCTACGGTTCTCACCCTGGCGCCGACACCCCTGGTGCCCGACCGCTTCGCGGTCTATCAATTATGGCTGGGGCGCCAGGATTCGAACCTGGGATGCCGGAGTCAAAGTCCGGTGCCTTAACCGCTTGGCCACGCCCCAATAAACTTCAATCTGCTCGCGCGCGATGCAGTGCATCCAGCAGCGGCGAACGGTTCAAACCTTGAACCACAAAACCCTCGACCCCGGCCGGTCGCGCTGCCAGCAGTGTTTCTGCGGCGCTGCGGTCGGCGCATGCTGCAAACAGGCATGCGCCCGTTCCGGTCATCCTCGCGCTTGCTTTTTCGTCAAGCCAGTCAAAGACTTGAGCGATCGCGGGGTAGCGCTTGCGCACCACGGCAAGACAGTCGTTGCCATGTTCCCCGGCGAGAAAGTCGCGTATTGTGATTCTGTCAGAATTCCTTGTCAATTCCGGGTCTTGGAACACTTTGCCGGTGTCGACGTGTACCGGCGGCGCCAACACGAGGTAGACGGGCATCTCTGGCTCGATATCGGTGAAAGCTTCGCCGACGCCTTCCGCCCACGCGGCGCGTCCGCGCACGAAGATCGGTACGTCCGCCCCCAGCTGCAATCCCAGCTCGGCAAGCCGCTCGTGATCGAGCCCAAGTCGCCACAGGTGATTCAGCGCAACCAGCGTGGTTGCGGCGTCCGAACTCCCGCCACCGAGTCCACCGCCCATCGGGATGCGCTTGGTGACATCAATATCGGCACCCAGGCGACAGCCGGTTTCCTGCTGCAGCAAGTGTGCGGCTCTGACCACGAGGTCGTTCCCGGCGGCGACACCGGCGAGCTCGCTGAGGCGATGAACCCGGCCGTCTTCGCGCACCGAGAAGGTCAGCTCATCGCAAAGGTCAATGAACTGGAAGACGGTCTGCAACAGATGGTAGCCATCCGCACGCCGACCGACGATCCGCAACAACAGGTTGAGTTTTGCCGGAGCCGGCCAGGTCGTCGTCTGACTCATCAAATATCGGCGTCTAGCCTCTCGATCGCCGACTTCACCTTGTCGCTGTCGGGCGTATGCACCAAGGCATCGCGCCACACGGCCTGGGCGTCTTCTTTTTGGCCGCTGACCCACAGCACCTCACCGAGGTGCGCTGCGATTTCGTCGTCTTTGACGATCTCCAACGCCCGCTTGAGGTACTTGGTCGCCTGCTCGAGATCGCCTTTGCGATACAACACCCAACCCATGCTATCGAGCACAGCCGGATTGTCGGGACGCAGTTTGAGCGCGCGGGCCACGTAGGCGAACGCCTCGTCGAGCCGCTCGTTGCGGTCGGCCATGGTGTAACCCAAGGCATTGAGCGCGTCGGCATGGTCGGGGTCTTCGGCGAGGATCATGCGCAGATCGCGCTCCATCCAGGCGAAATCGCCGAGCTCAACGACGTACAGCGCACGGTTGTAGCGCAGGTCGTGATTCGCCGGGAACGTCTTCAGCGCCTGCTCGTACAAGGCCAAGGCATCTTCGCGGCTGCCGTGCTTCTGCGCCAACTGAGTTTCCGCCACGTACAGATCGGCGGCCCGATCCGGGTTGGCGATACGTGCCTGTTGCAGGGTCTCGCGTGCCTCGCCCAGACGGGCGGTGCGCGCCAGAATCTGTGAGGCACGGATCACCGCATCGACCTTCAGATCGCCTCCGCGAACGGTGCGGTACAAGCCGACGGCGAGGTCGTCGTTGCCGGCCTGCTCCTCGATCTGCGCAAGGTAATAGGCCGCCTCGTCGCGTCGTTCGGGATTGCTACGCAGCTTCTGCCACAGCGGGCGGGCTTCGTCCCACGCCTCCTGCTGAGTCGCCAACATGGCGTAGCCGAAAGCGATTTCGTCATCCTTCGGCTTCAGTTCGTGCAACGCGCGGAACTGCTCGAGCGCGCGCTTGTAGTCGCTCGCATCGACCAGCATGCGCGCATAGGTCGTGCGCAGCAGCTCGCTGTCGGGGTAGCTCTTGACGCTCTCGCCCAGCAGTTCGAGTGCCTTGTCGCGCTGGCTTTGCGCCACCAGCACGCGCGCCAGCAGCACCCGCGGTTGTTCCCAATCCGGCTTGCGCTCGATGACGGCCCGCAAACGGGTCTCGGCCGTGGCGAACTCGCGATGCGCGGTTTCCAGCACGGCCAGGGCGTACAGCGATCGCACGTCGTCCGGATGGCGCTCGTGCAGGCCCTTCATCAACTGCTCGGCCGCATCTCGATCGCTCTCAACGCTCAGCGCACTTGCGGCCTGCAGGAATCCATCGTCACCGTAGGCATCGGCGATCTTGATCAGGGCGTCGAGATGTTCAGCGGCCTTGTCAGGCTGCTGGTTACGCAGGAACAGTATCGATGCCAATTGACGTGCCGAGACCGAATTCGGTGCCAGCTCGACCCAGCGACGAACCGCCGCCAGGCCGCCGGGGTAGTCCTTCAGATGGAGCGCTATGCGTGTCGCCCGTTCCGCCGCATAGGCATCGCGCGCCAGGATGGCGGCGTGCTGATAGTGGTTCTGCGCCAGCCGAAGCTCGCCGCGATGGGCGCCGATCTCACCAACCAGGTAGCTGTACACCAGGTCTTCGTCGAGTTCCCGCTTGACCGATTCCGGTTCGGGAAACGGCAGCACGACGGCGCGCTTTTCACCCGCCGGTTCGACATCCGACGCCGCCGCGTCTTTCTGCTTGAGCGACTGACAGCCCTGGGCGGCGAATAGGCATGCCAAGCCGATGATCAATAATGGTTTATTCACGGCGCTTAGATTAACGGATAGGCGGGTGCACGGGAATGGTTAAAGCCGCCTGCCGGAGGCGACGAAAGCGCGTCTGTTGCTTGCATTCAACCCTTTGATATCTCAAAATTTCTATTCCCTTAACGAAAGCCGTGACGGCCGTCATGCCCCTGCTTGCCATCGGACTCAACCATACAACCGCGCCGGTAAATATCCGCGAACGCCTGACGTTCGGCCCGGATATCATCGTCGCGGCGTTGCGCAGTCTGACTGAACTTGCCGGCGTACACGAGGCGGTCATCCTGTCGACCTGCAACCGCACCGAGGTGTACTGCCACGCCGATGCCGATGCACAGGAAACGACCCGCGAATGGCTCGCCGAGTTCCATGGCCTGGCGGTGGAGGATATCTCACCTTACCTGTACGTCCATGAAGAACGTCATGTAATCGGGCACCTGTTGTCGGTGGCGAGTGGACTGGATTCGCTGGTACTGGGCGAGCCGCAGATCCTCGGTCAGGTGAAATCGGCCTTCCAGACGGCAAGCGATGCCGGTCGTACCGGCAAGATGCTTACCCGCCTGTTCCAGCATGCGTTCACCACGGCCAAGCAGGTGCGCACCGATACCGCGATCGGCGACAGCCCGGTATCGGTGGCGTTCGCCGCGGTCAGCCTCGCGCGCCAGATCTTCGCCGACCTGTCGCAGCAGACGGCGATGTTGATCGGCGCCGGTGAAACCGTCGAACTGGCCGCGCGGCATCTGGTGCAGAACGGCATCGGCCGACTGATCGTCGCCAACCGCACGATCGCCAATGCGCAAGAACTGGCCACCCAGTTCGATGCCTATGCGATCGGTCTTACCGAGATTCCGACCCACCTGCCCGAAGCAGACATCGTGATCGCATCGACCGCCAGCCCGGTGCCCATACTCGGCAAAGGCACGGTCGAAAGTGCACTGAAGAAGCGTCGCCACCAGCCCATCTTCATGGTGGACATCGCCGTACCGCGCGATATCGAGGCCGAGGTGGCATCGCTCGATGACGTCTACCTGTACACCGTGGACGATCTCGACGAGGTCATTCAAGGCAATCTGCGCTCCCGCCAGGAAGCCGCCGAGCAGGCCAAAGAAATCATCCGCTTTCAGGTCGATGAGTTCCTCGGCTGGATGCGCTCACTCGATGCCGTCAGCCTGATCCAGGACTACCGCAAACAGGCCTGCAACGTACGCGACGAAGTGCTGGCCAAGGCCCTGCGAATGCTCGAAGGCGGCAAACCGCCGGAAGAGGTGCTGGCATTCCTCGCCCAAACACTGACCAACAAGCTGTTGCACACGCCCAGCACCCAACTGCGCGAGGCGGGCAGCCTGGGGCGCCACGAACTGCTCGAGGCGGCCAACGCCTTGTTCCAACTGGGACACGGCAAGCCGGGTAAGGATTAGCTGCGCTCAGCACGCTAGCGGCGCTGCACCGACAGCAGCGCAACCTTCTACCGCCATCATCACCCTCACCCCGTATCCGCCGAGCCATGAAAGCCAGCATCCGTAGCAAACTCGAACACATCAACGATCGCTTCCATGAGATCACAGCCCTGCTGGCCGAGCCTGCCGTTCAGGCGGACAACAACCAGTTCCGCGGCCTGAGCCAGGAATACGCGCAGATCGAGCCGGTCAGCCAGGCCTATCAGAAGTTCATCGATGCCGAATCGGAACTGCACAGCGCCGAAGAGATGCTGAACGATCCGGAGATGGCCGAGTTGGCCGAAGACGCGATCGGCGAGGCGCGCGAAACGCTGGCGACACTCGAACCCGAACTGCAACGTCTGCTATTGCCGCGCGATCCCAACGACGAGCGCAACGTCTATCTCGAAGTACGTGCCGGCACCGGCGGCGCCGAGGCGGCGCTGTTCGCGGCCGACCTGCTACGCATGTACCTGCGCTACGCCGAACAGAATCGCTGGAAGACCGAGATGATCAGCGAGAGTGCCGGCGAACTCGGCGGATACAAAGAGGTCGTCGTCAGGATCATCGGCCAGGGCGTTTATTCGCGCTTGAAGTTCGAGTCCGGCGCACACCGCGTGCAGCGCGTGCCCGAAACCGAATCACAGGGCCGCATCCATACCTCGGCGTGCACGGTGGCGATACTGCCGGAGGCCGAAACGGTCGACGAGTTCGACATCAACCCCAACGATCTGCGCATCGACACCTACCGCTCATCCGGTGCGGGCGGTCAGCACGTCAACACCACCGATTCGGCCGTGCGCATCACCCACCTGCCGACCGGTGTCGTCGTCGAATGCCAGGACGAGCGATCGCAACACAAGAACAAGGCACGCGCGATGTCGTTGCTGCAGTCCAAGCTGCTGGCCGCGGCACAGGCCGATGCCGCGGCCACGCGCGCCGAAGACCGTCGCCTGCAGGTCGGCAGCGGCGACCGCTCGGAACGTATCCGCACCTACAACTTCCCGCAGAACCGGCTGACCGATCACCGCATCAACCTGACGCTGTACAAGCTCGACGAGATCATGGAGGGCGGGCTCGACCACGTGGTCGAACCACTACGCCACGAATACCAGGCCGAGCTGCTCGCCAGCCTCGGCGACGAATGAGCCAAACCATTCGAGAGCATCTGCGGCTAAACGCCGAGCGGCTCGGCAGTGCGGCCGAGCAACCGTTGCTCGACGCCCAGGTACTGCTGGCGCACGTGCTGGAGAAGGATCGCAGCTGGCTGTACGCCCACGCCGACGACCCACTGCCGGCCACTGCACAGGCGGTTTTCGAGCAACTGATCGAACAACGCGCCGCCGGGCACCCGGTTGCCCACCTCACAGGCCGGCGCGCGTTCTGGGCACTCGAACTCGAGGTGAGTACCGACACCCTGATACCCCGGCCAGAGACCGAGCTACTCATCGAAACCGTGTTGCAAGCGGACCTGCCTGAGGAAGCCGCAGTGCTCGACCTGGGCACCGGCAGCGGCGCAATAGCCCTGGCTATCGCCTATGAACGGCCGCGCTGGCAGATCACTGCCGTCGATCGCTCGGTCGCCGCCCTGGACGTCGCCCGCCGCAATCTCGAACGCCTGCAGCTTAAGAACGTCAGCTTGCTGCACGGCGACTGGTTCAATGCACTGCCCGCCGGTTCGCGGTTCGACGCCATCGTCAGCAATCCGCCTTATATTGCCGAACGCGATCCGCACCTGGCGCACGGCGACGTGCGCTTCGAACCACGCGAGGCCCTGGTCTCGGGCGCTGACGGACTGGACGATATCCGCCATCTCGTCGCCCACGCCGCCACCTATCTGAAGCCCGAGGGCTGGCTGTGGCTGGAACACGGCTATGACCAGGGCGACGCGGTGGCCGGGCTGCTGCACCAATACGCCTACCGTGCAGTCACCGGGAATCGCGATCTGGCGGGAAACGCGCGCGTATCGGGAGGACAGCGCCAAAGCTGACACCGGTCCGCTTCCGTCCACGCTACCCTTGACCACCAGCGCCTTTCGGCACAGCATTGGCCAAATGGACGATCAAGGCAGCAGCCTGTTCAAGCGGCGCGAAGTCGCATTCTGCACTCTCCACCCCGACCCCAACCAGGCCGGATCCGCCGCCGTCTTGCTCGTCGACATCGAAGGCATCCAGAACGTCGAGGTCATCAGCCCGAGCACCTTGCAGATCTCGTATCATCTACTGGCGATCTGCCTAGCCGACATCGAGCAATTCCTCGAACAAAACGGCTTTCACCTGGATAACCGACTGACCACCAAAATCCGCCGTGCGCTGTATCACTACACCGAAGAAACCCAGCGGGCCAATCTCGGCTGCGCCAAAGGCGACGCCAACTGCACGCAGAAGGTGTTCGTCAGCCGCTACCAGAAACGCGATCACGGCTGCCAGGACGACCGTCCCGACCATTGGCGCCGCTATCTCTGAGCAATATCCGCCGCCGCTGAGCGTCGGCAGAACCACCGCACCGCGCACGGAATCATTGAACGATGGATGACGACGCGCTGCTGCGCTACAGCCGACAGATACTGCTGCCCGAACTCAGCGTCGAGGGTCAGCAACGATTACTCGATGCCCGGGCCTTGGTGATCGGCCTCGGCGGGCTCGGTTCACCGGTCGCGATGTATCTCGGCGCCGCCGGCGTCGGCACGCTGCACCTTGTCGACGACGACGAGGTCGACCTGAGCAACCTGCAGCGTCAGGTGATACACACCACCGACCGCATCGGTATGTCCAAGGTCGAATCCGCAGCGCTCACCCTGAACGGCCTCAACCCGAGCACGCACGTGCTGCCGAGCAAACAGCGCCTGTCGGGCGACACCTTGCACGAGGCCGTCGCAGCGGCCGACGTGGTACTCGATTGCAGCGACAACTTCGACACCCGGTTCGCGGTCAACGCCGCCTGCCACGACACACAGACACCGTTGGTTTCTGGCGCTGCAATCCGCTGGGACGCGCAGATCAGCGTGTTTTCCGGCAAACCCGGCGAGCCCTGCTACCGCTGCCTGTATACCGAAGACGGTGAACAGGATCTGCGTTGCAGTGAAAACGGCGTGATTGCTCCACTGGTCGGCATCATCGGCGCGATGCAGGCGCTCGAGGCGATCAAGCTGATCACCGGGGTCGGCGAGACGCTCACCGGCCGCCTGTTGATCCTCGATGCACTGCGTATGCAGTGGCGCGAACTGCGCCTGCGCGCCGACCCGAATTGCCCGGTGTGCGGCCAGCAGCACACGGCATGATTCTGTTCATCCACGGTTTCGGCAGCTGCGGCTGGGGCGACAAGTCGCTAACCCTGCGCCGTCACTTCGGCATCGAGCACGTGATCGCGCCGGATCTGCCGTTCTGCCCCGAACGCGCGATCGCTCACCTGCGCGACTTGATCGACCGCTACGCCGTCAAGGCCGTGGTCGGCTCATCGCTGGGCGGCTACTACGCCACCTATCTGAACGCCGAAAGGCCACTGCCGACCGTGTTGATCAACCCGGCCATCGAGCCGCATGCGCTACTGCACGACTACCTGGGAGAACACCAGCGTTGGTGCGACGGCATGCGGTTTCGCGTGATACCCGCGTTCCTGCAGACCCTGATCGACATGCGTCGCGACAGCCTGGGCGACGACGAACGCTATCTTGTGCTGCTGCAGACCGCCGACGAGGTACTCGACTACCGCCTCGCCCAGGCGTTCTACGCGGATAAAGACATCGACGTGACCGAAGGCGGCAGCCACCGGTTCGAACACCTGCAAGCCCATCTGCCGCGCATCACCGCGTGGCTGGACGAACAAACCAAGGCACATGGCTAAGAAACCCAGACCCCCACTCGACCTCGACCGGCTGCGCCAGGACATCGTGTTCAGCGACAACCTGCTCGGTCACGATTTGACGTTCCACACCACCTGGGGATTGTTCTCACCCAAAGGCATCGACGAAGGCAGCCGCCTGCTACTGGACCACCTCGAGGTCAGGCCCGACGATCGCGCGATCGACCTGGGCTGCGGCTACGGACCACTGGGTCTGGCGATCGCCAAGTCGGCGCCCGAAGGCGCCTGTCTGATGGTCGACAAAGATTTTGTCGCCGTCGAATACGCCAACGCCAATGCCAAGCGCAATCACATCAACAACGCGCACGCCATGTTGAGCGACGGCCTTAAACATATACCTGATCAATCGTTCACATTGGCGGTCACCAATCTACCGGCGAAAACGAGCAAAGAGCACTACTATTTATTCTTTAACGACATCTATGAACACCTTGAACCGGGCGGTCGTTTTTATGTAGTCGTGATCAGCGGGCTGCGCCAGTTTATCGCCCGTAGTTTTGAGGAAATATTCAATAACCACCGCAAGATCAAGCAAGGAAAGCAATACACGGTAGCCCTGGCCGTCAAGAAATAAATAATGAGAAAAAAGGATTCAAGTTCCGCCGCTGCGGGTCCGATAAACCCGCCATTGGATACGGAATGAAGTAAGCGTCTAGAGGGAGCGCATCGATGAGCCTTAATGCGAGTGACCTGAATGTAGACACCGCGGCCGAATATCTCAGACTGGTCATACCGCTGCTGTCGCGACATAAAGTCCCTGCAACCCCCCACAACTACGCCATCTGGTACACCTACGTCAGCGGCGACCATCCGGCACTCAAGGCCGAGATCGATGCGCTGATCGCCGAAGGCAAGGCCTTCACACCGGCACTGAACGCGCAACTCTACCGCCAGTTCGTCGCCGAGATGGACCTCGACAATATCGAACGCGTGGGCACCGACCTGAGCACCATCATCGAAGAGGTCGGCTCTTCGCTGAGCAGCGCCAGCAACGACGCCGGTGCGTTCGAAGGGGCCTTGATCGAGATCGCCGAGGACGTTTCGAAGAAAGATGATCTGGGTGAGATCCGCAAACTGCTCGAAACGCTGGTCGATGAGACGCGCGCGATGCGTAAAACCACCAGCAGCATCCAGGCGAACTTCGAAACCAAGAGCTGCGAGGTCCAGGAGCTTCGCGAGCAATTGAAGCAGGAGCGCGCACGCGCGCTGACCGATCCCCTGACCGGCCTGTACAACCGCTTCGCCCTGATGGAAAAGCTGCAGGCGGCCACTGGCGAAATCAGCAACGATGAGCCCTTGTCGATCATCATGCTGGATATCGACCGCTTCAAGACCATCAACGACGAACACGGCCACCTGATCGGAGACCGCGTGATCCGTTTCGTCGCGCAGATCCTGCAGCGCAACGTGAAAGGTCAGGACACGGCGGCACGCTTTGGTGGCGAAGAATTCACCGTGTTGCTGCCGGCCACGCCGCTGGCAGGTGCCGAGGCGGTGGCCGAAGTCATTCGCAAGGCGGTATCCAAGGCGCAGTTGGTACGCGCAGACACCAAGCAACCGATCGGCCAGATCACGATCTCGGCCGGTGTCGCCACGTTCAATCAGGATGAAGACGTCGAGCGCTTTATCGAACGTGCCGACCGTGCTCTGTATCAGTCGAAGAACGATGGTCGTGACCGGGTAACGGTCGCCACCTCGTAAGCCGGCCGGACCTAAGCCAACCCGCGCGCCAGCCAGGGGCCGATGATACGGCTGACGCCAACCGGCAGCTTCTTCCACGCGTTGATGAACAGGCGATACTTTGGGTTGTTCGGATTGAGGTCGGGCATCTCGGTCGCCTTGACCAGATGGTATTCGTAGTTCAGCGGCGTCGGCTCGAAACCCCAGTGTTTCTTGAAACGGTACGAACCCGTATCGATCTTGCTGCGTCCGAAATCGAATACCCGGCAGCCGCGCTCGACCGCACGGTGCATCACTTCCCAGTACATGAAATCGTTGGCCGCCAGGTTGCGCGCCTCTGAGATGCCGCCGCCGTAGAACGGCAACACCTGGTCGCGGAAGTAGTAGTTCATTACCGACGCAACCACCTGCCCTTCGTGAAAGATTGTCACGACATCGACATCGTCGCCGAACTCTTTGCGGATTGCGGCGAAGTGGCTCTTGGGAAACACCGGCGTACCCAGATTGCGCACGCTGTGCGAGTAGGCCTCGTACAGATTGTCGATGCCGTCGTCGAGTTCACCGACCAGGCCGGCCTTGATGCCCTTGCGCACCATCGCGCGCTGCTTGCGCGGAATCGCCTGCATGTTTTCATCGTGCTCGGCGCTGAGTTCGCGCTTGAAGGTTACGTACAGCCCTTCCTTGCGCAGCCAATCGTCACGCATCGGCCGTTCGTTGCGCGCCTCGAGGTGATCGACCTTCAGCTGCCGGGCAAGCTGCATGGCGCGCTGTTCCAACGCCTCACGCGCCGCATCATCGTCGGCCAGCACACCGCCATAGACGCAGAAGGGCACCGAGATCAGCGAGTGGCCAAACAGCAGGTGCTTGACCTCGCCGAGCGGAAACACACCGACAATGGCCCCATCGCGTTCGGCCAGCAGGTAGTGACCCGGGTAGCGGTAATTCGACTCGATCAGGCGCTTCCAGCCGTAGCGGTGGAAGAAGGTGCCCTCGGCATGGGCCAGCACATAGTCGTCCCAGGCTTGCGCGTCGACCTCCGTCGCCGCTCGGATCTGAATTTCGTTTGCCACCTGTTACCTGCTTGTATCGAACTTCACCGTGCGATGCGGCATTCTCGTGTGCCGCCCGGCGCCTACTTTGAACGGGCTATGTTGCGAACTGTTTGCGGCAGCCCTGCACTGTGACTTTAACCGCCGAGCTTCTTGCGCAGCAGCTCGTTGACCTGCTGCGGGTTCGCCTTGCCTTGCGATTTCTTCATGATCTGACCGACGAAGAAACCCAGCATCTTCGGCTGCTTCGCCGGATCGGCATTGCGGAAATTCTCGACCTGGTCGGGGTTCGCCGCGATCACCTCGTCGACCAGCGCTTCGATCGCGCCGCTGTCGGTGATCTGCTTGAGCCCTTTGGCCTCGATCACCTCGTCCGCACTGCCTTCGCCGTCCCACATCGCGGCGAACACGTCCTTGGCGATCTTGCCCGAGATGGTGTTGTCCTTGATGCGCGCGACCAGCTGACCGAGCGCGTCGGCATCCACCGGGCTCTCGGTGATCTCCATCGTCGCCTTGTTCAGGGCCGCAGCGAGTTCGCCCATTACCCAGTTGGCGGCCAGCTTGGCATCGCCGCTCACCTTGGCTACCGTCTCGTAGTAATCGGCCTGGGCACGCGTCGAGGTCATCACCTCGGCATCGTAGGCCGACAACCCATAGTCGGCCTCGAAGCGCGTACGCCGCGCATCCGGCAGCTCCGGCATGCTGGCGATCACATCGGCGATGAACGCCTCGTCGATCTCCAGCGGCAACAGATCGGGATCGGGGAAGTAGCGATAGTCGTTGGCCTCTTCCTTGGTGCGCATCGAACGCGTCTCGTCCTTGTTCGCATCGTACAAGCGCGTTTCCTGAATCACCTTGCCGCCGTCTTCGATCAGGTCGATCTGGCGTTCGACCTCGAAGTTGATCGCCTTTTCGAGGAAGCGGAACGAGTTGATGTTCTTCAGCTCGGCACGTGTACCGAATTCCTGCTGGCCCTTGGGCCGCACCGACACGTTGGCATCCATGCGGAACGAGCCTTCCTGCATGTTGCCGTCGCAGATGCCGATATAGGTCACGATCTGGTGGATCTTCTTGGCATACGCCACGGCCTCTTTGGCCGAACGCATGTCGGGTTCGGAAACGATCTCGAGCAGTGGCGTACCGGCGCGGTTCAGATCGATGCCGGTCATGCCGTGAAAATCTTCGTGCAGTGACTTGCCGGCATCCTCTTCGAGGTGCGCACGGGTGACGCCAATCGTCTTGGTTTCGCCGTCGTCCAGCATGATATCGACCTCGCCGACACCGACCACCGGCAGCTCGTACTGGCTGATCTGGTAGCCCTTCGGCAGATCGGGGTAGAAGTAGTTCTTGCGCGCGAACACCGAGCGATCGGCAACATGCGCACCGATCGCCTTGCCGAAGCGCACCGCGCAGCGCACCGCCTCTTTGTTCAAGACGGGCAGCACACCGGGCATACCCAGGTCGATCAGCGAGGCCTGGGTGTTGGGATCGGCACCAAACGCGGTGGACGAACCCGAGAAGATCTTCGACTTGGTGGCGAGCTGAGTGTGAATCTCAAGCCCGATGACGGTTTCCCATTGCATGTCTTCTTACCTGAATAAACGCTGCGAGCGGCCCGCTACGCGAAATCGGCCGGCGCCTGCTGGTGCCAGTCGGTCGCCAATTGCAGCTGGTGCGCCACGTTCAGCAACCGCGCCTCGTCGAAATAATTGCCGATCATCTGCAGGCCGACCGGCAGTCCAGCCGACTGCGGCGCCGGGATCGACATGCCGGGCAGGCCGGCGAGGTTGACCGCGATCGTGTAGATATCCGAAAGATACATCGACACCGGGTCATCGGCCTTCTCGCCCAGACCAAACGCGGTATCCGGCGCGGTTGGGCCGACGATCACATCGCATTGCTCGAATGCGCGGCGGAAGTCGTCGGCAATCAGATGGCGGACCTTTTGTGACTTGAGGTAGTACGCGTCGTAATAACCGGCCGACAGCGCATAGGTGCCTATCATGATGCGTCGCTTGACCTCGGCACCGAAGCCTTCCGAGCGCGAGCGCTTGTACAGGTCTTCGAGGTCCTTCGGATCGTCGCAGCGGTGGCCGTAGCGCACCCCGTCGAAGCGCGCGAGGTTCGACGAGCACTCGGCCGGCGCGACCACATAGTAAGCCGGCACCGACAGCCCGGCATTCGGCAGGCTGATCTCGACGATCTCGGCACCCAGCTTTTGCAGCTCGTCGATCGCCGCCTGCACCGACCGGCCGACGCCGGCGTCCAGGCCTTCGCCCATGAATTCTTTGACCACGCCGACACGCACACCTTTCACGTCGGTGCCCAGCGCCGCGACATAGTCATCCACCGGCCGCTCGGCACTGGTCGAGTCGCGTTCATCGAAACCGGACATCGCACCGAGCATGATCGCCGCATCTTCGGCGCTGCGCGTCATCGGTCCGGCCTGGTCGAGCGACGAGGCGAACGCGATCATGCCCCAGCGCGAGCAACGTCCATAGGTCGGCTTGAGGCCGGTGATGCCGGTCAACGCGGCCGGCTGACGGATCGAGCCACCGGTGTCGGTGCCGGTCGCGCCGCAGCACAGGCGCGCCGCAACGGCCGCCGCCGAACCGCCGGACGAACCACCGGGCACCTTGTCGGTGTTCCACGGGTTACGCACCGGGCCGTAATAGCTGGTTTCGTTCGACGAGCCCATCGCGAACTCGTCCATATTGGTCTTGCCGAGCATCACGGCGCCGGCAGCGCGCAGATTGGCGACGACCGTTGCGTCGTACGGCGAAATCCAGTTCTCCAGCATGCGCGAACCACAGGTGGTGCGCACGCCCTCGGTACAGAAGATGTCCTTGTACGCGATCGGGATGCCGGTCAGCGGGCCGGCATTGCCGGCGGCGATCCGCGCGTCGGCGGCCTTGGCCTGCTCGAGTGCGGCCTCTTCGGTCACCGTGACAAAGCTGTTGAGCTTGTCGTCGTGCGCCTTGATGCGCTGCAGCATATGCTGCGTCAGCTCGGTGCTCGACAGCTCGCCGCTTTGCAGCGAGCGCGACAATTCCGCGATGGTCTTGGTATGCATGGGATTACAGACGATCCATGATCGGTTTGGGGGCGTGAGACGATGCAAGCGGTGTGTAGACGTTCACCACCGTCGCTGCCTCATTCGATAACTTTCGGCACCAGGAACAGGCCGTTTTCAACCGCCGGCGCGGTGGCCTGGTAGGCCTCGCGGCGATTCACCTCGCTGACCGCGTCGGGCCGCAGGCGCTGCGCCATCTCCAGCGGGTGCGCCATCGGTTGCACGGCGTCGGTGTCGACGGCATCCATCTGCGCGACCAGGTCGAGGATATTCGACAGCTCCTTGCCCATCGACTCGGTTTCATCCGGCGACACCGCGAGGCGCGCAAGGTGAGCTATCTTTGCAACATCATCAGCAGACAGAGACATGGTATGCAGCCGCTTCGGTTGGACACGAACGAGGACGCGAAATTAACACATTACGGCGCACGGTCGAAACCAACTGCGAACCAATGCGCTTGCCGAACACCGGGGCCGTTGCTAGATTACGCCTCTTTCTGGGGCATGGTTCCTCAGTACACTGCATATTCGTTTTAGGTCGAGGCCCTCGCAAGACAGGTCGCCCGACCGGCCACCGGAAATCACAGCATGTTCCTTCGTCGTATTCGTGGACTTTTCTCCAACGACCTGTCGATCGACCTCGGCACCGCCAACACCCTGATCTACGCCCGTGACCAGGGAATAGTGCTCAACGAGCCGTCGGTCGTCGCCATTCGTCAGGACCGTGGTCCCGGCGGCCCCAAATCGGTCGCCGCCGTCGGCGAAGAGGCCAAGAAGATGCTCGGCCGTACCCCGGCCAACATCACCGCGATCCGGCCGATGAAAGAGGGCGTGATCGCCGACTTCACCGTCACCGAGAAGATGCTGCAGTACTTCATTCATAAGGTGCACGAATCCCGCCTGATCCGCCCCAGCCCGCGCGTGCTGGTATGCGTACCGTGCGGCTCGACCCAGGTCGAACGCCGCGCAATCAAGGAATCGGCCGCCGGTGCCGGTGCACGCGAGGTCTACCTGATCGAAGAGCCGATGTCGGCCGCGATCGGCGCCGGCCTGCCGGTCGACGAGGCACGCGGCTCGATGGTGCTCGACATCGGTGGCGGCACCTCCGAGGTCGCGATCATCTCGCTCAACGGCATCGTGTACTCGAACTCGGTGCGTATCGGCGGCGACAAATTCGACGAGGCCATCATCAACTATGTGCGCCGCAACTACGGCACGCTGATCGGTGAAGCCACCGCCGAACGGGTCAAGAAAGAGATCGGCTCGGCCTACCCCGGGAACGAAGTTCACGAGCTCGAAGTCAAAGGCCGCAACCTCGCCGAGGGTGTGCCGCGCAGCTTCACGCTGAGCTCCAACGAGATCCTCGAGGCATTGCAGGAGCCGCTGTCGGGCATCGTCGATGCCGTCAAGAAGGCCCTCGAACAGACCCCGCCGGAACTCGGCGCCGACGTCGCCGAGCGCGGCATCGTGCTGACCGGCGGCGGCGCGCTGCTCAAAGACCTCGACCGTCTGATCGAAGAGGAAACCGGCCTGCCGGTGGTGATCGCCGAAGACCCGCTGACCTGCGTGGCGCGTGGTGGCGGTCGTGCACTGGAGCTGATGGACGAGCGTGGGGGCGAGATCTTCACGGTCGAGTGACCCCTTTCACGGTGGCGTGGGCAGCCGCCGTGTGTGACAAATCGCAAGAACGGAGAGCGTCGCAATCAAGCCGATCTTTGCACAAGGCCCGTCCCAAGCTACGCGGCTGGTGGCCGCCGTCATTCTGTCGCTGACCCTGCTGGTAATGGATCATCGTTACCACCACCTGCAGGACCTGCGCAGCGCCCTGGCCTTCATCACCTATCCGCTGCAATACATGGCCGACCTGCCGTTTTCGGCGTCCGAGTGGCTCAGCACGACCACCAGCAGCCGCGATACCCTGCTCGAACAGAACGAGTTGCTGCGCGAACAGAACCTGCGACTGCGTGCCGAACTGCAGAAGTACGAATCGCTACAGGCCGAAAACATGCGCCTGCGCGACCTGGTCGATTCCTCGTTCAAGGTCGGCGACCGTGTGCTGGTCGCCGAGCTGTCGTCGGTCGACCTCGATCCCTACAAACAGCAGGTCATCATCAACAAGGGCGGCACCTCGGGGGTGTTCGAGGGCCAACCGGTGCTCGACGCGCACGCGGTCATGGGCCAGGTGACCAGCGTCACGCCGCTGTCGTCGACCGTGCTGCTGATCACCGACAGCAGCCACGCGCTGCCGGTACAGGTGTTGCGCAACGGCCTGCGCACTATCGCCGTCGGCACCGGGCGGATCGACGAACTGCGACTGCCCTACCTGCCGACCAACTCCGACATCGTCGAAGGCGACCTGCTGGTCACCTCCGGGCTTGGCGGCAAGTTCCCGCCCGGCTACCCGGTGGCCACGGTAACCCGGATCGACCGCTCGCCGGATGCGCCGTTCTCGACCGTACTCGCCCAGCCGCGCGCGCATCTCGATCGCAGCCGCGAAGTGCTGCTGGTATGGACGGTGCCGAACCAGCTCGCGATATCGCCGAACGGCGTGTCGCCCGAAGGCGGCGAAGATGCGGCCGACGCAGCATCCCCGACCGCCGAGAAACCGGCCGAAAAGCCAGCGCAGAAACCTACCGAACAGGTCATTGAGGGCGAAGAGTGAGCAGTGTCGCCCAGGGTCGCGTGGTGATCGTCGTCACCATCTGTATCGCCATGTTGCTGACGATACTGCCGATGCCCGAGTGGTCGAGGGCGTTTCGGCCACAATGGGTCACGCTGGTGATGATCTACTGGGCGATCGCCCTACCGCACCGCGTGGGCGTCGGTAGCGGCTTCATCGTCGGCGTGGTGCTCGACGTACTGACGGCGACCCTGCTCGGGCAACATGCACTCGGCCTGTCGATCGTGCTCTTCATCGCCATACAATTGCATCAACGCATCCGCGTGTTCCCGTTCTGGCAGCAATCGCTGGGCGTCATGCTGTTGCTGGTCATCGATCACCTGCTGTCGCTGTGGGTGATCGGCGCCACCCGTGAGACCACGCCTGGCCTGGAATACTGGGTGGTGCCGTTGATCGGCGCGCTGCTGTGGCCCTGGGTGTTCGTCACGCTGCGCAAGGTGCGGCGTCACTTCAAAGTCATCTGAGACCATGCAGCTCAAAGACACCATCCGCGAAAGCCAGGCGTTTCTGAACCGCGCGATCATCGGCGGCCTGCTGGTGCTGCTCGCGGTCGGTGCGCTGGTCTGGCGCATGGTGCAATTGCAGGTCGTCAGCCACGAACACTTCACCACCTTGTCGCGCGAGAACCGCGTCAAGGTTGTGCCGCTGCCGCCGACGCGCGGCCTGATCTACGACCGCAAAGGCGTGCTGCTGGCACAGAACCGGCCCGCCTACAGCCTGGAGATCACCCCCGAACAGGCCGGCAACCTCAACGATACCCTGGCCGGTCTCGGCCAGATCATCGAGATCAGCGAAGAAGACCTCGAACGCTTCTGGAAGCTGCGCAAGCGCAAGCGGCGTTTCGACAGCGTACCGATCCGGGTGAACCTCACCCAGGAAGAGACGGCGCAGTTCGCCGTGCACCGCCACCGTTTTCCCGGGGTCGATATCAAGACGCAGTTGCTGCGGCACTACCCGCACGACCTGAAAACCACACATGTGCTCGGCTATGTCGGACGCGTCAGCCAACGCGACCTCGAACAGATCGATGTGTCGAACTACGCCGGCACCAGCCACATCGGCAAGAACGGCGTCGAGAAGTCGTACGAATCGGCGCTGCACGGCTCGGTGGGCTTCGAACAGGTCGAGGTCAATGCCGCCGGACGTAAGGTGCGCACCCTCGAGCAGACACCGCCGGCGCCCGGTGTCGATATCCACCTGCATCTGGATATCGAGCTGCAACAGGTGGCGATGGATGCGTTCGGCGACAACAACGGTGCGGCCGTGGCGATCAACCCGAAGAACGGCGGCGTGCTGGCCTTCGTCAGTCAACCCGGCTACGACCCGAACCTGTTCGTCGAAGGCATCAGCACCAAGAACTACCAGGCCTTGCAGCAGGACGATGCGCGTCCGCTGTACAACCGCGCATTGCGTGGCCAGTACCCGCCCGGCTCGACAGTGAAACCTTTCATGGGTCTCGCTGGTCTTGAGACAGGTGTTATCCAATACGATTCCAGTGTCTACTGCCCCGGCTTCTTCCGCCTGCCCGGCAATGCGCACCGTTACCGCGACTGGAAGAAGACCGGCCACGGCTCGATGGACGTGGAGAACGCCATCGTGCAGTCGTGCGACGTGTTCTTCTACAAGCTGGCCTACGATGTCGGCGTCGATCGCCTGCACACCTTCCTGTCGCAGTTCGGTTTCGGCGGCCAGACCGGCATCGACCTGGTCGGCGAGTCGACCGGCCTGCTGCCGTCGCGTGAATGGAAACGCCGGGCGCGCAACCAGCCCTGGTACCCGGGCGAGACGCTGATCATGGGCATCGGGCAAGGGTATTTTCTGACGACACCGCTGCAACTGGCAGCGGCCACCGCGGCGATCGCCAACAACGGCACCTTCTACACGCCGCACGTGGTCGACCACCTGCGCTCGCGCGACACCGGCGAGATCGCGCCGATCCCGCCGAGCGCGCACCAGATACCGATCAAGCAGCTGCAGAACTGGATCGATGTGCACACCGGCATGGCGAACGTCGTCGAAGGTCGGCGTGGCACCGCCAAGCGTATCCGCAACGAGAAATACCGCATTGCCGGCAAGACCGGCACTGCACAGGTCTTCACCGTCGCCCAGGATGAGGAATACGACGAAGAAGAACTGGAAAAGAAGCTGCGCGACCACGCCTTGTTCATCGCCTATGCGCCGATCGACGACCCGCAAATCGCGGTCGCCGTGGTGGTTGAGAACGGCGGCCACGGCGGATCGGTCGCTGCACCGATCGCACGCGCCATCATGGACGCCTACCTGCTGCCGCCGGAAGAGCGCGCGCCGCTGCCACAACCGGAAGAAGGCACGTGAGCTACTCACCGCGCCAGCTCGGCGACCTGACCCCGACCAACCCGAACCGCCGCCAGGGCCTGCTGGCGGTATTCCATATCGACCTGCCCTTGCTGGTCGGCGTGTTGCTGCTGTGCGGCTTCGGCCTGCTCGTGTTGTATTCGGCCTCCGGCCAGAACCTGGCCCAGGTCGAACGCCAGACGCTGCGCATCCTGCTCGCGCTGGTCGTGATGCTGGCAGTCGCGCAGCTCAACCCGACGACGCTGCGCCGCTGGAGCCCCTGGCTGTACGGCGTCGGCGTCATCTTGTTGATCGCGGTGCTGGTGGTCGGTGAGATCGGCAAAGGCGCGCAGCGCTGGCTCGATCTCGGCGTGATCCGTTTCCAACCCTCCGAGATGGTCAAGATCGCCGTACCGCTGATGATCGCCTGGTACCTGGCCGAGAAACCGCTGCCGCCAACCTGGCAACGCCTGGCGGTGGCCGCCGCGCTGATCGTCGTGCCGGTGCTGATGATCGCCAAGCAGCCCGACCTCGGCACCTCGCTACTGGTCGCCAGCGCCGGTATCTTCGTACTGTTTCTTGCCGGCATCAGTTGGCGATTGATCGCCGCCTTGATCGCCGCCGGCGGCGCAGCCGCGCCGGCCGTGTGGTACCTGATGCGCGACTACCAACGGCAGCGCGTGCTGACCTTCCTCGATCCGGAAAACGATCCCCTGGGCGCCGGCTACCACATCATCCAATCGAAGATCGCGATCGGTTCGGGCGGGCTGTACGGCAAGGGCTGGCTCAACGGCACCCAATCACAACTCGACTTTCTGCCCGAGCGTCACACCGACTTCATCTTCGCCGTGCTGTCGGAAGAGTTCGGCCTGATCGGCGTGCTCGTGCTGCTTGCCCTGTACCTTTTCGTGATCGTGCGCGGCCTGTACATCGCCACCCGCGCGCAAGATACCTATACGCGCCTGATCTCCGGCGCGTTGATCCTGGTTTTCTTCGTGTACCTGTTCGTAAACACCGGCATGGTCACAGGCCTGCTGCCCGTGGTCGGTGTACCCTTACCGCTTGTCAGCTACGGGGGGACATCACTGGTGACCCTGATGGCCGGCTTCGGTATCCTCATGTCCATTCACACTCATCGACGATTGTTGCCGACCTGATGAAGCGATTTATCCTGTTACTGTGTTGTACGCTCGCCTTGGCGGGCACCGTCCGCGCCAAAACGCCGGACCAACTGCGCAACGAATTCATCAACGACATGGTGAAGCGCCACGGCTTCAAGCGTGACGATCTGACCAAGACGCTGCACCAGGCCGTTACGCAAAAGCGCATCCTCGAGGCGATCTCGCGGCCCGCGGAAAAGACCCTGAACTGGACCGAGTACCGTGCAATCTTTCTCAAGCCCGAACGCATCCACGGCGGTGTCGACTTCTGGCGCCAGCATGCCGACACCCTCGCGCGTGCCGAAAAAGAATACGGTGTGCCGCCGCAGATCATCGTCGCCATCCTCGGTGTCGAAACCCGCTACGGCGCGTTTACCGGCGGGCACCGTGTGCTCGACGCGCTGCATACCCTCGGCTTTCACTATCCGCGACGTGGCGAATTCTTCCGCGAGCAGCTCAGCCACTTCCTGCGCTTTGCCAAAGAAGAAGACATCGCGCCGACCATGCCCACCGGCTCGTATGCCGGCGCCATGGGCATGCCGCAATTCATGCCCGACAGCTTCCGCGTGTACGCGGTCGATTTCGACGGCGACGGTCACCGCGACATCTGGGAGAACCCGGTCGACGTGATCGGCAGCGTCGCCAACTACTTCGTCAAGAAGGGCAACTGGAAGCGTGGCGGACCGGTCACCACGCCCGCATCGAGCGTAACGGGCAAGCACAAGGCGTTCGTCGATGCCGGCGCCAAACCGCGGCTCACCGCCACCCAGCTGAGCAGCGCAGGCATCAAGTTTGACGACTCGATCGCCACCGGCGGCAAGGTCAGCCTGATGGATTTCAAAACCGACACCGGCACCGAATACTGGGTCGGCTCGAATAACTTCTATTCGATCATGCGCTACAACCCGCGCACCAAGTACGCGATGGCCGTGTACCAGCTCAGTGAGGCGATTCTCGCCGAGTACCAGCAGGGCCTGGACGCGCAGAAAACCGCAGGCAAGCAACCGTGAACAAGGCAAAGCGCATCACTTCGCTTCGCTGGTTGTTGATCGGCGCAAT
Organism: Thiosocius teredinicola; assembly: GCF_002009425.1. NCBI lineage: Bacteria > Pseudomonadati > Pseudomonadota > Gammaproteobacteria > Chromatiales > Sedimenticolaceae > Thiosocius > Thiosocius teredinicola. Next base: position 4,387,498 of record NZ_CP019936.1, read on the forward strand.
CACGGCGGGCCTGCTGGCCGGCTGCGGTTCGCGTGGGCCGACCTACGACGACGATCAGGACGGTCCGGGTGAGCATCGCGATGTCAGCAGCGTGCCCGACGCGGTGCCGAAAGAAGAACCGTACAGCCGCTACGGCAACCCGGTCAGCTATGTCGTGCTCGGCAAGCGCTATCACACGATGCGCGACCACAAGAACTTCAAGCAGCGCGGCATCGCCTCGTGGTACGGCAAGAAGTTCCACGGCCGGCGCACCTCCAGCGGCGAAACCTACGACATGTACCGCATGACCGCGGCGCACAAGGAACTGCCGATACCGACCTACGCCGAGGTCGTGAACCTGGAGAACGGCCGCCGGGTGGTGGTCAAGATCAACGACCGCGGCCCGTTCCACGAAAACCGCATCATCGACCTGTCGTACGCCGCCGCCTCGCGTATCGGCATGCTCGGCAAGGGCACCGCGCTGGTCGAGGTCCGCACGATCGATCCGTCCGGGCCGCAGGGCGCAACCAAGGTCGCCGCCACGACCGCGCCGGCCGCACCGCCCTCGGTCGAGCCGACGGCGCCACCGCTGCCGCCCGAACAGGTCGCCAAGGCACCGCGCATCTACCTGCAGGCCGGGGCATTCAGCAGCAGCCACAATGCCGAGCAATTGCGTCAGCGGTTGCAGAATGGCCTGGCACGTACGGTACGGGTGTCGCCGACCGTGACGGCCGACGGCCAGATGCACCGCGTGCAGGTCGGACCACTGGCATCGGTCGAGACCGCCGACCAGGTCAGCGCGCAGATGCATCAGTTCGGCGTCGCCGAACCGATTGTCATCATCGAGTGAACCGCCCGACCCGGCGCGCTGTCTGACCCCCTGCATCGGCGGCGAAGGCCTGACCGGCAGCACATCCAGAACAGATCTACAGCAGCCCCGGATCTCGTCCAGGCCCGCCTCGTGGCCCAGCGCTGCCCCAAGCGGCGCTGTGGCGTTAGAATGTCGCCACGCCGAAAGCGGTTCAAAGCGTGAGCCATTCGACATAGGGAGTGCGGCACACTCGGCACGCACCCCGTATCCTAGGATTTCGTTAACAAGCCTTAGCTAGCCGACTTTTACCTACCGAACTCAGGAACGCAGTATCGTGCTCAAAACCCTCATTGCTTCCCTCTTCGCGCTGCTCTTGACGCCATTGGGCATGGCCGTCGCCGCACCCGCACCCGCGCCACCGACGGTCGCCGCCACCGGCTACCTGCTGGTCGATATGGACAGCGACATCGTGCTGGCCGCCAAAGACGCCGAACAGCGCCTGGAGCCCGCCAGCCTGACCAAGATCATGACCGCCTACGTGGTGTTTCGCGAGCTGCGCGGTGGCTCGATCACCCTCACCGACCCGGTGCTGATCAGCGAAAAGGCGTGGAAAACGCCCGGCTCGCGGATGTTTGTCGAGGTCAACAAACGGGTATCGGTCGAAGAACTGCTCAAGGGCATGATCATCCAGTCGGGCAACGATGCCAGCGTCGCGCTGGCCGAGCACGTGGCCGGCAGCGAAGAGGCGTTCGCCAACCTGATGAACAACCATGCGCACCGCCTGGGCATGCTCGACACCCACTTCGTCAACGCCACCGGTCTGCCCGACCCGGAGCACTACACCACGCCGCGCGACATCGCGCTGGTCACCGAGGCGACGATTCGCGAGTTCCCCGAGCTGTACAAGCTGTACGCCGTCAAGGAATACACCTACAACGACATCCGCCAGCACAACCGCAACAACCTGCTGTGGCGCGATGCCGCAGTCGACGGCGTGAAGACCGGCCACACCGAGGCCGCCGGCTACTGCCTGGTGGCGTCGGCCAAGCGCGACAACATGCGCCTGGTGTCGGTGGTTATGGGCACCGAGAGTGAAAAGGCGCGCGCCGTCGAGAGCCAGTCGTTGCTGAACTACGGCTTTCGTTTCTACGAAACGCACCGCCTGTACGGCGCCAACGACCGCCTGACCCGCACCCGCGTGTGGATGGGCGAGCAGGAAGAGGTCTCGCTCGGCCTGGACAAGGATCTGTATGTCACGATCCCACGGCGGCAGTATGAAAAGCTGAACGCACGCACCGATATCCAATCGGGTATCGAGGCACCGATCAGCAAAGGCCAGAAGCTCGGCGAGGTCGTCATCGAACTCGATGGCGAACTGGTTACCCGCAAGCCGCTGGTGGCACTCGAAGACGTGCCCGAGGGTGGCATCTGGCGCACGGTTGTCGACAGCGTATTGATGATGTTTGAGTAAAAGAACAATGAACGACTCCCTGCTCGCCTACCTCAATGGCGAATACGTGCCGAAAGATCAGGCCTGCGTGCCGATCACCGACCGCGGACTGCTGTTCGGCGACAGCGTGTACGAGGTGATCCCGGCCTACGGCGGCCGCCCGTTCCGCGTGCCACACCACCTGCGCCGCCTGGATCGCAGCCTGGCCGCGATCCGCATGCAAAATCCGCTGAGCCAGGATGAATGGCAGAAGATCTTCGAGCGCCTGACCCAGCAACTGCCGGGCAAAGATCAGTCGATCTACCTGCAGGTCACGCGCGGCTCGTACCCGGTGCGCAACCACGTGATACCGGACGACATCCAGCCGAACGTGATCGCCTTCACCAGCGTCAACCCGGCGCGCGATCCGGACAAGGCCCGGCGCGGCATCAAGGTCATTACCCTGGAAGACATCCGCTGGCATCGCTGCGACATCAAGGCGACGACGCTGCTGGCCAACGTGCTGGCGCGCGCCCAGGCGACCGAAGAAGGCGCCGACGAGGCGATCCTGATACGCGATGCCGCCGCTATGGAAGGCACGGCGAGCAACCTGTTCGTAGTCAGCAACGGCCTGGTGATCACACCGCCCGACAGCCCCGAGCTGCTGCCCGGCATCACGCGCGACCTGGTGCTCGAGCTGTGTCGCGAGGCCGGCGTGCCCTTTGCCCAGGCCACCATCGGCATGCCCGACCTCGAGCACGCCGACGAGATCTGGCTGACCAGTTCCACGCGCGAAGTCGCGGCCGTGGTCGAGCTCAATGGCAGACCGGTCGGCAACGGTACACCCGGCGAGATGTGGCACCGCATGGACGCACTGTTCCAGGCCTGCAAAGAGCGCCTGCGTCTCGGAGGCGATTGCCATGTCGACTGATGAGGCACAGGGATTTCAGTTTCCCTGTGACTACCAGATCAAGGCGATGGGTATCGACGACGGCAGCTTTCATGAAGTCGTCATCGAGATCATCAACCGTCACTGCGACACCGTGCGCAGCGACAGCATGCGCACCCGCCCGAGCGCCAACGGCAAATACATCTCGGTGAGCATCGTGATCGAGGCGCAGAGCCGCGAACAGCTCGACCGCATCTACGACGACCTGACCGCCCACGACAAGGTGCTGATGCGCCTCTGAACAGGGCGCAGCTCTCGCACCAAGACTTATGACCGGCAAACGCCTCGTTCTGCGCAGACTCGGTCGACGCGACTACCAACCCACCTGGGAGGCGATGCGTCGCTTCACCGACGAACGCAGCGCTGAAACACCCTCCGAACTGTGGATCGTCGAACACCCGCCGGTGTTCACTCAGGGGCAGGCCGGCAAGGCCGAACACGTGCTGGCCGCCGGCGACATCCCGGTGGTGCAAACCGACCGTGGCGGCCAAGTGACCTATCACGGCCCAGGCCAGGTCGTGATCTACCTGCTGATCTCGCTGCGCGAGGCCGGTGTCGGCATCCGCCGCCTGGTCACGATCATGGAAGAGGCCATCATCGCGCTGCTGGCTGACTACGGCATCGAGGCGCAGGCACGGCGCGATGCGCCCGGCGTGTACGTTGACGATAGAAAGATCGCCTCATTGGGATTGCGCGTGCGCCGCGGCTACACCTATCACGGCCTGGCGCTGAACGTGGCCAATGATCTGAGCCCGTTCGAACGCATCAACCCGTGCGGCTACGCCGGGCTCGAGGTGACCAGCACCCGGCTGCTGGGCATCGACGATTCACAGAGCCGGATTGCCGACAAGCTGGCCGCCGGCCTGGCCGGGCAGCTGGGCTACACCCTCGAACAAGCGGACGAAACCGACCACTGAGGCGGCTTGTTGAGCCGGGCCGCCAAGCCGGAACGGAGATCAGGCCGGGTCTGCAACGGGCTTCTTGCCACGCCGGGCCGGCTTGTCCATCGGATCGCCCACGTCGCCACTGGTCAGCACCGGGGCGGCATCGAGGTTCTCCGCGTCCATCATCTCGGCGATGCGCTGCAGGGTCGACACCATCTGCGTCTGCTCCCAATCGCGCAACGCCGCAAACCGGCGGATGAAAGTTTCCTGCAACAGCGGCGGCGCGCTGGCATACAGTTTTTCGCCGGCCTTGGTTGCCGTGATCAGCACGCGGCGCTTATCCACCGCGTCTTTGGTACGGCGCACCAGCTTGCGCGTTTCGAGGCGCTTGACGATATCGGTCATCGTCGCCTGGCTGACACTCACCCGACGCGCCAGCTCACCTGCGGTCAGCGCACCGGCCGCCAGCGTCTCGCGCAACACCAACGCCTGCGGACCGGTCAGGCCATGACTGGCGACCAGGCTGCGCGAATGCACGTCGACCGCGCGAATCACTCTTCGCAATGCAATCAGCATGTTGTCCGACAGATCATTTTTTTGTTTAGACGTCATGGCTTTTTATCGCTCACCCTAAGCGGCATATCTCAATTTTGCCCCATATCAGTGCATTAACAAAATTGAATGCGCCGGACCATTTGTTTAGAATTCAAAGCGTTCCCAGCAACTCAGTAGTTAGCCATGTGCGGCATTTGCGGTGAGATCCGCTTCGACGGCAGCACCCCCTCCGTCGACTCCATTGCGCGAATGAATCGCGTACTTTTCCCACGCGGCCCGGACGGCAGCGGCGTATTCCAGTCAAGACATCTCGCCTTCGGTCACCAGCGGCTGAAGATCCTCGATCTGTCGGAACACGCCCAGCAACCGATGATCGACAATGAGCTCGGTCTGGGTATCGTCTTCAACGGCTGTATCTACAATTTCCAAGAGCTGCGCGTACAACTGCGCGCGCTCGGCTACCGCTTCTTCTCCGACGGCGACACCGAGGTGATCCTCAAGGCCTACGCGGCCTGGGGCTTCCAATGCGTCGAACGCTTCCACGGCATGTTCGCCTTCGCCATCTGGGAGCGCGATACCGGCCGCGTCGTGATCGGTCGCGATCGACTCGGCATCAAGCCGGTGTACTACACCGAGCTCGATAACGGCCTGCGCTTCGCCTCGACCCTGCCTGCCCTGCTCGCTTCGGGCGGCATCGACACCGATATCGATCCGACGGCGCTGCACCACTACATGACCTTCCACGCCGTGGTGCCCGCGCCTTACACGATCGTTAAGGGCGTGCGCAAACTACCACCGGCCACGGTGCGCATCATCGAGCCGGATGGCCGCAGCCGCGATCATTGCTACTGGCGCCTGCATTTCGGCGGCAACAGCGAAGACCAGCAGCGCAGCTACGAAGACTGGCAGGAAATCACGCTCAACTCGCTGCGCAAGGCGGTCGAGCGCCGCCTGGTGTCGGACGTGCCGGTCGGCGTATTGCTGTCGGGCGGACTCGATTCCAGCCTGATCGTCGGCCTGCTGGCCGAACAGGGTCAGCGCGGCCTGAACACCTTCTCGGTCGGCTTCGAATCGGTCGACGACGAGAAAGGCGACGAGTTCCAGTATTCCGACATCATCGCCGCACACTTCAACACCGAGCACCACCAGATCCGCGTCGATTCGCAACGCCTGCTGCCCGCCCTCGGCGACTGCATTGCAGCGATGAGCGAACCGATGGTCAGCCACGACGTGATCGGCTTCTACCTGCTCTCCGAACAGGTATCGAAGCACGTCAAGGTGGTGCAGAGCGGCCAGGGTGCCGACGAGGTGTTCGCCGGTTATCACTGGTATCCGCCGCTGGCCGACAGCAGCGACCCGGCCAACGACTACGCCAAGGTGTTCTTCGATCGCGATCACGCCGAGTTCGCACGCGCGGTCGATCCGCGTTTCGTCAACGACGACCACAGCCTGGCGTTCGTCGCGAAGCATTTCGGCATGCCCGGCGCGCAACAACCGATCGACAAGGCGCTGCGCCTGGATACCCAGATCATGCTGGTCGACGATCCGGTGAAACGGGTCGACAACATGACCATGGCCTGGGGCCTTGAGGCGCGCGTGCCGTTCCTCGACCACGAGCTGGTCGAGCTGGCGGCGCGCATACCGGCCAAGTACAAGATCGCCGAAGGCGGCAAGGGCGTGCTCAAAGAGGCTGCCCGGGCCGTGATCCCGAACGAGGTTATCGATCGGCCGAAGGGTTATTTTCCGGTGCCGGCACTCAAGTACCTCGAAGGCGAGTACCTCAAGTACGTGCAGGATGCGCTCAACCAGCCGGCGGCGCGCCAACGTGGCCTGTTCCGCGAAGACTATGTCGCCGAGCTGATGGCCGATCCGAAAAAGCACATCACGCCGCTGCGCGGGTCGAAGGTCTGGCAGATCGCATTGCTTGAACTCTGGTTCCAAAAACACGGCATCTAGGGCGCGCCCATGAGCAGAGAGGAACACTACCGTACGCGACTGGCCCGCACCCGGGCGGCGACGGTTTCCGGACCTGAGTCGATCCAGACGCATGGCAGCTACGACCCCAAGCACGATGCAGTGGTCGACTGCGGCTGGGGCCGGCTGATCTTTGCACATACCTTTCGCGACAACCGCCACCTGGCCGACACGCTGTTGGCCGAATCGCCCGGCAAGCGCGACATCGCGTTCTACGTGGTCGATCCGCATGTGCTGCTGTCGATGGAACCGCAGAACCTGTTCCTCGATCCGTCGCACACCTATCGCCTGTGGCTCGACCGTTACAAGGTCTCTGCGCTGCGGCCGCGCGGTTACACGATCCGCCTGCTCAACAGCTACCGGGATGCCGAGGCGATCCATCGGGTCTATCTCAAGCGGCACATGATTCCGCCGCCGGTCGACTTCGTCTGGGAGCATCGCGCCTCGCGTTCGGTGCAGTACTTCGTCGCGTCCGACATCACCACCGGCGAGGTGCTCGGCGCCGCGACCGGCATCGACCATGTCGAGGCGTTCAACGATCCGGAAAAGGGCTGCAGCCTGTGGGCACTGGCGGTCGATCCGCAGGCACGTCAGCCGGGCATCGGCCAGGCGCTGGTGCGCCACATGGCCGAGTTCTTCATCGCCCGCGGTCGCGCCTATCTCGACCTGTCGGTGATGCACAACAACCGCGAGGCGATCCGCCTGTACGAACGCCTCAAGTTCGAGCGCATCAACGTATTCACGGTGAAGAACAAGAACTCGTTCAACGAGCCGCTGTTCATCGGAACCCAGCCGCAGGAAGCGCTGAACCCCTATGCGCGCATCATCACCCGCGAGGCGCAGCGCCGCGGTATCGGCGTGACGGTAACCGACGCCGAGGCCGGCTTTTTCGAGCTCTCGCTGGGCGGGCGCACGATCGCGTGTCGCGAGTCACTCACCGAGCTGACCACCTCGATTGCGATGAGCCGCTGCGACGACAAAGCGGTCACCCACCGCATACTGCGTCGCGCCAACCTGCGTGTACCGGCACAAACCGTCGTCAAAGACGACAAGCAGGCCGAGGAGTTTCTCGACCGCTTCGGCTCGATCGTGGTCAAACCGGCCAGCGGTGAGCAGGGTGCAGGCATCAGCGTCGACGTGCGTGATCACAAGTCGCTGCACAACGCGGTTGCCGAGGCGCGCAAGCATTCCGGCACGGTGCTGCTCGAAGAGTTTGTCGAAGGCATGGACCTGCGCATCATCGTCATCGATTTCAAGGTGGTCGCAGCAGCCACCCGTCGCCCACCGCGCGTGCAGGGCACCGGGCGCGACAGCATTCGCGAGCTGATCGAAAAACAGAGCCGGCGTCGCCAGGCAGCAACCGACGGCGAGAGCAGCATCCCGATCGACGGCGAGACCGAGCGCTGCGTTGCCGAGGGCGGTTTCGCGCTCGACGATGTGCTGCCCTACGGCCAGTACCTGACCGTGCGCAAGGCCGCCAACCTGCACACCGGCGGCACCATTCACGACGTGACCGCAGGCCTGCATCCCACGCTTGAGAAGGCCGCTGTGGATGCCGCCAAGGCGATCGATATTCCGGTGACCGGGCTCGACTTCATCGTGCCTGACCCCAAGGCTGAGGAATATGTCATCATAGAAGCCAATGAACGTCCGGGGCTGGCGAATCACGAACCGCAACCGACTGCGGAACGTTTTATCGACCTGCTGTTTCCGAGTACCGCCGGACGTTAGCTTCAACTGCGACGTTGGCGGAACATGAAAGACCTTCCGATCGATCAAACCTACGTTCAGGATGTGCTGTTTCGGCTCCTGAATACCCCCAGCCCCAGCGGCTACACCGACCGTGCCGTGCACCTGGTGGCCGACGAGCTCGACAAGCTCGGCGTGCCGGTCGAACTCACCCGTCGCGGCGCCGTGCGCGCCACGCTCAAAGGCCGCTCGAACACGCAGGATCGTGCCGTTGTCGCGCACATCGATACGCTCGGCGCGATGGTCAAGGGCCTTAAATCGAACGGTCGCGTCGAGGTCGTGCCGATCGGTCACTGGAACGCGCGCTTTGCCGAAGGCGCGCGCGTTACCCTGTTTACCGACATGAGCACGCACCGCGGCACCATCCTGCCGCTCAAGGCATCGGGCCATACCTTCGCCGACGAAGTCGACAAGCAACCCTCGAACTGGCAGAACCTCGAACTGCGTATCGACGAACACTGCGATTCGCAGCGCGACCTGATGAAACTCGGCGTGCACGTCGGCGACATCATCGCCATCGATCCGCAACCCGAAGTGCTCGAAAACGGCTACATCGTTTCGCGCCACCTCGACGACAAGGCCGGCGCCGCCGTGTTGCTGGGCGCCGTAAAAGCCATAGTCGACCACAAGGTCGAACTGCCGATCGGCTGTCACCCCCTGTTCACCATCTCGGAAGAGGTCGGCTCAGGGGCATCTGCTGTGCTGCACGGCGACATCTCCGAGATGCTCACCCTCGACAACGGCACCACGGCACCCGGCCAGAACTCGAGCGAGTTCGGCGCGACGATCTGCATGGCCGACATGACCGGGCCATTCGACTACCACCTCACGCACTACATCATCCGCCTGTGTCAGGAATTCCAGATTCCCTACCAGCGCGACATCTTCCGCTTCTACCGCTCCGACAGCGCCGCCGCCGTCGAAGCCGGCGCCGACCTGCGCACTGCCCTCGCCACCTTCGGCGTCGACGGTTCACACGGTTGGGAGCGTATACATTGGAATGCGCTTGAATCGCTGGCCAAGCTGGTCGCGATCTATATGCAATCGCCGCCGCTGTTTATGCGTGATCAGGATGATATTGGGCCGCGGGCTGGATTCCCGATGCAGCCGGCTTGATGACTTAGATCTTCACGCAAACACTCATCGGGGCGCCATTGCAAACTGGCCCCTTTACTCAATCTAGACAAGCCCGGCCGTTCGCCGGGCTTTTTCTTGCTCACTAGTCTTTACTTGAACCATCGCTCAATCCGAGTGAATATCGAGATTAGCGGCTTTCTGTGCTGCGAAACACTGAAAGGGAACTTCTTTGAATCAAATCGAAATCAAAAATACGACACTCATCATCGCGTTCGTCACCTCATCGCTCTATGTATTTGGGACATCTTTTTACCAAGGCTACCTGAGCCACTGGGGTATTGAAGAGAGTTTATTGCCACAGGCATTTGAGAAAACGCTCTTCTACGGGTTTCTTGGTGCGAGCTATTTGGGCGCAAAATCGATGGTCTTCTTGATGCTCGCGGTTAGCGCAAATTTCGGCCTTGCTGCAGCCTCTTTCGCGCTGTTCGAGCGGCTTAAACGTCGCCCATGGTTTAGGCACAAGTTCACAAGAAAGGTAAAAAGTCAGAAAACAAAGAGTATTTCGACATATATACGTTACTCGGGATGGGGCGTGTTGATTGCCTATTGGGTATTCGTTGTGTTTCTTCTCAGCATGATTTTGCTATGGTCCGCAGGCTATATGGGCCAGTTTGCCGCTAAAAACCATCAAGCGCATTTCGAGAACAGTGGACTTTATCGCGTGAAAGTTACCTTAGCCAGCGGGTTGGTTGAAGATGGCATGAGTATTATTTGCTCCGCTACGCATTGTGCATATCTCGTATGCGGCAAAGCTCGCGTGTGGCCAGTTTCGAAAATCGAGATGGTTGAGAGTGTTCCTCCAGAAGCGTAACAAGCCCCCATACTCATCCGAATGCCCAGCACTCCGAACCTGATGCGCATGACTGGGACATTGTTGCTCTAAAGGTGCCATGTGCTGGGCTCCGCTTAACTCGGCGCTCGCCCCCAAAGAATCGGTATATAAATGACCAAGCAAAAGGTGCTCAAGAATTCCAATTTTGGCCATCGTGTCGCTGAAGACGAAGTCGACGCACTCGCTAGCTATTTTGTGGAAACGGACAACTGGCAGCGACTAGTTTCGGGTGAAATTGATGTTGTATATGGCCCAAAGGGCTCTGGAAAAAGCGCGTTATACACTCTGCTTGTGGCTCGTTCAGACATGTTGTTTGACCAAGATATCTTGCTCGTCCCCGGCGAAAAGCCCCGGGGAACACCCGCATTTCGAGACATCGTTGTGGATCCACCCGCTTCTGAGGTGGAATTTGTTAACCTTTGGAAGCTATATTTCCTGTCTCTGCTTTCTGCAACATTTGAAGAATATGGAATAGAAAATAGAGAAGCTACCCATATTCGAGAACGACTCGCTGAGGAAGGCCTGATCAAAGGTCTATCATCACTGCGCGCCTTGGTGCATTCAGCTTTCAACTACGTAAAACGACTCCTGCGTCCAGAAGCTGTGGAAGGTACAGTTTCGGTAGATCCGAACACTCAATTACCAAACGGTTTCACTGGGAAAATCATATTTGCAGAACCCACTGCTGCCGCACGAGAGGAAGGGGTCGAATCAATCGACCACCTGATGGATATGGCGAATACTGCCCTCCGAAAATATGCCAAGTATAACGTCTGGATATTGCTTGACCGACTCGACGTCGCCTTTGCAGAAAGTCCTGAATTGGAGCAAAACGCTCTACGCGCACTATTTCGCGTATACCTTGACCTTTTGGATTTTGAACACATCCGGCTAAAGATATTTTTACGCAGCGATATTTGGAACCGGATTACCAGTGAAGGATTTAGAGAAGCAAGCCATATCACTCGGCACGTTACGGTCAATTGGGACCGGAGTTCTTTGCTGAACCTTATTGTGCGCCGAGCTTTACACAACGATGAGCTGCGTGGCTTTTATGGCACGAATTTGGATAATGTTCTTGAATCGACGCAGTCGCAAGAAGCGTTTTTTTTCCGAATATGCCCGGACCAAGTGGATGTCGGCCCCAACAAGCCGTCGACGCTAGATTGGATACTCAGTCGTACAAGGGATGGAACCCAGCTCAACGCGCCTCGCGAACTGATCCACCTTCTTGGCTCCCTACGCACACAGCAACTTCGACGGTTTGAACTTGGCGAGCCGCCACCAGATGGAGAAGCACTATTTGCCAGGCCCTCTTTTAAACAGGCTTTGCCAGAGGTCTCAGAGGTTAGACTAACTCAGACACTTTATGCTGAACATCCCGATTTGAGAACTCCAATCGAAGCTCTTCGCGAACAACGAACACTACAACGACTGGATACTCTCGCGGCACTTTGGAAAATCGATGAAGCATCTGCTCGCGGCCTGGCTTCGCGGTTAGTTGAAGTAGGCTTTTTTGAACAGCGAGGCACACGTGAAGCTCCAGAGTATTGGGTTCCTTTTTTGTATAGAGATTCTCTTCGTCTTATACAAGGCGCTGCAGATTAACCTCTGCGATACAAGATGTGTGGACAACGGCTTGTGAATCAAGACGGATCAAGGGGTCAGAGTTCTTGAACCGCTGCAGGAGAAAGGCTCTTCGTGATCAAGAACTCCTACCCTTTGAAGCGTAGTCGTTGGTTTGTTTGTTGCAGGATTGATCACTGCCTTACTCACACTTGAGGGATAGAACCGCACAACAAAGCGATTGAGCCGTTCACTGCACGCACTCGGACATTCAGCACTCCGCTAACTTGGGCGTTAGACTGAAAGGAATAAAGGGGAGGAGTTCATGAGTCCGGACATGATAAAAGCTATTGGTGATGCGATATCGTCCGTTGCATGGCCACTTATCGTGTTGTATTTGATTATCTCGCAAAGAGGTGCCGTATCTTCTATTTTGTCAAATCTAGATTCATTTACTTTACCTGGCGGCGTTGAGGCGAAACTTCGCAAACGGGTGGAAAAAGAATCTGAGGCAGTACTAGAAGAAAAATTTAACGACAAAATAGAGGTTTCAGAGCGTCAATTGATTGCAGCAGAAAGCGTGCGGCGCGCCTCTTTGGAGGGTGATATTTCTGCCGTAAGAAACCAAATATACGATATAAGCAGGGAATACGAGAGAGTTCGTTCATCAATGTCATCGGGGGACGCAAGAACACGACGAATGGAAATTGTTATGACAAAAATGAGAACTTTGGGCCTGGCGGCTTTCCCCTTGCTTGATGAGCTAAAAGAAAGCACATCCCCCGGTGCCCGCTTAGCAGCAATTGCCGTTCTACAAGTAACTCCAAATATTGAATATGTAGAGTGGCTTGCTGAACGCTTGAAAGTCGAGCAACCATTTGTTGGCTATCACGCCGCTGTAGCACTAGATGTCGCTGCTAGGGTTGTTAACACTGACCAGCACCCACGTTTTCTATCTGCAATTTCGGAAGCGAAGAAATATCTTGGCGAGTCCCGCAGGAATAGCGATCGGTGGCATATGCTTGATAGGGCAGAAAGACAAGTTCTCGACCAATAAAATTGGCCAGCAAACGCCCGCATATGCCTATGGCCATTGGATTCGGGATCAATAAACGACAAACCCGAAACCCAGCAAAGCTTTCGAGCCGCTCGGTATGCGCGCTAGGATACTCAGCACTCCGCGCCTATTTGCGAATGCATTCCGCATTTTTTCGCAAACGGCGTATGCACTCGGCGCAGCTTAGCTGGGCGTTAGGTAGCTTCATAATGATCAAGGGGTCAGAGTTGTTGATCGGTGTCGTTGCCAGCAAACGACCGCAGCGACCTCTGATTTGCTAATGTGTTAGGCGCGCCACCCTGGGTACCGACCCATGTTTTCACTGCCAGAATCACCCACATTGAAAGTTGCGTTGTTCGTTCTGGCCGCCTTGGGCGTGTCGGTAATGGCGATGGCCGGCGGCGCTTACCTGTACGAATTGGCCGCGAAGCCGAAAACCGCGTTTTATGCCGAGCTCGGTAGCTTGGCACTTCAGCTCGGTGTAGCGGTTATCGTGGGCGCGCTCATCAAGGTCGTGGTCGATTGGGGCCTATCTCAGCGCGCCCGCTACAACGAGAAGCTCGAGGCCAGAAAGGAATTCATGCGACGAGTACGGGCAATGCATGTGGTGATTCAGAACGCGAAGGATCTGCTAAACGCGCACCAGAGTGCCAAGACTTGGGGCGAACAGTCACGGCGGTTGATGGAATTGCGGCCCGAGGTGGAAGAGATTTCGGAAGACCTGAAGGCGTCACACGGACTCTTCGCCCAGCAGGCCACGATCATCGAGGGGCTTGAGGCCATCATCGTGTACCTCACAGAGAGTGGCAGGGAATATGTCGATAGCCATGGCGTTGTGGATAGTGACTTCAAGAATGGCGAGCGGCTCGCCACGACTATTCATAGAACCGGTATGACGTGGGTTCAAGACTTCATGCAAGGCGGCACCGACTACCAGCAGCGATACGTCGCGAATCTCTCCAAATCGAAAGGCACAATGCGTAAAGAGGTCTACGGCGCCTGACAAGCAATAGAATGCGGAATCAAGGCGGAATCAAGGGGTAAGAGTTCTTGACGGCCTTGTTCTTCTTTCGCGCTGTTCAATACAAATACAACTGATACGGCTGGCGCTACCTGAGAACGCACGAGCCAGGATGATTCAAATCAAGGAAAATAAAAATGTTGAGAAATTTTATATCGCTGATGTCACTTGTCTTGCTCGCCTCTTGCGCGACAACCGCACTGCCACCTGATTACAGCGGCCCAGTAGCTACGATACAAGAAACAGCGGCGAGAGTAGACAGTGGGAAAGCGCAAATGTTTTTCTTGAGTAAGATCGATGGCAACTACATAGAGGAAAATAGTAGTGCAAGGTCATTCCAGCAATCCTATGGTAATGGCAATAACCTAACGATTGTTAACACGCCGTATCAGATACCTGCGCAAGCCCACACTTACACGATTACCGGCAGCCACGTTTGGGCGATGGATGGCAGAGCGATTTTCGAAGATAGCTTGGAAGTCTCTGGGGAAGTGACTTTTACTCCAAAGACAGATCATACCTACTTGATTGGCGGGGAGCTGAAGAATGACGAATCTCGGGTTTGGATAAAGGACAATGAAACCGGCGAGGTCGTCGCGGAGTTCGCCAAACGCGATCCCTGAACGTCATCGCGACTACAAGTAATAAGCATCAAGGGGTCAGAGTTCTCGGTCACTTGGCGTTAGCTTCAAATAGGAAATCGGCAACCGAAATGGAATCATCGAAGATCAATGGCCAATGTCTCTGTGGAGAAGTGCAGTTCTTCATCGAGGGTGAGCACTTTGGTATCTACCAGTGTCACTGTTCCGAATGCCGGAGGATCACGGGAAGCGCTGCAAACTCCTCCTGTATTGTCCCGGTCGGTCGGTTCTCGTGGGTCAGGGGTGAATCCAAAATCACGTCTTACATTCATGAATCAGGCTACCGGTCCGATTTCTGTTCGCGCTGCGGCTCGGCGGCGCCAAGTATTATGAGAAACGGCGAGCATTTTTGGGTTCCAGCAGGCGCGCTTGAAGATGTCGGACAACTGGCTGTAGCTGCTCACCTTTGCGTTGCTTCAAAGGCACGATGGGAAACTAGTCCAAGCGATGGCATTCGCTATGAAGCAGTTCCGGCGTTCGAAGAACTGGCAGCGGCTTTAGGGGTGGCAAGAGAATCAAGGGGCCAGAGTACTTGATCGATGAGATAACCCGATCACAACAGATCACCCCGCTTTCTTCTGCAGCATGAACCGCTGCGTTTTGAACGCGAACAATCCAACACCGGCTGCTAACAGGAGGTAAGTTCGGGGTTCGGGTACGCGACTCAGTATGGGGGTAACAAGTAGTGGAGAACCCTTGTTTAACAGGATCTGTCCTCGATGATTGATCGCTACCGGCGGATAGATATGCTGATAAGGCTCCAGGGCGAGCAGCGGGGTGAGGTCGAAGAACCCTTCGGTAGCGCTATACACAAACGGTTTGCTGTCGACCACGCCAATGATTTCGCCGAGGTCGTTTATGCCCGTCGCGTAGACGCAGTCGCCACCAAGTACCTCATTCAGATCGATGAGCCCGGCATCCGGATCATAGAGAAAGGCGTTGTAACCCCCAATAGAGTCCAAGGGTGTACAGGTCGTCCACGAAGAGTACGTGTTCCCACCGTTTAGAACCACTTGGCCGGCGTTATTCAGCCCCTCCGGCTCGATCCATTCATATCCCAGATTGCCAAATTCGAGAAAGGTGCCGTCGGTGCGACGCAAAAAAGCCGACCGATTCTCTGCTTCATCTATGCTGATACCGACGACTTCACCTCGGTCATTGATGAGCCTTGCATAGCTCGAGGCATCAAACGACCGAGCTTCGTCTCCGGGCGGATCGAGAAACTCAGTGCCCACATTGGGGGTATACACGTGCGCATGAAAGGCATGCTGCGTGAACATGATCGGTTGATCTACCAAGGCGACTGCGCCCGCGACCTGACCGAGATTGTTGAGATCAAATGCTATAGGCGAAAATATCGTCGGCACTTCGGTGACCTTGCCGCCGAGTACATTGTCGGGATAACCCTCGCCTCCAGGATAAACGAAGGGATCACCGCCGCGTAACCCGTTGATCAGCAGTTGACCCCGGTCATTCATATCGACGGGTAAGTTGGCCCTAACTTCACTCGTGATCGACCGCACCCCCTCGGCCGGGGTATACAGAAACGGAAGCGGGTAAACACTGTATACATAGCCGAGGACCTGCCCGTGGTTATTCAGACTTGTGCCGATTGCTTCGGTATATGGGCCCCAATAGGGGCTCAGATCGGTAACGGTGTACCGCGAAGCCGTGGCCCAAGACGCTGACGGAAACAGGACGATCGCGAAGATCGAAGAAAGCACTAACCACACGAACTTGCCTTGTACATGACCTGTCATCGTTCCATCTCCCTGGGATCAGGTTGTAGCCTGGCTGTGCACTGACTCTAGAAGGCGCCTCCCGTTTCGTCAAACAAACGATTTAGCCTGTCAGAAAAGTGAAAGATTTTGCCCTTATCGATGTAGAAAGCGCTCGGGCATCACAGCTCTTGACCACGAAAGGCCTTGCGACCTGCCTTGGCCAGCACCGAACAAGTGGCCCGCCTGTTCACACGCGCACTCCCAGCCGAATCACGCAACGAATGCAGCGCTTCCTCTGAGTCGTGGGACTACTCCGTTCCCGTGGTGCAGAAAAACGTCTGGTGTTCGCGAATGCCGCCCTTCAGTGCGGCATCCTGACACTGCCGGTCGTGCAGGTGGCAGCGGTCCACCTCGGTCTCTGAATCGCAGTCTTCACAGATGACCGAGACGCTTGCCAGATTGGTGCAGACACAGGCGCCCTGCACTATGTCCGCCTGGACGCCGATATTGGCATATGCTTTCTGCAATGGAGCCTGTTGGCCAACGTAGGAATCGCTGGCGCCGAGTTTCAGGGTATAGATTTGGCGTTCTGATGCGACGTTTTCGACCGTGTCCAACGCATGGTTCGCGCCGCTCAGGGTAAATAGGGCGCAAGCGGCCGCCAGACGCGCCCCGATTGACGATGTGCGAGTAAAGTAAGACATTGCAATTCTCCTTGTTTGGTACGGTCGCTTCATTTCAGGGTGGCGTGACACACCGCTGGTGGTACGCCTTTCCTGTCGGTCTCATGAAACGTATACGGACCCCGCGACCATTCGGATCAGTCGCGCTCGCCGAACGACAAAGGCGTCAGGGAATCAATAGGATCAAAGAGGATCAAGGAGTCGGAGTTCATGATCCGCCATACGGCGCTCCGCACCGGCTGCCACATTAGCGGGCGTTCGGCGACGAACACACGGAGAGGGTTTTGACCATCAAGCCCTATCCCCGCAGACTGAAGAACAAGGTTAATAACTACCCTTTTTTCGAAATCTCAAGAAAGAGCGGTAAACATGCTCTGCGTGCGACGACAGCGGCCCCTTCGGGATGTTGCCCCCCCCCTACGGGAATACGAAAGCATGCCAAGTGTCCGGCGTGCGGCTCGCTGGTAAAGGCTCCGAATTCAGTTCGTGGTTGTCACGGCGGGAAAGCGGCTATTGGAAGAACGGATTTCACGGTCTCTAATGCTTTGGCCCGCTTAGGCCAGAGCACCATGTAACATAACAACACCATCGTTACTGTCAGCGCAGTGCGGCAAGCCATCGCCATGCCACTTTGCACTGCTATTTGCGACAAACTTGAGGTACCAACATGCGCAAATTGATCTGGATGGCAGCATTATTCGGCAGTTCCATGAGCTGCCTCGCTGCCCCCGATGAAGAGGTCGTCGAAGCCATGACGAAACTTACCTCTCTGACTGCAGAAGAAATTCGACAAGACTACGATGCCTGCGACAGTGGCGTAACGCTTCGAATGAAGATCTGTGCCAGCTATCACTGGGTCGCTGAGGACGTTCGGCTGAATAAGATTTACGCACAGGTAAGAGCCAAGGCAAAAGAAGTGGGATACGAGCCCTCGCTCATTGAGGCTCAACGCGCTTGGCTGGCCTACCGGGATACGACGTGTGCTTTTGAAGGAGAAATGGGGGCCGGCGGCGGCACGGCGGAAGGGCTGTATGTTCTTTCTTGCCGCGAGCGCCTAACCAAAGAACGTACGGATGATCTTGCTGAGTACTTGAAGGATACAAATTGAGGTAGCCCCCTTGCACCGCCGCAAGCGCAACGAATCTCTTGACCGACAAGCTGCAATCCCATTGCGGATGGCTGCACGACTGTTGTGCATACAGCACTCCGAAAGGGCCGGCTCATTCGGCGTGCAACGGCGAACAGACGGGAGATAGTCTTGAGTATTAAGTTCTATCTGCGCAGATTGAAGAACAAGGCCAGTTGCTATCCGTTCTTGCTTCGAAATCTCAAGAAAGAGAGGTTTACCTGCCCTGTATGTGACTACAGCGGCCCGTTTCGGGATGTTCACCCTCCTACTGGATTACGAAAACATGCCAAATGCCCAGCATGCGGTTCGCTGGAACGGCATCGAATCCAGTTCGTGGTTGTTAAAGGCTTACTGGATGGACGAGACAATTCGTCGTTAAGCATGCTTCACGTTGCGCCGGAGCCTTTTTTCCGGGGCTTTTTCTCAGCGCGATTCGGTACATACGAGACAGCCGACCTGTCCATGAAAGGCGTCGATCATCGTGTTGACTTGCAGGAGCTTCCATTTGCAGATCAAACATATGATTTCGTGTTTGCTTCTCACGTGCTGGAACACATTGCAGACGACATCAAGGCTATCTCTGAGATCCGCAGAATCCTGAAGCCAAATGGCGTTGCGGTTCTTCCTGTGCCTTTGGTGGCAGAAAGGACTATCGAGTATCCAGAGCCCAACCCCAGTGAGGAGTATCACGTTCGAGCGCCCGGCATGGATTATTTCGATCGATATGAACCCTATTTTTCGAAAGTCGAGCGGTTTAGCTCCGATTCACTGAACGAGAAATATCAGCTTCATATCGTTGAAGACAGGAGCCATTGGCCAACCAAGGCATGCCCCTTGCGCCCCCCCATGCAGGGTGAAAGACACATCGATATCGTTCCTGTATGTCACGTATGAATACATCAAGGAAATCAAAGGATCGGAATCTTTGATCCCTACTGACTTCTCTACCCTCACTCAGGCCGCACGGCCTGCGTCGAATAACTGGCCCGGGAGCTAACGGGTCTTTCAACGTACTGCGTACGAACCCATCGGCAAATCACCTGAAAACGTCGAAAAACTTTACATACTTTTTCAGGTCACTTTTGGCGAAAACGCCAAGTCGCTGAAATATATAATAATTTTTCTCGTACCCCGAATCTCAGGCATAAAAACTGCCTTGATGTTTTCTCGGGAGAACGCTTCAAATCACAAACGACTTTCACGGTACGAAGAAAAATGAATAAATCTCGCGGCTTATCACTGTTCTTAATCGGCTTGCTGTCCGCATCGTCGGCGAATGCTGCCAGCATTCTCTTCGGGCGCGTAGGCAGCTCGAGTTACGTCGCCGACGGTCAATCGTTGGTCAATTTTCTAAGCGCCGACGGCAATACCGTCGATTACGTCGACTTGAACACCACGGTTATTTCCGACTTCAGCAGCTATTCACAAGTCTGGGTCTACGACCTCGTGACGGGGCCCAACAGCTCGGCAAACCAGGTTGCCAACTATCAGAATATTGCCAACTGGTATCTGGGCCTCGCGGACCAGAACCTGATTGTCGATGGCCGAATCATCTCCTCGGCACCCGGCTGGACGAACGCCAATGGCATGTCATCCGAGGCTGGATGGATTCAGAACTACGCCACACAGCTCGATCTGCGTGGCGGCGGTTTGGTGCTCGGAACTGACCACGCTTCGCCTGGGCAGCCGTCGGGAGTATTTGTTGACGGAATCAACCAGATCAACGCGTTAATCGGCATCGACCCATTCGAGGGCTTTTTTGGCACCTACCCCACCAGCCAGGCATTGGTCGACAGCGCCTCACCACTGGCTATCAACGGGCTGGACCCCTGCCGCGACGACCCGACGGCGCCTTGCGTCAATGACAATTCCACGACCAGCTTTGCGCCAGCGGGAACTCAGCCAAACGGCCAGGTCTTGACGCCCGTTGCCTACCACGGCGTCGTATCCGACGCCTTCGACAATGCCGCGATCGCTTCTACGATCGGCAGCGTGACCTTCGGAACCTGCGACGACGGCAGTCAACCACCCTGCGATACAGGAACCGGTGTACCCGTTCCAGGCACGATCGCACTGATGGGCCTGGGTATTGCGGGATTCGGTCACTACCGGAGACGCAAGCAGGCCGGCGACGCCTGAGAGCTGGCTTGAAGCTAGTGGCAAGGAACCCCGCGGCAGCGGGGTTTTTTGTATCCATCAACGACGGATGACACACTGCACAGGACCAAAGCAAGGCACTCGGGATCAGAGGGGCCTGACCCTTTCTCTACTTACTACACGCAGTCATTCGTAAGCCAATGGCGATATTCAGTTTTAAAAAACGAAAAGCTCGAGCGCTGCACAAGCAAGCGCAAATACTCAGCGACGCAGGAAACGACGACGAAGCGTTGGTGCTATACGAAAAAGCGATCGCTTTGGCTCCAGAGAAAGCGGAAAGCCACTACAACATCGGGCTCATCTACAAGTATCGGAACGACTGGGAAAAGTCGTACGCGTTCAATGCGACAGCGAATGAGCTGGACCCGGACGATGAAAGCGCCCTATGGAATCTGGCCATAGCCGCGACCGCATTGAGAGATTGGGCCACAGCAAGAAAGGCATGGAAGGACGCTGGAATATCGATAGACAACGAAGAAGGACCGATAGAAGGTGATTTCGGGCTAACCCCCGTAAGGCTGAATCCGGATGGAAATGCTGAAGTCGTCTGGGCACAACGCATTGATCCGGCAAGAGCCAGAATATTGAACGTACCGCTGCCGGAGTCCGGCTACTTTGCCGGCGACATCGTGTTGCATGACGGTGCGCCGGTTGGCTACCGCATGCACGGCGAGATCGAGAAACCTGTATTCAATGTACTCGAATTGTTCGAACGCTCGGCCCTCAAAACATTCAAGGTAACCGTCAAAGCCGACGGACAGAGTGACATAGACGAGTTGCAAGCAATACTCGAACAGCGCGGAATGATCGCTGAAGACTGGACTACCAACTACAGAGTACTGTGCCAAGCGTGCAGCGAGGGAAGACCGCATGATGAGCACGACACCGTAGATGAATCCATCTGGATATCGCGCCACGAGATCGGCGTAGGCGCTTCAGATGAGACGTCGTTACGCGGAGCATTGCAAGCCTGGACCGACAACGAAGGCAGGACAATTATCGAAGTAACATGCGTGTTGGAATAACCACGCGCTAAGACAAAGCCAGGCAGAAGAAAAAGTTTCGTTTTTCCTTCCAACTGCGTGCTGTTCTGCGCTTTGTCCTGTGAACGGTTACGCTTTCTGAAGAAGGCTGAATCGCTAAGTGAAAATATTTCAGCATCGCCTGGCAGGTTGCGACAAGTCGACCATGCCGTTCGCCCGCGACTCACTCAGGCGTTGGCCTTTAACCGGAGCCTCATTGATTGCAGATAGAGATGAACAAAGAAGAAGCAAAAGACCGACTGTTCACACATGGTTCGTTCTTGCAGAACTCGCAAGATTGGCCAAACTGCTTTTTGGGCATGCTAAAGCCCTATCGTCGAACAATCAGCGACGATGTTTACGACGACATCATTGACTGCCTAAAGACACTGTTCGATGAGATCACAACAGCAGACAACATTGACTCGCGAATCGTCGCCGGTGTTCATGGCATTCTGCACAGCGGCAGGATGTGGCTGTCTCATCCGGACAGCGGCCTCAGGATGAGCGGCAGAATATCCGATGACGAAGTGGCCAGATTAGAGGGTTGGCTGGACAACATCTCGGCTATCTATCACACCATGCTGATGGTGAAGACAGACAAAGAGCATTTGTTCAGCCAGTACGTGCTGCGCAAAGACCCGCAGTAACCAGCACAGGCCGTCGAATGAGAGGTTTGCCGCTGGCTCTATGCCGGCTGTTAGCCAACCGGAGCTTAATCGCTGAAAGGAAGAATGTGCGAACAGCAACACTGATACTGGTCTCCGGAAAGATGGGGGCAGGAAAATCGACGCTGGCAAAGCAGATCGCAGAACAACGCAATGCTGTATTGATCTGCGAGGATCAGTGGTTGTCAACGCTCTACCCTGGCAACATCGCGTCATTCGAAGACTATCTTCACTACTCGTCATTAATAAGACCGCTGGTTAAGGCGCACGTCGTCGACATCTTGGGGGCCGGCGCAGACGTGGTGTTGGACTTTCCCGCAAACACGGTAAAGCAGCGGCATTGGCTCAGAGCGATAGCCACCGACGCCGGAGCCGACAACGAACTCCACTACCTCGATCTGAGTGACGACACCTGCCTGGAACAGATTGCAAAACGGTGCGTCGAGAGCCCAGAACGGGCGGCTTTCGACACCGAGGCGATGTTCAACGAAGTGACCAAGCACTTCCAAGAGCCGACGGAAGACGAGGGATTCAACATTCGAGTTCACGGTCGAGCATGAGCATGCCCAGCACTTTCTATGCGCGCAGAGGCTGTCGACGCACTCCCTTTACGCAATGGCATGTCAGCGATGACGACCAGCGAACGAGCAGCTAACAAACAAGCCGCTCGCCAGTGGATCAGGTTAATCGCGGCCTATCTCCTTATCCCAGCGATCCTGTTGATATGCGGAGGAGACCCCAATTGGTGGCAAGCTTGGTTATATGCCGTATTGATTCTTGTCGCCGGCATAGGCGGGCGCATGTGGGCCGAACATCGACACCCAGGCCTGACGGCTGAACGGCAAAGCACCGAGAACTTCCGCAGTGCGAAGGCTTGGGACAAAGTGCTTGCTCCACTGATGGCCGTGACCATCGTGTTCCCCTTGGTCATTGTGGCAGGGCTGGATCATCGCTATGGCTGGGCGACTGAATTCCCCCTGTGGCTCGTTGTCGTTGGTTTCATTTTGATCTTGCTCGGATACGCATTCGCCGCATGGGCCGTCGCTGAGAACCGCTTCTTCTCCAGCGTTGTGCGGATCCAGACAGATCGAGGGCATAGGGTGTGTGACAGTGGTCCGTACCGGTTCGTGCGACATCCGGGTTATGCGGGAAACATTCTGCCGCTGATTGGGATTGTTCTTGCCCTGGGCTCGGTTTGGACACTGATTCCTGCCGCGGTCGCTTTGATCGTCACAGTGATTCGAACAGCCCTTGAAGACCAGACATTGCTGGACGAACTACCGGGCTATCGAGACTATGCACAACGCGTGCGGTTTCGTTTGATACCCGGGGTTTACTGAAGAATGCGAAGCTGAGAGAAGACACTCTTGCCTGTAATAGTCGTCAGCCCCCCTTCTGACGTGGCCTAGACAACATCGGTGTTACCCAGCGCTACGAAATGCATTGCCGATTGGGCAAATTGCATAGTCGGTCAGGCGTTATTCGCAGCTTCGTGGTACACATAACCTCGCGAACCCCAAACAAGGACGCCACCATGAAAGTTGCGATTGTCGATCGCCAACCCGCCACCATTGCCTATCTTCGCCACGTCGGCCCCTACGGCGAATCCATCGCACGGTTCTGGGAGGACACTTATGTGCCTTGGGCAGTCGCGAACAAGCTTGGGGCAGACCACGCCAGATATGGCGTCAGCCATGACGATCCGAGTATCACCGCCCCCGAGCAATGCCGCTATGATGCCTGCGCTGAGATCGCGCCTGAGTTTGAGGCGACGGGTGGAGCACTCAAGACAACACTCCCGGGTGGCAAGTATGCAGTGCTCGATTTCAGGGGCACCGCCGGACAGGTGGGTGCGGCCTGGGCATCTTTGATCAAGGACTGGCTGCCTTCGAGCGGATTGCGGCTCGATAACCGCCCCTGCTTTGAGTACTACCCGAAGGGAGCCGCCTTTGATTGCAAGACGGGGGAGTTTGAGTGCGAGATATGCATCCCGGTCGCACCATCTGAATGAAGGGCCGGTGCCTAACCTTGGGCGCCGCCGGCAAGCCTAAGCGACGTGCAGGCCACTCTGCACTAGAGCATCAGCGCCGTTTTGCACAGGGCACGCTAAACGCCCTGCCGCTCAAGTACTGTCGACCGCCGGTAGTGGAAATGCAACAGCCATCCCATCAATGTGCCGATAACCGTGCCCATGATCAGCAACTCAGCCTCCAGTGCGAAGATAGCAATGCCGACCAAGCCCAACACGCCCCCAACAACGATCGCGACCGGATAGCCCCACCGCGGGTTGACTACGAATTCCATCACCAGCGATGCCACAATGGCTTGCACGCCGGTGAACATGTACCCGAACAGCAGCACCACGGCAAGCTCTTTGATTGGCGGTAGCTCCAGTGACCAAACCATCAGATAGACAACGGCGAATATGGTGGGCAGCAGACTGCCCATGACGATTCGGATTGCCCGTCCTTTTACCCGCTTTTTTAGGTTTTCCTTTTCCATCTCAACTCCTTTCGATCTACCGGCGCAGTTTGACGATCGGCCGGCACTGTCGTGAGCAGTGCAGGCCAAACCGTTTTTCAGCTGGCATCATACAGCGTGCGGGTATTGTTGCCGAAACGCTGCTAGGGTTAGCAGTAGATCGGCCTGCTTAACCGGGAGTTACTACCATGTATTTGGATATCTGGCTGGTTTACCTGGGCACGATACTGGTATTCATGGTTACCCCGGGCCCAAGTCACATGCTGATGATATCGGTGAGCATGGGCAATGGCTTCAAACGGTCATTGGCGACCGCGGTAGGCGACCTGTCTGCAAACGCCATCCAGATTTTGATGGCAGGCTTCGGTTTGGCTGCAATCATTACAACCTCACGCTATGGTTTCGTAGTGATTAAGTGGTTGGGTGTTGCCTACCTGATCTGGATGGGCGTCAGAACCATATCCCGGTCGTTCGGCGACAACGCCAATACTTCTGCCAACCCCGAAGCGTCGCTCACCCAACTCTGGCTGCGCGGATTCATTACCTCTGCAGCGAACCCGAAGGCGGTCGTGTTCTTTGCCGCATTGTTCCCTCAGTTCATCAACACCCATGAACCACTGGCGATGCAGATCCTCGTACTGGGTACTACCTACATTGTCGTGGATGGCCTGTTTTTAGTGACTTATGGGTTGGGTTCGGATTGGTTGGCGCAGAAGCTCAAGCATCAATACAAAGCCTTGGTCGAGAGAGTCTCCGGCGCGGGCCTGGTTGCCGCCGCGATCCTGTTGGGCTTGAAGACTAGCTCAGAGCGATAAGAGCCGTCTGTGTTGCCATAGCGACACACACCCAGCCGATAAAGCCGCCCACAGGCGCGCCGCACATTTTTGCCGCGCGCCTTGCAGCGGCGGAATCGCCGGAGCCGAAGCGACATGTCGAGCGATCAACTCGGCTTTAGCCCGGATATTGGGCCCGCCGATATTCGCGAAACGAGAATCGCGTCCGTATGTCGTTTTTAGTCGACCCCATTCGTCGTACACATGAGAGTCGTAAGGGCTCGCTCGAATCAGGAGAACGACAATGCGCGTGATGGTATTCGTGAAAGCCAGCGCCGAAGGCGACGAGGACTTCGTCCGCACGCCCGGGACGATCAAGATGATGGAGGAGATGGGCAGGTTCAACGAGGCACTGCGCCGGGCCGGCGTTCTTGTGATGGCCGACGGGCTCAAGCCTTCCTTGTGCGGCAAAAGAGTCCACTTCGATGGCGCAGGTCGTAACATTAGCGACGGCCCCTTTGCCGAACCCACGGAAGTCGTCGCAGGCTTCTGGATATGGAACGTCAAAGACATGGACGAAGCCGTGGCATGGGTGAAGCGCTGCCCGAACCCGATGCCGGGACCCAGTCACATCGAGATAAGACCGTTTTACGAGGCCGACGATCTGGGCTGACCAGCGGCGCGCATCCCTACACGAGGTACCACATGACACAAGTTCGCGTTGAGAGCTTCACCCTATCGCTCGACGGATATGGCGCAGGCCCCAATCAGGATATCGACAATCCGCTGGGTATCGGCGGAACGGATCTGCACCATTGGTTATTTCCGACACACACCTTTCAGCAGGCTCTGTTCAACAAGGATGGCGGCACAACGGGCCTCGACGACGCGTTCGCCTCGCGCGGCTTTCGCAACATGGGCGCATGGATTCTCGGAAGGAACATGTTCGGACCAGTTCGCGGCCCTTGGCCGGACATGAGCTGGAAGGGCTGGTGGGGCGACAATCCGCCATTCCACGTTCCAGTTTTCGTCTTGACTCACCATGCACGCCCGCCGATTGAGATGGAGGGTGGTACGACATTTCATTTCGTCACGGGCGGCATTCACGAGGCACTCGATCGGGCCCGGGAGGCGGCTGCCGGAAAGGACGTGCGGATCGGTGGTGGCCCCAACATCATCCAGCAATATCTTCGCGAAGGACTTATCGATGAGCTGCACATCGCGATCTCGCCGGCATTGCTCGGCAACGGAGAGCGTCTGTTCGAAGGCGTCGACCTGCGCGCACTGGGATATGAATGCGTTGAATCGGTGGCGTCTGAGAAAGCCACGCATGTCGTCCTGCGCCATCCAGGGCACAATGCAACCTAGCAATCGATTGCAGCGGCGGGTCCAGACACGGCCCGCCTTTCTGACTAGGTTTTGGACTCTACAATGAACGGACTCATTTACGCGGCGAAAGCGTTGACTGCCTTGTCTTTAGGCGCTGCCGCAGTCTTCTTTGCCATTGCTTACTTTGACGCGTCGGTACGCCTGGACTACTGGGCCTCACAGCCAGAAGGTCCGAACATGGATCCTCGCGTCATTCTCTACCTGGTGTTTTATTGGTGGATAGCCACAGCTTTTCTGGCCTGCGTTATCGAACTGATACGTCGATGGGTTTTTGAGCGCCGTCGACTTTTCTGGTGGCAGCTACTGCTGGTAGGTTCCGCCTACCCCCTATACTTCAGCGATATCGGCTTGAGGCACATCTTCGATCAGGATATGGCAAGCCATGTTGGAACCGCCCTCGCTTTGGCGTTGAATCCGTTTGTGGTGTACGCGATCGCCAAGGGATACGCCAAGTGTACGAACGCCTGATAGCCGTAGTAGATTCTTGGCCTCCACAGTTTGCCGCACATCTGAGAGAGCATAGAGGGATGAATTTTTCGCATTGGATGCTGACCAAGCTCTTGGGGTTCGCCCTGACCACGCTGCTTTTCAGTTGCGGCACATCGGCCGCACCTTCACCCTCATTCGACATCAACGCTCCCGATGGCTGGCGCATCAGCGAACGCAGACCAGACGACGGCGTCATGGTTTATACCTCTCCCGATCGATCCGCCAGCGTAACCATAGGCCCAGCCGATCGCATCAAGGGCGGTGATGCCGAGGAGCTGTTGCGGCAGCTGGTTGGAGGGCTAACGAAAGCCGGTACATTCAAAGCGTCGAGTAAGATCAACAGCCGCGACTCTGGCGAGACGGAGACAGCCGTCGTATATGGCGTTGGTGTTGAGCCTCAGCTAGGCAACAGCAAACGACACTCGCAGATCCTCATGGTGAAAACCCACCCCCAACACCATGCTCAGCGTTTCCTCGTTTCAATGATCAACAAGAAGAGCATCGACAAGCAAACGATGGCGGGGGTAGGCAGCCTCGTTGCCCAGGCCAATTTCCCACCTCCGACAAAAACGCCCCGGCGCATTGATTCAGAACGCGGCGAGCACCAGGTGACCAGCAGGAACGACGATGCCTTGCGAGCGATCCGGTCGTCCTCCGAAGCCGACAACCACCTTCAGGCGATAATGGCAAAGGCGGGGAACGGCCTTCGAACCAAAGACATCAAGGCTGTCGTTCATCACTTCGGCGAGAAAAAATACGATGTCATTTCAGGTGTGTTCAAGTTCAACGAAGCCACCTTTCTCGTGTTGAAAGATGGCTGGGTGTACAAGAACCCCGAACTATTCCCCGAGGCGCTCGATGCCGAGGCTTCGCGACGTCTTGAGCCGGAACGATGGTCTAAAGACAAGTTCGACGAACGTGTGGCCGAGGGAACGGTTATGAAGGCCCAGGACAAAGGCGCGCGCTTCAACCTGGCGGTGCACCGGCCCAATGCACATGGTGGCGCCTTCAACAGCATCGTCACGAATCGTGGCCTGGTGCTGCATAAGAACGGACGGTTTGAAACCAGCATGACGTCCTTGTCGAGCTCAACGGATGGCGTGAAGGAGACCTACGGCAGCACAACCAAGAGCAAGAAGGGAACCTTCAGCTCGACGTCGGCCGATAGCGGCACGCTTAACACCGTTACGATCAACAAAAACAGCCAAGGCGCCGACTTTCAAGGTCAGTACGAAATCGACGGCTTCAAAATCACCCTGTATTTCGACAGTGGCCGCGTTCGCACTGAGCTGTTTGCCACCGATGGCGAACGAGTGATCCTGGGCAACCGCTACTATTTCCAGTAAGTTGCGTCAGCGAGCCGAGACAAAGAGCCAAGCGCTGATGCCGACAAAGCCGACCAAGTTTCCAATCGTCAAACTCAGCCTGGCGGCCGGCACCGCGATTTCGTGCATGGTCGCACTTATGTATTGGGGGGCGATTCATGCCGGGCAGTGCGGCGAGAATTGGCTGTATAGAACACAGTTTGGTGTGTTTGCCTGCGATACCAACGATGAGGCCGGAGGCTGGCAGTGCTTCGAACGCTATGGCACCCTCAAGCATTATCTTGGCCTTGAAGACGTAGATTGCAGCAAGCCCATCCAACCCCCTTGATATCAATGCCGATCTTTTTGCGCATTGTCACCGACTAAAAGAGGCGCTTATGAAAGCACGCTCTATTCTTCTGGTAGCTCTTGTTTCACTCACCTTATTCGGCTGCTCAGATTCGATTGAGACCAGTGAATTCGTGTGCGAGGGCGAAGAAATTGGCGTCTACACGCTCCACTTTCAAACCGGCGGCATTGGCTACCTGACCGCAAAGCACGGCGATCAGACTGTTTCCGGGGATTTCCTCTATGAGATCAATGGTGACAAGGTTGTGATTTCGGCTGCTGGAGATCGCATTCCGTTCATCTACAAGGATGGCGAATTAACTCCGGAATCGATATTCACTCAATGCACCAAAGGCTGACGGACTGAGCGCAGGGCTGCGCCCCACCTTGAGATACAGGTGCACCCCCGTTGCCACAACAGATCGTCAAGCACTGTTACTGAGGATTCACACAATGCGCACATTTTTTCTGACACTCATCATCTGGCTTTGCCTGGCTTGCTTGGCGACAGCGCATGCAGACGCAGCGGTCGCGCCCGAGGGCTTCGACACGTCGATGGTGTCGATTCTCGCGTGCCCGGAAAACCTCACACCCGTCCGACTGGCGACTGACGCTGAGATCGACACAATCAATGCCCGGATTGCCGCAGGACAACTAAAGGACCGGGCAGGTGCAACAGTGCGAAACCCAATCGATGCCGCACTGATCCGAGAAGATAGCCGTATCGCCTATCGCTTCGATGGATCGGTTCCGGTGATGGTGATCGAACAGGGGCTGGTGTTGGACGATTCCGTGGGCCCTCCCGCGCCGGATAGCTACCGATAGAGGATGCGTCCGGCCGAGACACAACCACAAGTTCATGAGTTGAACGTACGATCGATCATCTTCGAACGAGAATCGGCACTACGCTAATGGATCCTTACAAAACGCCCCAGTCCGACTTGATTCACAAAAGCAGTCGACCATACAAACCGGTCAAAGGTGTGCTTGCAGGCCTGGGCTACACCATCTTGCTGGCAACACTGGTCGGCTTGCTTTGGGCCGTAGCGATTGGATTGATTCTGGGCTTCGATCTCACGTCTCCGGATATCGAATCCGTTTACTCTCAGAGCTTCATCTATCTGGCGGGTGACATGGTGCTGACCACGGCAATGCTGTTTCTCGGAGGCCGGGCCGTTGGCTGGCGAAGCCCAGGCAAGGAACTCCGGTTCGGCTTTGTTCTAACCGCAATAACGGCCGCTATCTACCTTCTCGGTATGTTCAGTTTCGACGCATTTACCGCCTACCCGCTGTTCTATAATCTCGGCATTCTGGGACTGGTGGTGTTCGTGATACCCATCGGCGCTCGCAGCCAGGTGAATGCCTAGTAACGCATCCACTGCGACAGAGGAATGGAATGAACAAAACAATAGGAAGTGCAGCTCTCTTGCTGTGTGCAGCCTACAGTGTTGCGGCAGACACTATTTCAGACAGGGCGAGCACCGACCAGGTGGAGATGGTGGCGTCGGACGACCCACATATGCGCAACGCATTTGCCAAAGCCAAGGCCACGCTTGACGATTTTCTACAGCTATACCGAAACCCGAAAGAGAACATCAAGTGGTTCTCGGTGAAGGTTGGGTTTTCCGACGACAACTACACCGAATACTTTTGGATCGAGTCGTTTTCGGAGAACGATGGCCAGTTTCAAGGAACGATCGGGAACGAGCCTCGACTGGTCAAACACATCACAGCTGGCGAGGCCGTGACCTTTGAAAAGTCGGAGATCGTCGATTGGCTCTACCTCGACACTGCCGACAACCGCATGATGGGCAACTTCACCGCCTGCGCGATGTTGCAGAATACGCCGCCCGAAGAGGCAGCCCAGTTCAAGGCCAGCTACGGGCTTGAGTGCGACGATTGAAACGAGCTTCTTTGCCCTACCACTAACGCTAAAACGATAACGCCCTCGGGCGTTTACTTCCGGAGTTTGCCCGGCCTGGCCACTATTGCGTCTTCGTAGTGGTAAATTTGGCGGCCGGGATAGGCAAAAGCTGCCGCGCGGTAGCTTGTTGCGATGACTTATCTTGGCGTGCACTTGCACGATTGAATAAGTATCTATGAC
Organism: Thiosocius teredinicola; assembly: GCF_002009425.1. NCBI lineage: Bacteria > Pseudomonadati > Pseudomonadota > Gammaproteobacteria > Chromatiales > Sedimenticolaceae > Thiosocius > Thiosocius teredinicola. The sequence goes on from NZ_CP019936.1 coordinate 4,418,350, forward strand.
CGCAGACTGCGGCATTGCCGATGGAAAGGAACTCCACAATGAACGACCAATACTCTCCTTATACCCCGCCGAAAAGTCACGTCGAGGCACAACCACCCGAGTCAATCGAGGTCGTGCCTGCGGGCAAAGGCCTGCGGATCGCGAACCTGTTCATCGACTACATCGGCCTCATGATTCTCGGGCTGATTATTGGATTGGCAACCTACGTGCTCTTTGAGGAGCGAGGCCTCGCCTATCTGGAATCGATACCCGACCTGGTCTATGGCGCCGTGCTGACCCTGTTGTACTACGTGACGCTCGAAGCCACGACGGGTCGAACCCTCGGTAAGTTGATTACCGGAACGCGGGTAGTCAACGAAGACGGACTGCCTGCATCGTTGGGACAGATTGTCGGCAGATCATTCGCACGCATGATCCCTTTCGAGGCCTTTTCTTTCCTCATCATCGACAATGGCCGGGGCTGGCATGACAGCATACCGAAGACCTATGTCGTGAAGGTGCGGTAACGATATGCCGCGGGCTAAACCAAGTGGGTCGACGTAATCGACCCACTTGATGTTCGATTAGCCGCGAGTTTCGTTTTTGAGATCGCGGCGGCGCAACCAGACAAGCCCACCGCTCAACAAGGCAAGCGTTCCAGGCGAGGCAACGCCTGCCGGATCGTCGGCAAATGCTTCGAATTGATATTCGATGTCGATGATACCGCTGATCCGTGAGATCGATTGCGTTCGACAGAGATCTTCATCGTCGGAACATTCGCCCGTCTGCGTCGACGCCCAAGCATGCACACCAATCAGGATCGGCTGATCGATAAAAGTCGCCAGCAAAGCGGCGTCGTCGATCAGCAACGACTGATCACCCAGCGTAGCCGGGTCACCCCAGTTGGTCGACATACACCCACTCAGCCCATCACCGGCGCAGTACAGATCGGCGCTAAACGCCTTGTACAACCAGGCATAATGGAATGTATCCGCCTGTCCCGGCAGCGTGACGCCGACAAAACCACTCATCGAGCCGTAACCCTGAGCGTCATCTTCGCAGAAGTATTGGCAGAAGGTTGGATCCTTCGCGGCGAACATCGCTGAGTAGGTGATATAGGTACGCAGCCTGAACGACACCCCCGTTAGTACGCCTTGGGTGGAATCGAAGCCTTCCAGGGACACGGTGTGATGATCGGAATTCGAGCGTGTTACCCAACTGGAATTACTGTATCCGGTATCGGCCACAGCCCCCACGCGGAAGTACCCAGGATCATCAGGTGGTGCCCCGATACCCCCGATCAGTGCAGCGTTGGCAGTTGTAGTTGCAGCGATAGTAAGCGCGACGCCGAAGCCGGCGCGTTGGAACAAAGTAGAAATCGACATTTGTTATTCTCGTTTTGGATGCGGTCTAAGTGGCGCTGAAATGATAAATAAACAACAACGCCGAAACAACCGCATACGCTTCTAGATAGCGTGCTTTAGGAGAATAAAAATCTCGAACTCCTGTGGTCGAGTGATCGACTACCGGGTGAGAGAACCGTCCTACCAACAAGATGATCGCAAAGCACGGCACAGTATGTTGCCGGTCGTAAATGACATTCGAACAGCGGGCTTTGCAATGAAACTGCGTGGCATCCACTCTCGCGATCTTGTTGTGTACGCTTACGTCTACATCGAACCACAACGACCAAAAATGAAAGCGAACATCATCGTCCTGATCGAAAACACCACTGAGAGCATCGAGGCCTCATTGAACAAGGCACTCGATGCACACGAGCTCGACTGGGACGACGATGACTCCATCGAGAACCGTCACTGGGACTACTGGGTATTCGCCGACACCAACCTACCGCCGGACACCGAGCTTGCCGCCAGCTTCCCCAACGAGCGCGCCGAGCTGTTGGCCAATGCGAGCTTTGTCCGCAACCTCCCTGATGACTTCACGACCACCGGTGTGATCGGCCTCGACGGCAAGTGGATCGACGTCGACGACCACGGTTGGCGAATGCTCAAAGAGCCATCCGCAGCCAACGACGCAGCGCTTCAGGCATGGCAGCAACGGTTGCGCGAGGTGTTGGCGCACAACCGGGAACACATCGGCGTACACGTCAAAGTACATAGCTGAAGAGCGCTTCTACCCGCTCATCATTGCGCCTGTTTGCGCGCGACTCATTCGCCCGGCCGTAGGTGGTATCGGCCCGCACTCCAACTCGTTGCGCATCCGCTCCGAACCGGCAAACGACCTGTGTTGTGGCGCCCGTCTGCTTTTGTTCAGTTTTCTAAACACCCACGGGCCGTGGGTTTGCGTTCATCTGCAGCATAAGCTATACATTTCCTAAACAACACATGCCGCAATGCGAAACGATGACCAAAATACCTAAACATTCCTCGGTCAAGGTGCTGATACTCATGGCAATTTTCGGGTTTGGATCTGGACATGCCGGCGACACGCAGACCCGCGATCTGCTCGATTACGACGTGCGCCGACTGGATAACGACGAAGTGGTCAATCTCAAAGCGACCTACGGCGGCAAGGTGGTGCTGGTCGTCAACACGGCAAGCAAATGCGCCTTCACCGATCAGTACGAGGGCCTCGAGGCGCTGTACGCCGAATACGGTGACCGGGGACTGGTAGTACTGGGTTTTCCATCGAACGACTTCGGCGGCCAGGAGCCCGGATCGGAACAGCAGATCAAGGACTTCTGCCGGCTGACCTACAGCGTCAAGTTCCCGATGTTCGCCAAGACCCACGTGAAGAAAGGCAAGGCCGCTCCCTTTTTCGCCAACCTCGCCGAAACCGCCGGGCGCTACCCGAAGTGGAACTTTCATAAGTACCTGATCGGGCGCGACGGCAAATTGGTCGACAACTACCTGAGCTTCACCGGCCCGCAGAGCGGCACCATTGTCAAAGCCATCGAGGCGCAACTCTGACCATGCCCGAAACAGCAAGCACAAGCACCGCGTGGCAACGCGAGCGCGCATGGCTCGGCTACGCCGGACTGATTCCATTCATTGCCTGCGCGGTAGTCATCGCCAGCAACCCGCAGCCTGCCTGGACAAGCGTCGCGACCGATACCTTGCGCCACTACGCGGCCGTGATTGCGAGCTTTCTCGGGGCCGTGCATTGGGGCGTCGCCGCCGACCGTCACGATCCATTGCCGCATGCCCGCCTGCGCTGGGGCATCATGCCGGCGCTGATCGCGTGGACCCTGTTGGCACTACCACCGGCCTCCGCATTCTTTGGCTACGCCTTTCTGTTCGCGGCGATTCTGTTCGTCGACCGCCGACTGCTGCCGGTACTCGACGATGCCTACCGCAGGCTGCGACTGCAACTCACCTCGATCGTCGTTGTCGCGCTACTGCTCGCAGGCTTCACGACCCCCGCAGGGCTTGCGACATGACGCAGCGCAACGCACGACTTCGCTACCCCGCTGCCAACCGGTGTGAGCGCGCACTATCGAAAAGCATCAAAACGATCTGCAGCCAGGCATGCAGACACACAAGCCAGGAGTAAGCCATGACGACACGATCAAACGAGCACCATGGCGCCTATCGGATCGGCGCCGTTTCGCGGCTAACCGGGATCTCGCCCGACACCCTGCGCATCTGGGAACGGCGATACGACATTGTCGAACCACAGCGCACGCCCAAGGGCGGCAGGCTGTACAGCCAGCAGGACGTCACCCGGCTGACCATGATCAAGACGCTGGTCGATCAAGGCTACGCGATCAGCACGGTCGCCAACCTGAACATCGAGGAGCTGAACCAACGCCTGAACAATGCGCAGCCGGCCAACCTGCCACCGCTGGGCAGCGGGCAGCATGAAGTCTGCGTGGTCGGCCAGGCGATCTCGGTACGCGCCTGCAATACCGAGAGCATGCCCGAGGGCCTGGAGCTTGCCGGTGCCTACACCGATCTGCCGGCGTTCCTCGAAGACGAGACCGAATGCGACACCTTGATCATCGAGCTGCCGTTTCTCGACCGTACCCTGGCGCGCGACCTCAACAGCGCCGAGCTGCGGCGGCGCGCCCAACGCATCATCGTGATCTATGCGTTCAGTCCGTCGAACATCGTGGCCCAGCTGCAACGCTACGGCCTGCAGACCCTGCGGGCGCCGGTAGCGCTCGAGCATATCTGGCAGCATTGCCAGGTCACCCAGACCAAGCGCTTCGACTGGAGTCCGCCCGACTGGAATCCGCGCATCGCCAACAATGAACCGATCCCGCCGCGGCGCTTCTCGCACGACCAGCTCATCCACCTGTCGCAGGTAACCACCAGCCTGGAATGCGAGTGTCCGCACCACACGGCCGGACTGATCGAGCAGCTCTCGGCGTTCGAGGCGTACAGCGCGCAATGCGAGGTCGCAACCAAACAAGACGCCGCGCTGCACGGCTATCTGCACCAGATGACGGCCCGCGCCCGCTGGCTGATGGAGGTCGCGCTCGAACGCCTGGCCGAGGTCGAAGGCATCGAGGTGCCCGAGCCCGACCACCGGCACTGAACGAGGCCGGGCGACAGGGGCACATTCCATTCCCGGGAAGCCCGGTAGTCAGGCGGCGAGGAAAGCTGATCCACGTCAGCAAACTGCGACAAGAAGTGGCACGAGGGTGCCGCTTCATGCGTCGCGTCACACAAAAGTCACACAGGCGGACTATAGATATCAGCAGTCGTTTCGCGGGCAGAAAAATTAAAGAGCGAGACGACGCTGACGATCTATTGCCACTCGCTTCGCGTACCCGGAACAACGATGACAAATAAACATGCTGCGTCGGCCGTAACGGCTGGTGCCTCTTCACCCGACGCCGATCATCACAGCGACATCCGCAAGGTCGCCTACCTGCGCCGTCGCGCCGCCTATCAGACCCAGTGTGCGGGTCAGGATGGCTACCGGCCCGGCGGCAGCGCCTTGCCGAACAAGGTCAGCAACGACCACTGATACCCGGCGGACGAAACGCGTTACTTGATCTTGTCCCAGATCTCAAGCGCGCGTTTGCGACTGTCTTTGAGATCGACGATCGGCGACGGATAATTCCGACCAAGCTCAACGCCGGCCTCTGCGAGCACCTCGGCCGGGGCTTCCCACGGGCGGTGAACCCACTTGTCCGGCAGCTGTTTGAGCTCGGGCACCCAGTGGCGCACATACTCGCCGTGTACGTCGAACTTCTCACCCTGCGACACCGGGTTGAAGATGCGAAAGTACGGCGCGGCATCCGCGCCACAGCCCGCCGTCCATTGCCAGCCGAGACTGTTGTTGGCCAGGTCGGCATCGACCAGGGTATCCCAGAACCACTTGGCGCCTTCCTGCCAGGGCAACTGCAGGTTCTTGGTCAGCAGCGAGGCGACGATCATGCGAACCCGGTTGTGCATCCAGCCAGTCGCCCATAGCTGACGCATACCGGCATCGACCATCGGGATCCCGGTCTGGCCGCGTTGCCAGGCGACCAGATCCTTGCGCGCTTTGCGCCAGGGGAAGTCGGCGAAGCGCTCGTCGAGCGGAGCGTCGGTGGTATGCGGAAAATGGAACAACAGGTGATGGGCGAACTCGCGCCAGCCGACCTCGCGCAGAAACGCCGACGCGGATTTTTTGCGCCCACACGCGGCGACGATCTCACGCGGACCGAGTTGACCGAAGTGCAGGTAAGGCGACAACTTCGATACCGTCTCCTGCGCCGGAAAATCACGCCCGCTGTCATAGTCCTTTACCTCAGTCGCGAGAAACTCATCGAGTCGCGCCTCGGCACCCGCGCGGGTCGGTTTCCATGCCTTGGCGATGCCCTGATCCCAGTCGATCTTCGGTAGCAGGCCGAGGTCGTCCAGGGCCACGGCGGCGAGTGATTTCTTTTTCCTGGTGATGCTCACCCAGGGTGTATCCGGCGTGCTGTCGCTGTCGGCCTTGGGGAGCTCGAATTCGAGCAGCCGCTTCCAGAACGGCGTGAACACGCGGTACGGCCCACCCTGCTTGGTCTGCACCTCCCACGGCTCATACAACAGCGCAGCGTTGCTGCTCTCGGCGACCTGGCCCTGATCGCGCAGCGCCTGCTTGATTGCCGTATCGCGTTCGATCGCGGCGGGTTCGTACAGCCGGTTCCAGTACACGGCATCGGCCCCGGTCTGTTCAACGAGGTGTTTGAGGGTGTCGAGACTCTTGCCTTCGCAGATCAGCAGCCTGCCGCCGAGCTGCTCGTTCAGATCCGCGAGCGCATGGTGCAGCCACCAGTTGGATGCGCCGCCCGGTGCCCAGTCGCCCTCCTCACCGGGGGCATGGATATACACGCCGAGGACGTCGTCATGGCTGGCCGCGGCCCGGGCGACGGCGGGGTTGTCTACCAGCCGCAGGTCGCGGCGAAACCAGACGATTGCGAGACTCACGTCGCCGTCAGGCCGGCGGCTCGGTAGCCAGCATCGACGGCCGCTGCGCCATTCCGGCGTACCATTCGCTGAGTGCCGGACGGGTGTCGCGCCACGTGCCGACCGCACCGCGCAGGTCGAGATAACCGAGCGCCACCGCCAGGCTCAGCGTGCCCAGATCGATACGCTCCGCGAGCTGCTCGATGTCGTTCTCGAAGAGGTCGAGAGTGCGGCTGATTGCACGCCGCTTGAGGTCGATCCACCATTCCCAGCGCTTCTCTTCGGGGCGCTTGATGGTTTCCATGAAAATCAGCACCGCACTGTCGAGTACACCGTCGGCCAGCGCCTGTTCGCGCAATACCTGCCAGCGCGCCTCGCCATCGAGCGGGATCATGGGTTGCCCGTCGTGCTGGTGGTCGAGGTATTCGCAGATCACCGGGCTGTCGTACAGCGTGGTGCCATCGTCGGCGACCAGGGTCGGCACCATCGAGAGGGGATTTTCGGCGGTGAGATGATCGGGTTCTGACCAACCATCGACGGTCTCGGCTTCGACGCGATCGGCCAAACCGATCTCGTGCAGCATCACCATGACCTTGCGCACATAAGGCGAGGTATGCGAGTGGCGTAGCAACATGTCGCCCCCTTGAGGACTCAGCTTATTGTTCTTCGCGCCTCGGCCTGAACAGACATTCAGGACAATTCGCGGATCTTGTTGTTCCGCGATTATCCGGTCGCGGCCGCCGCTTGCCCAGCGGCCGCCCGGTGGCATGTCCAGATCAGGCGGCGTCGGCGCCGCTGATGATGTGCGACGGCAGATCTTTGCCTTCGTGGCGCTGGTCGTTGACCAGCAGATCCTTCGCGAACTGTTCTTCGTCGACGGTCGCGCCAAGGAATTCGGCGACCGAGCGCATGTCGACCTCGGCATTCTCCAGGCAGCAGGTGGCGCCCGGTGATGGGGTCATATTGAAGATCGCGCCGACACCGGTATCGATCTTGGCCTCGCCCATCATCAGCTTGCGGTTGTCCTTGTCGATCAGCTGCGGCCGGATGCCGCCGACGTGGTGGGCGAATTTCAGGTCTTTGTACTTCAGATCCGGCACGATCTTGCGCGCATCCTTGAGGAACAGGCCGCGCCGCAGGATCGGGATCTCGAACAGGAAGTTCTTCAGGATGTAGTTGCGGATGTCCTTGACCTTGAGCAGGTCGTACAGCACGTCCCAGACCTTGCGGTCGAAACGGAACACGCGTAGGAAGTCCTTCAAGGTTTCCCAGTTGTAGCGCTCGAGCACCGGCAGCACCAATGCGGTCGGCCCCCAGCGCGTCTTGCCCGGCACCATCACGTCCGGGTCACCGTGGATCGCGGCGAACGGCAGTTTGTCGTTCTGTACCGTGTACACCTTGCCGCGCAGTACCTGTGGGGTGAAGTAGTAGCTGCCGGCGACCGGCAGCACTGAGAAATGGTGGCCGTAGCCCAAGTCGTGCGCCAGCTGCAGGCTGTGACCGCCGGCGCAGACGACGATCGAACGCGCCTGGAACTTGGCCTCGCCGGTGTCGACCGTGAACAACTCGCCATCCTGTTTGATGTGATGCGCGCGGGTGTTGTAGTGAACCTCGACCTCGGTGCCCTCGCAGCGACGCGCCTGGCGCACGAACGAGCGGGCCAGCGCCTCGAAGTTCACGGCGGTGTATTCGTTCTCCGAGCCCAGCGCGACGATCTCTTCGGTACGCGGCCGGCCGTTGGTGGTGGCGACCGCAGGCTCGATGCCGGCGATATCGTCGAGTTCGAGTAGCTTGAGGCGCGGATAGTGCGGCGACAGCATCTCGAAGCGCTCACGCAGTTGCTGGCACTCGTTGGCGCCGACGCCCAGCACCATCTTCGGGTAGCGGAAGATCAGGTGGTCGATGTCCGGTTGCACCGTGGCGTAGTTCTCGACCATGCGCGCGGCGCGCTGCACTTTCAGGGCCTTCTCGAGACTGTAGTTGGTCTCGATATCGCCGCAGTGCAGCGTCTGACTGTTGTTGCTGTGCAACGAGTTAACGCGCGCAGGGGCGGCGTACTTCTCGAGCATGCCGACGTGCTTGATATCCGTGTATTTCGACGTCAAATACAGCAGCGCCGACCCGGTGACTCCACCACCGACGATCAGCAAATCAAAAACCTGGCTCATAAAGCAGTCTCCAGCATTAATTTTTTCGAGCATAGCGGCATCAAGCATTTACTGCTCATGAGGTTTTTTTCGACCTCGTCATTGATTCATTCCCTGTATTGCGCCAGATCAACTCACCCCGATTGATTATTTAGTATTTGCTTATATACTTTTCATCAACGGCAGGCAGTATCGCCGAGCCGCTCCCCACAGGCGGCAACCTCACAACCGATGAGCCAGGCTCACGACGAAAACATACGGAGAACTCGATCATGAAAAAGACCATCGCACTCGTTGCCGTCCTCGCTTCTGCCCAAGCCGGTGCTTGGTGGGGCAACGGCTATGACAATGGTTACAACAATGGCTATGGCTACGGTAACGGCTATGGCAATGGCGTACTGGACGGTGCCGGCGATGCTGCTGGTGAAGGCACCTTCAGCATGAACTTCTCGGGCCGCGGTCACACCAACATGCGTGGTTACGGCAATGGCTACGGTTATGGCGACGGTTACGGCCGTGGCTACAACTACAACGCCCCGTACTGGGGTGGTCCGTACGGCTATGCTCCGTACGGCTATGCGCCGCCCGCTCCGGTTGCTCCTGCGCCCGCTGCACCGGAAGCAGAAGCCCAGTAAGTCACACCTTCAGGCCTCGACCGGGGCCGCGGTGTAAAAATGAAACCCCGTACCTCGGTACGGGGTTTTTCGTTGCGCTATGCTGTGCGCCCACTGAGCAACGGAGATTCAGCATGCGAACCCTGTTCATATTCACCCTGCTTTCGCTCGCGGCCATTTCCCCCGCCACATTCGCTGCACAAGAGGAACTGCCCTACAACCGGGTGACGCTGAACGAATCCGCATCGCAGGACGTCGACAACGACCAGCTGGTCGCCGTGCTGTTCGCCCAGGCAGAGGGCAGCGACGCCGCGCAGCCGGCGGACGAGGTCAACCGGATCATGGACTGGGCGCTGAAGCTGGCCAAGGAACACAGCGAGGTCAAGTCACAGACGCTCGGTTACAACACCCAGCCGGTGTACAACAAATCAGCGATCCGCGGATGGCGGGTGAATCAATCGTTGCGCCTGGAGAGCCGCGACGCGCGCGTGCTCGGTGACCTGATCGGTAAGCTGCAGCAACAGTTGCAGGTGCAATCGCTGAATTACCAGGTATCGGAAGAGCAGCGCCGCAAGCATCTGGACGCGCTGACCGACAACGCATTGCGCCGTTTTCAGCAGCGTGCCGCTACGGTCGCCAAGTCACTCGGGCGCAGCAGCTACCGCATCGTGCGGCTGGACATCAACGACGGTCGCCAGAACCCGATGCCGATGATGCGCGGCGCGGTGATGCATGCCGAGGCCGATTTCGCACCCGCACCCGCGGCGATCGATGCCGGCACCCAATCGATGCAGGTCAGCGTGTCTGGTGAGATCGAGGTCAGCGACAACTGACCGCAAGATCAGTTGACCCGGGCGTCCTGTCCCAACTGCGCAAGATGGGCCCCGATCTGCGCTAGTCGCTGGCGCACCGGTTCGTCGACATCACGCTGGGATTCCACGCACTGGTTGGCTGCCACGTATAGCTCGCTGGTTTGTTCACGGTCGAACAACTGCAACGCGGCGGCGACCGCGTCTTCTGATTCGGACAGCAGCGTCGCTGCCAGTTCGTCCTTGCCGATGGCGCTTTGCGGGTGCAGCAGGTCGGCGACCAGCGGTTGCTTCAGCAGCTCGAAATGGGTCTGGCGCGCGGCGCGCTCCTGGGCGAGTTCGTCGATCGCCTGCGGATCGCCGCCGGCGCCGTGCTCGACATTGCGCATGATCACGTCGACCAACTGCACGATAGCCGCCTGGTTCGTGGCATGGTCTTCGGCCAGCCCGGCCGACTGCTCATAAAGACGATCGAGTTGCTCCTTGAGCGCCAGAATCACCTCGCTGCCCTCGTTCGGCTTGAGATCGACGGCACGCTGCACGGTGCTGCGCAGCTCGTCGAGAAAGGCGATCAGTTCTTCGTGATCGCGCCGCTGGCAGTCGAGCAGGAAATCATCGTCGCGCGCAAGCGGGCCGCCCGGAAACAAGGGGTTGTCCAACTTGCGCCGGTAGTGGCGTTCGTGGCGACCGGGGAGTTGGCTGAACGGGATCGACATAGGGCTTTTCTTGAACCGGATGCGGGAAATCTGCGAGGTCTTCCATTCTACCCGTTCACGACGAACAACTGATCTCGAGATGCCGCCCCCAGTCGGGCGGCTCGGTAGCATAGGCCTGCATGCCCGGCTGGTCCTCGTAGGGCGTGGCCAACAGGTTCAGCAACCGGTCGACCTCTGCGTAGTCACCCTGCTCGGCCTGCGCGATCGCGTGCTGTGCCAGGTAGTTGCGCAGGATGTAGCGCGGGTTGACCCGGTTCATGCGCTCCCTGCGCGCCGAATCCTCACTCGATTCGGCCTCGAGGCGTGCGCGGTAGTCGCGTGCCCAGGCATCGAACGCCTCGCGATCGATGAAGCGATCGCGCAGAGAGATATCGTCGGCCGGCACGTCGCGTGCGAGGCCCGACAGGTCGCGAAACAAATTGGTGTAGTCGACGCCGCTACCGGCCATCAGGTCGAGCAGGCGCTGCGCCAGATTCTGATCGTCGTCGCGCTCATCGATCAGGCCCAGCTTGGCGCGCAGGCCTTGCGCATAGTGCTGGGCGATTGCCGGCTCGTATCCCGCCAAGGCCGCCTTGGCCATCTCGACCGCGGCCTCACCGTTGTCGTCATCGAACAGCGGCAGCATCGCCTGCGCCAGGCAGGTCAAATTCCACAAGCCGATCGACGGCTGCTGATCGAAGGCGTAGCGGCCGCGGTAGTCGGAATGGTTGCAGATGAAACCGGGATCGTAGGCGTCGAGAAAACCGAACGGACCATAGTCCAGGGTCAGCCCGAGGATCGACATGTTGTCGGTGTTCATCACGCCGTGCGCAAACCCGACCAACTGCCACTGCGCCATCAGGCGCGCGGTGCGCTCGACCACCTCGGTCAGCAGCGCCAGATAGGGCTGTGGCTGTTCGCGCAGCTGGGGATAGTTGTGATCGATGACGTAGTCGGCCAGATCTTTCAGCGCCGCATACTGCTGGCGGTAGAAGAACACCTCGAACGATCCGAAGCGCACGTGGCTCGGCGCCATGCGCACCAGCAGCGCACCGCTTTCGATGCGTTCGCGATAGATCTCTTCGGCACTGTTGAACATGCACAGCGCACGAGTCGTCGGGATGCCGAGACCATGCATGGCCTCGGAGCACAAGTACTCGCGGATCGTCGAGCGCAACACCGCACGCCCGTCGCCGTCACGCGAGAACGGCGTGAGCCCGGCGCCCTTGAGCTGCAACTCCCAGCGTTCACCGGCATCGTTGACCACCTCGCCGAGAATCATCGCCCGACCGTCACCCAGCTGCGGCACATAGTGACCGAACTGGTGACCGGCGTAGCACATCGCGACCGGTTCGGTGCCGGGCCATTCGGCCGAACCACTCAGCCGCGCCACCGCGCCGTTTACACGGATGCTGTGCGGGTCGAGTTCGAGCAGCGCAGCCGCACGCTCGCTGATGCTCACCAGGTGAACGTCTTGCAGCGGTGTCGGCTGCACACGGGCATGAAACGCGCCGGGCAGACGTGCATAGGTGTTGTCGAACCTGAGCTGATCGAGGGTTTTCATCGACAACATGCTGCGGCGCACCCGATGAGTTATCAACCCGCGCTGCTCACGGGAATCGGGACCGGAAACAGCCTGACCGGTGCCCCTTCCTGGGCCCCAATGTACGCTAGCGGACGACCTCTTCCATCGCCGTCGGGCTGAGCTTCAGACGAATCCGCGTTGCCGCGCTGTCGAGTGCCTTGTTGTTGCGCAAGGCCTCGCTGGTGTAACGATTGAGAGTGACGTCGAGCTCGACATAGTCAACCCGATCATCGGAAACCCATGCGATCTCGGCCAGCTCGCCCTTGGTAGCGAGCTTGTAGACATTCACCTGCGGGTATTCATCGAAGGTCGACACGGCCACATAGTATTCGTACTGACAGATGCCGTGTGTTTCGACGAAGCAGTCCTGATCCATCGTTGGAACCTGGTACAACCTCACCGACAGATCCTTGTCGATTTCCGGTTGCAGCTCGTTCAACGTGATGACCTTGCCGATCGACATGGCCTTGTACAGGCCCGCGTCGTCCGGCTCATCGTGCACCCCGTTGCCGGCGCCGCCATGGGCACAGGCGGCGAGCGACAATGACAACAGCAATACCGTGGCTTTCATCAACCCGCCCTAGTTCACAGAGAAATGGATGTGGTCGTTGTGACCGGAAACCGGGTGCGCGCTTCCGAGCTTTTTCTTAAATGACGGACCGAAGTTCTCACGCCGATGGACATAACCTTCGAACGCCGTCTGCATGGCATCCACCACCGCCTTGACCGTGGTGTTGGACGGATAGTACGCGGCCATCTTCATATCGTTGATACGCGAGATGTCGACCGCCTTGCCGTTGCCTTGCACGTGCCGACTCGGAAACTGGTGCTGATCGTTGGCCGACGAGATGTAGATCTTGGAGAGCATGTGACCGGCAGCCACCTGCGGCTTCACCACGACCTTGAGGGCATCGATCACGCGTTGATCGACGGCCTTGTTCACGTTGGGCGAAAACTCGACGGTCACGCCGTTGATATTGCTCGGTATGTCAGGCATTTCGAATTCCTTTTCGGGTTGTCGGATCACACATCCATGCGCGTCGGCGATACAGATGACTTCACTGCTCTGCCAAGCGGCAGGCGCGGCGCCAGAATACGGATGCGCCGAGTGGACATCAACCACCGGGTCGCGCATACCGCCGGCCACGTCACATCGACGACCGGATTCCGCTGCCGCAAATGTCGAGGCACACGCGGTGCACCTTAGCGACTGGCGGCGCATCCAAAACGACGAAACGCCAAATCGATTGCCTTATACTGTGCGCCTGTTGTCGCCTGCACGCTTGGTATCCGGCATGTCCCGATTGCTCGTTCTGCTGACGCTGTTCCTGGTCGCCGGGCCGAGCCTGGCCGAGTACACCGTGGAAACACCCGACGGTGACGAAATCCCAGTCACCATCCACGCGGCCGACGGCGCCGCCCGTATCGTCTGGCTGTCGTCGGAATTCGGCAACAGTCCGAGGCGCAGCGCACTGGCGACGGCATTGAGCCAACGCGGTGTCGAAGTCTGGATGCCCGACCTGCACGCCGCCTGGTTTCTGCCGGTCGGGCGATACAGTCTGAATGATGTCGACCCCGCTGCGATCGCCGCCCTGATAACCGATGCCGTGCACAAGGATGAGAAAGCGGTTTACCTGATGGGTGAAGGCCGCACCGTCGCCCTGGCGCTCAATGCGGTACACGATTGGCAGGAACACACAGACGATACCGGCAAGCTGCGCGGCTTGATGGCCTTCAGCCCTCGCCTGTTCGTGCGCACGCCGCAAGGCGGCGAGGCCGCTGAATACCTGCCCATCGCCACGGCATCGAACCTGCCGATCTACATCCTGCAGCCGGAAGACTCCGGCGGCTACTGGCGCATCGCACAGGACATCGCTCAGCTCGAACAAGGCGGCAGTCCGGTGTTCCTGCATCGCCTGCCGAAGGTCTCCGACGGCTACTATGCGCGCCCCGATTACACCGACGCCGAAGCCGCGGCGACCGAAAAGCTGCCCGCTCAACTCGTACAGGCCATGCAGATGCTCGACGGCTACGGCGGCACCCCGGTCACACCCGTTGCCCTGGGTACCGAACCGTACGGACCGGAACAGCCGAGCAACTCTGAACTGCTGCGGCCGTTTCCCGACCCGAAGCAGGCCCCGGAGCTCACCTTGCCGACCCTGCGCGCCGGCGACATGGACCTTGCCCAACTTCGTGGTCAGGTCGTGCTGGTGAATTTCTGGGCGACCTGGTGTCCGCCCTGCGTCGAAGAGATCCCGTCGCTGCAGCGCCTGTATCGCCAACTGCATGGCGAAGGCCTGGAGATTCTCGCAGTCGATGTCGGCGATTCGGTCGCCGTGATGGAAGACTTCCTCAAAGACAAGCCGATCGAGTTTCCGGTGCTGATGGACCAGGACGGTGAGGCCCTGCGCCGCTGGGGAGTCTATGCCTTTCCGACGACGCTGGTGCTCGACCGCCAACATCGCATCCGCTACGCGGTGTTCGGCGCATTCGACTGGAGCAGCCAGGAAGTGATCGAAACGCTGCGACCGTTGCTGGACGATACCTCAGCGGCCGTTGCCACCGACCGTTAACGGCACCTGCAGCGCAGCGAAACGCGCATCCAGCTCGCGCCGCAGCAACCCCGGCAGGCCACTGACGGGTTTGAGCAACTCGCCGATCAGCGGTCGCCCGTCGAACCGGGTATCCCTGATGCCGGCGGCATCGATCAGGGCAAACGACGGCGGCTCGCCGATACGGCAATGCTCCATCGCGTACAACGGCACACCGTCGATGTCGGCCGGTAGCAGCAGGGTGTATTCGTTGCAGTCGAATCGGTGGGTCAGAAGATAGCGGCCGAAGGCCAGAAAACCGGGGTGGTCTTCGTCACCCCGTAATCCCGCGGCCACCGCGAACGCGCATCGCTCGCCTTCAAAGCCGAGCAGAAAGGTCTTGCCGTCATCGCCCGCAGCCTGGCGGGCGGCGAGGAACTCAGTGGGATCCCAGATCAACGAAACTGCGGCAGCGAATTCTCGCGATACCACTTCTTGCGGTCTTCATCGTCACTGACCCACACCTGGTAGTCGACGATCTGGCGCACGACCTGGCGATCCTGCAGCACATAGTCGATCACCACAGTTTGCACCCAGCGGCCGTCTTCGAGCCGCGTCAAGGGATTGCCTATTTCGTAACCGGTTACCCGCACGTTGTCGAGGCCCGGCTGCACCTTGATCGGGTTGTCCGGGTCCGGCTTCAGGAACAGGTACATCTTCTCCAGCGCCCCCCAGCGCACGACGCCTTCGAATGTCTTGACCTGCGATTCCAGAAACTCCGGAGTCTCGGAAAACGGATTGGTTCTGCAGGCGGGGATCGTAAACAGCAGGACAAGGACGAGTATGAAGACGCGCATCGGATGCCTTTGATCGTGAGGGATTCAGTAATGGTAATAAGGTATAGACGGCCTGTCACCGACAATACACTGCTATTATGTGCGCCCCTATCAAGGAGTCGTTCATGTCGGTAGTCGAGAACACGGCGCCAGACGACGCCGACAAGGCGTCGACGCTGATTCGTGAGATCCAGCTCGGAGAAACCAAGATCACTTTGCTTGGCACCGCGCATGTCTCGCGTACCAGTGCCGAGGAAGTCGAAGCCCTGCTCGACAGCAAGCAATACGAAGCCGTGGCGATCGAGCTGTGTCCCAGCCGCTTCGATGCGCTGAACAATCCCGACCGGCTGGCCGAGCTCGACCTGATGCAGGTCGTACGTCAGGGCAAGGCCGCGATGGTCATGGCCAACCTGGCCATGGCCGCCTACCAGCAACGTCTGGGTGAACAACTGGGTATCGAACCGGGTGCCGAGATGCGCATGGCCGTCAGCCAGGCCGATGTGCACGGGCTGCCGGTCGTGCTGATCGATCGCGAGATCGGCGTGACCCTCAAACGCACCGCCCGCAGCCTCAGCTGGTGGCGGCGCGCGGTGCTGTTCACCGGCCTGATCACCAGCCTGATCTCGCGCGAGGAGGTCAGTGAGGAAGACATCGAGCACCTTAAGGAAGGCGACGTACTCGAAACCACTTTCGCCGAGTTTGCCCACGATCGCGAAGACCTGTTCCAACCGCTGATCGCCGAACGCGACCGCTACATGGCGGCCAAGCTGCGCGCGGCTGCCGCCGAACACCCGGGCCGCTCGATGTTGGCAGTGGTCGGCGCCGGCCACCTCAAGGGCATCGCCATGCACCTCGGCGATACCGACGACCCGGCCGAAACGGCCAAGCTGCTCGACTCGGTGCCGCCCAAGACCAAATGGCCGAAGGCGATTCCCTGGATCATCGTGGCGCTGGTGTTCACCGGCTTTTACATGGGCTTCAGCCGCAACCCGGACCTGGGCTGGCAGATGGTGCGCGACTGGGTGCTGATCAACGGCGGCCTGTCCGCGCTGGGCGCACTGCTCGCTGCCGCCCACCCATTGACCGTCGTCACGGCCTTTTTGGCCGCGCCGATCACCTCGCTCAACCCGACGATCGGGGCCGGTATGGTCACCGCAGCCGCGGAGCTATGGCTGCGCAAACCGCGCGTTGGCGACTTCGGCCGCCTGCGCCAGGACACCACTGAACTCAAAGGCTGGTGGCGCAACCGGGTGTCACGCACACTCCTTGTATTCCTATTGAGCACCCTGGGTTCCGCCGCGGGAACCTACCTGGCCGGCTTCCTGATCTATGACCGGCTTAACAGTTGAATGAGACGTCAGATCCTAAACTGTGGCCTGAATCCTTGTACGACAACGCCTTAGCAAGCTGTCGGGAATTCCCCTAGGTATTTCCCCATCTTCAATGACTTGCGGGCAGCAGTTAGGATTCGTTTACTGACGAAAGTCAGGACCATCGCCGACAGCGATCGGCGAAAACGGAATGCTTGGGGAACGCCCAGATGCGCCCGAGTGGTGGCACACAGATTGTAGCCAGCAATCAAACGCCCCCTCCTGTGGCGTGCCGCTAGAGCGGCATCAGCGGACTGCCACTGCCACGCTCGTTGTGTAGCTGGTTGCGGACTCTCCAAGATTCCAACCCAAACGGGACTCCCGTGGAGATTTGGTTAATTCTCCGAAAAACTGTGCAGAACAAGCCCCGCTTATGCGGGGTTTGTTCTGTCTGGAGCCTGGAAAACCGGGATCAGGCGGCCTCGCCGGCACGGATCTGATCGACCCGCTTGAACATCACGCCGTAGTACACCACCGGGATCACCACCAGCGTCAGGATCGTTGACACAAGCAGGCCGAAGATCAGCGACACCGCGAGACCGGAGAAGATCGGGTCGTCGAGGATGAAGAACGCACCGGCCATCGCCGCCAGCCCGGTCAACACGATCGGCTTGGCGCGCACCGCGGCCGAACGGATCACCGCCCGGTCGAAGTCCACACCCTCGCGTACTTCCTGGTTGATGAAGTCGACCAGCAGGATCGAGTTGCGCACGATGATGCCGGCCAGCGCGATCATGCCGATCATCGACGTGGCGGTGAACTGCCCGGCGCCGGTCAGCAACTGGACCAGGGCATGTCCCGGCAGGATGCCGATCACGGTCAACGGGATCGGCGCCATGATGATCAGCGGCACCAGGTACGACCGGAACTGCGCCACCACCAGCAGGTAGATCAGGATCAGTCCGACCGAATACGCGATGCCCATGTCGCGGAAGGTTTCGTAGGTCACCTGCCACTCGCCGTCCCACTTGATGCTGTAGTCGTACGGATTGAGCGGTTGCGACAGCAGCCATTGCTCCGGTCCACCCTGCTCGTCGAGCGTCGCCGAGATCTCGAACAGGCCGTACAACGGGCTGTCGGTCACACCGGCCATATCGCCGGTTACGTACACCACCGGCAGCAGGTCTTTGTGCTGGATGCTGAACTCACGCACCGCAGGCACTACTGCGACGACCTCCGACAGCGGCACCAGCGCACCGCTCTCGCTGCGTACCTTCAGCGCCAGCACCTGTGACAGATCGGCGCGGTCGGCCTCGCTGTAGCGCACGCGGATCGGCACCGCATACTTGTGATGGCTGGCGTGCAGGAAACTCATGTCTTCGCCGCCCAGCGCAATGCTCAATGCCTCGACCACCGCCGACTGTGATACGCCTAGGCGGGCCGCCTTGGCGCGATCGACCAGCACCACGCCCTTCTCGGACGGATACTCGACCGAATCATCGACATCGACGATATCGGGCGTGTTCTCGAACGTCTGGCGCAATGCCTTGGCCGCAGCGATCTGGCCTTCGTAGTCGAGGCCATAGACCTCGGCGACCAGCGGCGACAGTACCGGCGGACCCGGCGGCACCTCGACGACCTTGGCGTTGCCGTTATGCCGCTTGGCGATCTCCTGTACCGGATTGCGCACCGACAGCGCGATCTGATGGCTCTTGCGATCGCGGTGCTTGGCGTCGGTCAGGTTGACCTGGATGTCGCCCAGGTGGGCCCCTTCACGCAAGTAGTACTGGCGTACCAGGCCGTTGAAGCTGATCGGCGCAGCGGTGCCGGAATACACCTGGTAGTCGGTCACCTCGGGCACGGTGCCGAGGTAGGTGCCGATCTCGTTGAGGACGCGGGTGGTCTGCTCCAGGCTGGTGCCTTCCGGCATATCCAGCACGATCTGGAATTCCGACTTGTTGTCGAACGGCAGCATCTTGAGGATGACCGACTTGTTGACCACCAACAGGATGGACAGCGCAATCAGGATCAGGATGCCGAACAGCAGGAACCAGCGATTCAGGTGTCCTTTGCCGCCAATCAGGAACGGCGACATGATGCGGTCGAAGAACTTCTCCAGGCCCGAACTGCCGTGTTCGTCGCCGTGATGGGCGAACTTGTCGGCGACACTGGCGAGCATGCGGTTGCTCATCCACGGCGTGAACACGAACGCGACCACCAGTGAGATCAACATACCCATCGAGGCGTTGATCGGGATCGGGCTCATGTATGGCCCCATCAGGCCGGTCACGAACGCCATCGGCAGCAGCGCTGCAATAACCGTGAAGGTCGCCAGGATGGTCGGCCCACCGACCTCGTCGACCGCGACCGGGATCGCATCGAGCAACTTCTTGGTGCCCATCGACAGGTGACGGTGGATGTTCTCGACCACCACGATCGCATCGTCGACCAGGATACCGATTGAGAAGATCAGCGCGAACAGCGATACCCGGTTGAGCGTGAAGCCCCAGGCCCACGAGGCGAACAAGGTCACCGCCAGCGTCACGACGACCGCCGAGCCGACGATGAATGCCTCGCGCCAACCCAGCGCCAGCAACACCAGGATGACCACCGAGCCGGTAGCAAACACCAGCTTGCTGATCAGCTTCTTGGCCTTGGCGTCGGCGGTATCGCCGTAGTTACGCGTGACCTGCACGCCGATACCGTCGGGAATGTAGATGCCTTCGAGCTGCTTGAAGCGATCGATAACGCGCTTGGCAATCTCGACAGCGTTGGTGCCCGGCTTCTTGGCGATCGCCAGGGTGACCGCCGGGGCCTCGACACTCGCGGCGAGCGCCTTGTCCGAAGTCGACGGACCTGCGCCGGTCCAGACATACTGCGAGGGAACATCAGGCCCACGATTGACGGTGGCGACATCGCGCAGGAAGACCGGCTTGCCTTCGTAGACGCCGACCACCAGGTCTTTGATCTCGTCGGCATGACTCAGAAACACGCCTGCCTGAACCAGCAACTCGCTGTCGTCGGCCTGCACGCGGATGTTGTCTTGGGTGATGTTGGCCGACTGCAATGCGCGCCGCAGATCGCGCGGATCGAGGCCGTGCGACGCCATGGCCTGCGGATCGAGTTCTACCGCGACCACGTGGTCGGCGGCGCCGATCGTGTAAATGTCGCGCGTGCCGGGCACACGCTTCAATTCGGATTCGATCGCATGCGCGACCTGACCGAGTTCGAACGCGCCGTTTTGATCATCCTGTGCCCACAGGGTCACGGTGACGATCGGCACATCGTCGATACCCTTGGGTTTGACGATCGGTGAGCCGACGCCCGCACCTTCGGGCAGCCAGTCCTGGTTCGACATGATCTTGCTGTACAGCCGCACGATCGCATCGGTACGGTCCTCGCCGACCAGGTACTGCACGGTGAGTACCGCCATACCCGGCATCGATGTCGAGTACACATGGTCGATGCCGTCGATCTCGTCGAGTACCTGCTCAGCCGGCGAGGCGACCAGGCTCTCGACCTCGCGCGCCGAGGCGCCCGGGAACGGAATGAAGACGTTGGCGAAGGTGACGTTGATCTGCGGCTCTTCTTCGCGTGGGGTCACCATGACCGCAAAGATGCCGAGCAGCATGCCGACCACGGCCAGCAGCGGCGTGATCTGGGTCGCCTGAAAACGGCCCGCTATGGAGCCGGAAAAACCGAGTTTAGCCATTGTCCACCTGCGCAGTCCGTTGCGACTTCAGCAGGATGCCGGCCGCCACCGGGTCGACGGCGATACGCTCGCCTTCCTTCAGACCCGATAGCACGGCGACCCGATCCGGGCCTGCCGATGAACCGACGCGGATGTGGCGGAAGTAGACCTTGCCGTCTTCGGCGACCACGTACACACCAACGACCTCGGAGCGGAACACGACGCTCGCCAGCGGCACGGTCACCATCTTCTGTGCACCGGCAACGAAGCCGACCTTGACGTACATGCCGGGGAACACGCCCTCGAGCCCTTCGGGCAGACGCAAGCGGACTTTGAACGTATCGGAGCGCGGATCGGCCACCGGGAATACCGTGACATCGGCAGCTGGCACCCACTGGTTGCCGATCTTGGCCTGCGCCTTACGCTCGGCGCGGATCGAGTCAACCAGGTTCTGCGGTACGTCAACCGTGACGCGCATGGTGTCGAGCGACAGGCCCGACATCAGCGGCTTGCCCGGCTGGGCCGTTTCGCCGACCTCGATCTGGCGCTCGGTGACAATACCGTTGTACGGCGCCTTGACCTCGGTGTAATCGAGTTCCTGCTGCGCCTGTTCGAGGGCTGCCGTCGCTGCCTCTACGCCGGCGCGCGCCTGCTGCAGTGCGGCTGTCGCGCGGTCCATGTCGGCTTTCGAGACCAGCTTTTTGGCATAAACGCCTTTAATGCGGTTGTACTCTTTGAGGGCGTCGTCGTTCTTCGACCGCGCGGCCTTCAGGTTGGCCTCGGCCTGGGCGACGGCCGCCTTCTGGGCGCGATTTTCCAGGCGCACCAGGATCGAGCCATCTTCGACGAAATCGTCGACATCGAAGTTGACCTCGACGACTCTGCCGGACGTCTGCGCCGATACGGTTCCGCTGTTTACCGCCTCGGCGACGCCGTCTAAGCGGAACAGCCGGGGCAGATCCGAGCGCTCGACCGCGACCGTCTCAATCTCGTCCGCCAACGCCAACGGGCTGCCACAACACAACAGGAAAGCCATTCCCCACGCCAGTGAACGTCCGATCAACCTCATCGTAACCATCCTGATTAAATAATGATTTGCTTATATAGGTTATTTTTATCGACTAATCAAGTTAGTCCTTGAACGGGATTTTGCCTCCCGGGTTGGGTGCAAGTGTAGACAAGCCCCGTGACAATAGGGCTAAGCGTATGAAATTCGAGCAAAAGATGCTCTGTGCGAGATCAACCCAGATGCGGGCGACCGAGAAATGCAGGGGTCTGCATCTCGCTTAGACGGCTGAGCGTGCGCTGGAACTCGAACGCCAGCCGCTCACCGATATACAGGCGCGGTGCCGGCGCCTCGGCGCTCAGCACCAGCTTCACCCGGCGGTCATAAAATTCGTCGACCAGGAAGATGAAACGCCGGGTACGATCGTCGCGCGCCGCGCCCATGATCGGGATATCGGAGATAAACACCGTCTGGTGGCAGCGCGCCAGCTCGATGTAGTCGTCCTTGCTGCGTGGCGGTCCGCACAGCGCCTCGAAATCGAACCACACCATGTCCTCGGCAAGTTGGCGGTAGGGCATCGAGCGCCCGTTGATCACCAGGTCGCCCGGGCCGACCACCTCGGTGTTGGCCAGGCGCTGAAACTCGTCGGCCAAATGCCGGTCGGTTTCCGGCCCCAGGGGCGTGTGGTACACCTGCGCCTGTTCGAGGATCATCTTGCGGTAGTCGCGGTCTCCGCCGAGTTCGACGACCTCGGTGCGTTCATTCAGCAGATCAATGGCGGGAAGAAAACTCGCACGCTGAATGCCGTCTTTGTACAGGTTGTCGGGGGCGACGTTCGATGTCGTCACCAGCGTGACCCCGTGATCGAACAGGCTGCGCAACAGGCCGGCCAGGATCACCGCGTCGCCGATATCGACCACGTGAAACTCATCCAGACACAGCAGTCGCCAGTCGCGCGCCATGCGCTCGGCAACCAGCTTCAACGGATTCGGCTTGCCCTTGATCGCGGTGAGTTCACGGTGCACCAGCTGCATGAAGCGGTGAAAATGGAAGCGCGCCTTCGGCACATCGTTGAGGTGATCGTGAAACAGATCCATCAGCCATGTCTTGCCGCGACCGACCCCGCCCCACACATACAAACCGCGGATCGACGGTGCCGGCTTGTTGAACCAACGCTTCCAACCCGAAGCCTGCGGTCGGCGCAAAGCATCGCTGACACGCTGGTAACCCTCGAGCACGCGCCGCTGATCGGCGTCGGCAGCCAGTCCTTCGTCGGCAATACGTGTCTCGTACAGGGCTATCAGCGACATGAAGCTCAGTTCGCCTGTTCAGCTTGGGAAAAACAACATTAGAAAACGGATGGCGGATTACCGCGGCAGACCGAAAGCGAATTCAGTTCCGATTCCGCCGAATGCGTACCGGGCCCGTGACTATGCCAAACCATGCGCCGCGGGCAACATTGCAAATTCGCATAGTCAGTCGCCGATTCGCGCGTCGCGACGTCGTTGCGTTGTTCAGCTGCCGGGATAGCGATCGTCAAGATAGGCGGGGCACAACACGGTGCGCATCGTACCGATCAGCTCGAGCAGCTTGCCGTTGCGGATGCGGTAATAGATGCGGTTGGCCTCCTTGCGCGAGGTAACGATGTTCTTGTTGCGCAACTGCTCGAGGTGCTGCGAGATATTGCTTTGCGATGTGCCGGTCTGTTCGACGATCTCGCCGACCGACAACTCGCGATCACCGAGAGTGCACAGGATCTTCCAGCGTAAGGGATGCGCCATCGCCTTCAGCGCGTTGGCCGTCATCGTCGGATCTTCGTCATCCGGTACTTGCGGTTCCATGGGCTCTGTCATAGCAAACTCCTACAGATTCAGCCGGCCGCGCTTGTCGCATCCACGTCGTCGGAAACCTTGCGGTAGCCGCTCATGTTCTTGGCGATGCAGATGATATCTTCGATCTCGCCATCGGCATTCAGCGTCGCGGTACGCGAGAAGAGTATAGGCAGACGCTCGCCCGACTTGGCAATGAACGCCGCATCGATATCGCGCAACGCGCCGGTGCGGATCAGGGCCTCCAGCCAGGTGCCCATGAACGCATTCGCCTGTTCCTGACCTTCCTCTTCGAACACGTCGCCGATCGACATGCCGATCAACTCGTCGCGTGCGTAACCGAGCATGTCGCATGCTGCCGGATTTACTTCGCGCACAACACCTTCAGCAGAGAGTACCAGCAATGCCTCGCCCATGTACTTGAGGATGTTCTCGAGATACTGCTTGGCTTGATTCAGCTCAGCCGTTCGCTGTGCGACCCGCTCTTCAAGCACCTGATTTAGCTGGCGTTCCTTTTCGATCAACCGGAAGTAGGTACTGATCTTGTTGAGGAACTGGTTGTCGTCGATCGGTTTTAGCAGGTAGTCGACCGCGCCGACGTCGTAGCCCTTGCGTTGAAACTCCTCGGTCTTGAACGCGGCTGTCAGGAAGATGATCGGGATGTCGCGCGTCTTCTTACGCGACTTGAGCATCTGTGCGGTTTCGAAGCCATCGACTTCGGGCATCTGCACATCGAGGATGATCAGGTCGATGTCCGGATGGGCCTGCGCGATCTCGAGTGCCTCGGCGCCACCGCGCGCTTCGAGAATCTGCACGTCCATATGCTCCTGCACCAGCGAGCGCAAGGTGAACAGGTTGTGCTCGTTGTCATCGACGGCGAGCAACTTGAATCCGGAATAACGCTTCATTGGCACCCGTCTGATTGTTATTTGGCTGATTGACGATGCATGACATCGGAAAGTGCACGCGCGTCGCATGGCACCGCCAAGACGTCATTCACGATGTCGGTCGGACAACTGTGGACGGCGGATTCGCCATCACCCGAGACCAAGCCAATTATTGCAGTGCTATCGCCTAAGCGATCGCGTACTGCTTTGATCGTAGCACACGCATTCTCGTTGGGCGGGCGCACGTCGATCATTAGAAAATCAACGACTTCCAACTCTTCGAGTGTTTCCATCGCCTCATCGAAATCGTCTGCCAGATGCAGCACCATCTGCCAGTCGCGCAACACGCCGCTGAGCTGCAGTTGCAGGCGAACGTCCGGCACCATCAACAACACATGCAGGCCACGCAACTCACTCGGTTGCGGTGCCGCTTCGCCCTCCGGATGCGATTCGACGGGTCGCGTGTCGACGACGCGTGCCGGCAGGGCCGCAGCGTGACCGCACTCCGCCGGCAGCATCAACGAGAAGGTCGAACCGCTGCCCGGTGTGCTGTGCAAACGGATCTCGCCACCGAGCAGTTCGGCGAGCTGGCGACTGATCGTCAGCCCAAGCCCGGTGCCACCGTAACGCCGGCTGGTCGAGCCGTCGGCCTGCTGAAACGCCTCGAAGATCGCCTCCTGCTTGCCCGGATCGATGCCGATGCCGCTGTCGACCACCGACAGCTCGATCGCGTAAGGCGGTGATGCCGCCGCTGCCTTGAGGATGACCGAACCGCGGTCGGTGAACTTCACGGCGTTGGCCAGGAAGTTCTTCAAGATCTGTCGCACCTTGTCGACGTCGGTTTCGATACAGCCGGGCGCGCCCGCTTCGATCTGTACATCCAACGCCAGCGACTTGGCAGCGAACTGCGGTTCGAGCAACAGGCGCAGGTCTTCGAGCAGTTCATCGACGGCCACCGATTCGGTGTGCGTCTCCAAGCGGCCCGCCTCGATGCGCGACAGATCGAGAATATTGTCGATCAACGCCTTGAGGTCGTTGGCCGCCTTGTGGATCACATCGGCCTGCTCTTGCGACTCACCCTTGAGCTCATCGCGTTTGTTGGCCAGCAGCTTGGACAACAGCAGGATCGAGTTGAGCGGTGTGCGCAGTTCGTGGCTGACGTTGGCGAGAAACTCCGACTTATAGCGGTTGGTCGCCTCGAGCTCGCGCGCGTGCGCACGCAGGTTGCGGGTCTGGCTGGCATGCGTTTGCGACAGGCGGGTCAGGTCGCCCGCCAGTTGGCGCAGCTCCGGCGAACCGGACCATTCGAACATCACCGGCTGATCGGATTCCAATGTCTTGCGCACGCCTTCGGTCAGGTCGCGCCCAATGCGTTCGGCGCGCCGCGTGATCCAGCGCGCCGCGATGAACAGCATGAACACCAGGCCAAACACGATCAGCAGCACGCGGAACACGATCTCGGATCGGAAGGATTGCAGCGGCGCATCATCGACCGGCCGACCGACCCACAACTTGTCACCGTCCACGGTGCGAAACATCGGTATCCAGATCACCCGGTTGTTGTCCTGCTCCCACAGTACGATGCGGTTGCTGGTGAACATGTCCTTGAGGCCCGGATAGTCTTCGAAGGCATTGCCTTCGCGCGTCGGCAACCCCGGCAGGTGCAGGAAGCGGCCGTCGTCGTGCACCCACAGGGTCTTGTTGTCACGCCTTACCAGGCCGGCGATGTCGAGTGTGATCGCCACCAGGCCGATCGGCTTTTCGCCCGGCACGCCCGCGGCGATCGGGCTGATCAACTGCAAGGTGAACACCCTGGCAGGATCGTTGGCATCGACATCGATCCGCAGCGGACTCAAAACGACGTTGTTCAGACGCCCCGACAACAACAAGGCCGCATGCTCCGGCGATACGCCACGCAGACGCCGCGTAGTGGGGCTCCAGCTTCCCTTGCTGTCACGTTCAAGCCAGAAGCGCTCGACCCCCTGCTCATCGAGGAACAGGATCTCGGTAATATCGCGTTCTTCGCCGAGAATGCGGTTGATCCAGTCGGTATAGCGTGCGCGCGCGACATCGATCTCTTTCTTGTCGAGTTCGTTATCGTCACCGACCAGGGCCCCCGGTTCCGGCAGCTTGGCGAGCAACCGGACGCTGGCATCGCGGCTTGCCAGGTGTTGATCCAGATCGCTGAAATCGGCGCGCAGGTTCTGCAGAAAGGCATGCCGGTAGAACAGCTCGACCCGCTCCAGCACCAGCGGCAGATTGATAATTACCGCGAGCATTAGCGGCAGCAGGCCGAACAGGAACAGGAAGAGCAGGATACGCAGGCGTAACGACATGCCGTGCACGATAGCGCCTGGCGGACCGGATTAGAATCCCGACATTGCCCGGATCACAGGAAAACATGACGCCCCTGACCATTCTCTACCGCGACGAGCACTACGTGGCGATCGACAAGCCGCCCGGGCTGTTGGTGCATCGCAGCCCGATCTCGCAGGATCAGGTCTTTGCGCTGCAGCTGCTGCGCGACCAACTCGGCCGACGCGTCTACCCGGTGCATCGCCTGGACCGCGCGACCTCGGGTGTGCTGCTCTTCGGCCTGTCGGCAGACGCGGCGCGCTCGCTGGTACAGCAGTTCGAGTCGCGCCAGGTGGACAAGTCCTACCTTGCGGTTGCCCGCGGCTGGCTGCACGGTAGCGGGGTGATCGACCACCCGGTCAGCGACGACGAAGGCAACAAGCAACCGCAGCATGCGCGAACCCACTATCGATGCCTCGCCCAGGTCGAGTTGCCGTTCGCCGTCGATCGCTACCCCACCACGCGTTATTCCTTACTGCAGGTAACCCCGGAAACCGGGCGACGCCAACAGATCCGCAAACACTTCAAGCACGTGTCGCACCATTTGATCGGCGACACCACACACGGCAACGGCAAGCACAATCGATTCTTCCGACAACAGTTCGGTATCGGTCGCCTATTGCTGATGTCGACCCGCCTCGGCTTTAGCCACCCGTACTCTGGCGAAAGGGTGCAGTTAGTCGCCAGCCCCGACGACGATTGGTTACAGATTGGTGACATCTTCGCCCATCCGCTTTCGGCCGGTCCCGGCGATAGCTAAGATGGCCAGCCAGAGATCACTTTTCTTAACCCGCATCAAAGTCGCCACGTTGTCGAAGCTGGTGGCCGGCCGGCACTTTTGGCACAGTGAGCGAAGTGGAAAAACTGAACCGATTCGTTGCACCGCTGATCAAGAGTGCGCGCGATCTGCTGCCGATCGTCGTGGTCATCGCGTTTTTCCAGCTGGTTGTCCTGCAACAACCCATCCCTAACCTCGCCGAAATCCTGCTTGGTGCACTGTTCGTCGTGATCGGCCTGACGCTGTTCGTGCGCGGGCTCGAGATGGGTCTGTTTCCGATCGGCGAAACCATGGCCTACGCCTTTGCACGCAAAGGTTCGTTGATGTGGCTGCTGCTGTTCGCCTTCGCGCTCGGTTTCGGCACCACGATCGCCGAACCGGCGCTGATCGCGATCGCCGCAGAGGCCGCCGAGGTCGCCGCCAATGGCCAGATGATCGC
The DNA here is from genome assembly GCF_002009425.1 of Thiosocius teredinicola. Taxonomy (NCBI): domain Bacteria; kingdom Pseudomonadati; phylum Pseudomonadota; class Gammaproteobacteria; order Chromatiales; family Sedimenticolaceae; genus Thiosocius; species Thiosocius teredinicola. The sequence continues at coordinate 4,446,191 of NZ_CP019936.1, forward strand.
CAGCAGCGTGGAGGCGAAGGAGAGCTATGCCGATGGCCTGCGGCTTACCGTGGCCTTATCGGTCGGCTTTGCCATCCTGGTCGGAGTATTGCGCATCATCCGCGGCTGGCCGATCCACTACCTGATCATCTCCGGCTATGTCGGGGTGATCGTCATGACCGCCTTCGCACCACCGGAGATCATCGGCATCGCCTACGACTCGGGCGGGGTCACGACATCGACGATCACCGTCCCCTTGGTGACCGCGCTGGGCGTTGGGCTGGCGTCGTCGATCAAGGGCCGCAACCCGATGGTGGACGGTTTCGGACTGATCGCCTTTGCATCGCTGACGCCGATGATCTTCGTCATGGGATACGGGATGGTGATCTGACATGTCGGCTAATCCGTTCTCAGAATTGCTCACCACGCTGTTTGCGACGATCACCGACGTGCTGCCGATCGCGGCGATCATCTTCGGCTTTCAGCTGTTCGTATTGCGCAAGTCGATTCCGCGACTGGGGCGCGTACTGGCCGGCTTTGTGTATGTGTTGATCGGCCTGGCGTTCTTTCTCGAGGGATTGGAACTGGCGCTGTTCCCCTTGGGCAAACTGATGGCCGAGCAGCTCACCGATCCCGCCTTTATCGCCGGTCTCACGCACCACCTCAACGGCTTGAACGTGTGGGACTATCGCTGGGTTTACCTGTTTGCCTTCGCCATCGGCTTCTCAACCACCATCGCCGAGCCGTCGCTGCTGGCCGTGGCGATCAAGGCCAACCAGGTGTCGGCCGGCAGTATCGGCATCATGGGCCTGCGGGTTGCCGTCGCTCTCGGCGTGGCGATCGGCATCGCGCTGGGAACCTACCGTATCGTCAGCGGCACGCCCTTGCACTGGTACATCATTGCCGGTTACATCATTGTCGTGATCCAGACATTCTATGCGCCACGCCTGATCATCGCCTTGGCGTACGATTCAGGCGGCGTGACCACCTCCACCGTTACGGTGCCGCTGGTCGCCGCGCTCGGCCTCGGCCTCGCCAGTACCGTTCCCGGGCGCAGCGTGCTGCTCGACGGCTTCGGCCTAATCGCGTTCGCGAGCCTGTTTCCGATGATGACGGTGATGGCTTATGCACAACTGTCCGAGTGGCGGGCCAAACGGTCGACCCCGACCGATTAAGGAGCTACCGAAATGCACTTTAAACTGCTGATTGCCTTTGTCGACGATGACAAAACCGACGCCGTGATGAAGGCGGCGCGCCAAGCCGGCGCCACCGGCGCGACCGTGATCAACAACGCGCGCGGTGAAGGACTCAACGAGACCAAGACGTTCTTCGGCCTGTCGCTGGACACGCAACGCGACATGGTGCTGTTCCTGGTCGAGGAACACCTGGCACGGCAGATCCTGGAAGAGATCGCGCGTGTCGGAGAATTCGAATCCAAGCCGGGGTCCGGTATCGCCATTCAGATCGACGTCGAAGATGCCGTCGGCGTTACCGGTCAAGTCGCAAAACTGCAAGAAATCGTAGAGGAAGAAATATGAGCCAACCCGAGTTGGTCCGCGTACGGGACGTCATGAAAAAAGAGTTCGACGTCGTCGATGGCCTGGCGACCGTCGCCGATGCGCTGCGCAATATGCAATACATCGATACCAAGGCGCTGGTGGTGCGACGACGCAACGAGGATGACGAATACGGCATTGTCGAACTCGAAGATATCGCCACCGAGGTGCTGGCAAAGAACCGTGCACCGGAGCGCGTCAATATCTACGAGATCATGGAAAAGCCCTTGGTCGGCGTGGATCCTGAGATGGACATCCGCTATTGCGCCCGCCTGTTCGAGCGCTACCGCCTGAATCGTGCGGCCGTGATCGAAGACCGCGAGGTGATCGGTATCGTCAGCTATGCCGATATCGTCATCAAGGGCATGAAGGACCTGCTTACCTGAACCGACGCGACCGCACGACGCTTACAGACCGCGCACCATCTCTAGCACCTGTTCGGCGTGGCCCTTGGGTTTCACGTCGTACATGGCGTGTTTGATCACCCCGTTGCCGTCGACGATGAAGGTCGAACGCACGATGCCCATCTTCTTCTCGCCGTTCTTTTCCTTTTCCCGCCACACGCCGAAGGCCTCGCAGGCCTGACCTTCGACATCCGCCAACAGGCGAACGTTGAGCCCGTACTTGTCACGGAACGCGGCGTGACTGACGCAGGTATCCTTGCTCACGCCGAGTACCGCTACACCGAGGTCGTCAAAGTCGCTCATCAGTTCGGTGAACTCGATTCCCTCCATCGTGCAGCCGGGCGTATCGTCTTTCGGGTAGAAGTAAATGACGTAGGGGTTGCCCGCGAGACTCTCACTGTCGGTCATCGACATGTCCGCGTCGGGAAGGTTGAACTCAGGTGCCTGGTCTCCCACATTCAGCATTGCGCATCTCCTCGGGCTTTGTCGTTTCCGGCGGAATTTATGGGGCCGGGGAGCGCGCGTCAACCTCGGATTGGAGCAGCGGTAGCCCTGCGGACAACAAGCTACGCAAACGCTGTTCGAGCTGGACAACACCATCCACGGAAAAACGCCGTCGCAATAACGGTATAGCACAATGCTGCAGAATCGCTGCGACAGCCAGAGGCAGATCGCAAGCATCGGCGGCTTGCGCACACAGCACGACGACCGCTTTCCAAATCAATGCATCTGCGGTGGTTATTCCGCGTACACCCGATGCCACACGCTCGAGCTCGCGCAGGTCATGCACACCGAGCGTCATGTCGCCGCAATCTCGCGACCTGAGCAGCTCGACCGCCACGTCCGGATCGAGTGACGCCTGGGCGCCGCCCAGGGTCCAGGGCAGATCCTGCCGGAAATGAAAGGCAGCGCTGGCGACAGGCGATTCGCCGGCCTCTCCGACACCGCGCAGCATGAACACCGACGGGGCCGCCACCGCGGGATCGATGCGCGTGCCCAAGCGTACCGCTTGAAACCCCGCCGATTGCCAGAAGCGAAGCAGCGGCAACTCAATACTATGGGCACAACCAATCGCGGCGAAGTCGTTTAGCGCAGCCCAATCGGCAACCGCATCGAGCAACCGGGTCGCGACTCTGTGCCTGCGCAAGTCGGGATGCACAGCGATGCGTTGCACGCGCAGCAAGCGCAACCCGAGAAAGGCATCCAGCCCGGCATGTGCCGCCAGTGACTGCGGCAACAGATGACCGCGCGGGCGGCGTTGTCCTCGCATGATCGCATGCGATAGCGTGGCGTCGAACCCACCTTCCTCGACCGCCATCACGACCCCAACGACCTGCGCGTCACGGCTCGCCGCCCATAGGTGCACGTCGGGATTATCGAGCAGCTGACGCAGGTCTGATGGGCGCGTCTGGTAGTGCGCATTGACCAGCAAGCCAAACAGTGCGCGTAGCGCCTGTTCATCGCCGACCAGCGCGTCGATGTCGAGCCTGGACACGACAACATCGCCGCACGATGGCGCAGCCGCGAGATCCACATTGAGCAACAGCAAATCGTCAACCAATGCCTCGAGCGCATCGGCATTGCGCCAACGCACCGGATGGCTGAGGCGGACGTCCTGCACCTGGCGAAACTGCCGATCGAGCTGCCGGCGAAAACGCAGATCGAATCCACGCCCACTGCCCTCGTAGCCATGCACCGTCGACGCAAACACCAGGCGGTTTGCGCGCTCGATCACGTCGTTCAACACCGCGACCGGAATCGCTGCCGCTTCATCGACGATGACCAATCCATCGCTGTCTTCCTGCATCGCCAACCACTCTGTCGGTAGACGAAACTGCAAGCTACCGTTGCCAACCAACAGGTCGTCGACCTTGTCCGTAGGCCTGTCGGCGAGCCGTGCAGCGTGTCGAAACAGCGTATTGACCGCGCGCCTGTGCGGCGCAATCACGGTCACGTGCGGATAGCCGCTCAACAGCAGTTGCGCTGCTGCGACACCCAGTGCCGTCGACTTGCCCCTGCCTCGATCGGCCGTCACCACCAACGGCCGCCGTGCGTGACCTCGCGCGACGCGCTCGACACGTTCAACCAAGTGCTGTTGATCCCGGTTCAGCACGATGACTTCATCCCGAGCCGGTGCAAGCCGTGGTGCCTGCCGGTCGAGGTCATGCACCTGGACTACGGCAGGGTGGTCGACGACAAAAGCCAGCAGGCGTTGAATAAACAGGCCGCGCATCTCACCGATGTCGCGCGGGTAGGCGGCGAAACGGCGCTTGTCCGGGTCTGCAAAAGACGCCCACTGTTCGAGTGGCGGGGTGATCAGCAGACAATCCCCTCCGCCGCGCAAGGTGCCCGCGGCAGCAGCAAAAGCATCCGGATGGAAACCCTGACATGCGTCGACCACCAGCATGTCGCACTCACCACCGAGGCGCGATGCCACCTTGTTTGCCGGTGTCGCGACGAAAGGCGAAGGCGCCTGCTCGGCGACCCACAGCACCTGCGCCGATGCGGCAGGACCGAAGGCATTCAGCAGCCAATCGGCCACATGCGATGCCGCATGCGGCAACAACAGCAAACGACGATCGACCGGCATCAGCTCACTCTGACCAAATGAACGGCTCTTCGTAGTGTGCTGATGCGTTACGTGAGCGCTGCATGCGCGCCTGCACCCGCGCCACGCGGATCACGTCCTCGTTGATCGTCTTTGGATAGAGCCTAAACAATCGCGCGACCGCTTGCGCACGGCGCGCGGCCGATATCTCAAGCTTGCTGCGCTCCTGGTCGCCGAGGTGATGCAGTTGCAGCAGGGCGGGCGCCCACCAATCGACGAACGCTTGCGCAAGGCGTTGAAGCTCGGCATCTTCCCAGTCGGTTTTCAGCATCAGGCGCGGGAAATGCGATGCGGGATAGGCGACGCCGGCCGCACAATGTCCGCCACCGTGTGCATCGCGGCTGAACCACATACCTTCCGGGTAACGACCGGCACGATCGCGCAGCACGGCCTCCAATGCGTCGAGCTCGACAAATTCGCTGCGCGCTGCCTGTCCCGGCAACCAGCGCGGCGACTCGGCCGGCGGCACCGGCTCGTCGTGCAACAGGCTGTCGATCAACACCAGCGGTTCGCGGGTGATTGCATCGAGCAACCAATACTCGCGAATATCCTGCAGCGGAAACGGCGTCTGCTCGGCAAAGGCCTCCAATGCACCGATCAACGGCTGACCGATCTGTTCGATGAGGTCGCCGGCCGCGGTGCCACGTACCATCGCGCGGCGCAGTCCGTCTTTGGCGCTCCAGGTGCCGAAACGCACCTCTGAAAGCCCCGAGTGGGCGAGAATATCGGGATGCGCGGCATACAGCACCCAATGCCGACCGTCCGTGCTCTCGGCTTCGCCGGCACCGACGCGCACTACCTGCAGCACTCCCTGAAACGGCGACATGATGCGACGGGCGAAACAGTCGACGATCATGGTGACAGCCGCCCGTTTTGCGCATCCAACAACAGTCTGTCACTCGATGCTGCAATCACGATCGTCACCGCACACGGCATTGATGCGTTATCGCCGAGTTGCCGCTGCGCTTCGCCGGTCATGATGAAAACTGGTTCCTTACGCTGGAAATCCCACTACTCAGAGTTAAGCACCTGAAGCGGTGGTACGCCAAGCAGACGGCGCGTCGCCAGCCAACCGACAAAGGCAACCACCAGCGTGCCGCCGCCGATACCCAGCCACCAGGTCGCCGCACTTACCCTGCCCGGCAGGTCGAACAACTCGACAGCGATCAGGTAGCCGCTGACACTGGCCAATACCGCCGCGAGCAATCCACCGATGAAACCGAGCAGCCCGAACTCGGCCAATACGGCCGACAGCAGGCGACGGCGCGACGCCCCGAGCGTGCGCATCACCGCAACCTCGCGTGCGCGCTCGTCCTTGCTGACCTGGGTCGCAGCGAGGGTTACCAGCGCGGCCGCAACCAGGGTGAACACGAACACCATCTCCACTGCCAGCGCACCGCGATCCATGATGTCGCGCACCTGCGACATGATCGGCCGGATATCCAACGCCGATACCGCGGGGAAGCGCTCGACCAGGTCGCGTGTGAAGTGCTCGGTGGTCTCGTCGAGATAGATGCTCGACAGGTAGGCGACCGGCAGTTGTTCCGCCATCGACGGTGTACCGACGACGAAGAAGTTCACATTGAACGAATCCCAGGCCACGGTGCGCAGGCTCTTCACTGCGGCCTCGACCTGCTGACCGGCGACATCGAAGGTCAGCGTATCGCCGACCTTGATCCCCAGGTTGTCGGCCACGCCGACCTCGACCGAGAAGCCCGGCTGCACCGCTGCTGCGCCGCTCCACCATTGGCCGGCGCGCAGCCGGTTGTCTTTCTGCATGTCACTGCTGAAACCGAGGCTGTATTCACGCGTCGCCAGACGTTTCGAACGGATGTCGTCGTAGTTATCCGGATTGACCGGCCTGCCGCTGATCGCCATCAGGCGGGCGCGCGTTGTGGCATGCAACCCGGAGTTGGGAATCGCGCGTTCGTCGAGCATCGCCTGCACCGCAGCGCGCTCTTCCGGTTGAATGTTGATCAGAAAGTGATTGGGCGCCTGTGTCGGCAGGTTGCCCTGCCAGGTGTCGACGATATCGACACGCACCACTGCAAGCATCAACAGCAAGGTGATACCGAGCCCAAACCCGGCCAACTGCAGCAAGGTCAGCTGCGGATAGCGCGCCAGCGCGGCCAGACCGAGGGTTGCCGTGCCGCCTGCCCGGCGCAGCGGCGCCAGCAGTCTCAGCATCAGCCAGCCCGCGCCCATCATCAAGGCGATCGCCGCGAGCAACGCCAACGCCATGCCGGTTGCCAGCTTCAGATCCTGCACCTGCCAGATCATCAGGCCGACAAACACCGCGGCGGCCAGCAGCCAGACCAACCAGGTGGCCAGGCTCGGCGCATCGATCTCGCGCCGCAGCACGCGCAATGGCGGCACGCGCCCGACGCGCAGCAAGGTCGGCATCGCGAAACCGATTGCCAGGCTGAGGCCGAACAACAGGCCGACGAGTACGGGGCGCCACCCCGGCGCCGGCAGCGCCTCGCCGAACCAGTCACCGACCACTGCAACAAGCGCCTGCTGCCCCAGCAGACCGACCAGGCTGCCGCCCAGCGTGGCGACGATCACCACCGCCAGCAGTTGCCCGAAGTGCCAGCGCAGCACTGCCTTGCCGCTCATGCCCAGGGTGCGCAGCACCGCGGCACTGTCGAGTGCGCGGTCGACATAGCGACGGGTCGCCAACAGGATCGCGACGCCGGCCAGCAGGCTGGCGCACAGGGCGGCAAGACTCAGAAAGCGTCGCGCACGCTCCAGCGCGGTGCGCAATTCGGGCCGGGCGTTTTCCAGATCTTCGAGTTCGGCGCCGGTCGGCAGGCGCTGCGTGAGCCACTCACGCATCTGGTCGAGCGCCGGGCGTTCGCCGGACAGCAACAGGCGAAACTTGACCCGGCTGGCCGGCCCGAGCAGGCCGGTACGTTCGAGGTCGGCGTAGTTGATCATCAGGCGCGGCGACAGACCGAACAGGTTGCCGCCACGGTCAGGTTCATCGCGCAACAAGCCGGCGGCCTTCAGCGGCAGTTCGCCAAGCTGCACGCCCGAATCGCCGATCCGCGCATTCAGCCGGTCGACCAGGCGGCCTTCCAACCAGGCGCTGCCGGTCGCGGGCGCACCATCGCGATCGCCCTCGGGCGTTTCGACCTGCAGGTGACCGCGCAGTGGGTACGGCGGCTCGACGGCTTTCACATGCACCAGCACCGGCAGGTCGGCACCGCTGACCACGCTCGGAAAGGTCGCCACTCGGGCGCGCTGCAGACCCAGCGAATCGGCCTGCTGCAACCACTCGCCAGGAATCGGCTCACCCTGCTCGACCACCAGGTCGGCCGCCATCAGCGCCGCCCCCTGCAACACCAGGGCGCGTTCGACCCGGTCGGCAAAGAACGCCACCGAAGTCAGCGCCGCGACTGCAACCAGCATCGCCAGCAACAGCAGGCGCAGCCCCGGTTCACGGCGTGCCGCGCGCCAGTGGGCAAAAGTCAACCAGCCTTGGTTCACGACGCCGCCTGCATGCGCCCGGCCTCCAGGCGCAAGACGCGGTCGCAGTGCGACGCCAGTTGCTGGTCGTGGGTGACCAGCAGCAAGGTGCTGCCGGCGCGGTCGCGCAGGTTGAACAACAACTCGATCACGCGCTTGCCGCTCGCCGCATCCAGGTTGCCGGTGGGTTCATCGGCGAACAGGATCTCGGGCTCACCGGCGAAGGCACGCGCCACGGCAACCCGTTGCTGTTCGCCACCGGACAGCTGGCGCGGCAGGTGGTCGAGTCGCTCGCCCAGTCCGACATCGCGCAACAGCGTCTCGGCCTGCTCACGTCCACCGCTGTGCCGCCCGATCTGCAGCGGCAGGGCCACGTTCTCCAACGCGGTCATCCCCGGTAACAACTGAAAGGATTGAAAGACGAACCCGACTCGTCCGGCGCGCAGCGCAGCGCGGGCATCTTCGTCCATCGTCGTCAGATCGTGGCCGAGCAACGAAACCTGCCCCTGGGTTGGCTGGTCCAACCCCGCGAGGAGACCGAGCAGCGTCGACTTGCCGGAACCGGACGGCCCGAGAATGGCGACCGCCTCGCCGGCGTTGACCTGCATATCGATCGCCGACAGGATGTCGAGTACCCGACCATCCGACATTGAAACCTGTTTACCCAACTGTGTGGCTTTGATGCGTACCGTTTCGTCCATTTGTCTGCTGTTGTTGTTTGTTGCCTGTGCACCGTTCGCAGCCGGTGCTGCAGAAAAGATCCTGGTTGTCGGCGACAGCCTCAGCGCCGCTTACGGTATCGAAAAACAACGCGGGTGGGTGGCTTTGCTTCAGCAGCGCCTCGCACTGCGACAGCTCGACTACCATGTGGTCAATGCGAGCATTTCCGGCGATACCACGCGCGGCGGTGCATCGCGGCTACCGGCAGCGCTGCAACGCGAACACCCGGGGGTGCTGATTATCGCGCTCGGCGGTAACGATGGCTTGCGCGGATTCTCGCCGGACCAGACGCGCGGCAACCTGCGACAGATGATTCAACGGGCGCGCGATGCGGGCGCACGCGTGTTGCTGCTCGGCATCAAGCTCCCGATGAATTATGGCAAAGCCTATACCGAGAAGTTCCACCAGGTGTTTCACGACCTGGCGCGCGAAGAGAACGTCGCTCTGGTGCCGTTCTTTCTCGAGGGCGTCGCCGAGACACGCGACATGATGCAGGCCGACGGCATCCACCCCGGCGTCAAGGCCCAACCACGCATTCTCGACAACGTATGGCCGGCGCTGCTACCGCTGCTCCAACCGCAGACGGCCTCGCAGCACTGAGGCAAAAAAATCCCGCCTAGAGGGCGGGATTTTGTCGTCTTGATCAAGCGACTCGGCGCGATCAGCTCCACTCGCCGCGATAGTCTGCGATACCCGGGTTGGACTTGACGTTGACCAGGGTCGGGAGATTGATCTTCGGCAGCTTGAGCACGTTGTCCGGGCCTTTCTTGGCCAGGATGTAGTCACGCACCACGTCCCACATCAGGCGACCATCGGGGGTGCGGTTCACCGTCGCCCAGCCGGCCACGGTGTACTTGGTGCCGGCTTCGATGATATGGCCGTTGTCGAGCGTGACGTTCGAGATGCGCTCGCCCAGCTTCTTCGACGGATCGATCGTATAGTCGAGACCGCCGACGCGCACCATGTCGCCGCCGGATTGCAGGTAAGGATCCGGGTCGAACAGGTTGTCGGCAACACCTTCGAGCATATTCAACAGCTCGGCGCCGGTCATTTCGGCGACATAGGTTTCGGCATAGGTCATCGAGCACTGGGTCATGACGTCTTCCATCGTGATCCAGTCACCTTCGAGGGTCGTGGTACCCCAACGCACACCGGCCGAGAGCGCGATGTCGGCGTTGTATTCGTGCCGCAATGCGTTGCACAGCACCTGATCCCAGGTGCCCATAAAGTTGCCGCGGCGATACAGCAGTCGATCGGCGATCGCCAGTTTTTCACCGAGGATTTCTTCGAACGTCTTGCCGACACGTGCCTTGCTGAAGAACGAATCGGAGCGACGCGACTCGACGATGTTCTCGTCGTACTTGGTCTGCCGCATCTGGTTGATGTAGGCCTCCATCTCTTTGTCGGCCGGCAGCCAGTCGGAGATGATCGGCAGCATCTTGTAGTGCATACCTTTGAGTTCGCCGTCCTGGATATCGAAATCCATGACGCCGACATACTTGCCGTTCGAGCCGGCATTGGTCACCCAGCACTCGTGGCCTTCAACGTTCTTGACCTTGATCGGCTCTGGGATGCCATCGTGGGTATGGCCGCCGAACACCGCATTCAGGCCCGGCACACGCTCGGCCATCTTGATGTCGACATCCATACCGTTGTGCGACAACAGCACGACCGCATCCGGTTTTTCTTCTTCGCGGATCTGGGTGACGAGCGCGATCATGTCGTCTTCACGCAGACCGAATGACCAATCGGGGAAGAACTCCTGCGGGTTGGCATTGGCGGTACGGGGGAAGGCCTGGCCGACCACGGCGATACGTGCGCCGTTGATCTCCTTGATCACATACGGCTGGAAGGCGTAGCCCGTGTCTTCGTCGTACAGACCGCGGCCGTCGTACTTTTCGACCAGCGCAGGGTACTCGTCGCCGAACAACGAATCCGGTTTGACGCGTACGTTCTGACCGATGAAGTCACCCTTGAACAAGGCGACGTTCGAAAGCACTTCCTCTTCCTTGTAGGTGAACTCCCAGTGACCGACCATGATGTCGAGGCCCAGGATGTTCGATGCCTCGACCATGTCGACACCGCGCGTCCACAACGACGTGCCCGAGCCCTGCCACAGGTCGCCGCCGTCGAGCGTCAAGGTGTTTTCACGACCACCCGCCTGTTTACGCAGATTGTCGAGCAACGTCTTCATGTGGGCGAAACCACCGGTACGACCATACTTCAGTGCCGCTTCGTCGAAATCCAGATAGGTGTAGGCATAGGATTCGGGCGTCGACGGCTTCAAGCCCATCGCATCCAGCAACTTCTTACCCACCAGGTGCGGCGGACGACCGAAGGCGTCGCCAACGCCCAGGTTGACGTTCGGCTCGCGGAAATACACCGGCTTGAGTTGGCCGTGTACATCGGTGACGTGCAGGATGCGCACGTTGCCTTTGATCGGCAGGTCGTAAAAGCCCTCGGGAACACTCGGGCCACTGAACGCTTGCTTGGACAGGAAAGGCGCGGCCGTTGCGGCGGCACCCAGGCCCATCACTTTGAGGAAGTCTCGACGGTCAAGTTTTGGCATCTAACTGATCTCGCACGTTTTATTTCGGTGATTTGGTTTGGCAGAATGGCCCGCGGGGTCTACGGTGAAGTGACGCCGGCCGTACACCGAGCTGATAATGAGCAGGCGCCGCAGTGTAGCAATGCGGGCTATTGAGCTCTACCCGCAAAAATCTTTATTTGGGCATACCCGGAACGCATTTGGGGTATTTCCCCGTTTTCTGCCGATCGCTGTAAGGACGTCGAAGTTTCATGTTTATTCCCCGCCAGGCGCTCGTCGCGATCTTGCTGCTGTGCCTTGCGGCCGTCGCGCACGCCGACGTCGTCAAACCCGCGCTGGTCGAAATCAGCGTTTTTTCCGAAGGACGTTTTCGCATTGAGCTGCGCGCCAGCATCGAGGCGCTGCTGACCGGCATCAACGGTCAATACCAAGACACCACCCAGGCCCCGACCTCGGACGAATACGACCGCCTGCGCGAAATGCAGGCGGCGGATCTGCACGTCGAGTTCGACACATTCAGACAGAAAATGCTCGACGCCATCGAGGTGCGTTTCGACGGTCGACGCGCCGACATGTCGATCGCAGAGGTCAACATCCCGGTGCCCGGCTACACCAAGGTGCCACGCATCAGCGAGATCGTGCTCGAAGGGCCGGTCCCGGACGATGCACGCTCACTGACCTGGCTGTACCCGATCGCGTTCGGTGACAACGCCGTGCGCGTGCGACAGGTAGACGAACGCAATCAGCAATGGCACTGGTCGGCCTGGCAGTGGATTCGCGAAGAGAAAACGAGCGAACCGTTCTCGCTGACGGAGGTGTTCAGTCCTCCCGGTTTCCTGGACATCGTTAGCGAGTATGTCGGCGCCGGGTTCGACCACATCATCCCGGACGGCCTCGATCACATCCTGTTCGTATTCGGCCTGTTCCTGTTCAGCGCAAAGGTTCGCCCGCTGTTGTGGCAGATCACGATGTTCACCATCGCCCACTCGATTACGCTGGCGCTGGCGATGACCGGTGTGATCGAACTGCCGGCAAAGGTGGTCGAACCGCTGATCGCTCTGTCGATTGCCTATGTCGGTATCGAAAACATCTGGCACCGCACGCTGCACAACAGCCGCTTGGTGTTGGTGTTCATGTTCGGCCTGCTGCACGGCCTGGGGTTTGCCAGCATGCTGTCCGACTTCGGCATGCCGAATGACGCATTCGCCACCGCGTTGATCAGTTTCAACGTCGGGGTCGAGTTCGGACAGCTTGCCGTCATCGGCCTGGCGACGCTGTTGATCGGCATCTGGTTCGGCAACAAAACCTACTATCGCCAACTGGTCGCGATACCCGGCTCGCTGATGATTTCAGCGGTCGGCCTCTACTGGACGTGGGAGCGATTGGCGCTGTAACCGTGCCGCGGATGCGAGCGATCAGGCCTCTTCGGTGGCCAGCTCCGATCGCATCAGGTCGTCCATCAGCATCGGCGGCGAGATGCCGAAACCCTGTGCGAAATCGACACCGATCTCACCGACCAGTTGCAGGATCTCGTCATCGGCCACGTATTCCGCAATGGTCTTCTTGCCGAGGAAATGGCCGATCTCGTTGATCGATTTGACCACGCCAAAGTCATCGCGGCTCGAGGCGATCTTGCGCACGAACACGCCATCGATCTTCAACCAGTCGACCGGCAGTTCTTTGAGGTAGGAGTACGAAGCCAGACCGCTGCCGAAATCGTCGAGCGCCACCTGGCAACCCAGCGATTTGAGATCGTGGATGATGCCGGCACTGGCCTGCAGGTCGGACACCGCAGAGGTCTCGGTCACCTCGAAACTCAGCCACTTCGGCTCGATGCCGGTGCGCTTGAACTCGTCGCGTACGAACTGCACGAACCCCGGATCGCTGGCCGTCTGGCCGGACAGGTTGACCGCGAAGCCGTGCAGCCGCGGCATATGATCGCGGTGTGTCGCCACCCAGTCCATGACCGTGCGCGTTACCCAGCGGTCGATCGATCGCATGCGTTGGTAGCGTTCGGCAGCCTCGATGAACTCGGCGATCGACAGCGGTTCGTCTGCACCATTGTCCACGCCGAGCAGCACTTCATAGTGCGGCGTCAATCCGGCATCACTTCTGACCGGCACGATCGGCTGGCAACGCAGTTTGAGATGGCCGCGGTCCAAGGCGTCATCGACCTTGACGACCCACTGCACCGATTCTTTGCGGCGCGCGATATCCGGGTCTTCAGCGTTGTACACGTACACACCGTCGCTTCCACTGGCCTTGGCCAGCGACAACGCACTCTCGGCGCATTGCAACACCGCACCGGCATGCGCAGCCTCTCCGGCATCGGACATCGGCAGCGCGGCCACACCGATCGACACCACGGTCGACATGCCGCCCCCCTGCCAGTCGAACGGCATCTCCTCGACCATCGTGCGGATGCCACGCGCAATCTCGGTACCGTCGCTCAACGCAATATCGGGCAACAAGGCGGCAAACCGGTCGCCGCCCATGTGGGCGAGCACCTTGCTCGACTTGAGCTTCTCGAGTTGACGCGCCACGGCGACCAGCAAACGGTCGCCGGTGTCGTAACCATGTATCTCGTTGATCAAGCGGAATTGATTGACATCGATAAGCAGCAGCACGCCGGCATTGTCGGCACGCTGGGGGATCGAGATGGCCTTCTCGAGCACCATGTTGAACTGTTGGCGTCCCAGCAGACCGGTCAGCGAATCATGGGTCGCCTGATGCGCCAGTTGCTCTTCCATGCGTCCGAGCATGGCATCGACTGCACGGTCGCTGAGCGGCCGCCCATCGACCGCATCGAGTTCGACACGGTGCTGGTAGACACCATATGCCAGGTCCTTCAGCGAAAGATCGCGTGCGCGGACACCGCGATGATCGACCAACACGAACAGCTCGCGGTCGCCCCTGATCCAGGCCACGCGTTGGGCCCGTTCACCGCGCGGCGCATCCAACATCAGGATGCGGTCACCGACCCGAATCTTGGCGCAGCGGTCGAGAATCGCGGTCCATACGGTTTCAGCCACGCCTTCGGGACGGGCGGTGACTGCGCGGACATCCTCGCTTTCACCCGGCGCCGGCATCGCGACCAGTTCGACATCGCCCATCGGTGCGGCTTCCAACTCACTCTTCAGGCGCGACTGCACGGCGTTGCGGCTGTAAGGGTCGAACGCCACCGCCATCAGTTCGTCATCGATGCGCGTGAGCACCTGGGGCGTATCGAGTTCACCCGCCTGCTGATCGAAGAAGTCTCCACCGAGCTTGCGCACAACCTGATCGAGCAGGTGCAGCATCTCGGCGTAGCGATCGGCACCATCGTTGGCATTCAGCCAGGCCAGTTCGAGAATGGCGCGCCAACCGACATCGAGCAGTTCGACAACGACCTGCGGAACCCGCTTGTCTCTGTAGCGACGGTCCAACTCGTTGGACACCATGCGGCGAGCGCGACGCACACGATCGCGTCCTTCGCTGGCCTCAACCACACGCTCGACATTGCGTTGATACTGGCGACTCTGTTCCTTGGTGAGACCGGCGACCTGGTCGGCGATGCCGCGCAGTGCTTCGTCGTCGAGATCCTGGTGACCGACCGGCGCCAGCAACGCAGCAATCTCGTGCCATGCCGGGTCGTTTGCTGCGGTCGGATCGTCACTCGGCCGGAACATCTGCCAATGCCCGAGACTGTCCATGATGCGGCGAATCGGATGCTCGGGATTGCGGAAGAAATCTTCGTCGGCCACGGCTTCGCGGGTCAACGCGCCGCCGAGTTGGCGCAACGAGTCGGACAAGACCTCACCGACGTGAGGCAAGGCCGTCACGTAGTTCAGCATCTCGTGCGCCAGATGCTGGCGGTTCTGCTCGTCGCGATGACGCAGCGCGGCAACCGCGCTCGAATCGAGCACCTGCGGCCGACCGAATGGCCGCTGCACGACGTTGCTGGAAAGCTTCAGGGTTGGCGCCGTCGGCGCCGTGTCGTTCCCACCCACAGTCGGTGCGGCGCCGCCACCAGGAGTCGCCTCCGCAGGCGCCCTGACGCCGCGCTTCGCCTTGTTGGTCTGCAACGGTACAACCTTGGCCTTCGGCGCGCCGATGTCGTCCAGCGCCTGATCGAGTTCGTGATAGAACTCGCCGAGTTCATCCGGCAGCATCCGCGCCGCGGTATCAAACAGATGCCCGCGCGATATCGGCCCGAGTTCGAGCTTGATCGCGAAGCTCTTCAGGGTCTCGGTGAAGTGCCGCGGCTCGAAAGGCACGACCAACCCGCAGTCGCCGCTCACATCGCGGATCCCGGCGAGCCGCGAACCGAGCGCAGCGATGCGGTCGTTGAAAATGCGGTCGAGCAACGACGCAACCCGCGAGGCCTCCAACCAGCGCTCGAACTCATCGGTTTCCACCAGGCTCAGCTCGCCGGGTTTGTCCGACGGCGCCTTGTCTTTTACCGGCGGCTTGTCCAATGCCGCTTCGATCGTCGCCTGTGTAAGCTGTTCACCGCTGCGCAGCTGTTCAAGCGCGTTGATGTCGGCGTAGACCTGCTGCAGCTCTTTGTTCGAACCCAGGTGGTCTGCGCGTTTGAGCAAACCGTCGAGCGTCGTGACCAATAGGTCGCGGTACAGCACTGGCAGAGTGCCTTTGGCGATATGCCGGAACTTCGCCAGGCAACGCGCCGTACCGCCGCTTGATGAGGTTACGGGTTCGTCGCGGCCCGACCGGGCAAGTGCATCGTGCGCCTGAAGCGCCTCAACGATCGCCTCGGACGGACGGAAGAAACTCAAGCCGAGGTGCTCACCTTTGGCCCAGGCGACTGACGCGCGAATCCGGATGGGGCGTGAACCTTTCTCGGCCAGAAACTCGGTGTTCAGGTAGATGGCAAGCCCGACCTCCGGCTTAAACTGCTGGTCGGCGGCCGATTGAAGCAATTGCACGAGGAAGCCGCCGCTGCAGTAATCGCGGATCACGCAGGCGACCTGATTCCCGCCCGCTGGGCCTATCCAGCCGCGGAGCTCTGTCGCGTAGCGTTTAGAACGGCGGCGTTCCACAGGAGCCGACATTACTCACCTACCTGTCGAAACTGCATCCCTGTACCGGTAGCCATAAGGGTTCAACAACTCGAAAACTTAGCCTGTCAGATAGAAATTAGCGTCCGGCAAAACAAAAAATTGAACGTTCCGCACGAATCACCGGAGGATTTTTTGGCTCATATCCGACGCGGGTTTGACCTGTGGCAAATCGCAAAGTCACTGAGTTAATGGGGAATTTTCCGCCCATCCAGCGATGAGCCCGGCGCCAGCGCCGATTTGCACAACGACCGGGCTTCCCAAAAAAAACCGCAAACAGGCGGCCGGCTAGCCGGATTGCGGTACGGCAACCACGCGAAAGCCGAGCACCGAGTACCGTTTGCCGGGGGGATCGGCCGTCCGATAACCCGGTCGGACCAGGTGTTGGGGGCAGTGATAGGAGCCACCGCGGCGGATGCGCAGTTCGCCCTTTGCGGGCCCCGCCGGATCGACGGCCGTTTCTTCGCCCTGCGCGCGGCGTCGGTAACTGTCGCGGGCATAGCGATCGCCGACCCATTCCCAGGCGTTACCCAGCATGTCGTACAGACCAAAGGCATTTGGCTGGCGGGTTGCGACGGGATGCGGAACATCGCCGGAATTGTGGATATACCAGGCGTGGGATTCGAGGGTCTGCAATGGCACCGGCCGCAGGTCTGTACTGCCGGCGCGCGCAGCGTACTCCCATTCCGCCTCGGTCGGCAGACGATAGTCGTGTTCGGGGTCGATAGCGCTGAGTTCTTCGGCGAAGCGCTGCGCCATGGTCCAACTCACGCCGACCACGGGCAGATCCCGCCACGTGTCGCCCTGCCAATGCTCGGCCGGCCCGGGACGGTTCTGCATCACGGCCAGCCACTGCGCTTGGGTAACCTCGGTCTGACCCATCCGCGTCTCCGCGCTCAGGGTAACGCGGTGGGCCGGAGACTCGTCGGAGATATCCGCCTTGTCGGGTTCGGGATGGTCGAAACGCGCATCGTCGAGATCCGCAGTACCCATCTGGAATGTCGCCGCCGGCAGCACACTAAAGCGCATACCCAGCGCGTTCTCGAAGACTTCGGGCGCGGCGTGGACAAGTGCGGGCAACCCCACAACAAACAGCAGAAGCAATCGGGCCAGCGGCATCGGCAACCCCTCCTGCAGACAGAGTCTAGCGGGCTGTCGACAACTTTGTGCGCCGCCCGGCATTCGCCCGGCTAGATCTGCTCCAGGCGTCGCACCAAGTCATTGAGCTGTGCGTCCTCTTCGAGCGCGCCTTCCCAGAATACGTAGTTCGCTTCCGCGCCGCGTTCACCGACTGTCAACTGTGCCTCGAAGGCGGTCGCACCTTCCGGCATAGGATGTTCACGCGGGATGCCGAGTTGTTTGATCGACGCGATCAAACCGGCCTCTTGCAGGTCGGTCAGTTGGCCACTTCGGGGCGGCTCGCTGGTGTAGGTGCCACTGTCGACGGTGAAAGCACCGTCGCTCGCGATACTGATCTTGAGCGCGTAGTCTTCTTCGCCGACCACCTGGTAAGTGATAGGTACCATCGGTCAGACTCCTCTGCAGCGATCGATGCCGCAGCGTTGGCAGAAACCCCGGCAAACACGTGCGCCCGGCAGGCCCGCGTGTCGGCCCATCTACAGACTTCATTCAAACTATCGTCTGCCGTTCCGTGGCGTGCAAGCGTCTGGGAAGAACAGCGAACCGCCGGCTTGATGCAGCTCAACAGCCCGTTCGCCGATTGGGTCGTCGACCGATAAGGGTCGTGTTTACGGCTAGGGCGTATAAGCCAGGTTCGGCCCGAGCCATTTCTCCGCCTCGTTCAGCGCCATGCCCTTGCGCTTGGCATAGTCCTCAAGCTGATCCTTGTTGAGCTTGCCGACCGCAAAGTAGCGCGCCTGCGGATGCGCGAAGTACAAACCGCTGACCGACGCGGTCGGCACCATCGCTTTCGATTCGGTCAACCAGATGCCGGTGTTGGCCTCGGCATCCAGCAGATCCCACAGCAAGTCCTTCTCGGTGTGATCGGGCGACGCCGGGTAGCCCATCGCCGGACGGATGCCCTGGTACTGTTCACCGATCAGCTGTTCATTGTCGAGCGACTCATCCTTGGCGTAGCCCCACAATTCCTTGCGCACCTTTTCGTGCAACCACTCGGTCAGCGCCTCGGCCAATCGATCGGCCAGTGCTTTGAGCATGATGGCGTGGTAGTCGTCGTGATCGGCCTCGAACTCTTTAATCTTGTCATCGATCCCGAGGCCGGCCGTAGCGGCGAAGCCACCAATGTAGTCGGCGATACCGCTGTCTTTCGGCGCAACATAGTCGGCCAGCGACTCGTTGTAATGACCGGCCGGTTGTTTGCCCTGCTTGCGCAGGTTGTGCAACATGAGCTTCGCCTCGCTACGCGAGTCATCCGTATACAGCTCGATATCGTCACCGACCGTGTTGGCTGGGAACAGGCCGACGACCGCAGCTGCACGCAGCCACTTCTCATCAATGATCTGCTTGAGCATGTTCTGCGCGTCGGCAAACAGCTTGCGCGCCTCTTCTCCCTTGTCGGCATCGTCGAGAATCTTCGGGTAGCGACCCTTGAGCTGCCAGGCATGGAAGAAGAAGGTCCAATCGATGTACGGCACGATCTGCGCCAGGTCGATGTCGTTCAGAACCGTCACGCCGGGCTGTGCCGGCGCCACAATCTGCGCCGCAGACCAATCGATCGGCGTCGCGTTGGCGCGCGCCTGCTCGATCGGAACAAGATTGGCTGCTTCGTTCTTCGCTGCACGACGTGCACGCACCTCGTTGTAGTCGGCACGCATATCGGCCAGGAACTTGGGCTTTTGCTCGTCGGACAACAAGGCGGTTGCCACACCGACGGCACGCGAGGCATCGGCGACATACACGGCGCCGTGTTCGTACTCGGGTTCGATCTTGACCGCGGTATGTGCCTTCGAGGTCGTGGCACCACCAATCATCAACGGAATCGTGAAACCCTGTCGCTTCATCTCCTTGGCGATATGCACCATCTCATCGAGCGATGGCGTGATCAAGCCAGACAAACCGATTATGTCGACGTTGTGTTCTTTGGCTTTGTTAAGGATCGTATCGGCCGGCACCATCACGCCGATGTCGAACACCTCGTAGTTGTTACATTGCAGCACGACGCCGACGATGTTTTTGCCGATGTCGTGCACATCGCCCTTTACGGTCGCCATCAGGATCCTGCCGTTGCTCTTCAACTCGCCACCGGCGGCAATCATCTCCTGCTTTTCAGCTTCGAGATACGGCTCAAGATAGGCCACCGCCTTCTTCATCACACGCGCCGACTTGACCACCTGCGGCAGGAACATCTTGCCCTCACCAAACAGGTCGCCGACGACGTTCATGCCATCCATCAACGGGCCTTCGATCACGTGCAGCGGGCGCTCGACTGCCTGGCGCGCGGCCTCGGTGTCTTCCTCGATGAACTCCGTAATGCCTTTGACCAGGGCATGTTCGAGACGCTTGCCAACCGGCCAGCTGCGCCATTCCTTGTCTTCAACCTTCTCGGCGTGCGCCTCGCCCGCATACTTCGGTGCGATCTCGACCAGGCGTTCGCCGGCTTCGGGATCACTATTGAGGATCACATCTTCGACAGCCTTGCGCAGCTCTTCCGGCAGATCGTCATACACCGCCAACTGAGCGGCATTGACGATACCCATGTCCATGCCCGCCTTGATCGCGTGATACAGGAACACGGCGTGGATCGCCTCGCGCACCGGGTTGTTGCCGCGGAACGAGAACGACACGTTGGATACGCCACCCGAGATCAGCGCGTGCGGCAGCGTCTGCTTGATCTCGCGCGTCGCCTCGATGAAATCGACGCCATAGTTGTTGTGTTCTTCGATACCGGTCGCCACGGCGAAGATGTTCGGATCGAAGATGATGTCTTCCGGCGGGAAGCCGATCTCATCGACCAACGTACGGTAGGCGCGCGTGCAGATCTCGACCTTGCGTGCCTGCGTATCGGCCTGACCGACTTCATCGAAAGCCATCACGATCACGGCCGCACCATAGCGTCGGCACAGCTTGGCCTGTTCGCGAAACTTCTCTTCGCCCTCTTTCATCGAGATCGAGTTGACGATCGGTTTGCCCTGCACACACTGCAGGCCGGCCTCGATGATCTCCCACTTCGACGAGTCGATCATCACCGGCACCTTGGCGATGTCCGGCTCGCCTGCGCACAGGTTGAGGAAGCGGCGCATCGCGGCGATGCCGTCGAGCATGCCTTCGTCCATGTTCACGTCGACGACTTGCGCACCGTTCTCGACCTGCTCGCGGCAGATGTCGAGCGCGGTCTCGTAGTCGCCTTCGAGGATCAAGCGCTTGAACTTGGCCGAACCGGTCACATTGGCGCGCTCACCGACGTTGACGAAGTTCAGCGCCTTGTCGATGTTCAGCGGCTCGAGTCCCGAAAGACGACAAGCGATAGACACCTCGGGCAGTGCGCGCGGCCTTTTGCCCTCGACCGCCTTGGCGATCGCGGCAATGTGCGGCGGCGTGTTGCCGCAGCAACCACCGACCATGTTCAGAAAACCGGCGTCGGCCCACTCGCCGATGTGTTTGCCCATATCATCCGGCGTCAGGTCGTATTCGCCGAACTCGTTCGGCAGGCCGGCGTTCGGATAGGTTGCGACATAGGTCTCGCAGATGCGCGACATCTCTTCGACGTACTGGCGCAACAGGTCTGGGCCGAGCGCGCAGTTCAGGCTCATCGCCAACGGCTGGGCATGTCGCAGGCTGTTGTAGAAGGCTTCGGTGGTCTGGCCCGACAGCGTGCGGCCCGACTGATCGGTGATCGTGCCCGACAGGATGATCGGCAGCTTGTAGCCGAGTTCTTCGAATACCAGTTCGGCAGCAAACACCGCCGCCTTGGCATTCAGCGTATCGAAGATGGTCTCGATCAGCAGGATATCCACACCGCCATCGATCAGACCGCGGGTGGCCTCGGCGTAGGCCTCGACCAGCTCGTTGAACGTGACGTTGCGCGCCCCCGGATCGTTCACATCCGGCGAGATCGATGCGGTGCGGTTGGTCGGGCCGATCGAGCCGGCCACGAAGCGCGGCTTTTGCGGCGTTGAGTATTTTTCGACACAAGCGCGGGCAAGTTTGGCCGACTCGACATTCAGCTCGTAGGCCAGCGACTCCATGTCGTAGTCGGCCATCGCGATCGTGGTCGCGCTGAAGGTGTTGGTCTCGATGATGTCGGCACCGGCCTCGAGGTACTGTTCGTGTATCTCGGTGATCACGTCCGGACGGGTCAACGTCAGCAGGTCGTTGTTGCCCTTGAGGTCGCTCGGCCAATCGGCAAAACGCTCGCCGCGATAGGCCGCCTCGTCGAGCTTGTAGCGCTGGATCATGGTGCCGTAGGCGCCGTCCATGACGAGAATTCGTTCGGCCATCAGGGCCTTGAGTTGTTCGGTGCAGTCGCGGGACATGGCG
Organism: Thiosocius teredinicola; assembly: GCF_002009425.1. Taxonomy (NCBI): domain Bacteria; kingdom Pseudomonadati; phylum Pseudomonadota; class Gammaproteobacteria; order Chromatiales; family Sedimenticolaceae; genus Thiosocius; species Thiosocius teredinicola. The sequence goes on from NZ_CP019936.1 coordinate 4,467,988, forward strand.
TAAGGTCAATTGCGGCAAAGACGCGTGATTATAAGGCAGGAAGCACCCGCTGCGTTGTCCCATCAGGCCACCCGGCGGCCAGATAAGCCTGCGCAGCTACCGCATAAGTAGCTTTGAAGGCACTTTGCATTCCGACTGTGGTTATATGACGAACGCCGCAGAACGGCCCTCCCCCGATTCCAACGACAACAGGGGGGACAACCCCATACCACAACGGCACGTCGCGGCAGCAAGGGACATAGATAGACAGGTACGTCCTTTACACGGGTAAATAGAGGAGACACCAATGGCAGAACTGTTTTCAGCGGACTGGATGAACGCCCTGAAAGAGGCATGGAACGCAGACCCGGAGGTCAAAGACCGATTGGCAGAGATCGGCTTCGACTCGGTCATCACCTGCGGTTTCAAGAGTGAAGACAATCCACGCGGCGTATTCGTCGTCGAGAAAGGCGAATGCGTGCGTGCCGGCGACTACGACGGCACCCAGCCTGACTGGGATATGCGCGCCGATCGCGACAACTGGTTGAAGTGGGCGCACGACGGCATCGGCATGGCAGGCCTGGGCACTGCGTTTGCGATGGGGAAACTCAAGTTTCTGACGGGCGATTTCAAGGGAATGATCAAAGATCCCCGTATGGCCGGGCCTTTCGTCAAGAGTTTCGCATTGATGCAACAGATCGAAACCGAGTAATCGGCGAGCGTCGCCCTGACACATCGAAACCCGGCCGAGTGCCGGGTTTCTTTTTTGCCGTTCAGCCGTTCCCCGCCTCGCCGACGGATTCCGCCGACGCTTGCTGCTGTTGGTGCAGAAAACTGCTGCGCCGCTCCAAGGCGACGAGCAGCTCGTCGATCTTGCCCGCCAACTCGTGTGCCGACTCGATGGCTCCCGGCTCACCTGCGCGCGCCGACATCTCGGTCGACTTCGCCATCTCGAATACACCATTTGCCATCAGGTTGCCGGCGACGCCTTTCAATGCGTGGGCGACGAAAGCCAATGACTCATAGTCGTCCGCACTCGCCGCCTCGCGCAGTTTGCCCGGCTTTTCCTTGACGCTCTCGATCGCCTTGTCGACCAGCTTCGCGACAAACGCCTCCCGACGGCTGAAACGCGCCGTTAATGCTTCCCAATCGATCGGCTCTTCAACATCGCTCGGGGCCTCGTGGGGAGACTGTTCGGCCTGGGGGTATGCAATCGCGTTCGCCGGACTCGCTCCATTCGCTGCCGCTTGCGGCTGAACGAAGTCCAGAATCGTACCGACCAGGGCATCTGCGTCCACCGGTTTGGCGACATGCGCCTTCATGCCGGCGGCATGGCAATGCTGTCGCGCTTCGTCCAGTGCGTGCGCCGTCAGGCCGATCACCGGCAGTTGCGGCGCTGCAGATGCGATGCGGCGCGTCGCCTCGTAGCCGTCCATCACCGGCATCTGCACATCCATCAGCACGACATCGAACGCCGAAGCCCCTTTCTCGGCGACCAGGTCGACGGCCTGCTGACCGTCATGGGCGAACGTCACCACCGCACCTTCATAGTCGAGCAGATCCTCGAGAATGAAACGGTTCGCTTCGACATCTTCTGCGGCGAGAATACGCACACCCTTAAGACGACTGCCGGCAGCCTGCGCCGCATCGACCGAATCCTGCATCGGAGCATCGACCGCGGGCAACGGCAGACGCACCGAGAAGGCCGAACCGGCGCCCAACTCGCTTTGAACGGCGATCTCCCCGCCCATCATCTGAACGAGATCGCGACTGATCACCAATCCCAGCCCTGTTCCCCCATAGCGTCGGGTGAACGAGGTGTCGGCCTGCTCGAAAGGCCTGAATAGACGATCGATATGCGCGGCATTCATACCAATGCCGGTATCGCTGACGACAAACCTCACATCGTCGCCGTCACAGGCAACCCGCAAACGGACAGTGCCGTTCTCGGTAAACTTGATGCCGTTCGATACCAGGTTGAGCAGGATCTGTTGCAGGCGCTGGGCGTCACCGAGCACCCACTCCGGCAGCGCCGGATCACTCTCGGTTACGAACTGCAGGCCTTTCTGCACGGCAATGTCACTGACCGCATCGACGATGGCAGCGATTGTACGACGCAGTTGGAACGGCGCCAGCTCCACACTGAATTTGCCCGACTCGATCTTCGAATAATCGAGGATATCGTTGATCACGCCCAGCAGATGTTCACCCGCCCCGGATACCCGCTGCCAGAGGTCAAACGATTTCCTGCCCTTATCCTCACGCATACCGATCCGCGCCACACCCAGCACGGCATTCAGCGGCGTGCGTATCTCATGGCTCATGTTGGCGAGGAACTCACTCTTGGCGCGCGCCAGATGCTGCGCCTCGGTCAACGCCTGCTGCGTCGCTTTCTGCGCCCGTTTGATATCGGTTATATCCTGCACCGAGCCGACACTCGCAACCGGCCGCCCCTCACTGTCGAACTGAACCTCGGCCTGTTCGCGCACCCATCGCACCTCGTTGCCCACAGTGATGCGGTGATCCACGTCGTAAGGCTCACCACTCAGCGCGAGACTCCACGCCAGCTCGACGTTTCTGCGATCTTCCGGGTGTACCCGTTGCATAAAGCCATCGATGTTTAACGGCGCGCCCTGCGGTACGCCGAAGATTCGATACGTCTCGTCCGACCAGGTGAGCTCGTCAGTCAACAGATCAACCCGCCAGCTGCCAACGTGCGCGATGGCCTGCGCCTTGGCGAGTTCGTCCCGCAGTGTTTTGACCTGCGTGATGTCGGTAGAGATACCGATCAATGCAATGTTCTTACCGGTTTCGTCGGGCATCGGCACCTTGGTTGTCAGGTAGGTGTGCTGCGAACCGTCCGGATGTTGTGCCGCATGTTCGAAAGCGACCGACTCGGATCCGGCAAGCACCACCTGGTCCTTGGTCATGATCACGTTCGCCAGTTCAGGGCGCAGCACCTTGCGATCCGTGTGCCCGATAATATCTTCGCGCGCCAGCCCGACCGCCTCTTCAAAACGCCGATTCACCAGTTGATAGCGGCCCTCGGTGTCTTTCACGACGAACACTGCCGGGATGTGTTCAATGATCGTCGATAGCTGACGCTGGCTTTCGTGCAGCTCGCCGGTACGCTGCTTGACCAGTTCCTCCAGATTCTCGCGGTACCGCACAATCTCGGCCTCAGCATGTTTGCGATCGGAGATATCGCGCACGATCGAATGCACAACCTCTTTGCCGCGGAGCATGAAGGCCGAAACCGTCACCTCGGCGTCGAAAGCGGTGCCGTCGGCACGCACATGCAGCCATTCGAAGCGATGCACGCCTTGGCTTTGCACCGTCTCGACGACGCGCTCGACTTTGCGCTGCGAGAGTTCGCCATCAGGCTGGTGTTGCGGCGATATCTCGGCCGGCGTCTTGTTGATGAGCCCGTCCTTCGACGCATAGCCAAACAGCGCGACGGCCGCCTGGTTACATTCAACGAAGCGCCCTTCGTCGATGATGAAACCCGCATCCGCCGACAATTCAAACAGCGTGCGAAAACGCTCATCGTTCTCGCGCAGCTCATCCTCCAAGCGCTTGCGCGCGCTGATGTCGTGCGCGACGCCCAACACACCGATCAGCCTTCCCTGGGCATCGAGCATCGGGGTCTTGGTTGTTTCGACCAGTTCCTGATGGCCATCCGCCGCAAAGGTGATCCATTCCTCGTTGATCGACGATGCGCCTTTGTGCATCGCCTTCAGGTCGTGCTCACGGAAGAAGTCAGCCAGCTCCTTGTCGACGAAGTCATAATCAGTTTTGCCGACAATCTCGTTTTCTTGAGCGCCAAACAATTGCTCGAAACGCGGATTGCAGCTCAGGTAGACGCCTTCCGGATCTTTCAACCAGATCAAGTCGGGGATGGTTCTTACCAACGTAGACAGGAATGCGCGTTCACGCTCCAATGCCTCCTGCGCCAGCTTGCGCGAGGTGATGTCGACATCCATACAGACGACGATCGGTTCGGCGTGTGACTCGCCGGGTATCGAAAACACCGTAGCCTCGACCCAACGCGGTTCGCCGGAGCGATGACGGCTGGCGTTCTCAACCGGCCCGACGACCTCACCGGTCCGCTCAACCTGTTGCAGCGTACGGCGGAAGGCGTCGACCTCCGCCGGCGAGTAGGCCAGGTCTTCCAGCGTCTTGCCAACGGCCTCTTGCGAAGTCCAGCCGTACAGGCGCTCCGAGGCGCCGTTCCAGAAAATCACCCGACCGTCTTGATTGAACCATTGGATCGCAATGTTCGGCGAGAACTCGAGCGTTTTGCGCAAACGTTCTTTCGAAGCTTGCAGTTCATCGCGCGCCGACAGGCGGTCGGTGATGTCGATGCCTTGCGGCACCAGCCAGGTGACTTCACCCTTATCGTTCTTGACCGGCTGCAGACTGAACTCTGCGGCACGTACACCCTGCACGGTAGAGATCGTGATATCGAACAGGCTGCCGTCGCCGGCGGCGGCGCGCTTTACCGCCTCGCGAATTCGGTGTTGAACGTCCGGGTCGTGGCGAAAAACTTCCATCTCCCAAAGGGGGATATCGACAACCTCGTCGATAGTGTTCGAACGCAGCTCGAGCACGGCCTTGTTCAACGCGCGCACGGCGCCCTGCGGCTCGACCAGTCCGATCATCAACGACGGGTTGTTCAGCATGGCGTCGAGCTGCGCCTTGCTCTCGTGCAGCGCCGCATTGCGCTCCGCCACCGCATCGGCCATATGGTTCAAGCTACGCGCAAGATGCGAAATTTCATCGTCGCCGTCTTGCGGGGCACGTGTCTGGAAATTGCCGGCCGCGAATGCCTGACTCACGAGCACCAGGCCATTCAGCTTCTTGCCCAGACGCAGGCCGATGAAGAGTAGCGCCAGCATAACGACGAGCAGGCCAAGCCCCTGAACGAAAATGTTCTGTTCGAACAGGTGATGGGTGGCGCGTTCGGTCAGCAGAGTGGACATGCCGTAGTAAGCGGTGCCGAATTGATTGCCGGCGAATGCCACCGGCAAGGCCACGTGGACCTCTTCGTGATTGGGGCGCAGAAAGTTGTCCGCACCGAAGGTCGGCAGAGGATCAGGCGCCCCGTCACTCGCACCCAGCAGATCACCGCCGGCATCTTTCAGCGCGATATACAGAACCTGAGAGTTTTCTGCCTTTACCAGGCGGTTGAAATACTCATTGAGAACCTGCGCATCACCCGGCAACGCCTGCTGCTGCAGTACGAACGTGAGCGCCACCGACGTCTGATCGACGTCGGCCTCAGCCACTTCGAGGGCGAAGCTGTGCATGACGCGAAACGTGTTCAGGTGAACGAATGCGAACAGCACCAGCAGCGTGAGAATCCCGCCCACCATCAAGCGGAAGCGCAACGACTTCAGCAATCCCTTGTTCATCGGGCAGCACCGTCGATCGTAATGCGCAGCGGTCCACCAGAGAACAACGAAAGCGCGAGATCAGCCGACAAGTTGCCTGCAAGTCGCTTCGCGTAGCGGGGCGGAAAAGCCATGCCGCTGCGGCCAGCCTCGACCAGCTCGACGCAGGTCGTGGTAGACAGAAGTTCGGTCACACGATCCCGGTGTCTGACGCTCACTCCCTGCGAGACGATGGTGGGGCTAGACGTGATCAAAATCGTTCGGCGCCGCGGTTGGGTGGATTACCGCTGAATCGGCCACTTGAACGGATTTTTTAACGATTGTTCACACAATCACACGCGTTCTGAGCACGTCATTCCGATTTGGGAAACAAACGATTTTTTAGCCGGCTTTTCGCAGCCGCGCCGGATTACTCGATCCAGGGGTTGGGCTTACCCTGCACCTCGGCGATCAGGCGGTTGCGTCGACGCTCTTCGCCGTCGACCGGGTCGGCACGGTGCCAGTTCATCAGCAGCGCGCGCTGGCGATCGAACAGCTTCAGCTCGTAGCGATCCGCCATGTACAGCATGGCGCGCGCAATGTTGCCGCGCGACGCAGGGCGCGGCTCGACCACCCGCGACCGATGGTCGATCTCCAGGTCGCAACCGCGCTCGACGTGGCGCTCGCCCCTGATCTCACGAAACGGATACGAACCGCGTTCGGCATTGAGGTCTTTCCGGGCCGGATACATGTTGTGCATATCCGACTCGATCTGATTGAAACGCGGACTGTTTCGGCGACAGCTCTGGCGATCTCCGCAGCGCAGCGAGCGGGTCACCCAGCTCATCGGAAACACGTGTTCGATGTTATAGCTGCGGTCATGGGCGCGGAACCGGGCGCCGCAGTACAATCCCTCACCGCCATCCGCGTACAGAGTGCGCCAGAACACCGGAATCGTGTCCAGGTAGTTCGCCGATTGAGCACAGGCGGACATCGGCAGCAACATCAACACAAACATGACACGTTTCACGTCGGCTCCTTTCCAGTCGTCACGGAGTTCGGGATAATCCCCCCACCGAGAGCAAATGAAAAGAGAGCACCCCACCAATGGATGAACCTCAGGTGCAGTCCGAGATCGCCGACCTGCCGCCGCAGCGCCGCTCCGGGCCATGGAAACTGATCCTTCTTGTGGCCGTGCTTACCGCTGTCGGCGTGTGGTTGGTACCCAACAACACGCCTGAACACGGGCCGATCGTGCAAAAACCGGCCGGCACACCGCCGATCCCGGGCGGCCCGGCAGATGCCGGCGATGCCCCCAGCCTGCTGGCCACACCGGTCGAAAAAGAGGCCGCGCAGGCAGCCCAGGCCGAGAAGGCCGCTGAAGAGGCACTCGCTGCACAACCGGCGGTTGACCCGGCGCCTGCCGTGGATATGACTGAAGACACAGAATCCGCGGTCGCGATGATCAACAATGCTGAGCCGACGGCGGCCGGCGGCGCGCCGATCGCCGAGCCGGTCGACGACCGTCCGGGCGCCAAGGCGCGGGCATTCATCACCAAGTTGCGCGCCGAGGGCGACATGCAGCTCGGCAAGGTGTTCGAAGCCGCCGAATCGGCACGCGCCAACCGCGAGATGGCAGATGCCTACCTGTTGTACTTCTTTGCGGCACGCGAAGGTCATGCGCCTGCGGCGCTCGTCCTTGGCGAGCAGGCAGACCCGGCGACCCGCGACCCGGACACCAGCGTGTTCGACGCCGCCGACCTGACCCAGGCGCACAAGTGGTACCAGCTGGCCGCCGAGAACGGCGACACGGAAGGTAGCAAGAGACTTACGGATCTGCGCACTCGCGTCGAGACACTCGCCGCCGGCGGCGACCCAGAAGCACAGAGAATCACATTGTTATGGCAGTGACCCGAAGAACCCGCACATCCGCCCGGGCAGTACTGACTGCGGTATTGATCCTGGTATGTACGTGGTTCTCAGCGGGCGTTGTCGCTGCCGAGCAACCGCTGCTGATGCCCGGCAAACAATCGCTGTTCCAGCGTGTGCTCGCGGTACCCGGAGCCCGCCTGCACGCCACGCCGGAGAGCCCGGCGGGCGATGGCGTGACACCGTTCACCGCACTGTACGTGTATGCACGTGAGCAGCAGGGCGGCGGCGAATGGCTGCAGGTCGGCATGGACCGACACGGCAGCGTCAGTGGCTGGCTGCCCCAACGCAGCACGATCGAGTGGTCGCAGGGGCTGACGGTGACGTTTCGCGAGGCCATCGACCGCGACCGCGCCTTGCTGTTTCGCGATGCCGCGTCGGTCAGAACCCTGGTCAAAGGCCCCGACCTGAAAAAGTACAACGCCTTGTACAAATCAGCGGAAGCCGGCGAGATGTCCAACGACTCACCGGTAGTGGCCATTCAGCCGCCCGGCAAGCTCGATATCCGTGAAAATTTCTATCTGGTGCCGATCCTGCGCCATGAAGATATGTACCTGGGCAACGAGCAGGCCCGCCTGCTGCAGGTGTCGAGCGTACCCTTGCAGGGCAACGTCGAGGAACCCGAGCCGGCCGAACCCCAGGTGGTCGAGCAGGCCGTTGCCGAAGAACAACCCAAGGTCGTCGACAGTGATTACCGCGCGGGCCTGGTGTTCGCCATCGACTCGACCTTGTCGATGGATCCGTACATCAACCGCACACGCGAAGCCGTCATGAAGATCTACGACGCGCTGGGCGATGCCGGGCTGGTGGGCAACGTCAACTTCGGCCTGGTCGCATTCCGCGATTCAAACGAGGCCGTGCCCGAGCTCGAGTACCTTGCACGCACCTATGTCACCCTCGAGCAGGGTCGCAACCCGGGAACCTTCATCGAGCAGGTCAACGAGTTGTCGGCGGCCAAGGTGTCCAGCCAGGATTTTCAGGAAGATGCCTATGCCGGCATCAAAGAAGCGCTGGACAGAATGAACTGGTCGTCGCAGACGGCCCGCTACCTGGTGCTGGTGACTGATGCGGGGCCTCGCGCCGGCAGCGACCCGCTGTCGAGCACCGGCATGGACGCGGCTGCCCTGCGCCAGCTGGCGCGTGACAAGGGTGTGGCGATCTTCGTGCTGCATCTGCTCACCGAGTCGAGCAATGCCGATCACGCAGCCGCCGCAGACCAGTACAAAGAACTCGCACGCTTTCCCGGCATCGGCAGCCTGTACTACGCGGTACCGACCGGCGACGTCAACGAATTCGGCCACGTGCTCGACACCCTGGCCGGCCAGATCACGATGCAGGTGCAGATGGCCGCCGGTGCGCAGCCACTGCCGCCCAAGCCGGTCGAACCCGAACCCGATGCCAACCCGCAGCTGGCCGAGCTGCAGAGCAAGGTGGCCAAGCTGGGCTATGCGCTGCGCATGCAATACCTGCAGCGCACCGAAGGCGGCAAGATGCCGAACGTGTTCAATGCCTGGTTGCTCGATCGCGACCTGAAGCACCCGGAACAGCGCACGCTCGATGTTCAGGTGCTGCTGACGCGCGATCAGCTGTCGGATATGCACGACGTACTGAAGAGCGTGCTGCAAACCGCCGAAGAAGGCCTGCTGTCACCGCAAAATTTCCTCAACGAACTCAAAAGCCTCGCCGCGACGATCGCGCGCGACCCCGAACAACTCGGCAGCACCACGGCCGTCACCGCCGGTGAAGGCAACAGCCTTGCCGACCTGGGTTTCATGCGCGAGTACATCGAAGACCTGCCGTACACCGGCGAGGTCATGAACCTGTCGCTCGAAGACTGGGAAACCTGGCCGGCACGGCGGCAGATCGATTTTCTGCACCGGCTCGAAGACAAGATCAGTTACTACCGCGCGCTGCACGATCATACGGATCTGTGGGTGAGCCTGGATGGCGGCGCGATCGATGGTGATTCGGTGTTTCCGGTGGCGTTGGAGATGTTGCCGTAGAGCGGACCGCCAGCGCTGTCCGATAGAAACAACCAAAGGAAAAGTTTGAATTTTGATGCGCTGGGCTCAGCGCGCCAGCCCTTCTTTTCTTTGTTCGCCCAAAGAAAAGAAGGCAAAAGAAAAGGCGCCCCACGGCTGGGTCAGCGTTTCACGCTGACTACCCTGTGCTCCTCGGTCCGAAACCGGCGCTGCGGAACTCGCGATTTTCAATCGCTCAGACAGTCCTCGCGCTCGTCGGTTTCTGACCTGCGGTGCTCGGCTGCACCAAGGGGGTAGCGACACGCTCCCGATCCCGTTGACGCCGCCGAGCATCGCAGCGAATTCTGGGAATCAGCGCGTGCATGTCTGACCGACCAGCGGGAGGGAGTTCACGCGCGCCCAGAAGTCGCGAGAAGCGCAGGGAACTCCTTGCGCAAGCAAGGGGCAAGTCTTCGGGTGCCTTTTCTTTTGGGTACTTTTCTTTGGGCAAGCAAAGAAAAGTACCGCGAGTGCGCGCCGCCGCGCGCTATCAAAAAAGCCGTGACGACCTGAAAAACACATGTAGCGAAGCCACATCAAGTAGAAACCAACATAACCGTGGAAAACGTATTTCAATCCCGAAACAAGGCGAAGCCCGCCGTCTACCACCTGCGCGACGTGGTCCGCGACCGTGCCTCCGAAGGCGTGACATTCCGCCTTCGCGTACCGTCTCTGCAGATCCACCAAGGTGAAAAGATCGCGCTGATCGGTGAATCCGGTTGCGGCAAATCCACTCTGCTCGACATGCTCGCGTTCATCTCGCGGCCGAGTGACTTCGCCGCCTTCCGCTTCCGTCCTGAAATCGAAGACGAGGCGATTGACGTCGCCGAATTGTGGAAGAAGAAGAAACAGAACGCGCTGGGCGACCTGCGCAAGGCGCACATTGGCTACGTCATGCAGACCGGCGGCCTGCTGCCCTACCTGAGCGTACGCGAGAACATGTCGCTATCGCGCTCGGTGCTCAGCATGCCGGCCGACGATACGGTCGAGACGCTGGCACGCCACTTGGGCATCGCGCGCCATCTCGACAAGCTGCCCGAAACCCTGTCGGTCGGTGAACGCCAACGGGTGGCGATTGGACGCGCGCTGGCTCACGAACCCTCCATTGTCATTGCCGACGAACCTACCGCGTCGGTCGACCCCTTTGCTGCCGAAAAGATCATGTCGTTGTTTATCGAACTCGCAGAAGAAAGAAACATTACCGTCGTTGTCGCCAGCCACGCATGGCGACACATCAAACGCCTGGGCCTGCGACGCCTGGCGCACCACACCCATCGCTCCAAGGACGGCTCGACCACCGAGACCGTCGTTAACGGCTGATTCCGATGCGTTTGGCTAAAACCCTGCGTCTGGCGACGCGTGATTACGCCCATGAGTGGCAGATGTCCGGCTGTTTCGTGCTCGCGTTGGCCGCGGTGCTCGGTCCGATGCTCGTGTTGTTCGGCCTGAAATTCGGCATCGTCGGCGGGATGCTGGATCAACTGGTGCAGAATCCGGAAAACCGCGAGATCAAACCTGTCAGCAGCAGCCGCTTCAGCGTGGCCTGGTTCGACGAAATGCGACAGCGCGACGACGTCGCCTTCGTGGTACCGCGCACGCGCAGTATCGCTGCCACCGTTGAGCTGAGCAGCGAAAACGCCGGCCGCATCATCCGCACCGAGTTGATCCCGTCCGGAGAAGGCGATCCCTTGCTGCCGATGGGGATGGCGCCACCGAGCGGCATGAACGAACTGATCCTGTCGCAATCGGCGGCGGAGAAGCTGAAGGTGGAAGCAGGCGATAGAGTCAGCGGCAGCGTGGTGCGGCAATTCCGTGGCCGCAAGGAGCGCCAGCATATCGAGCTGACGGTCACGGCCGTTGCGCCACCCATTGCGTTTGCACGCGATGGGGCGTTTGCCGACGTGCGTCTCGTGGAGGCATTCGAAGATTTCCGTGACGGTCGCGCGGTAGAGGAGTTCGGCTGGCAGGGCACCCGCAGCGAGGCGGCCCGCGACTACCCTGGTTTTCGGCTGTACGCCGAATCGATCTACGACGTCGATGCGCTCAAGGCCAATCTGACAGCGTTGGGCGCCGATGTACGCACCAAGGCCGCCGATATCGAGCTGGTGATCCGCATGGACAACAATCTCACGGGCATCTATTGGGCGATCGCCGTGATCGGCCTGGTCGGTTTCTCGCTGTCGCTCGGCGCGAGCCTGTGGGCCAACGTGGACCGCAAGCGAAAAGAGCTGTCGGTGTTGAGACTGGTCGGGTTCCGCACCGGAGACATCGTCTGGTTCCCGGTCACGCAGGCGTTTTACACCGGCCTGCTTGGCTGGGCACTGGCGATCGCCATCTATTTCGCCGCATCCTTCTCGATCAACCAAATGCTGTCGGATCAACTGGCTCAGGGCCAGGAGGTGTGCATCCTGTTGCCGCAACATTTCCTGCTGGCTCTGGTACTTACGACCGGCGCCGCAATGCTGGCGGCAGCCCTGGCGGGCGTTCGTTCGGCGCAGATCGAGCCGGCAGAAGGCCTGCGCGAAATCTGATGCCGTTCACAATCGGCCGTGGGACGTTCAGCCTGGGTTCAGGCTGAACGGCCCAAAGTAGCTCTCAGGATCAGCAAAGATCCCTCTATTGAGAAGAATTAGGAGAGCTGAATATGAAGATGTCGACCCTTTTGCTGACTGGCGTTCTTGCCCTGGGCATCGGCCTTTCTGGTAATGCGATGGCTCATGGCGATCGCGGCTACCGAGATTACGGCCACGGCTGGAAGCACGAATACCGCGACCATCACCGCCACGGCCACCATCGCCGTCACCATCACGAACGTCGCCACTGGCGCCACGAGCGTCACCGTGACTACGGGCGCCGCCACGACCACGACAGCTGGTACGGCCTGCACCTGTTCCTCGGCGGCCATTGATGCCGGGCACCCTCTACAGGCTCCCTCCCGATCAGACGGAGGGGGCCTGTGGTCGGCTCACCGCGTGTTGTTCACCCACCTGCCGGCGCACCAGCTCGATGTGTTGCCGCAGGTGGTATAGCTGGTCGGTGAACGACAGCGGCACCTTGATGTGTTTGACCTCGTGCTCGATCCGATCAAGCTCGCGCATGACCCAATCGACATCACTCCTGTCCGAATCGAGGGCGGCTTCCGCCTGTTCCAACTCGTCATACCATCGATAGACGCGCGCCCGCATCCGCCAGGTGTAGATTGGCGGCATGACCTTGATCAGCGGAAACAGCAGCACCAGTAGCGGCAGCAACATCACCTTGAGCCGGTCGATCAACGAGGCGGCCCAGAACGGCAGATAACGCTGCAGGAAAGGCGGGCCATGCTCGTAGTATCGATCCGCCTCCTTGCCGAGCGGGTATGCCAGCAATTTCGGCATCGGGAAGGTGTCCTGCCCTTCGAACCAGCCACCGCTCTGATGGATGTCGCTGGCCGCCTGCAGCAGCAGGTCGCTGACTGCCGGATGCAGCTCCGGGTGAACCACGAGATTGGCGGTCGCTGCGAGCAGACGTACACGCTGCTCAGGAATGTTGTCAGCCAGATCGACAACACCTTCGGGCAACACGAGGCTGCTGAGGTAGGCATACCGCCGCCGGTAGGCGTCGGCACGTTTGAAATCCGCAACCGCGACATCGGGGTGGTACAGCAGCTTTTCGATCAGCGGGCTTTCCGCCGAGATCACGAAAAACGCCGCATCCACCCGCCCCTCCATCAACGCGAGTGCGGCCTTTTCGCCGCTGTAGCCCAACCAAAGCGATTCATCGCTGACGCCGTTGTCCTGCAAAAGTCGCGTGGCAAGGCTGCGCGTACCCGACCCAACAGCACCCACGGCGACCTTTGAATTGCGCAGATCGCCCAGCCTGTCGACAACGAGCTCGCGCCGATGAAACAACCACAGAGGCTCGTAGTACACGCTGCCGAGCGACAGCAGTTGCGGCGACGTCACGCGTTCGCCTACCCCGCCCTGCACGAAGGCCACCAAAACCTCACCGCGTTTGAGCAAGTCGATGTTCTCGACCGTACCCGCAGTCGGGCGCAGCTCGAGGGTTATACCTTCACGGTCGAGGTACTCGGCATAGCGTTTGGCAAATTGGTGGTAGGCCCCGGCAGGCTCGCCCGTGGCCATAACGACATGCTTCGGCGGCGCAGGCTGAATGAATTGGTACGCTAGAACAAAGGCGGCGATTACCAGTAATGCCGCTGGACCGTAGATTTTCAATTGATGTCTGAACGCATTGCGATCGAGCGACACGTTACTCGCTTCCCCAGTCACATCTACAGCGTAGTCTACTGTCGATCGCCATGAATGGCCGAATCGATTGGCGACGACCCGCAGAACGCATACTCAATCCAGCATCAAAGCCGTCAGCTCATCGAGATGCGAGATCTCGACATCTGCCGGCGTCACATCTTCCGGCCATCGGAGATTATCGCGATTCACCCACACCGTCGGCATGCCGACGTCACGCGCTGCCTGTACATCGCGCAGCGGATCGTCGCCGACATGCACAAAGGCATGCAGCGGCAAGCCCGTGTGCTCGCTGGCCGCCTCGAACATCGCCGGGTGCGGTTTCGCGGCACCGACATCGGCCGCGGTCAGCGAAAGATCGAAGCTCGCGTGCAACGGCGTGTGTTGGATCTGCGAGTTACCGTTGGTGACCGACACAAGGACGTATCGCCCCCTCAGCCTGGCCAGCGCTTCGATCACTTCATCGAACGGTGTGACAAGATTGCGTGCCGCGCGAAACACGTCGCTCGCCTGATCCGCCAGTTGCGCCGGATATCCCTGCTCGACCAACAATTCGAGCAGCGATTGGCGACGAACCTCGGTCAGGTCGTGCGCGATATCGGCGCGTGATTGGCCCAGCGCTAGGCGGTGAGCGCGCAGTTCCTCGATCGCGTACCGCTCGGTCAGCGCCGGCGCATTACCCGCCAGCCAATCGTAGCAACGTTGCTCTGCGGCACGAATGACAGGCGCGCAAGGCCATAAGGTGTCGTCCAGATCGAAGCAGATGGCGCGGACCTGATCGAACATCGTCAGCCGGGTGTCGCATCGATGGTGGGTGTGGCGTCGTGTTTCTTGAACGACTTTTGCGCCAGGTGGCGCAACAGCATCGGCAGCGGCATCCGTACCCAGTGAGAGCGCACGAACAACAACCACGAAGCAAAACCGGTGCGTCGAAGCCCGGGGCGCAGCGGCGCCAGTGTCTGCTTGATCAACAGGCGCATGAGGCCGCGGATCGGCGCGACCGGTGCAAAGCGCTGCACGCCGGCATGGAAATCGTCGGATGTTTCCAAGGCGAGCAGACGCTGCGCCGTATCGACCGCGTAGAACAAGGGCAAACCACACCCCAGTTGCGCGGCGCGCGCCAGCAACGCCGCCTCGAAATCAGGCTGTGCGACACTGAAGTGACTGAGCAGATCGACGAAATCCACCACATCGCGCAGCCCGCCACGCAGCTCATCGTTCATGAACAGATGGACGGCGTTGTGCAGCAGCATATCGGTCGGCGCCAGGACTGACAGACCTGGCGATATCTCGACGGCAGATTCCCACAACTTGTGCGCATCGATCTTGATGGTACTGACCGGCGGGGCAAGGTTGTGATGGATGTCGACTTCGGTCTCGCGCAGGCGGTGGATCAGTGGCGGTACTTCGTGCATCCAGTCGTGATAGTAGTGCTGGTCATAGGTATCGAAGTCGCCGTTCAACTGCCAGCCGCTACGCTTGAGCAGTGCCTCGACATCCTCGATGCGTTCGCGTGGCACCAACAGGTCGACATCGGAGAGATTTCGCCAGGCGGCGGACGGCAGTTCGGCCGCCAAGTAGGCGACGCCTTTCATTGCGATCAGCGGACAATCGATGGAAACAAGGGTGCGTCGCACCTGCTCGAGCTCACGCCGTGCCTGGTTCTGCACATAACGCGTCTGCACCAGGGCGCCGCGCAGCTGATCGACGATGCGGGGCGGCACAGCGTCCAGCAGCCCGGTCTTTTCCAGAAGAAAATAGCAGCGACCCATCAACCGCGCCTGGCGTACTTGCGGCAGGAACAGGTTCCATTGCCCGGCTGTCCACTGCGTCACGCAAGCGGGCTCGCGCAGCATGGCCAACAGGAGATTGCCGGAGACTACCGAACCCATGCCGTTAATCCGCCGCCCCTACCAAACCTTTCAGAACAGGCACTGCGCGGTGCAGATTGCTGTAGGTGAAGCGATAGCAATCGACCTGATCAATCAACGCGCAGACGGCGCGGAACGCGGTCTCACCCAACAGCTTGTAATTGAAGCTGTTGAACGCGAGGTTGCGAAACGCCTCGGCCTTGTCGAGCGGCACCAGGTTCTCAGCCGCGCCTTGTGTGTAGGTGGGAAACACCAGCCAGCGAGGTGACGCCGTTTGCGCCTGCATCGCCAGGCTCGTCTTGTCCGGTTGGAGATGTCGAACACGGCCCTTGCGCGTTTTAGGGTAAGTAGGCCCCAACGGCGCATCGGCGTCGAAATCGAGTATCGCCTCGATCGACGCGTTCTTCAGCGGTATTGCGCGCGGCATCGGGAGCAAGCGCATGATTTCGGGCTGCAGCAACCCGAATTCGTCTGACAACAGCCGCCCGCCGCGCAACGAGAGCGCAGCAGACAACGTACTCTTTCCAGACCCCGGATTGCCGGGAAGGATCAACGCCTCGTCACCAAAAGCGATCGTTCCCGCGTGCAGCATCAGGTACCGGTGGGCGCTGGTGGCGACACACCAGTTGAGGCCCCATTCGTACATCGGAAATGCATGATCGAGCGGCTGCGGCTCGAAGGGGCGCATACCGTCGATCTCGAAGACCGCCTGTGGGCGCAACCAACGACGCAGCGATTGCGGCTGCCGGATCACGACCTCATAGTCGTAGATCTGCTCCGCGCCCGACTGAATCACCGGACCATAAAACGCGCTGACTGTGTCGATAAACACCGGATCAGTGGCGTGCAGCCCCACCCGAAAGGGACCTGCATCGAGCGTTATGGGGCCGTTGCCTGAGGAAAAACTTGCAGTCACTGCTGCATCTTATGCCATTTCTGCGCGACCGATTTCGATCAACTCGGCCTCGGCCAGGAATTTCAGCGTGGCAATGATCTGGTCAGTTTGCTGCGGCGCAATCTCACCGGCCTCTTCGCCGAGGATTGTCGCCAGCAGTTCGGCTGCCGTACGCGGCTGCGCATCGACCTGCTGAAGCAGCATGGCGGGTAGTTCGTTGAGAAGGTGGGTTTCGCCCGAAACCGGGTCGAAGACAGCGACAAACTGATCGGAGTCTGACCAGACCAACGGCTGGTCACTTTCCCGCCACCAAACCGCCTCAGCGAGCCCGGCAGCGGGAAACCCGCTGAGCGTCATCCGCGAGACAGCGTGTAGTTCGGCGGAACCGCTCCGGCGATTGAGGTCAGACAGGTGCCGGTGATGCCTTGATATCCAGTCTGGATACGAGCCTCCGGCACGGTGCCGTCGATGACGAAATCGGTGTTGTCGTCGATCGGGTGTCCGACAACGGCGAACAGGCCTTCCTGGCGCGGAATATCCTCGACGCAGGCCTTGCCTTCACCGTCTTGCAGAATCATCAGGGTGGTGTCGGTCGGATTGAACGTGACGAAAGGCGTCGCGTCATTGCCGGTAAAATCGAGATAACCGCTGTCCGCCTGGACGATGACCTTGTGCAATGAGGGACAGGCCGTGTTCGGCACTTTGGTGCCGGTCGACGTATCCCAGTAGTAGCGACGCTCATAGGCGTAGCAGATCTCGCCCTCAGGGCAGGGATCATTGAGGTGCGGCCAATTGGACTGGTGCCAATTAGAAATGTTCTCCCCCGTGTCGAGGCACTGAAATGCACTCTGGTTGGCCAGTGCCGAACCGGGACGCAGGGTCATTACGACCGGAACCGTCGACAGCGCCTTGAACAGGCGGCGACGTTTATTCGAAATCTTTTCGTTGTGAGCTGCCATTGCCACAAAATCTCCTGACTATGCAAGCTTCCTAAGCAGGTTTCGTGCCGAAACCACTATCCCGTTGTTTTCAAAGGATCAAAAAATCGGCCGGCGTCGCTCCACGCCGAGTCTGTCAATTTTCCTGACACCCCGGGTCTGACCCGCTTCGAAGACTGCGTCCTTATCTGACTTGACGGCAAGTCTACACGCGGATCAGGTGGGACATAAACCTCATTGACGTAACAGTACGATGACCGGCTTACGACATGCGAGACAGCACCCGCATTTCGACGAAATCAGCCAACGCCCGCATGGACGGCCTGCGGGCGCCCACGTCAACGATGTATTGCAGGGTGCGTGGGATATCGGCGAGGTAGCCGGGCTTTCCGTCACGGTGATTGAGCCGCGCGAAAATGCCCGAAGCCTTCAGGTGGCGCTGCACACCCATCAGGTCGAACCACGCCAAGAACGTATCGTCGCCTACATCGATCAGGCCCTCGGAGCGCAGGTCCTGGGCGAACTCTGAGGCCCACCGATCAACCTGCTCGCCCGGCCACCGCACGTAACAGTCACGCAGCAGGGAGACGAGATCGTAGGTCGGCGCGCCGGCAACTGCATCCTGAAAATCGATCACACCCGGATTATGCCGGTCCACGACCATCAGGTTGCGCGAGTGGTAATCACGATGGACGAATACCCGGGGTTGCTCCAGCGCACTTTCGGCCAGCACATCGAATGCCGAAGTGAGCATCTTCTGCTCACGCGAATCCAGTTCCAGTTCGAGGTGTGTCGCCAACAACCAGTCCGGGAATAACGCCATCTCACGGCGCAACAGCGTTTCATCATAGACCGGCAGCCCGTCGCTCGAAGCCTTTGCTTGCAACTGCAGAAGCGCCTGCAGCGCATCGGCGTAAAGCTTTTCGACGCTGTTTGCCGTCAAGACATCCAGATAGGCCGTCGAACCGAGATCCTCGAGCAGCAGGAAGCCTTGATTCAGGTCCTGCTCGAGCACGCGCGGCACATGCACGCCGGCCGATTGCATGATCGCTGCGACTTTGACGAAAGGCGCGCAGTCCTCCTTGTCCGGCGGGGCGTCCATCGCGATCCAGGTCGAACCGTCGGTTTTGGTCACACGGAAGTAACGGCGGAAACTCGCATCCGATGAGGCAGGTGCGATCGATTCGTAGGTAAGGCAGCAGGATTGCCGCAGCCACTGTTCCAGCAGTTGCAAACGCTCGGGCATTTAAGTCCTCAAATTGGGAATAGGCACCACCTTTCAGCGGGCCTGCGGGAATTGAAGAAAACCTTATTCTATGAGATTTTACCGCCCCTCAATGCACCGCCCACCGGCTTCCAACGATTCGTCGGCGGTTCAACCCCGGGTTTGGACCCACCAGGAAACACAAAGAACAGCCACGTGTCAGGCACCAACCGGATTATCTGCCTCCAGCCGCTGAGCGCCGCCATACGCCGCGCCCTACCAACGGTATCGCTAGGCATCGCAAGCATACTCGTCACGTCGATGCCCGCCTTGGCGGAAGATGCCAACTGGGATTGCCGCATGGCGCCCGACGGCAGTGGCTGGCAGTGCAGTAAGGACGGACAGCCGGTTGACGATACGCCGCCGCCCGGCACCCCGGAAGACAGCGACGCGGTGGTCACGCCGCTGGCAGAGCCGGCGCAGCCGCAGGCCGCACCGGTCGCACCGACGACGCAGCAACCTTCGATGACTGCGCCGCAAGACGCAGTCGAACCGGTAGAAGATAGTCAGCCGGTAGCACCTGCCCAGCCCGCAGTCGACGAACCCGTCTTGCCAGAGCCAGAGCCAGAGCCAGAGCCAGAGCCAGAGCCAGAGCCAGAGCCAGAGCCAGAGCCAGAGCCAACAACATTATCGCAGCCGGCCGCTGCCACACCGCGTCAACCGGCGGCTACGCGTGCTTTCGATACCGGAGAGATGCCGGATCTGCTGGCCACACCGCCGGCGCCTGCGGAGCCGACACCAGTAGCGGCACCCGCCGAAGACGCGCTGCAGCCGGCGGCGGATACTCCCGAGGCTTCATCTGTCGGTCTGGCTCCCGCAGCTGCAGACGCCCTCGACGAAGGCATCGACTGGGGCATGTGCCCGACCAGCAATGTGCAGGCCGGCCCGCCCTCGTTACCGCCCCCCGCCGGTTCAGACTTCTCACAGCCGATCGACGTGACCGCCGATGGTGCGGTCGCCGAGCTAACACCGGAAAAGGCACAATTCAGCGGCAATGTCGTGCTCGTTCAGGGCGGGCTGCGCATGCAGGCGGACCGCGTGATCGTCGATCGCGCCAGCGGCAATGTCGATGCCGACGGCAACATCGTGATCACTCGACCGGACGTGCGCGTAGCCGGCCAATCGGCGAGCTACCAACTGGCCACCGGCGAAGGGCGTATCGATCAGGCGCGTTACCGTGTGCCCGCCATCCACGCGCGCGGCGATGCCGATCAGGCCGAATTCCTGGCCGACGGCAAAAGCCGCTACAAGAACATCACCTACAGCACCTGCCGACCCGGCAGCGACGACTGGGTGCTGAAAGCCAGCGAGCTTGAACTGGACCGCGAGGAAGGCTTCGGTACAGCCCGCCACGCGACGCTGCGTTTTCAGGGCGCACCGATCCTTTACGCACCGGTGTTCACCTTCCCGATCGACGACCGCCGCCGCTCCGGCGTGTTGATTCCGACGATAGGCCAGAGCAGCAACACCGGTTTCGACCTGACGGTGCCCTACTACCTCAACCTCGCCGAGAACTACGACCTGACGCTGACCCCGCGCCTGATGACCAAGCGCGGACTGATGCTCGGCGGAGAGTTCCGATTCCTGACCGAAAGTACGCAGGGCACGCTGGCCGCCGACTACCTGCCGAGCGATAGCGAGTACGACGGGGAAAACAATGATCGCGGAAGCGTCGCGCTGCGCACGCATACCAGCTTCACAGATCGCCTAAAGGGCAACATCGACTTCAACTATGTGTCGGACGATGACTATTTTCAGGATCTCGGCGGCAGCTTGGCGGTGACGAGTACCGCACACGTCCAACGGACTGCAGCCATCAGATACCTGGGCGACACCTGGGATTTCCTTGGTCGCGTGCAGAAGTACCAGACTATCGACGAAGACATTCTCGACGAGGACAAGCCCTACAGTCGCCTGCCGCAGTTGTTGTTCGATCTCGAACATCCCGACGGCCTGGCCGGCACCACGTACCACCTCGACGCCGAGTACGTGAACTTCGACCGCAGCAACTCGGTGCGTGGCCACCGGATCGACCTGTTCCCAGCGATCAGCCTGCCGCTGCGCGAAACCTGGGGCTACGTTGAACCCAAGGTGGGCGCACGCTACGTTGCCTACGACCTCACCGATCAGGTCGCCGGATTCGATGACACCCCTTCGCACGTCACCGGCATGCTCAGCGTCGACAGCGGCCTGTACTTCGACCGCAGCACCTCGTACTTCGGCAATGCCGTGACGCAGACGCTCGAACCGCGGATGTATTACCTGTACGTGCCGCACACGGATCAGGACGATCAACCGATCTTCGACACCAGTTACCTCGACTTTCGCTTCGACAACCTGTTTCGCGACAACCGCTTCAATGGTCCGGATCGTTTCGGCGATGCCAACCAGGTCACGCTGGCGCTGACCAGCCGCTTCCTGTCGGAAGAAACCGGGGCGGAACTCCTGCGAGCCAGCATCGGTCAGATCCTGTACTTCGAGGACCGCGAGGTAAATCTGCTTCCGGACAGCGATATCGACGACAGCACCTCGGCGCTGGTCGGCGAAGTGGCGGCCCGGTTGGGTGGCGGATGGCAGACACGCGCCGGCCTGCAATGGGACCCACAAGACGGCAACGGCGGCAACATCGACCAGGCACTGGCGCAGATCAGCTACCGCGACAGCCAGCGACGCATCTTCAACGCCGCCTACCGGCTGCGTGACGAGATCACCGAGCAGACCGATCTGGCGTTCATCTGGCCGATCAGCGATCAGGTCAACCTGATTGGCCGGCATAACTACTCGTTGCAAGAGAGCCGCCTGCTCGAAGCGCTGGTCGGGGTCGAGTATGGCCAGTGCTGCTGGCGCATCCGGGGACTGGTGAGACAATACACCGACAGCTCGGGCGACGATCACAACCTGGCGTTCATGCTGCAGCTCGAACTCAGCGGTCTGGGCAGGCTGGGCAACGACATTGATTCAACTTTGGAAGACGGTATCTACGGCTACCGAACGGATGACGACGATTATGACGAAGGCCTTTAAAGCCTTATTGGCCGCAGCCGGCTTGAGCCTGCTGTTGGCGCAAACGACGCCGGCTGCCGAACAGCCCCTATTGATCGACCGCATTCTCGCCGTGGTCGGCGACGACGTGGTGATGCTCAGCGAGTTGCGCATCGAAGCGACCAAGATGAAACAGCGGCTCGAAGCCAAAAACGTTTCGCCGATGCCATCCAATTCGGCAATCCAGAAGAAGGCCTTCGACACCCTGGTGATGAACAAGCTGCAACTGGCCGAAGCGAACCGCCTCGGTATCGAGGCCGACGAAGAGACCATCACGCGCGCCATCAACGCAATCGCCTCCAACAACCAACTGACGGTCCCCGAACTGCAGCAGGCATTGGAGTCGGAAGGCATCAACTTCAATGCGTTCCGCGACTCGATGCGTGACGAAATCATCGTGCGCAGCCTGCGTAATCGCGAGGTCACCAACCGTATCCAGGTCACCAAGTCGGAAATCGACAGCTACCTTGAACGCAGTGGCGGTGCCGATGGCCGCACCGCGGTACACCTCTACTACATCCTGGTCGAAACACCCGATGGCGCCTCGCCGCAGCAACGCGAGGAGGCGCGCAAGGTCGCCCTGGCAGCTGTCGAACGCATCAAGGGCGGCGAAGACTTCCGCAAGGTGGCACAAGATATTTCGAGCGGACAGAACGCCTTGCAGGGCGGCGACCTCGGTTGGATCGAGGTCAACAGCATCCCGCCGCTGTTCCAACCGTACGTCGCGAAGATGCAGAAAGGCGATATTGAAGGGCCGGTCGCAGCTGGTCGTGGCTTCCATATCCTGCAATTGCAGGATGTGCGCACCGGCGGCGCCAAGATCGTACCGCAGACACATGCTCGGCATATCCTGATTCGCACCAACGAGGTGACATCAGACGAAGAGGCGCAACGCCGGCTATCGCAACTGCGCAACCGTATTCTGAACGGTGATGATTTCGACGCCTTGGCGCGTTCGCATTCCGATGACAAGGCCTCGGCGATCAAAGGCGGCGACCTGGGCTGGTCGACACCCGGCAACCTGGTACCCGCCTTCGAAGAGCAGATGGACCTGCTGGCAAGCAACGAAGTCAGCCAACCCTTCAAAACGGAATTCGGCTGGCACATCGTGCAGGTACTGGGCCGCCGCCAGTACGACGCCACCGACGAAACCCGCCGCGATCAGGCACGCAAAGCGGTGCGCGACGAAAAAGCCAAGGAAGCACTGGAAAACTATCTGCGTCGGCTGCGCGACGAGGCCTATATCGAGCTTCGGCTCGACGACCTGAACGGCTGATGTCCGGCAATCTACTGGCGATCACTGCCGGCGAACCGGCCGGCATTGGTCCCGATCTATGCGTGCAGATCGCCCAGCAGGCGTGGCCCGCACCGCTGGTGGTCATCGGTGATCCCGATCTGCTGCTCGAACGGGCCAAGCTGCTCGATCTGCCACTGCGCCTCACCCCGATCGGTGACGAAGCCGTACCCGGGCCGACCATGCCGGGGCAGCTGTACATTGACGAGGTGCGCACCAAATCGCCGGCGCAATGCGGCCGGTTGGATCCACAGAACGCCGAATACGTGCTGGAGACCCTGCGTCGTGCAGCAGACGGATGCCTTTGCGGCCGCTATGCCGCCATGGTCACGGCGCCCGTCCACAAGGGCGTTATCAACGACGCCGGCGTCCCGTTCAGTGGGCACACCGAATTTCTCGCCGAGCGCACCGGCGGCCACCCGGTCATGATGTTGGCCTGTCCCGGTCTGCGAGTTGCGCTGGCCACCACCCACCTGCCGCTGCGCGCTGTGGCCGATGCGATCACTGCCGAAACGCTCGAACAAGTGCTGGAGATACTCGACCGCGACCTACGTCGGCGTTTCGGTGTCGACCAGCCGCGCATCCTTGTGTGCGGCCTAAACCCGCATGCCGGCGAAGGTGGTCATCTGGGGCGGGAAGAACTGGACGTCATCATCCCGGTTCTCGAGCAGATGCGTGCCAACGGCCTGAATCTGGTCGGGCCATTGCCCGCAGACACACTGTTTACCGAATCAAAGCTTGAAACCGCCGACGCGGTATTGGCCATGTACCACGACCAGGGATTGCCGGTACTCAAGCACAAGGGTTTCGGCCGCGCCGTCAACATCACGCTTGGGCTGCCTATCATCCGCACGTCGGTGGATCACGGTACCGCACTGGAGCTTGCCGGCAGCGGACGCTGCGACAGTGGCAGCCTGGCCGCGGCGATCAATTCCGCGATCGAGATGCTGCAGCGCTCGCCTACGGCGTTAGAATCTTTGCCTTGACCTGCAACGCCACGTCGAGCGCACGCAAGCCGACACTCCCCCCAACCAATGGGGCCTCACCGATTTTCACGCAACGCACAAAGGCATCGATCTCGGCATCAAGCGGCTTCACCGGTTCGATCGAGACACGCTCGGTCACGATTTCCGGCCACTCGGCACCCTCTTTCTGTTCTGGATAGGCCAGATCCAACGTCTGTTCGATGAAATCCAGCGACTGGTAGCGGTGCGGTTCAAAGACCCGTACGCGACGCATTTTCTCGCGCGAGACCCGGCTGGCAATAACGTTGGCCACCGCACCGTTGGCGAATTCGATGCGCGCGTTGGCGATATCCAGATGCTCGGTCAGCACCGGCGTGCCGGCGGCAGAGATATGCACAATGTCGGAATCGATCAGCGACAGCACGATGTCGATGTCATGGATCATCAGGTCGGAGATCACATCGACGTCGGTGGCGCGCGCAACGAACGGACTCATGCGGTGCGCCTCGATGAAGCGCGGCTTTTTGATGCTTTTCGCCAACGCCATGACGCCGGCGTTGAAACGTTCCAGGTGGCCAATCTGCAGCACAACCCCGGCCTGCTCGGCAGCGGCGACAATCGCCGCGCCTTCTTCGACGGTCGCAGCGATGGGTTTTTCCAACAGCACATGCACGCCCTGCTCGAGAAACAGGCGCGCGACCGACAGGTGAAGCGTGGTGGGCACCACGATGCTGACGGCATCGACCTTGCCGAGCAGTTGCGCCGCGTCGGTGAACGCATCGCATCCGGCTTCTTCGGCGACGGCGTTCGCCGTGTCGCCGTCGACATCCACGACGCCGACCAGGTCGACTTCAGCTTGTTTGGAATAGATCAGGGCATGGAACCGGCCGAGATAGCCGACTCCTATAACCCCCACACGCAGACGTTCCGACAATCGACTGTCCTCAGGCAGCTAGGTGCCGCCGAGCCTAACACAGCCGTCTAATGCCGCCCATCATCTCGGGTGCAGGGATAGGGACACACCATTTCCGCGGCGAACCACGACGATTCCGCACCGGAAGTCGAGGCCTGCGCCTGGATGCCGATGGTTACCGTCAACGCCAGCATCACAGCCAGCACCAATAGCCCGAACGGATCGGCTCTTCCGGAGCAACGTGTCAGTAATTTGCGCATCGCAATACTTCCGTCAACTCTCTGGGGCGTGATCTTCGCGAATGCCGCGAGGCAATAATGCGTTGCAGATCACACCGAAAACATCAGCCGAAGCAAAAGTGTCATATGACCCGATCGGGTAGATCGATAGGCTGCACATACGCTTGGTTTCTGCCCTGTTCACTTTTGTTCTTCGACCGCCCCAGCGGCTTTGAGCACGTCGGCGACTTCTGTATGACCGCCTAGTGTAGCGCGTGCCAGCGCTGATTTGCCCGCCGCATCTTTCAAATTCACATCCGCACCCGCCACCAGCAGGATATCGACGACGTCCTTGTGGCCGAACGCACTCGCCGCCATCAACGCGGTTGTACCGGTGCTGTCGGCCGCATTCACGTCGGCACCGGCCGCCAGCAACACCATCGTCGTGCGCCGGTTGCCGTTGAACCCCGCCAGCACCAACACCGGACGACCTGTGCCATTCTTCGTGTTGGCATCGACGCCCTGGACCAACAGATCGCGAACCATCGCCGATTTGCCGGCCGCCGACGCTGCCACCAGGCGCGCCTCGGCATCCGCTGACATGGCCGGAAAGGCCAGACACAACCCCAACAACATCCCAAAAATACTGCGCACGGCCCTCGGTCCTCAGCAGACGGCTATCCCAACATTGCGGCAGATGCCACATTCTTCCTGAAAGCAATATCGGCAGGATTAGCCATTGCTGTAATAGGCTTGCTTTTCATTCTTGCTGACAGTAGCTTCAACGCCAGATCACGCGAAAAAAGGACCGTCAGGCAGGGTCAAGCTATGCACAAGATCGAAGTTGGCGTCGAAACGTCGTACATCGACGAACAGTCCGATCCGGGGGCCGACCGCTACGTGTTCGCCTACACGATCACGATCAGCAATGCTGGCAACATCCCGGCCAAGCTGCTGAATCGTCATTGGCTGATAACTGATGCCAACGGCAAGACTCAGGAAGTCCGCGGTGAGGGCGTGGTCGGCGAGCAGCCCTACCTGCAGCCGGGAGAGGTCTTCCGCTACACCAGCGGGACCGTCATCGAGACCCCGGTCGGCACCATGGAAGGCGAATACGAAATGGTCGACGACGACGGCGAGTCGTTCATGGCACCGATCGACCGTTTTTCCCTGGCGGTACCGCGCGTTTTGCACTGACCGGCACCCCGCCGGGGAGATCCCGTGGCCGACTTTGCGATCGGTGACATCCAAGGCTGTTACGACGAACTGCGGCGCGCACTCGACGAGGTAGCGTTCGATGCCGCGAAAGATCGCCTGTGGTGTGTCGGCGATCTGGTCAACCGCGGCCCCAAGTCGCTGGATGTCTTACGTTTCTTCCGCGACCTTGGCGACAGCGCGATCTGCGTTCTCGGCAACCACGACCTGCACCTGCTGGCGCTCGCCGCCGGCAACGACAAACATAAGGAAGACAGCACGCTGACCGACGTCCTCGAGGCGAGCGACCGCGAAGAACTCCTGGACTGGCTGCGCCGACGACCGCTCGCACATTTCGACAGCGAACTCGGTTTTCTGATGATCCATGCCGGCCTGCCGCCGCAATGGGATCTGGATACGACACTCACCTGCGCACACGAAGTGGAGTCGGTGCTGTGCAGTGACGATCACACCGACTACTTCATGCAGATGTACGGCAACAAACCGCATTGCTGGGACCCATCGCTGCGGGGCATGGACCGCCTGCGCTTCATCACCAACTGCTTCACACGGCTACGCTTCTGCGAGCCCGACGGGCGGCTTGCGCTCAAAGAAAAGGGGCCTCCCGGCAGCCAGCAGGCGGGCAGGCTGCCGTGGTTCGAGCACCCAGAACGCCGCACGCGCGATCAACGCATCGTGTTCGGCCATTGGTCGACGCTCGGTTACCTCGCCGGCGATAACGTCTGGGGGATCGATACCGGCTGCCTGTGGGGCGGCGCGCTGACAATAATGCGCCTCGACGAAGCGTCACCCACCCCGCACTTCACGCGCTGCCAGGGTCAGCAGGACCCGACAAGATTCAGCTAAAGCATTCGGAGATTGGCTATGCGCTGCCACGACATCGAGTACGAGATTCTTGGCTCGGAGATCCAGCTGGTCGAGATCACGCTCGACCCCGGTGAAACTGCAGTGGCCGAGGCCGGCGCCATGACCTACATGGAGCAGGACATCGGTTTCGACACCCGCATGGGCGACGGCTCCGACCCGGACCAGGGCGTAATGGGCAAGCTGTTTTCCGCCGGCAAGCGCCTGTTCACCGGCGAATCGATCTTCACCACCCATTTCACCAACAACGGCGACGTCAAGCGCAAGGTCGCGTTCGCCGCCCCCTACCCCGGCAATGTCGTCGCCCTGGACATGGCCAAGATCGGTCAGCGTATCGTCTGCCAGAAGGACGCCTTCCTGTGCGCTGCGCTCGGCACCAAGATCGACATCACCTTTAACCGTCGCCTCGGCAGCGGTCTGTTTGGCGGTGAAGGGTTCATTCTGCAGTCGCTCGAAGGCGACGGCATGGCGTTCATCCAGGCGGGTGGCACAGTCATCGAAAAGTCGCTGAGCGGCGAAACGCTGCGCGTCGACACCGGATGCCTGGTCGGTTTCAGTGGTGATATCGATTACCGCATCGAGCGGGCCGGCGGTCTGAAATCGATGGTGTTCGGTGGCGAAGGCCTATTTCTCGCCACCCTGAGCGGCACCGGCCGGGTATGGCTACAGAGCCTGCCGTTTTCGCGCATGGCCGACCGCATCCTTGCGGCCGCACCGCAAGGCGGTGGCAACGACAAGGGCGAAAGCAGCCTGTTCAGCTAGCCCGTCAGGACAGCTTCATACCGCGCGTGACATTGCGCCCGTAGAAGATTTCGAGCATCTCGCGGCGGATCTTCTCAGAGATCGTGCGCTGCTCCTTGGGCGACACATCGTCGACGTCGACACCGAACAGGTAGCTGTCGAGGTCGAACTCTTTGAGCATCATCTTGGTGTGGAAGATGTTCTCCTGGTACACATTGA
The DNA here is from genome assembly GCF_002009425.1 of Thiosocius teredinicola. Taxonomy (NCBI): domain Bacteria; kingdom Pseudomonadati; phylum Pseudomonadota; class Gammaproteobacteria; order Chromatiales; family Sedimenticolaceae; genus Thiosocius; species Thiosocius teredinicola. The sequence continues at coordinate 4,495,975 of NZ_CP019936.1, forward strand.
CGTCGACCATCTGATAACGCTCACGCGTGTCGCGCGCCAGGAAGTTCTGGATCGAATTGATCTTGTGGTCGATGAAATGCTTCTTGCCGTTGACGTCGCGGGTAAACCCGCGCACCCGGTAGTCCATGATCACGATGTCCGACTCGAACGAGTGGATCAAAAAGTTCAACGCCTTCAGCGGTGAGATGCGCCCGCAGGTCGACACGTCGATATCTGCGCGAAACGTCGAAATGCCGTTATCGGGGTGGCTCTCCGGGTAGGTATGCACCGTGATATGGCTCTTGTCGAGGTGACCAACCACCGATTCGGGCAGCGGACCGGGCGACTCGGAGTTGGAAATCTGTTCGGCGGCAATCGGCTCTTCCGAGATCAATATCGTGACACTGGCACCATGCGGGTCGTAGTCCTGGTGCGCAATATTCAGCACGTTGGCACCGATGATCTCGGTGACATTGCACAGGATATCGGTCAACCGCTTGGCACTGTACGCCTCGTCGATATACCGGATGTACTGGGTTTCCTGCTCCGGCGACGCCGCGTAGTTGATGTCGTAGATATTGAAGCTGAGGGTCTTGGTCAGGTTGTTGAACCCATGCAGCTTGAGCTTTTTCGAGCGTGGCATTTGCGCGCGCACCAGACGAAAAAAAGGGCCGACAAAATACGCCAAACCCGCTGGCCGGACAAGTAATTAATCCAGGAGCTCCTCGGGCATGAACTTGACGTACTCGGCTGGCTGGTGAGCGTTCAGGGGCAGGCGCGCCCCGCGGGGAATGGTCTCACCCCTTTTCCAAGAGGCGGACTAGCGGCGCTCGCTTTCCCACTGCGATACCGGCGGATGATGAATCATCTGCACCAGGGTTCCATCCGGATCGTAGCAATAAAAGCTGCGCGCACCGTCGCGATGCGTGCGCGGTTCGGTGCGCATCCGCACCTGGTGATCGCGCAACCAGGCGAACCACTGATCGACGGCGTCCGGGCTGTCGAGAAAGAAACCGATATGGTCCAGACGCTGCACCGATTCGTCGCGCGCCGCATTCGGATCGGCCTGGTGTAGTGCGAGGTTGTCACCGCCTGAGGTCAGATAGACGTTTTGTTCATCTGGCCGCCACTCGACCTGCATCCCCAGCAACTCGACATAGAACCGCTCGCAGTCCGCCAAATCGCGTACGAACAACGCAACATGCCGCATGCCGTAACCGATCGAAGGACGGGTCATTCGACGTCGACGAGCTCGAAATCGTGAGTGATCTCGGCGGTCGCGCCGAGCATGATTGAGGCAGAGCAATACTTTTCTGCGCTCAGCGCGACTGCGCGCTCAACGGCTTTTGCCGACAGCCCTTTGCCGCCCACGCGAAAATGCGCGTGAATTTTAGTAAAGACCTTCGGGTCACTGTCCGCCCGCTGGGCCTCCAGTTCCACCTCGCAGAACGACACCTCGTGGCGTCCCTTCTTAAGAATGTGCAGCACGTCGAACTCGGTGCAGCCGCCCATACCAAGCAGCAGCATCTCCATCGGACGCACGCCCAGATTGCGTCCGCCATGCTCCGGCGGACCGTCCATCACGACCGCATGACCGCTGTCTGACTCGCCCAGCATGGTCACACCATCAACCCACTTAATTCTCGCTTTCATAGGGCGATACGTCACAAAAACCAGGGAAGGAGGCTAACATAGTTCGACAAGCCCTATCAGCCTGCATAGAATCTCGACATCTTCTGGAACGAAAAGCAATGCCGCAGACCAATCCATACAGCATCGCGCAACCACCTCCCCGCGAACCGGACTGGCTCAAACCTTTCCTGGCACATTGCCACCGCCGGCGTTACCCGGCGAAAACGGATTTCATTCATCCCGGCGATGCCGCCGACAGCCTGTTTTACCTGGTTTCGGGCCAGGTCACCGTGTTCCTCGAGGACGAGGATGGCCGCGAGATCATTCTCACCTACCTGAACAAAGGTGATTTCATCGGCGAGATGGGGCTGTTCATGCCGATGCCGAAGCGCTCGGTGATGGTGCGTACGCGCAGCTCTTGCGAGCTGGCAGAGATCTCGTACAACAAACTTGAGCAGTTGTTCGAGGGCGACCTGCGGCCGCATACCAAAGACATCCTGTACGCGATCGGCAGGCAGCTGACCGAGCGCCTCGAGGCTACCAGTCAGAAGGTAAGCCACCTCGCGTTTCTCGATGTGACCGGCCGTATCGCCGGCACGCTGCTCGAGTTGTGCAAACAGCCCGATGCCATGACCCACCCCGACGGCATGCAGATCCGCATCACCCGTCAGGAAATCGGTCGCATCGTCGGCTGCTCACGCGAGATGGCGGGACGCGTACTCAAAGATCTCGAAGAGCGTGGTTTGATCCACGTGAAAGGCAAGACGATCGTCGTGTTCGGCACGCGCTGAGCGTTGCGCCTATCGGCCCGTCGGGCTCTCCGGCGGGCAACGCCCACCCACCACCGCTGCCGTGAAGCACCTGTTCAGGCGAACAGGGCTGCCAGTTTTGCGCCTGGGTCGTCGGCACGCATGAATGCCTCGCCGACGAGAAAGGTGTGCACCTGATGTTGGCGCATCAACGCCACATCTTCGGGTGACAGGATGCCGCTCTCGGTGACAACCAGGCGATCCGATGGAATGCGACCGAGCAGATCCAAGGTGGTCTGAAGACTCACCTCGAAGGTGCGCAGGTTACGGTTGTTGATACCGATCAGCCGATTGCTGGTCGTCAGGGCACGCTCGAGTTCCTCCCCATCGTGCACTTCAATCAGCACATCCATACCGAGTTCATGCGCCTGATCATTGAGGCTATGCAATTGTCGGTCATCCAGGCAGGCCGCGATCAGCAGGATGCAATCCGCACCGATCGCCCGCGCTTCGGCGACCTGGTAGGGATCGACGATGAAATCCTTGCGAATGACCGGCAATGAACACGCGGCCCGCGCCTCTTGCAGATAGGCGTCGCCGCCCTGAAAGAAATCGACATCGGTCAGCACCGACAGGCAGGCCGCACCGCCGTCGGCGTAACTGCGGGCGATCGCCGCCGGCCGGAAATCTTCGCGCAATACGCCTTTCGACGGTGAAGCCTTCTTGATCTCGGCGATCACCGCGGCCCGCCCGGCATCCACCTTGTTCTGCAATGCACGCACGAAGCCACGCGGCCGATCCGCATCCGCTGCGGCTGCCAGCACGCTGTCGTAGTCTTTCGCGGTGCGTCGCTCAGCAATCTCTTCATGCTTGCGCGCAACGATCTTCTTCAGAATATCCGGGGTGTCGGTCATCGCTGGTACTTGTTGTTGTGGCTCGCGGCTCGCCCTGGCTGCGGCAAATTATTCGAAACTCTGGGTCAGCACCACCAACCGATCGAGACGCTTGCGCGCCTCACCCGAGGCAATCGCCTTGTCCGCCATCTCGATGCCCTTCTTCAGGCTGTCTGCAACGCCGGCCACGTAGATCGCAGCGCCCGCATTCAGCATCACGATATCGCGTGCAGCACCGGGGGTGTCGTCGAGCACATCATGGATGATGCGGACGCTCTCTTTCGGGTCCGCCGCGCGAATCAGATCGAGCGACTGGCGCTTCACGCCGAAGTCCTCAGGCTGAATGGAAAAACGCCGAACGCTGCCGTCCTTGAGTTCGGCGACCTCGGTCTTGTCGCCGATGCTGATCTCATCCAGCCCGTCGACCGAGTGCACGACCATCACGTGTCGCGCGCCCAGCTTGTGTAGCACCTCGGCCATGGTTTCCAGCAACTCGTCGCTGAACACGCCCATCATCAAGTTGGGCACGCCCGCCGGATTGGTCAGCGGGCCGAGCACGTTGAAGATGGTGCGCACGCCCATCTCGCGTCGCGGACCGATCGCATGCTTCATCGCGCTGTGATGCCCGGGGGCGAACATGAATCCGACACCGGCATCACGCACACACTGGGCGACCTGATCGGACGAGAGGTCCAGACGCAGGCCGGCTGTTTCGAGCGCATCGGCACTACCGGACTTGCTCGAGACCGAGCGGTTGCCGTGCTTCGCGACGTGACAGCCCGCCGCCGCGGCGACGAACATGCTTGCCGTCGACACGTTGAACGTGCCGGATGCGTCACCGCCGGTGCCGACGATATCGACCGCATGGTCGAGACCACCGATGTCGACACCCGATGCCAACTCGCGCATCACCGCGGCTGCCGCAGCGATTTCAGCCACCGTTTCGCCTTTCATGCGCAGGCCGATCAAGAACCCACCGATCTGCGCCGGCGTGGCGCCACCGGTCATGATGGTGCGCATGACCTCGGTCATTTCATCTGCACTCAGGTCGCGGCGCTCGAGCACGCGCGCTATGGCTTGTTTGATATCCATCGTGGCGACTCTCTGTTTATTGGTCTCGGACAGCGTCGCGCTGCCGGTTTTGTTGAACTAACGCCCTTGAAGAAAATTCTTCAACATCTGATGGCCGTGCTCGGTAAGGATCGACTCGGGGTGAAACTGCACACCCTGAACATCGAGCTCGCGGTGGCGCACGCCCATGATCTCGTCGATCTCACCATCGATCTGCGTCCACGCCGTGATCTCCAGACAATCAGGTAGCGTGGTCCGCTCAATGATCAACGAATGATAGCGCGTCGCCTCGAACGGATTCGGCAGATCACTGAACACGCCCACCGATTTGTGATGGATCGGTGACGTCTTGCCGTGCATGACCTCACGTGCGTGCACGATATTGCCGCCAAATGCCTGGCCGATAGACTGGTGACCGAGACACACGCCCAGGATCGGGATCCTGCCGGCGAACGCCTCGATAGCCGCCACCGAAACGCCCGCCTCGGTCGGCGTACAAGGCCCCGGCGAGATCACCAGGTGATCCGGCTTGAGCGCCTCGATACCGGCAACATCGATCTCGTCGTTACGCAGCACCTTCACGTCGGCGCCGAGCTCGCCGAAGTACTGCACGATGTTGAACGTGAAGGAGTCGTAGTTATCGATCATCAACAACATGATCAGCCCTCCTTCTCGTCACACGGCAGTTGCGTGTCCAGACCGGCCTCAGCCAACGCCACGGCGCGAAAGACTGCGCGCCCCTTGTTCATTGTCTCTTTCCATTCGAGCTCGGGGCGGGAATCGGCCACCACCCCGGCACCAGCCTGGATATGTAGCTGCCCACCCTTGATCACCGCGGTACGGATCGCGATCGCCGTATCCATGTTGCCGTTCCACGAGATGTAGCCCACGGCGCCCGAATACACACCACGCTTGACCGGCTCGAGTTCATCGATGATCTCCATCGCACGGATCTTCGGCGCGCCCGATACGGTGCCGGCCGGAAAGGTCGCACGCAGCACATCGATCGCGCTCAGTTCCGGGCGCAACTGGCCGGTTACGTTGGAAACGATATGCATGACATGCGAGTAACGCTCGACGACCATCTTGTCGGTCAGTTGTACCGTGCCTACCTGGGCGACCCGGCCGGTGTCGTTGCGCCCGAGGTCGATCAGCATCAGGTGCTCGGCGAGTTCTTTCGGATCGGCGAGCAGTTCGTCTTCGAGCGCCTTGTCCTCGGCGTCCGTGTGGCCGCGTCGGCGGGTTCCGGCAATCGGTCGCACCGTGACCTCGCCATCTTCCAGTCGCACCAGGATCTCCGGCGACGAACCCACGATCTGAAAATCGCCGAGGTCGAGGAAGTACATATAAGGTGACGGATTCAGGCCACGCAAGGCGCGATAAAGGTCGAGCGGTCGCGCCGCGAACGGAATCGACAGGCGTTGCGAGATGACAACCTGCATGCAATCGCCATCGAGTATGTATTGCTTGATGCGCTCGACAGCCTGCTTGAAACCGTCTTCGGTAAAGCCCGAGACAAAATCGGATTCGCTGATGGTTCGTGTGCTGTCACTGCGATGGCGTGGCGCACCCTGCTGCATGCGCTCGATCAATCCAGCTATACGTCGGCGTGTGCCGTCCAAGGTATCGCCACGATCGAGATCGGCATGCACGATCAGGTACATCCGCCCGCTCAGGTTATCGAACACCACGACTTCGTCTGACACCATCAACAGGATATCGGGACACCCCAGCGGATCGGACTTCTCCGGGTTTCGCAGTTTCGGTTCTACATAGGCCACGGTGTCGTAGCCGAAATAACCGACCAGGCCGCCGGTGAAACGCGGCAGGCCGTCGAGTTCGGCAACCCGGTAACGCGATTTGAACGTCTCGACGAACTCGAGTGGGTCGTCGACCTGCGCCGATTCAACCTCGACACCGTCGGTCTCAACGCTGACCCGGTTACCGTCGACGCGCAACAGCGTTTTGCACGGCAGCCCGATAATCGAATAGCGGCCCCACTTTTCACCGCCCTGCACGGATTCGAACAGAAAGCCGAACGGGCCGTCGACGAGCTTGAGATAGACACTGAGGGGGGTATCGAGGTCTGCCAATACCTCGCACACCACGGGAATGCGGTTATAGCCCTGCGCGGCCAGGGCGGCGAATTTTTCCGGGGTCATTGATCACTCCACACAATAAGACACTGAAACACGAGCAGAAAGTCGGCTCAGCCGCGCCATCGCGTGTCAGGTAGGTACGTCTCGTTGTGTGTGAAGTGCTGCATGGTCCGAATTAATTGGAATACGAATTTCGAGCGCCTACCTTAGCCAAAAACCTGGGCATCGCCAAGGCTGGCAAACAGGATGCCGAGCGCCTCTTAAAATCGTTTGACATTTTAGTATTTGCTTATATACTTTTCCGCCATTGGCACGCTGTATCGCCTGGCGTCCTCTCTGATCCGAGGACACACATACCCAACTCTCTCGGAGATTCGACCATGAAAAAGATCATCGCCCTCGTTGCAGTCCTCGCCTCAGCCCAAGCCTCAGCCTGGTGGGGTAACAACGGTTACAACAATGGCTACAACAACGGCTACGGCTATGGAAACGGCTACAGCAACGGCGTGATGGACGGTACCGGCGACGCTTCAGGCGAAGGCACCTTCAGCATGAACTTCTCGGGTCGCGGCAACACCAACATGCGCGGCTACGGTAACGGCTACGGCTACGGCGATGGCTACGGCCGCGGTTACAACTACAACGCACCGTACGGCTACGCGCCTTACGGCTATGCTCCGTACGGCTACGCTCCTGCCGCTCCTGCTGCCCCGGCAGCTCCGCAGGCAGCACCTGCTGCTGAGTAATTCGATCTGCGGATCGGGCCGGATCACTTCCGGCCACAAAAAACCCCGCACCCATGTGCGGGGTTTTTCGTTTCTAAGGCAAAAAAGGCTACTGGTTGTTAAAACCGAAGTCGCGCCGCGCGGCGACGATCGACACCGTGAACCCCGAAATCACATCGAGCAAGGCCATCAGCCCGAGAATAAAGAAGGTCGACGTGCCGCAGCCCTCGACGATCAGGAACTCGACCAGGTAGATCACGAAAACCAACGTCGACAGGGTGTGATCAAGCACCGACGCCAGGCCGGTTCCGGTCGATTTGAATATCTCGAAGTACAGGATCAGCACGCCGGCCGCGATGAATACGTCGTGCGTCGTGAAACTCCACTGCGCACCAGACATCAAGCCGATCGAGAACAGCTCGGCGTGCAGGCCAGGGTCAAGGCTGCCCGACATCATCATCAGGTTGTAGACGATCAGCGGGACGACAAACAGCGGGAAGGCTCGAATCATGACGACACCGTGTTACCTGTGAACAGGCCGCCACTGTAGCGCGGCGTGCGAACGCATTCCAAGCCGGACGGCCGAATCAGATCAGATCGCGCAGCTCTTCCATCGAGTCGATCACAGCATCCGGCGAATAATTGCGAATGTCTTCGCCGTGGTTGTAGCCGTAGCTCATGCAGATGATCTGAAAGCCTGCGGCGCGCGCCGCGGTCACGTCGCTCTTGGAGTCGCCGAGCATCATCGCGTCGGCGGCGTCGACGCCGAAGTGCTTGGCAGCATGCAGCAGCGGGCCTGGATCGGGTTTTTTCACCGGCAAGGTGTCACCACAGACGACGATGCCGAACTCGTCGTGGATACCGAGATCCTTGAGCAGCGGGATCGTGAACTGCGCCGCCTTGTTGGTCACGCAACCGAGCTGGTAGCCCTGCGATTTCATGTAGTCGAGCCCTTCGCGCACGCCCGGATACAGACACGACCGCTTCGAGGTGTTCTCCGCATACAGGTCGAGAAACAGCGGATAGGCACGTTCGAAGTCTTCGTCCGACGGCTCACCATCGAGCTGGCCGATCAACGCGCGCCGAACCAGTCGCTCGACACCGTTGCCGACCCAGTCGCGCACCTTGGTTTCACCGTGTGCAGGGCGTCCGAGCTGACGCATCATCTCGTCCACGCAGTAAGCGAGGTCGGGCACACTGTCTACCAGCGTGCCATCGACATCGATCAGGATCATTTGCGGTTTTCGCAGCGTCATCATACTTCCACGCCAAAACAAGGGGCGGGACGCCGCCCCTAGATAGGAACGAATCCTTGGGGTCAGGAAACCTTGGCCAACTCGCCGCGCATCTGCTCGATGATCGAGTCGTAGCGGTTGGGGTCGGTGTCTTTGGCCTTGCCGAAGATGCCCGATCCGGACACAAAGGTATCAGCACCGGCGGCAGCGATTTCCGCGATATTGTCGGCCTTGACGCCGCCGTCGATCTCGAGGCGGATGTCGCGACCCGACGCCTTGATGATCTCGCGCGCCTGCTTGAGCTTGTCGAGCGCCGACGGAATGAAGCTCTGCCCACCGAAGCCGGGGTTGACCGACATCAGCAGGATCATGTCGACCTTGTCGATCACGTAGTCGAGGTACGACAGCGGCGTTGCCGGGTTGAATACCAGACCGGCCTTGCAGCCCTCACCCTGGATCAGCTGCAGCGTGCGATCGACGTGATCCGACGCCTCCGGGTGGAAGGTGATGTAAGTGGCACCGGCCTTGGCGAAGTCGCCGACGATGCGATCGACCGGGCTGACCATCAGGTGCACGTCGATCGGCGCCGTAATGCCGTGCTTGCGCAGCGCCTCGCACACCAGCGGGCCGATCGTCAGGTTCGGCACATAGTGGTTGTCCATCACGTCGAAGTGGATGAAATCGGCGCCGGCGGCCAGCACCTTGTCGCACTCGTCGCCGAGCTTGGCGAAATCTGCAGAGAGAATGGACGGCGCGATCACGTAGTCGGACATATCGTCGCTCCTGGCCGGCGATCCGGCGCTAAAATGCGTTGATAACTGCCCCCGGAGGAGCGGGCCAAAAAATCGGACGGGTGACTTTACCGGAAAGCGCCCGCGTTTGCAGCCGCCACCCTATGAGATCAAGCCTGTCCGCATTCGCCTTATTTTTCGCGTTAATAGGCCCATCAGCCACGTTTGCCGAAGTGCTCGACGAGCTGGCGATCGACGCCGCGCTGAGCGACGCACAAGAGCTCAAGGGCCGTATCGTCAGATTGCAGGCCGAGGGCGAAGAATTCATTGCCATCCATCAACCGCGGCAGCAAGGAGAACCGCGCGGCGGCATCGTTCTATTGCACGACCAGGCCGGCAACGCCAACAGCCTGGAGGTGATCCGACCGCTGCGCCTGGGTCTGGCCGACGCCGGCTGGGATACGCTATCGCTGCAATTGCCGGCCGGTTACCGCGATGCCAACGCTGGAGACTGGCGCGATCAGCAGGCGAGAATAAACGCCCGCCTGCAGGCAGGGCTTGTCTGGCTCAAAGACAACAATATCGAGACCCAGGCGGTGATCGCCCAGGGTGACACCGGGATAATCCTGCTGCTGTCCGCCGCTACCGGCGCTCCGCCCGAACTGCAGGCACTGGTGTTGGTCAGCACCGCGCTGGCAGACGATATCGCGGCCGAAACATTGGCGCCGGTTGCCGAACTCACGCTGCCGCTGCTCGATATCTATGCCGAGCGCGACATTGCCGGCGTCATTGATTCAGCGACGAAACGACGTCAGTTGCTGGAGAACAGCCAAAGCCGAAGTTTTCGGCAGATCACGGTCGCCGGCGCCACGTCGGGATACTTTGGGTCTGACGGCGGACTGCTGGCGAGTATCCGCGCATGGCTGGCCGCCAATACAAGCCTGCAACCCGCGCAGCCGCAATGACAGCGGCAGAGCGGATCAGTTGCCGTCGGCGCGTATGACGATGCTGTTGAAGCCGTTGTCGGCCAAACGCTTGCGCGCTGCATTGACCGCCGGCACCCCCTGGTAGGGGCCGGACCGTACGCGGTAGCGCGTATCCTTGTCGTTGATCTTGGCGCTGACCACTTTCGCCTCGAATCCGAGCAGGGCCAGTTGCGCCTTCATTCGATCGGCGTCTTCAGTACGACGGAACGAGCCCACTTGAACCAGATAGCGCTCGGGTTTCGCCGTCGTTTGCTCGGTGTTCGGCTTGGGTGCTGCAGGCTGGTCGAGTTCCTCTTCCGGTACAACGACCTCCATCTCCGGCAGCATGTTGTAGAAATCGAAGCGCGGCTTGGGCGGATCCGGCACCTCTGCCGCCTTGGGTGGCGGCGTCGCTTTGCCTGTCGGCGGCCGGTCGGGTTTTGCCGTCACCCAATCGCCACCGGGATCCGTCGCCTGCCCGTTCAACCAGACGAGACCGACGATAAAACCACCCAACATCAGCCCCGTGAGCAACCACAACCAGGCCGGCAGCGGTTTCTTCTTCGGTTTGCGTTGAGCGCGGTGTTTGTAATCTCGAGGCACGACAGCTTCTAAAAAGACGCGGGCGACATCGGCCAGCGATACGACAGTGAAGGGAGCGAAATTCTAGCCCGTTCCTGACGCTTATGCGACAGCCGCCGGATCATTTGCGCACGGTTCGCGCATTGACTCACACCCACCGATGCAAAACTCCGCTGCACTTTCCCTGTGGCCACAGCCTTACATCTTCTCCGGCGCCGAAACACCCAGCAGATTCAGCCCGTTGCGCAATACCTCGCGCGTCGACAGGATCAGCTTGATCCGCGCGTCACGCAGCGTTTCGTCGTCGACCAGAAACTGATGCGCGTTGTAGTAGGTATGGAAGTCGTTGGCCAGCTCACGCAGATAGTGCGTCAGCTGGTGCGGCTCTTCGTTGGTCGCGGCCGACTCGACGACCTCGGGATAACGCGACAGCGTCTTCAGCAACCCGAGCTCGTGCGATTCGGTCAGGCGCTCGAGGTTGGTCACCCCTTCGCTCGGCGACACGTCCATCAGTTTCTCGGCGGCCTGGCGCAACACTGCGTGGATACGGGCATGCGCATACTGCACGTAGTACACCGGGTTGTCGTTGGATTGCGACTTGGCCAGATCGAGGTCGAAATCCATGTGTTGCTCACACTTACGCATCACATAGAAGAAGCGGGCGGCATCACTGCCGACTTCTTTACGCAGCTCGCGCAGCGTGATGAATTCACCCGAGCGGGTCGACATCTGCACCTTCTCGCCGCCGCGGTAGAGCACCGCGAACTGCACCAGCAGCACGTCGAGCTTCGAGGCATCGCCGCCCATGGCCTGCAGTGCCGCCTTCACCCGCGGCACATAGCCGTGGTGGTCGGCACCCCAGATGTCGATCACGCGGTCGAAACCGCGCTCGAGCTTGTCCATGTGGTAGGCGATGTCGGAGGCGAAATAGGTCGTCTGGCCGTTGTCCCTTACCACCACGCGATCTTTTTCGTCGCCGAAGTTGGTCGAGCGGAACCACCAGGCACCGTCGTTCTCGTACAGGTGGCCGGCGTCGCGCAGGCGATCGATCGCCTTGTTGACCGCGCCGGACTCGGTCAGCGAACGCTCCGAGTACCACTCCTGGTAATTCACACCGAACAGGCCGAGATCATCGCGGATATCGTCCAGGATCACGTTGAGACCGAGCTCGAAAACGAAGCGGTAGCGATTGTCGCCGAGCAGCTTCTTGGCGCGCTCGATCAGCGCGTCGATGTGCGCCTCTTTGTCGCCGCCGGCAGGTTCATCGGGCGGCACCTCGGCGAACGTTTCTTCGGTGCTGTGACGATAGGCATCCTCATGGTCGCGATGCAGTGACGCGGCGATGTCCCAAACATAATCGCCTTTGTAACCGTTGCTCGGAAACTCCAGGGCCTCGCCGCACAACTCCAGGTAACGCAGCCATACCGAGGTGGCGAGGATATCCATCTGACGGCCGGCGTCGTTGACGTAGTACTCGCGATGCACGTCGTAGCCGACGGCCTCGAGCAGATCGGCGACGACCGCGCCATAGGCGGCGCCACGCCCGTGACCGACATGCAGCGGCCCGGTCGGGTTGGCCGATACGAACTCGACTTGCACTTTCTTGCCCGCGCCCAACGTGCTGCGCCCATAGCCATGACCGGCTCGCAGTATCTCCGGCACCAGTGAGTGGTAGGCGTTGTCGGCAAGCTGGAAGTTGATGAAGCCGGGGCCGGCGATTTCGACGCCAACCACGCTGTCGGATGAAGGCAGCGCCTCGACCAGCTTGTCCGCCAGATCGCGCGGCCGCATTTTTGCCGCCTTGCTGTGAACCATGGCCGCGTTGGTGGCGAAGTCACCGTGCGCTTCGTCGCGCGTGCGTTCGATCGTGGCCGGACGCACATCAGCGCCATCGAGCACCTGTTGATCGACGAGCTTGTGCAGAGCCTGGCTGACGAGGTCGGCAATATGCGATTTCATGGTCCCAAAACATCCCGGAATTCAAGCCGGCAAGGATAGCAGGAACCGCTGCTTTAAGGCATTGCCTGGATTGGTCCGACGCCTCAATACAGATCGATCGGATCGATGTCGAGATGCCAACGCACACGCTTGGCAACCGGCAGCCCGGCGGCGAACTCGGGCAGGGCGCGCAACACCGCATGCAGCGCATTGCGTTGCGCAGCCTGCAGCAGCAGATGCACCCGGTGTTTGCCGGCACGTCTCGCCATCGGCGCCGGCACCGGCCCCCACAGCGCAACCTCGCTGCTGGCGACCTGCGATGCCCATGCCGCAACCTCGGCAAGAAAGGTCTCGGCCGCATCGCGCCGACTCGCCTCCGCGCGCAGCAGCGCCTGGTGCGAATACGGCGGCATCGACGCGCTCTGGCGCTCCTGCAGTGCCTGCTCGGCGAACGCGCGATAGCCGTGGCGAACCAGCGTCTGCAACAAGGGGTGCTCGGGAAACCGCGTCTGGATCAACACCTGGCCCGGGCGATCGCCACGACCTGCCCTGCCGGCAACCTGGATCAGCAGTTGCGCCATGCGTTCGGTACTGCGGAAGTCGGCACTGTACAGGCCACCGTCGGCATCGAGCACACCGACCAGGGTCACGCGCGGAAAATGATGCCCCTTGGCGAGCATCTGGGTACCGACCAGGATCGCTGCGTCGGCGTCATGCAGGCGCTGCAGCAACGCATCCAGGCTGCCCTTGCGCGCGGTCGCGTCACGATCGACGCGAATCAGCGGATATTGCGCGTAGCGTTCGGCAAGGTAGCCTTCGAGCTGTTCGGTGCCCTGGCCGAGCGGGTGCAGATCGTCCTCGCCACACTCCGGGCACACCGACGGCACGCGCCGTTGCGCGCCACAATGATGACACCACAACAGACCGCTGGCGCGGTGCACCGTCTGCCGCGCATCACAGCGCGGACAGTCCGACAACCAGCCACAGCTGAAACAGGTCAGCACCGGCGCATATCCGCGCCGATTGAGGAACAGCATCACCTGCTCGCCGCGCGCCAGAACGGCGTCCACACGTTCGAGCAGCGGCGCCGATACACCGCATTGCAACGGCTGATCGCGCACATCCAGCAGATCGATGCGCGGCGGCTGGGCGTTGCCGGCACGCTGATCGAGCCGCAGGTGCCGGTAACGATCCGCCTGCACATTGCGCAACGATTCAAGCGATGGCGTGGCCGACCCAAGTACCACCGGGCACTGTGCACGCTGCCCACGCACGATCGCCAGATCGCGCGCCGAATAACGGAAACCCTCGGTCTGCTTGAACGACGGATCGTGTTCTTCGTCGACGATCACCAGGCCCAGATCGGCGATCGGCGTGAAGATCGATGAACGCGTACCCAGCAACACCCGCGACAGACCAAGCCGCGCACGGTGCCAGGCGTGCTCGCGCTCGTTGTCGGTCATTGCCGAGTGCGTCATCTGCACCGTGTCGCCGAGGCGCTGGCGAAAACGTTCGTACAACTGCGGGGTCAGTGATATCTCGGGGACCAGCACGAGCACCGATTTGCCGCTGGCCAACACGGCAGTCGCAAGCTGCAGGTAGACCTCGGTCTTGCCACTGCCGGTCACCCCATCGAGCAAGGCAACCGCGAACTCGCCCAGTTTGCCGGCCACGCTTTCATAGGCCTTCGCCTGCTCGGCGTTGAGCTCATGGCCGTCGTCGCTATCGATTGCGAGCGGCGTCGCAGCAAGCCGCATACCGCTGGCGATCAGCCCCTTGTCGCACAGTGTCTTGAAAACGGCATGACTGCCGCTGAAGATCGATTTGAGCTGTTGTTGGGGCGCGATGTGCGCTGTCTGTCGTTGCAGCCAATCGAGGATTTCGCGCTGCCGCGGGGCGCGACCTGCACTGCTCTGCAAGAACGCCCGGCCGGCATCGGTCAGTTCCCACATCGGTTCGCCGGCTTCGAGCGTGGCTACTGCCGAACGCAGCCGCCTGGGCAGTGCAGTCAACACCACCTCGCCGATCGGGTGATGGTAGTAATCGGCCACCCAGCGGAGAAACGCCAGATCGTCGTCGGCCAGCAGGGGCTCGGGATCGATGACCCGGCTCAGTGGCTTGAGTCTGTCGTGCGGACAGTCGGTTTCGCCGAGCAGTTCGACGACCACGCCAACCGCTTTCGCCCGCCCGAACGAAACCGCAACCCGCGCCCCCGGCGCCGGTTGCGCACCCGGCGGGATTGCGTAATCGAACAGCGAGCGTAGCGGTGCGCCGACCGCGATCCGCGCAATCGGCATCGACTTCATCGGCAGCGACCAGTTTCCACGCACGCGCTCAGTCGTTGGGTTTGCCCGACAATCAAGCGTTTAGCTCCAATTTCACAGAGCCTGTGGATAACTTTGTGGAATAACCCTGTGGAAATGGCCGCAAACCGCGTCAGACGGCGAATTGCATTAAATTGACCGAAAAATGGCCAATCATTAAAAAACATTTGTAAACAACAAGTTAATAAATATCAAAACATTCTGATGGAGTGCTGCAGGACGAATCCCCTGCCGGCCCGCCGACGCGGTTCGATTGTGCATAAGTAGCGATCTGCAACGTTTGTCAAGCGTATTTTTTCGGCGACGATTAGCCGGTCCAGGCCAAACCTGCGGACTGGAATCGAGTTTCAACTATCCGAAACGAAACAAAATCCGATACCTAGGCGTCGAATAAGAACATGATTCGTATCCCGCCAGACGCCAAAACCGCCGAATTGAGTCGTACGTATTTCGTCACGCCCTTGGCCACATATTAACGCGACACCGTGCGAGCCGGGCGCGCGGGCCACCGTGGCTGGCTGTCACGGAACCACCCCTTGAAAGATCGGCCTGATCTATGCAATAACCGAACAAATCACGTGTGGGAGCACCCAGGTGCAAAGCCTTTCACAACAGATTTTGCGTACCGATGCATCGGGCATGCCGCTGGAGTGGATCGATTTTCGGCAGGCCGCACGGCTGCACTTCCTCGGCATGATCGCCTACGTCTGCGGTGAGCCGCTGTTCACCCTGCACGGCGGTATCAATGCGATCAGCCGTCGCCGCAGCATTATCGAAATCAATTCGATCATCGCGACGTTCGGCAATCACCAGATGCGCGACAGCTATACGCCGCCGCTCAGCAACCGCACCCTATTTCAACGCGATGACCACCTGTGCCTGTACTGCGGCAATCACTTTCACTATCGCGAGTTGTCGCGTGATCATGTAACACCGATCAGCCAGGGCGGGCTGAATCAATGGACGAATGTCGTCACCGCCTGCACGCGCTGTAACAATCACAAAGCCGGCCGCACCCCCGAACAGGCCGACATGCAATTGCTGGCGATCCCGTTCACACCGACCCATGCCGAGTACATCTACCTGCAGGGCCGTAACGTGCTCGCCGATCAGATGGCATTTCTACGCGCCCACTTTCCGCGCACCAGTCCGCTGCGCGAACGCAACCACGACCCAAAACCCGACGCTTGAGCATCTGGCAGGACATCGCGGCCGACATCAGCGCGGCCACCGGCAAGGCATTCGAACCGCAAGCGCCCAGCGGACTCGGCGGCGGCTGCATCAACAGCGCATTCAAACTCAGTGACGGTAAGCAGACCTGGTTCGTCAAGACCAACCGTGCCGAACTCCTCGACATGTTCAAGGCCGAGGCTGAGGGCTTGAACGAACTCGCGGATGCCGATGCGATCAAGGTGCCGCGCGCGATCTCGACAGGTGTCAGCGGAGACAGCAGCTACATCGTCATGCAGTACTACGCGCTAAGCCACGGCAACGCGCTGTCGTGGCGCAAGGCCGGCGAGCAACTCGCGGCACTGCATGCGGTGAGCAGCGACGCCTTCGGCTGGCAGCGCGACAACACCATCGGTGCCACTGCGCAACGCAATAGCTGGACCGACGACTGGGTGACATTCTGGCGCGATCACCGGCTCGGCTTTCAACTCGCCGAAGCGGCGCGCAACGGCTACGGCGGCCGGCTACAGAAACTCGGTGAGCAGTTGCTTGAACGCTTCGACGTGCTTGTCGATCACGACCCCAGACCCGCGCTGCTGCACGGCGATCTATGGAGCGGCAATATCGCCTTCGACGAAAATGGCGAGCCGGTGATCTACGATCCAGCGACCTATTTCGGCGACCGCGAGGCCGAACTGGCGATGACCGAATTGTTCGGCGGTTTCAGCGCCGACTTTTATGCGGCCTATCGTGCGGTTGCACCGATCGACGCCGGGTATCGCGTCAGGCGCACGCTATACAACCTGTATCACGTGCTCAACCATCTCAACCTGTTTGGCGGCGGATACGGCGGTCAGGCCGAACGCATGATGCAGTCACTGCTGGCGGAGTGCTGAATCCAGGTATCAGCGGCCGGCATGGTCTAAGCGGCCATGCTCGACAGAGCGCGGCAACACGCCACCCGATCAATCGCCCGATCGCCGCGGGCGCTCACGGTTCACGGCCGCAATAGCGCTTGAAATACGGTCGAAGCCTGGCCTTCTCGTCCGCACGCTGTTGTTCGCTGAGGTACTCGCGCTCGCCACCGTCGTCGCGGTAATACAGTGGACCGCCGTGTGACAGACGCCGCCAACGCTTTTCCATGTCGACGCATTTCGCAGCCATTTCGCGCTTCTCCTGCTCCGCCTTGGCGGCCGCCGCCTTTTTCTGCTCGCGCTCATACTCGTACGACTGCAGTACCCGGCGCTGACGCTCGCGACGCTTGTCCAGGCTGGTGTCGGCCGCGGCCGGCGTCTCGCCACTCTCCGGCAGTTCGAGCTTTTCGGCATCCACCGGCGGCGGGCGCTGGCTAAAATGCACCTGGCCATTGCTGTCGGTCCAGCGGTACACCTCGGCGGCAAACGCAGACGCAGTCAGCAGAAATGCGCCGAGCATCAACAAGAGTCTCATCCGTGGCTTCCTCCGGTGACACATCCCGCTATCATAACGCCTGCTTTACCTCCCGGGCGGCACGCCCCGTATCGCGACCGCCCTGCTTGATCTTTGCGATTTAAGGACCTGATTCCGATGACCGTTTGGCTGCGCGCCGTTCTGCTTGTCTTGCTTGCCACGCTGGCGACTGCCGGCGCGTGCCTGGCGGAAGCCGGTTTCGTGGATGAGAAGGAAACCGGCAAGTGGTCCGATAGCGCGAGCAAACGTCTCAAGGAGATCAGCGCCGACCTGCAGAAGTGGAAGGACGCGCCACCGGCGGGCGAACGGTTGAGCGAGGCACAAAGCGAGGTATTGAAGATTCGCGAGCGCGCCGAGCAGTGTGTCGCCGATTTCAGTGCGCATCTGGCCAGCGTCAAGGAACGCCTTGCGGCACTCGGCGAGCCCGGCGAAAAGGCCGCCAGCGAAATTCAGGCCACGCAAAAGAAGTTTGAGAAAGACCAGCAGGACATCGAACAGCAACTTGCCGTCTGTCGATTGACGTCGATCGGTGCGCGCGATCTGCGCAACGAGTTGACCGCGCAGTGGCAGGCGATGGTCTCGCGCCAGTTGCTGCATCACGACAAAGACATATGGGAGACGACGACCGACGTACTGGTCAACGGCTTGTCGTTCGACTCCACCAAGAAGATCGGTTTCGAACCCTGGCCGGCGCTGGGCGCCGGCGCATTGCTATTGGCGATCCTGACGCCGATCGCACTGATGCTGTCGCGCATGCTGCGTGGGCGCTTCCCGATGCCGGACCCGGAAACCGCCAACCCACCGCAACGCAGCACGATCCTGGCCGATCTCTACAGTCGCCGCCTGCCGTGGTTGGCAGTCGGGCTGACCGTTGTCGTCACCCTGTATCTCGCCGGTGCAGCACCGCTCGCGGCATTTGGTGCCGCGCTATTGATATCCGCCTGCGTTGCACCGCTTATCCAGTTGCTCGTCTGCCAGGGCAAACTGAACTGCGCAGAAAGCGTGCCCGCGCGGCTGTTGCTCGACCTGGTGCTGGTCGCCGGCGCACTCGTGCTGATGGGCGCACATGACTACCTGCCGGGCGACGCCGTTCCCATGTTGCGCGCGCTGTTCCTGCTGGCGCTGGTCGGAGTCGCCGGCTGGTTGATGCGCAAGCTCTACCAGCGCGACGACCTGTCGACGTTGCGCAGCCTGCGCCTGCCGATCGGTATCGCCCTACTTGCCGGCCCGACCGCGGACTGGCTCGGTTACCCCAACCTCGGCATGTTCCTGACACTGGGCATCTACGGTACGGCGGTCGGCGTATTGCTGGTCTGGCTCGGCCTGTCGTTGATCGGCCACCTGTTCGATTCGCTCAAAGACAGTGACGCCGAGTCGCAATCGGCGTTGCGCAAACGACTCGGCTATTCACGCGGCGAGAAAGTCCCGGGCGTCGGGATGTTGCATTGGGTGGTGCGCATCGGCGCACTTGTCGGACTCGGTTACTGGCTGCTGTATGCCTGGCAGGTATCGGAGTCGGACACCGCGCTGGTGCGCGATGTGCTCCACCAGGGTTTCCAGGTTGGCGCCGTACGTATCGTACCGTCCAAGCTGATCCTGGCGCTGCTGTCGTTCCTGGTTCTGCTGAGCCTCGCCAGATGGCTGCGCACCCAACTGGGTGAGCGCTGGCTGACCCGCACCAACCTCGATTCGGGTGCGCGTCAATCGGTCGTGTCGCTGACCAGTTACGCCATCGTCGGCATCGCGATCATGCTGGCCCTGAGCATGGCCGGGCTGGACTTTCAAAACCTCGCCATCGTCGCCGGTGCCTTATCGGTCGGTATCGGTTTCGGCCTGCAGAACATCGTCAATAACTTCGTATCGGGCCTGATCCTGCTGTTCGAGCGACCGGTGCGCCCGGGAGACTGGGTGGTGGTCGGCCAGACGCAGGGTTATGTACGCAAGGTCAGTATCCGCTACACCCTGATCCAGACGTTCGACCGCGCAGAAGTACTGGTACCGAACTCAGAACTGATTTCCAACCAGGTTACCAACCTGACATTGTCGGACCCGTTCGGCCGGGTGATTGTGCCGGTCGGCGTCGCCTACGGCAGCGACACGCGCCAGGTGCGCGACATTCTGCAGAAGGTGGCACGCGAACATCCGCTCACGGTATTGCACGATCCGCGCGTCAGCCCGCCGCAGGTCTTCTTCATGGACTTCGGCGACAGCTCGCTGAACTTCGAACTGCGGTTCTTCATTCGCAATATCGACTACAAACTGTCGGCCAAGAGTGATGCATTGTTTGCGATCGACGACGCGTTCCGCGAAGCTGGCATAGAGATACCGTTTCCGCAGCGCGTCGTGCATCGTCCGGCCGGAGAACCGGTCGAAACCAAGAGCGAATCCGCACAGATTCCGGGGAAACCCGGGCCGGCAGAAAAAGGCGACAAAGAGGACGAAGACACATGACGCATGCCAAGCAGGCATTGGGTTGGCGCGAATGGCTGGCGTTGCCGGATATCGGCATTCCATTGATCAAGGCCAAGGTCGATACCGGGGCCCGCACATCGTGTCTGCATGCATTCTACGTGGAGCCGTTTCGGCGGGACCACAAGGACTTCCTGCGCTTCGGCGTCCATCCAATGCAAAATGACGCGCAACAAGTGCTACATTGCGAAGCACAGATAGCCGATCAGCGTCAGGTTTCCGATTCAGGTGGGCACCGCGAACTGCGCTTCGTGATCCGTACCCGGCTGCAGATACTTGATTTCGATGATGAGATCGAACTGACACTGACCAACCGCGACAGCATGCGTTTCCGCATGCTGCTGGGTCGCACCGCATTGGTTGCTGCGAACCTGGTCGTCGATTCGTCGGCTTCATACCTCGCCGGCAAACCGTAAACACAAAAGGCCTGACTATGAAAATTGCCGTTCTCTCGCGCAACAGCAAACTGTATTCGACCCGCCGCCTGGTGGAAGCCGCGCAACAACGTGGTCATGAAGTTCGCGTGCTCGACGCGCTGCGGTGCTACATGAACATCACCTCTTTGCGCCCGACGATTCACTACAAGGGCGAGAACCTGACCGGCTTCGATGCGGTGATTCCGCGTATCGGCGCATCGGTTACGTTCTACGGCACCGCCGTGTTGCGGCAGTTCGAGATGATGGGCGTGTATCCGCTTAACGAATCGGTGGCGATCACCCGCTCGCGCGACAAGCTGCGCTCGCTGCAACTGCTGGCGCGCAAGGGCATCGGCCTGCCGGTTACCGGCTTTGCCCATTCGCCCGACGACGTGCAGGACATGCTGAAGATGGTGGGCGGTGCGCCGGCCGTCATCAAACTGCTTGAAGGCACACAGGGTATCGGCGTGGTGCTGGCCGAAACCGAAAAGGCGGCCGAGAGTGTGATCGAGGCATTCATGGGCCTGAAGGCCAACATCCTGATCCAGGAGTTCATCAAGGAGGCCGGCGGCGCCGACATCCGCTGCCTGGTCGTCGGCGGTAAGGTGGTCGCCGCGATGAAGCGACAGGGCAAGGAGGGTGAGTTCCGCTCGAACCTGCACCGTGGCGGCAGTGCTACGCTGGTTCGCCTGACGCCGGAAGAACGCTCAACCGCGACGCGTGCCGCCAGCATCATGGGGCTGAATGTCTGCGGCGTCGACATCCTGCGTTCGAATCACGGCCCGGTGGTGATGGAGGTGAACTCATCACCCGGGCTCGAGGGCATCGAAGCTGCGTCGAAGAAAGACGTCGCCGGCATGATCATCGAGTTCATCGAGAAAAATCAGAAACCCAACAATACCAAGACCCGCGGAAAAGGCTGACATGGCGAAACAACGACCTCAGTTCGAGATCGGCGATACCACCGTCGCAGCCGGACAACGTCAGGTCGTCAGCATTCCACTGCCGGGTCTCTACACCAACGACCCGGTCAGCATGCCGGTGCATGTGGTGCACGGCAAGAACGATGGCCCCATCGTCTTCATCAGCGCCGCGGTACACGGCGACGAGATCAACGGTGTGGAGATCATTCGCCGCCTGCTCCGCACCCCCCAGTTGAAACGGATACGCGGCACCTTGCTGGCGGTGCCGATCGTCAACGTGTTCGGGTTCCACAACCGTTCGCGTTACCTGCCCGACCGCCGCGACCTGAACCGCAGTTTTCCCGGCAGCGAAACCGGATCCCTTGCCGGCAGGCTGGGCTTTGCCTTCATGTCGCAGGTCGTCGAGCGTTCCGACCTGGGTATCGACCTGCATACCGCTGCGATCCATCGCGACAACCTGCCGCAGATTCGCGCAGACATCAACGATCCGATCCTTGAGCCCCTGGCAAAGGCATTCAGTGCGCCAGTATTGCTGCACTCCGCTGCGCCCTCAGGTTCGTTGCGCGGTGCGGCGGCCGACCTCGGTGTGCCCGTTATGGTTTACGAAGCGGGAGAAGCATTGCGCTTCGAAGAGGTTTCGATCCAGATCGGGCTGCGCGGCATCATCAATGTGTTGCGCCGTCTGGCGATGCTTCCACCGAGCAAACGTCAACCAAGCCGGCCGAGCGCCGTACTGCGTTCGAGCAGTTGGCAGCGCGCGCCGCACAGCGGCATTCTGCGCGCTCAATCCAAGCTGGGTGCGATGGTCAGCAAGGGTGAAGTTCTGGGCGTGGTCGCCGATCCGTCCGGCGAATCCGAATTCGAAATGCCTGCACCTTACGATGGGGTCGTGATCGGCCGTACCAATCTGCCCCTGGTGTTCGAGGGCGAGGCGCTGTTTCACGTCGGGCGCACACGCCAGACGTCGCTGCTCGAACAGCACCTCGACGCACTGCAGGAACCCACGAACCTGGTACCGCCTGAGCTGATCGAGGAACCCCCCATCGTCTGAAAAGGTGCGGCTCGCAACGGGGCCGATTCAATACCGGGAACAAAAAAAGGGCGCCCGAAGGCGCCCTTTCTTTTCGCTTACAGATCGAATGATCTGGGATCAGGTGCTGGAAGACCCGCGAGCACCGGTGAATTCCGGATAGGCTTCCATACCGCACTCCGAAACATCCACACCCTCGTACTCTTCCTCTTCCGATACGCGGATACCCATGATCGCCTTGATCACCAGCCAGACAACGAAGCTGACGACGAACACCCAGGCAAAGATGGTTCCCGCACCGACCAACTGACCGACAAAGCTTGTTTCACCGTTGGTCAGCGGCACTGCCATCAGGCCCCAGAAGCCGACCACGCCGTGCACCGAGATGGCACCGACCGGATCGTCGATCTTCATCTTGTCCAGGGTCAGGATCGAGAACACGACGATCGCACCACCAACGGCACCGATCAGCGTGGCAGACAGGGCCGACGGAGTCGAAGGCTCGGCGGTGATGGCCACCAGGCCGGCGAGTGCACCGTTGAGTGCCATCGTCAGGTCAGCCTTGCCGAACAACAGACGGGCAACGATCAGCGCAGTCACCAGACCACCGGCAGCCGCCGCGTTGGTGTTCAGGAACACCATGGCGACCGAGTTGGCGTTGGCGATATCGCCGAGCTTCAGCACCGAACCACCGTTGAAGCCGAACCAGCCCATCCAGAGGATGAAGGTACCCAACGTAGCCAGCGGCAGGTTGGCACCCGGGATAGCGTTCACGCGACCATCGGCGGTGTACTTGCCCTTACGCGGTCCAAGCAGCAGAACACCGGCCAGTGCAGCCGCGGCGCCTGCCATGTGAACGATGCCCGAACCGGCGAAGTCGGAGAAGCCGAAGTCGTCGCCAAGACTGTACAGACCGAAGACGCTACCGCCGCCCCAAGTCCAGTTGCCTTCCATCGGGTAGATGAAGCCGGTCATGACGACGGCGAACAACAGGAAGGCCCACAGCTTCATACGCTCGGCAACCGCGCCCGATACGATCGACATTGCGGTCGCAACGAACACCACCTGGAAGAAGAAGTCCGACGCGCTCGAGTAAACCGCGTCACCGTCAAAGCCGTTCTCTGCCGACGACTTCAGCGCATCCGCGACCAGCGCTTCACCGCCTTCGATACCGGCCAACAGCACGCCACCGTCATACATCAGGTGATAGCCGATGACCATGTACATGATGCAAGCAACGGCATACAAAGCGACGTTCTTGGTGAGGATCTCGGTCGTGTTCTTCGCACGAACGAGGCCCGACTCGAGCATGGCGAAACCTGCCGCCATCCACATAACCAGCGCACCACAGATCAGAAAATAAAACGTGTCTATGGCGTACTGGAGTTCAAAGATATGATTCTCCATTTTTAGCAACCCCCGGCAGGCTTAAAGTGCTTCAGGACCGGATTCGCCTGTGCGGATGCGAATGGCCTGAGAAAGTTCGTAAACAAAGATCTTGCCGTCGCCGATCTTGCCGGTTTTGGCAGCGGCACTGATGGCTTCGATAACCGCGTCGAGCTGATCGTCATCGATCGCGATTTCAACTTTGATCTTGGGAAGGAAATCGACGACGTATTCAGCGCCGCGATACAGTTCGGTATGGCCTTTCTGGCGACCGAATCCCTTGACTTCGATAACGGTGATACCCGTGACGCCGATGTCGGAAAGGGCTTCACGCACGTCATCGAGCTTGAAGGGCTTGATGATGGCTGCAACCAGTTTCATAGGTACTTCTCCTAGGCCACCTGCGACAATGGCAGGTGGCCAGTGAAAAAATTAAATGGTTAGTTTTTTAGGTTCGGCTTACAGCGACTTGGAAACGGTGAATGCAATGTGATCGCCGCAAACAGCCGGCGTGCCGTCACACAATCCATCGTCGGCGGTATCGGTGTAGCTGAGATCGAAACCAAAGCCGGCGTATTCGGTCGAAACACCGAGTTTCCAGTCTTCGTAGTCGAGATCAGGCAGACCGCTCTTCTCGTCGATGTCGGTCACGCCGTAGTGCGCCGAGATCGTGAAACTGCCGACCGGCACATCGATACCCAGGTCGTAGTACATGCCGTCGCCGACATCGAAGAAGTCAGGGCTGTAGTTGACGGTGAAGCCGGCTGCCAGTACGCCGAAGTCTTTGGAAATGCCAACGTGGAATTCGTCGGTATCGGTTTCATAACCGATGTTCGGATCGTTCTCGTCGCTATCCGGGTAGTTGTAACGGACGTAGCCAACGTCCAGATCGACCGGCCCAACCGTGCCCGCCCAACCCAGGTAGGTGTCGATTTCGATGCTGGATCCGGCGAAGAACTCGTCGTCTACGTTGGAAGCCCAGATGCCGGCATAAAAGCCCGACTCGTGCTCGTAATCGAAGCCGCCCTGAATCGCAAACGAGTTATCGTTCTGCGAAATACCGCGGAAAATGTAGTTCGTGGTGAGTGCGACATTGCCACTGAACTCTGCCATTACAGATGTCGACGTCATCAACAACGCGCTGACTGCAAGGGCTGCCTTCTTCATCTTCATATTTGGTTAACTCCCTAAGGCTGTGCTTTTGAAAAGATCGGTGTTGAACACGCGACTGCCCCAGCATTTAGCACGACATATGCCAACGACTCTTTCTTTTTGATTTTCATTTGGTTACAGCCTGACTACGGTACCTTTTGGCGCTGCTCTCGCACCAAAAGCAAACTTTTGTGGAGAGCCCGCCCCAAGTTGGTGCATCATCTTGGTGCATTGATGAAACTGGACACCCGGAACGCGGTTTCTTACCCTTCGCTGCTCGCGGCAACTGGCCGTCGGAGGACAACATGCTGGATCCCAAACTGTTCGATGACCTGTCGCGGCGCGTCGCCGAAAACCTGCCGCGCGGCCTGCAAAATTTGCAGAACGACGTGCAACGCAACGTGCGATCGAGCGTCGAAGCCGCACTGGCGAAACTGAATCTGGTAACCCGCGAAGAGTTCGAGATTCAGCAGGCGGTGCTGCTGCGCACCCGCGAGAAACTCAAAGCGCTCGAAGATCGCGTTGCGGCCATGGAGGCCGACGCCAAGCGCTGATCAATCCGGCCTGCTACAGCGCAGGCCCTCAGGACCAAGGAAGGTCATGGCATTTGCAGTAACACACTGTCGCGCCGCTATTGGCGTCGACGCCCCACCGGTAGCCGTCGAGACTCATCTCGCCAACGGTCTGCCCAGCTTCAACATCGTCGGACTGCCCGAGAAGGCGGTACAGGAAAGCCGCGACCGCGTGCGCAGCGCGCTGGTCAACAGCGGATTTGATTTCCCCGCCAGAAGGATCACGGTCAACCTTGCCCCTGCAGATATACCCAAGCACGGCAGCCGGTTTGATCTGGCAATCGCGATCGGCATCCTCCTGGCGAGTGGGCAACTGCCGGATAAGTCTGCCGACGGCTATGAGTTTGTCGGCGAGCTGAGTCTCGCCGGCGCATTGCGCAGCATCAGCGGTGTTCTGCCCATGGCGTTGGCTACTGCCGCGGCCGACACCAAGATGATCCTGCCCGCGGCCAATGCCGACGAAGCCGCGCTTGTCTCGTCGCTGGCCTCATACCCCGCTGAGCATCTCCTGGGAGTTACCGCCCATCTGCTGGGCGCGACCCTTCTGAAAGAACATTGCAAACCCCAGCAACAATCCTCGAACTCACCGTCATCGGATCTCGCCGACGTATGGGGCCAGTCGCAGGCCAAGCGTGCCCTCGAAATCGTGGCTGCCGGTCGCCACAACCTGCTAATGGTGGGGCCACCAGGCAGCGGCAAATCAATGCTCGCCAGCCGGCTGCCCGGTATTCTGCCGCCCATGACAGAGCGAGAAGCACTCGAGAGTGCGGCCGTCAGATCGATCGCCGGTCTGCCCTTCTCGCCGGGCACATGGATGCAACGGCCCTTTAGGGCACCGCACCATACGGCGTCCGGAGTCGCATTGGTCGGAGGTGGCGGCGGGAGCCACCCGAGACCAGGAGAGGTCTCGCTCGCCCACTTCGGTACGCTGTTCCTGGACGAACTGCCAGAGTTCAACGGCAAGGTGCTCGACGTACTGCGCGAGCCGCTCGAAACCGGAAAGATCCTGATCTCGCGCGCCGCTCGCCAAGCCGAGTTTCCGGCCGATTTCCAATTGATCGCGGCGATGAATCCCTGCCAGTGCGGCTACGCCAACGACCCTGAACGCATTTGTGCCGGCTGCAGCCCGGAACGCGTGGCGCGCTATCAGCGGCGCATCTCCGGTCCGTTGCGCGACCGCATCGATATCCAGATCGAAGTATCCGCCTTACCACGTCAAGCGCTGCTGGGCGGGTTGAAAGCGCGCTCGGAAGACAGCGCAACGGTGCGCCAGCGGGTCTGCTCAGCGTGGGAAAAGCAGCTTGAGCGCCAGGGAACCGCCAACGCTCGGCTCGGCCACGAAGACCTGCAACGGCACTGCTCATTGTCGCCCGCCGGGCAAGCCCTGCTCGCCAACGCCATCGATAAACTCGGTCTCTCAGCGCGTGCCTTTCACCGCATCCTGCGCGTGGCGCGTACGATCGCCGACCTGGCGGGCAAGGAAAGTATCGAAGATCAACACCTGACCGAGGCCATCGGTTATCGCCGTTTGGATCGCATCGGCTGAACGAGTCGCCTGTCCCGCGCCGTGTAGCGTTGAGCGTCGTACCAACAGGCACAGACTTGGGTAAACTCCCCGCCCATGCTGCAGTTCGATGATGTTGCTCTCCGCCGTGGCCCGCGCCTGTTGTTCGAGCACGCCACTTTCCAGATCCACCCCGGACACAAGTCGGGCCTGACGGGCGCCAATGGCACCGGCAAGTCCAGCCTGTTCGCCATGATTCTGGGCGGCCTGCATGCCGACCAGGGCAAGCTGAGCTTCCCCGCGGGTTGGGAGATCGCCCATGTCGCGCAAGAGATGCCGGCGACCGATCAGGCAGCCATCGAGTACGTACTCGACGGCGACCAGGGGTTGCGAAAATTGCAGGCAAATCTGGCCGATGCCGAACAGTCGGGCAACGGTGAGCGCATCGCGCACCTGCACTCCGAGTTGGACCACATCGGCGGCTACCAGGCCAACAGCCGCGCCGCGACCCTGATGAGCGGGCTCGGCTTCAAACCGAGCGATGAACGCCGGCCATTAAGCGATTTCTCCGGCGGCTGGCGCATGCGCCTGAACCTCGCCCGCGCCCTGATGTGCCGTTCCGACCTGTTACTGCTCGACGAGCCGACCAACCACCTCGACCTCGACGCCGTGATCTGGTTGGAGGCGTGGTTGAAACAGTATCGCGGCACCCTGCTGCTGATCTCGCACGACCGCGATTTTCTCGACAGTGTGTGTGACCACATCCTGCATATCGAACAAACGCGCGCCACGCTGTACAACGGCAACTACACAGCATTTGAACACCGGCGTGCCGAACAGCTTGCCAATCAACAAGCGGCTTACGAAAAGCAACAGCGCGAGATTGCACACATGCATTCATTCGTCGAACGCTTTCGCGCCAAGGCCACCAAGGCGCGCCAGGCGCAGAGTCGCATCA
Organism: Thiosocius teredinicola; assembly: GCF_002009425.1. NCBI lineage: Bacteria > Pseudomonadati > Pseudomonadota > Gammaproteobacteria > Chromatiales > Sedimenticolaceae > Thiosocius > Thiosocius teredinicola. The sequence continues at coordinate 4,523,927 of NZ_CP019936.1, forward strand.
AGGCGCTCGAACGCATGGAACAGATCGCGCCCGCGCATGTGGATTCACCATTTGCTTTTGCGTTCAAGCCGCCGCCGAAGAACCCGCATCCACTGCTGAAACTGGATGACTGCGCTGTCGGTTACGACGATACCGCTATCGTCCGGCACGCCAAGCTGGTACTCAACCCGGGCGATCGCATCGGCTTGCTGGGGCCGAACGGCGCCGGCAAATCCACGTTGATCAAGCTGCTTGCCGGCGACCTTGCACCGCTGGCCGGTGAACGTGCAGAGGCACGCCATCTGGCCATCGGCTATTTCGCCCAACACCAGCTCGAGCAATTGCAGCCCGGACACAGTCCGCTCGAGCATCTGCAACAACTCGACCGCGACGCATCCGAGCAGGCCTTGCGCGACTACTTGGGCGGCTTCGGCTTTATCGGCGACAAAGCGCTCGAAGCGGTCGCTCCCTTCTCGGGCGGTGAGAAATCCCGCCTGGTCCTCGCGCTGCTGGTGTACCGCCGCCCCAACCTGTTGCTGCTCGACGAACCGACCAACCATCTCGACCTCGAGATGCGCCAGGCATTGGCGACCGCCCTGCAGGACTTCGAAGGCGCCATGGTGGTGGTTTCGCACGATCGTCACCTGCTGCGCCTGACGTGTGACCGCCTGCTACTCGTCAGCGGCGGGCGCGTCGATGAGTTTGACGACGAACTCGACGCCTATCCCGCATGGCTGGCGGCACACAATCGCGCCGGCAAACAGGAGGTTGCACCGACATCGGCGACGCGCTCGGACTCGGCCGAACAACGCCGCGAGCGCAAACGCCTCGAAGCCGAACAACGCAAGGCACTGCAGCCCTTGCGGCGGGCCGTCGAGCGTTGCGAACAGCAGATGAACGCCCTGCATACCAAACAGGCTCAGCTTGAGGCCGCCTTGGCCGATACCGGCTTATATAGCGACGAACGGAAGGATGAGCTGCAGCAACTGCTGCGCGACAAAGGTGATGTCGACGCGCAACTCGAGACTGCCGAAGAGGCCTGGATGGAGGCCGCCGAGGCACTGGAAAGCGCGCAGCGATGATCATCGCAACGGCTGACCATGTTTCGATTTCTGATAGTACTCACCATCGCCGCCGGCGTATGGCACTTCGGCTGGAGCGAACCGGCAGCGGTGCAACTCGGGCCCGGCATACACGCCAATGTGCTGCCGGCACAATCGGCGACCGCCAGCGGCGACAGCTTCGACTACAAGGGCTATCGCATTACCCCGCTGGCTGATTTCAGCATTCGCGCCAAGGTGCTGTCGCGCGAAGACTACAGCTTCGGGCGCGAAGCCGATGTATCACCGATGGATCTCGCGTTGGGTTGGGGCCCGATGTCCGACGAACAGGTGCTCAGCGACATCGCCATCAGCCAATCCGGTCGCTGGTACCGCTGGTCGACGCCGAACCTGCCGATCCCACGCCGCGATATCGAGACGCATAGCGCCAATATGCACATGATCCCGGCAAGCGACGATGTCGCCGATGCACTGGATGATTTCCGCCAGGGTCAGATCATCCAGCTCGAAGGCTACCTGGTGCGTGTCGATGGTGATGACGGCTGGCGCTGGATCAGTTCACTGACCCGCGAGGATACCGGTGCCCGCGCCTGCGAAGTGGTTTATGTGAAACGCGCACGCGTGACCCTTTGATCGTTGCCGTCATGCGGCTAAAGTGGCCGTATGAAAGCGATACTCATTGCCGCGCTGTTGATGACCGCCCTGCCCCTGCAGGCGGAACCCCTCGAGACCGAACGTGAAAAGATCGACTACGAGATCGTCACCGAAGGTCTGGTTCACCCCTGGTCGCTCGCCTTTCTGCCCGGGGGCGGCTATCTGATCACCGAACGCCCCGGGCGCTTGCGCCTGGTCGATGCACAAGGCCACTTGCACGCAAGCCCCATCGGCGGCCTGCCGGCAATTGCAGAATACGGCCAGGGCGGGCTGCTCGACGTCGCCCTGCATCCAGATTTCGAAAACAATCGTTGGGTTTATCTGAGCTACGCCGAGCGTACCAACGACGGCGTCGGCACAGCGGTTGTGCGCGGCCGATTCGACGGCAGCTCACTGCGCGATACCCAAGTCATCTTTCGCCTGCTACCCAAATCGCGCACCAATAGGCACTTCGGTTCGCGCCTGGTGTTCGATCGCGACGGCTACCTGTTCATCACACTCGGCGATCGCGGCGACCGTCCGCGCGCGCAGGATCTCAATGACCATGCCGGTTCTGTCATCCGTCTACACGATGACGGCCGCATTCCGGACGACAACCCCTTCGTAGGCCAACGCAACGCCCGCCCGGAGATCTACAGCTATGGCCATCGCAATATGCAGGGCGCGACACTGCATCCAGGCAGCGGCAAGCTATGGACACATGAGCATGGCCCACAGGGTGGTGACGAGATCAACCTGCCGCAGGCCGGATACAACTACGGTTGGCCGGTCATCACCTACGGCGCGAATTACGGTTTCGGCACCAAGATCGGCGAAGGCACGGCCAAACCCGGCATGCAGCAACCACTGTACTACTGGGTGCCATCGATAGCCCCTTCCGGCATGGCCTTCTACGATGGCGATCGTTTTCCCAACTGGCAGGGCAATCTGTTCGTCGGCTCGTTGAAGTTCGACCTGTTGGTGCGACTGGAGATTGCAAACGACAAGATCACCCATGAAGAGCGCCTGTTCGAAGGCAGGTTCGGACGCATCCGCGACGTGCGCCAGGGGCCGGACGGCTATCTCTATCTATTGAGCGACGCGCGCAACGGCAAGCTGATCCGATTGCGGCCTGCCAACGGACGCTGACCGTGCAGATCGCGCCGGGCATCGAATTGAACGACGACGCGCTGCAGTGGCAGGCGATCCGCGCGCAAGGCGCAGGTGGGCAGAACGTCAACAAGGTTTCGTCGGCACTGCATCTGCGTGTCGATATCAACAACAGCGGCCTGCCGGAGGCTGTCTGTCAGCGACTGCTGCAACTCGGTGATAGTCGAATCACCAGCGACGGCATCATCGTCATCAAAGCGCAGCGCTTCCGCACCCAGGAAAAGAACCGCGCCGACGCACTCGAACGCTTGCGTGACCTGATCGTGGCTGCCGGTAAAACGCAGAAGGCAAGGCGTGCAACCAAACCGACCAAGGCCTCGCAACGCAGGCGCATGGACAGCAAGGCCAAGCACGGCCAACTCAAACGCCTGCGTCGAAACGTCGACGACTGACGTCGGCTTACCTCACAGCCAGAACATGCGGCGTAGCGCATCGATGGCTATCGCAATCGAGATCACCCACAAAGAACCGCGCAGCATGCCCTTATAGGTGTCCATATCGACGCGCTTGCGCACCCGAATGCCCAACCACAAGGCGCCGAGAATCAGCGGCAATGCGACGACTGCAATCACCACAACATCGAGGTCGAAAGCGCCCTGGCTGATGAAACCGAGAATCTGACCGGACTTGCTGGTGATGAAACTCAGGTTGAAGGTTGCGACCATCAACGGCACCGGCATGCGTGTATACAGCGCATAGGCAATCACCAGCGGCGCGAAGATGTTCACCACGCCGGCCAGCAGGCCAAGCAGCAAACCGAACACCGCCATCCCCCACTTCGGCACCTTGATCACGCGCTCGCCCGAATGCAGGTGATCGCTGATCAGGTAGGCGATCAAGACGGCGGCCAGCAACAGGCGGAACGGTTCGGGATTGACCGTCAGCAACACCTGGGTACCGATAAAACTGCCGACGATGGTGAAGGTCGGGATCGGCCAGTAGTGCTTGAGTGCCTCTCGCCAACGGTGCTCAGAGAGAATGCTGACCAGGTTGATCGATACGGTCGGCACCAGGGTCAGCAGTACTGCGGTGCGCAGGTCGAATCCAAACACCAGCAAAGGTGTCGACAGTAACGGGAAGCCGAATCCGAAAGCGCCGTGAACGAAGGCGGCCAGCAGACTGACGGCGACAAAAAGCAGAATCTCGCTATGCAAAGGGCCGCTACGATGTGCGATTGAGCAGGTGCGCTCAGATTAACCTAACTTGTATCAGTCCGTTTCATGAAGACCATTCCCAAATTGGTCTTGGCGTTCGCAATACTGGAAAAAACGGACTAGGCTGAATCTACAAGGATGTTGGATTCAACCAATCAAGCGCGAGGGATGCAGTATGTCGATCGGTTCAGGAAACTCTCCCCACGAAGACCGTCGCGGCACGCGATACGCAGTGCCGGCCAATCTGGACGCGTTACTCAATCAAGACCAGACGCTGACGCTGAACAAAATCGAGAACTTCGGCTGGCGGCTGGCCTTTGTTCGCCAACCGCTGTTCGAGACACCGGTCGTGGTCATCACCAGCCCGGATCGCGACCGATTCGGTATTCTCGAAGCCGACGGCGGCATCAATATGCATCCGGATATCGTCGTACGCCACTGATACGCCGCCCCGACGGGCAGCGTCACGACAATTCGAGCAGTCGGCGTATCTCGTCGATACCCAGCTTTCGCAGCAGCTCGACATTGCGCTCCGGTATGCCATCGGCATCCGGGTACGACTCCAACGCGGCCGCCAGGCCCGCCTCGCGGATCAGGTGAAACATCGGGTGCGGTGAGCGATTGGTATGGTTCGCCGGGTCGTCTTGTGCGACGCCGTCGAAGCAATAGTCCGGATGAAAGCTCGCAACCTGCAGAATACCGTCCAGGCCGGCTTGACCAAGCGCCTGTTCGATCAGCGCAAGCGCCTCCAGGTACTCGTCGAAGGTGTGAAGCGCGTTGGGCGCAATCACCAACGTAGTCTCGATCTCGCTCGGATCGCCGTTGAGCAGTTCATCCGCCGCCGCCAGTACGTCCCGGTAGACGGATTCCAGCGTCGTGCCTTCACTCACGCGGTAGGCGATACGTTCACGCTTGAACGGCGATGCGGCGAACGGACACAGGTTCAGCCCGACAACGATGCGCTCAAGCCAGCGACGCGTGTTCGCTTCGGCTTGTGTCGTCAGCGGCAATGTCATTCCAACACCTCGACCGGCATGCCGACCTCGAGCCGTCCGCGGCCATCGTGTATCAGGTTCTGCCCGAAATAGATCTTGTTGTCGCGTTTGCGATAGCTCATCAAGGTACGCAACGGTTCGGCCGATCGTTCTGCGGTGGCCGGATCGATCGTCGGGATGATGCATCGTGAGCACGGTTTGACCAGGCGAAAACCGATGTCGCCGATGCGGATACGCTTCCAGCCGTCTTCGGCAAAGGCATCGCAACCCGCAACGACCAGATTGGGGCGAAAGCGAATCATCGGTACCGGCTGATCGAGCCGAGTGTTGAGATCGTCCAGTGATGCCTGCGATATCAATAGAAAGGGAAAGCCGTCGGCGAAACCGACGCGGTCTCCCTCCGCCGCATACGCCGGATCGACAGGCCGCACGACGTCATCGGGGATACGCACCAAGCGACAATCGATCGACATGAAGTCGCTCAACCAGGCGTCGGCCTGCGGATCGACAGCGGTCGCCGTTACGCTGTCCTGCCATACCACCACATCGAGCTGCTCACCGCCGCGATCGCCGACCGCGATGTCCGGCATGCCCGGGGCAGACAGGTGCAAGCGACCGGCATCGTCGACTCGCGTGCGAATCAAAGTCATACGGGCGTGCTGGCGCTGAGTCAGGAATTTGCCGTTGCGGTCGACCAACATCCAGCGACGATCCAACACGAAACCACAGGCGTCAATTTCCAGCGATTGATGACTGTCACCGGTCATCGATTTCACCGGAAAACGATTGATCGCCGTAAGTGTTAATTCGGTCATTAGCTTCCTCTCAACTTTTGGGGAAATCGGCCGCTCTCAACCCCGATCCACACGTTTCAGGTACAGGTTATGGAACTCACTCCTTATCTTCGTCTCATGGTACAGCGCACGGCATCGGATCTGTATTTCAGTTCGGGCGCCTGCCCGCACGTCAAGATCAATGGCCAGACCATCCAGATCGGTGACAAGGCGCTCGATTCCGCCGAGGTCAAGCAACTGGCGTACTCGGTGATGAACGATGAACAGGTACGTGAGTTCGAGGGCACGATGGAGTGCAACCTCGCCATCTCGGTTCACTCACTCGGTCGTTTCCGTGTGAACGTGTTCCGTCAGCGCGGCGATGTCGCGATGGTGATTCGTTACATCAAGGGCGAAATCCCGAGCATCGAAGAACTGTACCTGCCGCAGACACTGAAAAACCTGATCATGGAAAAACGCGGACTGATCCTCGTGGTCGGTTCCACCGGCTCAGGTAAGTCGACCACGCTCGCGTCGATGATCGATCATCGCAACGAGAGCACCACCGGTCACATTCTGTCGATTGAAGATCCGATTGAATTCCTGCACCGCCACAAGAAATCGGTGGTCAATCAACGCGAGATCGGTCTCGATTCGATGAGCTACGAGAACGCACTGAAGAATGCGTTGCGCGAAGCACCCGACCTCATAATGATTGGTGAGATCCGCGATGCTGCCACGATGCAGCACGCTATCGCCTATGCCGAGACTGGACATCTGTGTCTGTCGACCCTGCACGCCAACAACGCCAACCAGGCCTTGGACCGCGTCGTCAACTTCTTCCCCGACAGCGCACACAAACAGATCCTCAAGGACCTGTCACTAAACCTCAGAGCGGTTGTATCGCAGCGCCTGATCCCGACCAAAGACGGCGGACGCCGCGCCGCGGTCGAGTTGTTGATTCTGACCAGCTACACCTCCGAGCTCATCGAGAAGGGCAAGATCTCCGAGTTGAAAGAGGCCATGGAACAGGGCGGCGAACGCGGCATGGTCACGTTCGACCAGTCGCTGTACGACCTGTACTGCGAAGGCGCCATCTCGGTCGAAGAGGCGTTGAACCACGCCGATTCCAAAAACAACCTGGCACTGCGCATCCGCCTGAACGCCGGCGTTGCCGATTCCGCACCGCAGCAGCCCGAGGAGCTGAAAGGCCAGGTCGTCGGCTGAGCAACTCCCGCCACGCGCGGGCACGCACCCTCTCAATCGGGCGGGGAATCGGTGATAATGCTGTATCACTGATTTCTTCCGCCCGATTGTCATTGTGAATCCGTTCAAAGCCTTCCAGGTCGCCCGGCTGCCATCGATCCGATTCGGTAGCGGCACCTTTGATCAAACACCCGATGCCATCCTCGACTTCGGCAGACATGCCTTGCTGGTTACCGGCAGACACTCGCTGCAAGCCACGCCGCGCTGGCCGCGGTTGCTGCAGGCGCTCGCGGACAACGGCATCGAATGGCACCAAGTCACTGTCGAGGGCGAGCCTTCGCCGGAGTTGGTCGACCAGGCCGTCGAGCAGCATCGCGACAAAGCCATCGATGTGGTCGTCGGCATCGGCGGCGGCAGCGTGCTCGACGCCGCCAAGGCGATCGCCGGACTGCTGAAGACCGGCGGCAAGGTGCTCGATCACCTCGAAGGCGTGGGCAAAGGCCTTCCCTACGCAGGCCCTGCGGTACCCTTCATAGCGATTCCCACCACTGCCGGCACCGGCAGCGAAGCGACCAAGAACGCCGTGCTGTCGCGCCACGGCCCCGACGGTTTCAAGAAGTCCTTTCGCGACGAAAAGCTGGTAGCCGCCGTCGCGATCGTCGATCCCAGCCTGCTCGACAGCTGCCCCAAAGAACTGATCGCCGCCAACGGTATGGATGCGTTCACCCAGCTGCTCGAATCCTATGTGTCGCTGCGCGCCAGCCCGTTTACCGATGCCCTGGCGACGTCCGGCATGCAGGCGTTTCGCGACGGCTTTTGGCAGGCGTGGAAACCGGACGACCCGATGGCGCAGAAGGGCTATCAGAAGCTCGCCTACGCCTCGCTGTGTTCCGGCATCACGCTGGCGCAATGCGGACTCGGTTCGGTGCATGGTCTGGCCTCGCCGCTGGGCGCCTTCTTTCCGATCCCGCACGGCGTGGTTTGCGGTACCTTGGTCGCCGCGGCGACGCGTGCCAACATCGAGGCATTGCGCGAACGCGAACCGAATGGTCCGGCGCTGCGCAAGTATGCCGAGGCCGGTCTGCTGCTGGGCGGGCAGATGTATCGCAGCGAGTGCGATGCGCAGGATGGCCTGATGGACCTGCTCGACGAGTGGACCGAACGCCTGCAGCTACCGCGCCTCAGCGCATTCGGCATGACCGAGAACGATATCGGGCGGGTGGTCGCGAACTGCCGCGGCGGCAGCATGCAGACCAACCCCCTGGCATTGACCGACGAAGAACTTGGCCGGCTACTAAGGACGCGACTCTGAACGCATGAGCATCATTCAGGACCTGTACAACATCTACGACAAGGAGCGTTCGAAGTACCTCGCACGCAAATCGTCGCAAAACCAGCTGTTGATCGAGTTACAGCGCAACCTCGCCTTTATCCGCGAAGGGCTGCGCGAAGAACTCCCGCAGAAGACCATCATCGATGGCCTGGATGACCAGCAGTTTCGTCTGGCGACGCGGCGCAATGTGTCGCTGGCCGGCATGCAGAAAAAGAAGTTGGCGAAAGACACCTACGCCGGCATCCGCGAATTCGACCGCTACGAAGGCTGGGAGACCGCCCGCCTGATCGAGAACGCGTACGAGCGTATTGCGATGCTGCGAAAACTCGCCCACGGCGGTGAGTCACTCGACCTCAAGCCGCGGCTGCGCACCCTGTTCAAGTTTTTGCTGGTGGTATTGGCTCACCTGAAAGGCATCAAGCTCAAGGTGCCCAAATCGGATTGATGCACGATGCCGGCCCTGCCGGCCCATCAGAAACCGATGCCGACACCCACGCCGCCGCCGTGGTTGCTGACGCCGACGCCGAAATTGATGCGCGGGCTGCTGCGGCCGGTCGCGTAGTCGCTTTCTTCAGACCACAGTATCAACGAGTCCGCGACCACGACCGGGTAGCTATAGGGCGCCTGGCCGACGGTCCCTTTGGTGAACCCGTGCAAGGTTCCCCTCACCTCGACGACACGATTCGCCGCATACTGATGCGGCTCGAGGAACCCCGCCTTGTCGACAATGAAACGACCAAGCGGTTTTTCGTCGGTCTCGGCACGGCCCTTGGCATCGAGCGGAAACGCCAACACCTCGACCAATGTCCGGTCGCGCAGGTTCTTGATCGATACGATCTGCCCACCCCAATGCACTTCACCGGCGGCATTGCCCGAGGCGGTCACCTCGGCAGGTGAGGGGCGGGTGTCGGTACGTTTGTCCGCGCTTGAACAGGCGGCCAGCAGCACAGCGGCACTACACAGTATCCACAGTCGCATCAGCAGTCTCATCGTCAATAGGGCCAATAGCGGTAAGGTCCCCACGGGCCCCACGGCCACCAGGGATCATAGTAGTACGGGTCGCGCGCCCAGACTCGGTCCGGCGGTTCGTAGGCCGGCCACATATGATAGAACTCGGCATCGACCACCGGGTAGATATAGGGAAACTCTCCCACCGGTCGGGTCTCGACCCCGGCAATCCGGCCACGCACCGTCAAGCGCTTGCCCGGTTTGTACTGCGCCGGATCGAGAAATCCCGATATCTTCGCCAGGAATCGAATGCCGTCGCCGCCATCGGGCGCGGGTTCGCCATCTTTGTACAAGGGTCGACCGTAGACCTCGACCTCGGTGCTGCCCGCCAGGTTGGCAACAGACAGGATATCGCCACCCCAGCGCACCTGTTGACTGCGATAGTCGTCGGGCGCGGATCGCACCTGGCCCCGGGTTGGCGCCTCGGGCAGATTCTCGCCCAGTTCCTTGGGCACATTGCTGGCGCACGCCGTCAACAACAGCACCATCGGCACCATCAAAGCCCAACGATTTCTCTGTCTCGGTGACATCCCGTTTCCCTGCCTGCTAATCCTGAAGAGTCGATTGCATGGCGATTAGTTCCGCCGGGCACCCCCCATGCCGGGGAGATTCCGTATAGAATCCGCGATCACGTAAAAGGTAACACGTCATGTCTGAAACGAGCCTGAACTGCTGGGTGTATCGCAGTCCACGCAAACAGGAAATGTATCTGTATCTGGCCAAGGAAGACGGCTTCGACTGCATCCCTGAAACCCTGCTGGCGCAATTCGGCGAACCCATTCTGGTCATCGAGCTCGAACTGAGCCCCAAGCGCAAACTCGCACGCGAGGACGTGACCAAGGTGATCGCCAACCTCCGCAGTCAGGGCTTTCACCTGCAGATGCCACCGCAGCTCAAACCCGACCTGTACCACGGCAACCAAGACTGACATGCGCGAACTGTTTCTGCTGACGATCAACGGCGACGACCATCCCGGCGTTACCGCCGCGTTTACCGAAACGCTCGGCGAACACGCGGTCAACGTGCTCGACATCGGCCAGGCGGTGATCCACGACCGGCTCAATCTCGGCATGCTGATCGAGATACCCGACGAGACCGAGTCGGGCGCGGTGATGAAAGAGCTGTTGTTTCTGGCTCACCTGCACAAACTCAAGGTCAACTTCACGCCGATCGCCGAAGACGATTACGAGCAATGGGTGGCAAGCCAGGGCCGTCCGCGTTACATCGTGACGCTGCTCGGGCGCAAACTGACCGCGGCCAACATCAGCCATGTCGCGTCGGTCGTCTCCAAGCACGGGCTCAACATCGACGCGATCACCAGGCTGTCGGGCCGTTTCTCGTTGCGCCACGGCAATCCGCACAAGCGCGCCTGCGTGGAATTCTCGATCCGCGGTGACGCGAACGATGTCGCCACGCTGCGCCATGATCTGCTCGCGATCACACGCGACGACGAGGTGGATGTCGCCTTCCAGCCCGACGATCTGTATCGCCGCAACCGCCGCCTGATCGTGTTCGACATGGACTCGACCCTGATCCAGTGCGAAGTCATGGACGAGCTCGCCAAGAAAGCCGGGGTCGGCGACCAGGTGGCCGCGATCACCGAATCGGCGATGCGTGGCGAGATCCCGTTCAACGAGAGTTTCGAACGCCGTCTGGCGACCCTCGAGGGCCTGGAGGAATCGGTGCTTGCGCAGATCGCCGCTGAACTGCCGATCACCGAAGGCACAGAACGCCTGATCGCCAGCCTGAAGAAACTCGGCTACCGCGTCGGCATCCTGTCCGGCGGCTTCACCTATTTCGCCGATCACCTGAAGCAGCGCTTCGGCCTCGACTGCGTGTCGGCCAACGAACTGCAGATCGTCGATGGCAAGCTCACCGGCAAGGTGCAGGGCGAGATCGTCAACGGCGAGAAAAAGGCCGAGTTGTTGAGCGACATGGCCCATCAACTGGGCATCGACATGCGTCAGACGATCGCCGTCGGCGACGGCGCCAACGACCTGCCGATGCTGTCGATCGCCGGGCTGGGTGTCGCGTTTCATGCCAAACCCGTCGTCAAGGAGAATGCCGAACATGCCATTTCCACATTGGGGCTGGACAGCATTCTGTATCTACTGGGTGTACGTGACCGGGAGGTAAGTGCATGAAGACCCCGCTCGCGATTCTGGCGGTCGTTGCCATCGTGCTGATCGGCTTTCAATTGTTCGCGCCGACACCCGGGCCGGATGCGCTCAAAGCGCGCACCGACCTGCCTTGGCAGATCACGCTAAACGACGACGGCGGCAGTCGCGTCTTCGATCTCGACCTGGGCAAGGCGACACTGGCCGATGCGATGCGTAAGTTCGGTGGCCTCGAGGCCCTTGCACTGTTCGAGCCGGCATCCGGCCGCCCGTCGCTCGAGGCGTTTTTCGGCAACGTGCAGTTTGGCCCCTTGCAGGCCAAGGTGGTGGCCAAGCTCGAAGCCAGCGACGAAGAACTGCAGGCAATCCTGGCGCGCAGCACCAAGCGCGAAGGCTCGCCCTCGGGCGACTGGAAACATCCGTTGCCCGACGCTCCCAAGGATCACATGCAGCGACGCGTCACCGCGATCACCTACGTGCCGGCCACCCGCGGCCTGGATGCGGAGTTCTTCCGATCGCGTTTCGGTGAGCCCACCGCGTGGATAGCGGAGAGTGAAGAGGCAGTGAGCTGGTTCTATCCCGACAAGGGCCTGTCGATTCTGATCGACAATGATTCCCGCGAGATACTGGAGTATCTGCCGCCGCGCGACTTCGTGATGCCCGACGGCGTGACCTATACCGCCAGTGAGTAAGCAGGCAACACCCGTTCAGCCGGCACGCACCAATTCATCCATGCGCGCCTTGGCCTGATCCCACTGCTCTCCCTGGTTGCCGCCATCGGCCATCAGGTCCATCAGGCGATAGGCCAACTGGCGTTGTTCCGCGGAAAGGTCACGCAGCTTGACCAGCTTGAACAGGTAGCCTGCCTGCTCGAACTCGAGCGTCGATACCAGCGCATACAGCGTCAATGCCGCAGCCGAATGTGGCGCATCGGCAATCTCGAGCACGATATCGTCGAGCAGTTGACTCATCCAAGAACCCGGTTGATCTGGCAGGCAACGGCAAAACTGCCCTCTTCGCTGCCGACCGGCGTGCAGCGCAGTACGCGAACCTCGGCCGTCATCGGCGGGGTGATATTGGTTACCGGTTTGACCTCGATCTGCATGACCGACTCCGGTTCGATCGCATGATCAATCCAGATCAGCAGACCGCCACCACTCAGGTTTTTGACGATAGCCCCCCCGCCTTCGCCACCAACTACCTTGAAGCTTGCCGGGCACTCGATATCCATGCGCGGGTAGCTTCGCTTTTCGTTGTAGTCGAGCATTCGTGCCTCTCTCTGTCGTTATTCGTTGCGCGCGCCGTTGCAGCGCCCGGCCAGGTTCACTCTCGCCATGCGGCGAGGATATTCAGGCAATCGGTGTTGAGTGCCTGTGCGCGTTCTGCCGACGCGGCTTCGGTGTAGCAACGCAGTTCCGGCGCATTGCCCGATGGGCGCAGGTGCACGACCTCGCCATTGTCGAACGTGATGCGCAGACCGTCGGTGGTGTCGGTTTGCGCGACTGCCCCCAGCGCCGGAAATGCATCTTCAATGTTGTCTTTGGAGGCAGTCAGCTCAGCAATCCGCTGCGTGCTCAATTCGGTCGGAAACGCCTTGAGTCGATCGCTTGCCGTGTAGCGTTCCGGCAGCAGGTCGGCCAACTGAGAAACCGGTATGCCGTTGCGTTTGGCCAGTAGCAGTATCGACAGCGCAACCAGCACGGCATCGCGCGTCGGCAGGGCGTCGAGCTCCCTGCCGTCCATCTCGATCGGTGTCATCAGCAAGAAACCGCCGTTGGCTTCGTAGCCGACAACGCTGCGTGCACCTTCCTCCTGCGCCGCCAGCATGCCGTCGATAACGTAAGGGGAACCTATACGGGTGCGCTCGACGCGGTCGAACCAGTCCGACTTCTCGACCACGGTATTGCTGCTGACCGGGGTCACAACGGCTTCGGCGTCGAGGAAGTGTGCGGTCAGAACACCGGCGACGTCACCGCGCAGCCAGTTGCCGGCCTCGTCGCCGACCAACGGCCGATCGCCATCGCCATCCGCCGACACCAGCAAGTCGAAACGCTCGCTCTCGGCCCACTCCTTGGCCAACGCGATATCCTCAGGGCGGACCGCCTCGGTATCGACCGGGATGAAGGCATCGGAATAGCCTCGCCGGACGACATCGGCACCCAGGCCGCCGAATATCTCGGTCATGGCGCTCGCGGCGACGCTGGAATGTTCGTACACCAGCACCCGGCTACCGGCCAGACAGTTTGCCGGAAAGAAATCCAGATAGCGCGAGACGTAACGCCGGTAGGCAGTATTGTTTTCAGCGGGCGGGGGGTGCGGTTCTACGAACGCCCCCTGATCGTCGAACAAGGCGCGCTCGACCGACACCACCTGCTCCTTGATACCGGCTTCGTCGGATTTGAGCACCTCGCCATCGGGTTTGTTGAACTTGATGCCATTGCGGTCGTCCGGTATGTGACTGCCGGTCACCATCAGGCTGGCGATACGTTCACCGATCGCGAAATAGGCCACCGCCGGGCTCGGGATATTGCCGCAGTTGATCGGCACATAGCCGATCTGCTCGATTGCCGCGATCGCCGCCGCCATGATGCGTGGCGTGCTCGGACGATAGTCGCCGGCCACGGCTACCGCATCGCCCGGCCGGATCGCATCGATCTTTTCGAGATACTGCAGAAAACCGATGGTGTACAGGTAGCAGACCCGGTCGGTCATGGCCTCCGCAAGGCCGCGCGCGCCGCTGGTGCCGAATCCAACACCGCTGTGCGACATCAGGTCGGCGATGGCAATAGCTTCGGATTTTTCGCTCATCCTACGTCCATCAGGGGGCAACGGCAGGATTCTATCGCTTTTTCGCGCGAACGCTGCCTACCCATAAATCAATCATAGCGCCTGCTAAGGTACAGTCCGCCCCACAGGTGCTCGTCGGGCGCCTTGTCGAGCAGCGTGTCGCCGGCCTTGGCGTTGATGGAAAACGTCAGCTGGAATCCCGGCCATCCCTTGGTCACACCGACGCCGCCCTCCCAGACCAGCTTGCGTATGTCGTCGTAGTCGACGGTCACCTCGCTGTCGCGGAACTGCCCCTGCAACAGCGCATCGTAGGCGACTGCGCGCAGCCGCCCGGCGGCCCAGAAATACCATTCGTTACCGGTCACGGCGGGCACGAAGTTACCGCGGTTGATCGGATCGTAGGGCACACTCCAGAACGGACTGTTGAGCTTGCCGATGCGCCCGCTCAAGCCAATGCTGGCATTGGTCTGAAAGCCGAGATTGGCGTCCCAGGAATGCGCCAGATCCCAGTTGGAGCCGCGCGCGAAGCGCCGCGAATCGGTCACCCGCAGACGGACGGTCGGTTCGCCGCCATCCGATATCTGGTGATCCCAACCTTCCGGGTCGACCGGCTCATCGTCGTCGGTGGTGTCACGCCACCAGCCGTGCAGCCCTTGCTGTACCTCGCGCGCGACGTTGGTGCCCAGTGCGCCGACCATGAATTCGACCCCCAGGGCACGTTCGTCGTCGGCGATCACGCGCTTGTTCGACAGGTACAGCAGCGAGGCATACGGCCGGTCGTCGTAGATCGGCTCGGGATCGCCGATATCGTCCGGGGTGTAGTTGAGCGATCCGAACATGAAGCTCTGGTACACCCGGCCGCAGCGTTCGTCGAACCCCACCACCGGCTCGACCATCGTCAGCAGATCGCGCATCAGGTACAGGGGGCCTTCGTCCTGAAAGATCTCGACACCGATCCCCATGGTGTAGTCGCGGTCGTCGTTGCTCGGCGCGAGCAGATCCTGGTCGAAATATACGCCGATGCCGAATCCGGACGAATTGACCGGCGACTCGCAATCTTTGGCGTGCACGAAACCCGCTGTGATCAACCAGAACAGCCCGAAGGCCGCAAACATCATTCTTTGTAGGTACTGCATATTGCCCGTCACTATACCCAGCCTCGCCAAGGCCGGCAGCTCCCGCTAATCTTGTCACCCCACCGAGAACCTGGAGACCACAATGCGCATCGGCACCCCCTTGAGCCCCACTGCAACTCGCGTCATGTTGCTCGGCGCCGGCGAACTCGGCAAAGAAGTCATCATCGCACTGCAGCGCTTCGGGGTGGAGGTCATCGCGGTCGACCGCTACGCCAATGCGCCCGGACACCAGGTCGCTCACCGTGCGCACGTCATCGACATGACCGACGGTCAGGCGCTGCGCCGGCTGGTCGAGCAGGAGCAACCCCACCTGATCGTCCCTGAAATCGAGGCGATCGCCACCGACATGCTGGCGCAGATCGAGGCCGACGGCCTCGCCGAGGTTATCCCGACGGCGCGCGCCACGCAGTTGACGATGAATCGCGAGGGGATCCGCCGCCTGGCTGCAGAAACGCTGAGTTTGCCGACTTCCGGTTACGCTTTTGCGGAAACCCTCGACGAGGTGCGCGCCGCTGCCGAGAAGATCGGCTTTCCGTGCATCATCAAGCCGGTCATGTCGTCGTCAGGCAAGGGCCAGTCGACGGCACATTCGGCCGACGACCTGGATGATGCCTGGAATTACGCCCTCAGTGGCGGGCGCGTCAATCGCGGCCGCGTCATCGTCGAGGAGATGATCGAGTTTGATTACGAGATCACACAACTGACGGTGCGCGCGGTCGGCCGGAACGGCGACGTCGAGACCTTCTTCTGCGACCCGATCGGCCACCGCCAGGAACGCGGTGACTATGTCGAGAGCTGGCAGCCGCAGGCGATGAGTGACGTCGCAGCCCAACGCGCCAGAGAGATTGCGCACGCGATCACCGCCGAGCTTGGTGGTCGTGGTCTATTCGGGGTCGAACTGTTCGTCCGCGGTGACGAGGTGCTGTTCAGCGAGGTCAGCCCGCGACCGCACGATACCGGGATGGTAACGATGATCACCCAGTATCAGAACGAGTTCGCACTGCACGCCCGCGCCATCCTCGGCCTGCCGGTCGATACAAGGCTGGCCCACACCGGCGCGAGCGCGGTGATCTACGGTGGCGTGGACGCAGACAGCATTGCGTTCGACGGCTTGGCAGAAGCCTTGAGCGTTCCCGACAGCGAGGTTCGACTGTTCGGCAAGCCGACCAGCTTCGAACGGCGGCGGATGGGGGTGGCGCTGGCGCGCGCCGGGTCAACCGAGGCCGCCCGCGAGATAGCGGCCGTCGTGGCAGGCAAAGTACGGCCGATCAAACCCGACTGACGCGGCACCCCCATTATCGGCGCGAAATATCGCGCCGATAATGGGGGCAATGTGCGCAATACCACTGACTCCCGCAAATAGGCCGGGACCGGCGTTCCGGCGCCACCAAACAATGTGAACTGCGTCACATTTTGGGTCCACTTTGTGGACTAAACCTCACTCCTACCACGCGAACCAATGCGCTGCAGACGGCGTCTCCCCAAATTTCGGCACTTCGACTTTTATCGTTTTTTTACGATTTTTGGGTGCAAATGAACAATATTTCAGCGCAAAGTTGCCGCGACCGCTCGCAAACTGAACATCAGACCCACGGCTGCGCTGAAATCATCTGCGGCATCGCCGGGTCTTAAGCGATACGCCGCGCGACGTAGCCGTCGGCACAACGCCGAGCAGCCCGCGAAGCCGCGGAATCTCGGCCGTATCCGGCAATGGCGCCGGCGTGTCGCGATCTCTCCAGCAAGACTAGGCGCGAAATATCGCGCCAATTGCCGCCGACGCGATATTTCGAGTCGAAAAACCGCGCTGAGGCATTAAAAGCGCAGGCGAAAATGCCTAAGCATCTGTTTGAAAAGGGACTTTTTTTTTGGCACAGCCATTGCTCTATTACCTCCGCCATCACAGGCAATAACGCTGCAACCAAATGAGCAACAGGACGCGAACCAAGGTGGAAAAGATGAGTACTTACTCCCCATCAGCTGCAAATCAACCGGACGATAAGGCAGGCACGTTATTGAGTGTGGCGGGCTTGGTAGCTTGGCTCTCAGCAATGCTGCTCGCAATTGCCGGTCCGCTGCTCGGTATCGACATTCCCCCATTATTGATCGTCGGTATGGTGGTGTTCTCTGGTGCCTTCTCGGTGTTGTCGCTACCCAAACTTGTGGGCTTGGGCAAAAGCGACAACGACGATCGCAGTCGTCATGCGTAACCGCTGACCGAGCGAGGCCTGATCGAATCACGATGTTCTCCGAGTTATAACTACAGTACGAGTTCCGCTTAGTCGGATTGAAACCCCCGCGTCCCCCGGGGGTTTTTTTTGCCTAGGATTAAGGTGATAACGGTTTCTTGAGCGGATACTCGCCTCGTCGACCGGATTACTCGTGCATTTGCCAATACGTACCAAGCTCGTCCTGTTCGCCGCGCTCCCGGTTATCGCGGTTTACCTGCTGTTGTTCCTGTTCGGCGTCACCCAACTGCGGGCCCACCTCACGGACGACGCCCACGACCTGTTGCTCGAACACGCCCGCTATCGGGCCGCCCAGTTCGCGTTGAGCCTTTCCCAGGCGCCCGCGCTGGCCGAAAGCCTCGGCGATCTGATGCAGGCCGATCCGGACCAAGACCAATCGCTACTGTATGCCCACCTCATAGATGGTCTGCGCAGAACGCCGCTGGCCCAGTCCGCCGGCATCCTGTACGCACCGAGCAATCGCAGTGCGTTGATGCGGCGTGGCCAACCCGGCGGCGAAACCCTGCCCGAAGATGATGTGATCTCACAGATGAAGGCGCCCGGCTGGCATATCGAATCCAATGCCATCGTTTTCTATCGCGCGCTCGACCGCGCCGGGGAGCGCGTTGGGGAGACGTTCGTCAATCTATCGCTGAACGCGGTCTACCAAGAACTGTCGGCCGAACGCTCGTCGTCCAACATGATCCTGATGCTCGCCGACGACAACGGCCAGGTGAGGTTGCCCGACCCTCCCCCGTTGGTCAGAAAGCAGTTGGCGGATTCGATCGGCAGCGCCGGCAGCCTCGGCAGCGTCAGCGAGATTCGCAGCGGCCTCAACAACGACGACAGATACTGGTTGGTGAGCACGCAGGTTCCCGGGCTGCCCTGGCGCATACTGGCGGCCACACCGACCGAGACGGCACTGATGGCAGCCAACGAAAAGGTGGTATGGGTGGCCGGCATTCTGGTGGTGTCGCTGCTCGTGGTGATGTCGGTCATCGCCGCCATAGCCCACCGCATTACCCGGCCATTTGCAGCATTGGACGCCAGCGTTCAGCAGATCGGTCGCGGCGACTTCAACGTAGACCCAGACGTTAAGAGCCACGACGAACTCGGGGCCCTGGCCAGCGCGATCCGCAGCATGGCGCAACATATCGCGCACCGCGAACAGCAATTGCGCCGCTCGCACCAAGTGCTCGAGCACCGGGTCGCCGAACGCACCACCGCATTGCGCCAGAGTAATACGAAGCTGATCGAGCAGATCGAAGAGAACCAGCGCACCGAAGTGGCGCTGAGATCAGCCAACGAGCAGGCGCAGCAGGCCAGTAAGGCCAAATCACAGTTCCTGTCCAACATGAGTCACGAACTGCGCACGCCGCTGCACGGCGTGCTCGGCTATGCCCAACTGTTGCGGCGCGACGGCGAACTCAACCAAGCACAGCGCGAGAGCGTTGAAGCCATCGAGCGTTGCGGTCAACACCTGCTGACCCTGATCAACGATATCCTCGACCTGACCAAGATCGAAGCCGGACGCATGCAGGTCGATCTCCAGCCGGTCGACCTACGACAACTGATCGACGATGTTCGCACCATCGTCGCCTCGCGCGCGGCAGCTGAAAATCTCGTGTTGCGCATCGATGTCGGCACCGACATCCCGGCGATCGTCATGACCGACGCGGTCAAGCTCAAGCAGATCCTGTTGAACCTGCTGGGCAACGCGCTGAAGTTTACCGAGCAGGGCGTGGTCAGTCTGAGCGTCTGCCTGGACGCGGAGGGACAGATCCGGTTCGAGGTTGCCGACACCGGCGTCGGCGTGCCGGCGGACAAACTCGAAGCAATCTTCGATGCGTTCAGCCAGGCGCGCGACGGCAAGGCGGTGGACGGCACCGGCCTCGGACTGGCTATCAACCAGCGCCTGATACGCCTGCTGGGTGGCAGCGATTTCAATGTCGACAGCACGCCGGGCATCGGCAGCCGGTTCCATTTTCGCCTGCCCAATCTGGCGCCGCCCGACGATGCGCAACCGGTGGTGCTTTCGGTCGACCACCACCCAGCCGCAGCTGTGCAGACATTGTTGTGGCTGGCCGCAGAATCACGCGAACCGCTCGACGTGAAAGACGCACTGGCAGACAAAGGCTTTGTCATTCAACGCATGCAACAGATCGGGCAGGCAGCTGCTTATCTCGAACAGCACCTGGTGGCCGGGGTTGTCGTCGAACTCGACGCCACCGACGACGCCACCGGCATGTGCGCAACGCTGCACCAAGCAGCACGCTATGGACCACCGCCGATCATCGCCGTCGGCGACACGGCGGTTGCATCGGTTGCCGTCGAGGCTGGCTTTGACGTGTTTCTGCAGCATCCGCTGGACGCGTCCGAACTGTCCTCGCAACTCGAATCCCACGCACGCAACGCGGACCCCATGCCGGCTCCGCCGACAGCGGCGCCGCGGCAGATCACGACCGCCTGGTCGGCCGAGCTGGCGCAATCGACCGCAGCTCGCCTGCACTCGGCCATCGATCTGGGTGATGTGGCCCACCTGTTCCAGTTGGCCGAAGAACTCGCCGATCATCCAGCCGCACCAACCAACGCGGCCGAAGAGATCGCGCTGATGGCGAGGCTGTTCGACTTCGATGGTCTGCGCCGTCTGGCGTCGCAGCTCGACACCCTCGCCGGGCCGGCCGCATCGGCATGACAGCGATCCGCGTTTTCTCCTATCATGCAGGGCTACCCGAGCACCCAGCAACGCCGCATTGAACCCACCCCATAACAGCACCATCCTGCTGGTCGACGACAACCCGACCAACCTGCAGTTGTTGTTCGGTACCCTGAAGGGCCTGGGACACAAACTGCTGGTCGCCAAGAGCGGCGAAGATGCGCTTAAGGTGGCTCAATGGGCCCAACCGGACCTAGTGCTGCTGGATATTCTGATGTCCGGCATCGATGGCTTCGAAACCTGCGCTCAGCTCAAGGCCGATCCACAGACGCGCGACATCGCGGTGATCTTCCTGTCGGCGCTCGACGACACCGACGACAAGATCAAGGGCCTGTCGATGGGTGCGGTGGACTACATCGCCAAGCCGTTCCAGGCCGAGGAAGTCATCGCGCGGGTCGAAACCCATCTGACGATCGCGCGTCTGCGTACCGAATTGGCCGAACGCAATCGCCAGCTCGAGGCCGCCAACCAGCCGATACTCGATTCGGTCGGCGACGGCATCTACGGGCTCGACCTCGACGGCAATATCACCTTCGCCAATCCGGCAGCCTCTCAGCTGACCGGCTATTCACAAGAAGGACTGATCGGCCACTCGATCCACGAGCTTCACCTGTATGCCCGCTGGGATGGCAGCCCCTACCATTTCATCGAAACCGGCATGTACCAGACACTCAAGCAGGGGATCGCCAAGCAGAGCGACAGCGACGTGTTCTGGCGTCATTCCGGCGACCACTTCGCAGTGAGCTGGACCTGCACGCCGATCAAACGCGGTGGCGAGGTGCAGGGTGCGGTGCTGGCGTTTCGCGATATCACCCAGCGCAAACGCCAGGAACACCAACTGCGCGACGCCCTGGCTGAAGTCGAACGTCTGCGCGACCGCTTGCAGGCAGAGAACGCCTACCTGCAGGCCGAGGTGAAGAACGAAGGCCGCTTCGACAGCATCGTCGGCGAGAGTCCCGCCTTGAAATCGGTACTCGACCAAATCGACCAAGTGGCGCCGACCAACAGCTCAGTGCTGATCATCGGTGAGTCAGGTACCGGCAAGGAGGCGATGGCGCGCGCCATCCACGATCTGAGCCCGCGGCGCGATCGCCCCCTGATCAAGGTGAACTGCGGCGCGATTACGCCGACCCTGATCGAGAGCGAACTGTTCGGCCACGAGAAGGGCGCGTTCACCGGCGCCACCAAGCAGCGCCAAGGTCATTTCGAACTGGCCGATGGCGGTACGATTTTTCTCGACGAGGTCGGCGAGCTGCCGCTGGATGCGCAGGTCAAGCTGTTGCGCGTACTGCAGGAACACGAGATCAGCCGCCTGGGCTCGGAGTCGTCGCTCAGTGTGGACGTGCGAGTGATCGCCGCAACCAACCGCGACCTTGTAGAGATGGTCGAGAACGGCACCTTCAGGATGGATCTGTTCTACCGCCTCAACGTGTTCCCGCTGACCGTACCGCCGCTGCGCGATCGCCGCGAAGACATCCCGCTGCTGGTCAACAAGTTTCTTGCCGACCAGGGCCGCGCCCAGGGTCGCACCTTCACCCGGCTGACTGAGGATGGCATGGAACTGCTGCTGGCGTATCACTGGCCGGGCAATATCCGCGAGCTGCAGAACGTCATTGAACGGGCGGCGATCCTGGCCCGCGACCAGGTAGTGCCGATCGCCCCGCATCTCGTGAATTCCGGCATCAGCAGCAATGACGAACCCACGTCGAGCCTCCCCGGATTTGTTCTCGATGGCCCGCAAGACTTTGTTTCGCTGGCCGAAAATGAGGCGTTCTATATCCGCCGTGTGCTCCAGCACACCAACTGGGCGGTTGCCGGCAAGGGCGGTGCGGCAGAGATACTGGATCTGCCCGCCAGCACGCTACGTTCGCGCATGAAAAAGCTCGGCATCGAACGAACCGACTGATCTCGATCAGTAGCCCGCTGTTAGCGGCGCCGACATTCCACGCTAGAATTGAGATTCCAGCTTTGCAGCAAGGTACCCCAATATGAGAGACATCCAGCAGATCGCTGGTGGCCTGCTGGCCCTCGGTGTGTTCATTGGCCTGCACGCGACCTCGGCGATGGCCGCAGAGGACGCCTCCAAGTTTCGCATCATGAGCGAAGAAGAGCAGGCACAACACAAAGCCGCCATGGCCAACCTGACGGGCGAAGCTCGTGAGGGCTATCGCAACGCGCAATATCAGGCCCTGCGCCAACGCGCCTTGGAGAACGGCTATCAGATGCCCGAGACACCGCCCTGGGCAGTCGATACGGCGAAAACCGACGGCGGCGATTCAGGTGGCCCGCTGAACAAGGCACCCGCAGCCGAAGCAACAACAAGCAACAACAACGACCCGCAGAGTGTGCACCAAGCGATGCGTGACAAGCTCAAAGCACGCACCGCCGACATGAACCAGGCAGGCGCGACCGAACAAGCGCCGGCAACCCCGGACACGGCCGCCGCCAAGGCCGAGCCACCAAAGGCACCGGTCGAGCCCGCGGCGAAAGCCGAGCCGGCGGTGAATGCAGAACCGGATGCGAAGGCCGAATCGACAGCATCGGTCGAAGCGCCCAAGTTTGCACCCATCCCACGGCCCGAGCCGCCGGCCAAGCCGGAACCACCGGCCAAGCCTGAGCCGATCGCGCGCCCCGAGGCACCGCAACCGCCGAGCAGGCCCGAAGCGATCGCGCGACCGGAGAAACCCGAGCCTCCGGCCAAGCCGGCAATGGCTGAGCGGCCACCGGTACCGCAGCCACCGGCAAGGCCGGAGGTCGCGGAGAAACCGGCAGCACCGCCGAAGCCCGAGATGCCGGCCATGCCGGAACGCATGGCACCGCCGCAGCCGCCAGAGCCGCCGGTGGCACAGCGTGACAAGCCGCAACCACCGGCCCGCCCGGCGATGCCCGAGCGTCCCGACTGGGCAGGCCCGACGGCACCCCGACCACCTGCCGCGATGGCCGCTTCGGGCGACGAACCCACGGAATCCACTGCCGGCGAGAACGCTGCCGGTGAGGATCCGAACGACGCCTATCGCGACGAGATGCGCTCGCGCTTCGAGAGCTACATCGCAGAGCGTCAGGCGCAGATGGAGCAACGCGCGCAACAACAGCGTGAGCAGCACGAGGCAAATATGCAGCAACGTCGCGGCATGCCTCCTGCTGCGGGTGGCTACGGACCTTATCCGTACCCGGCACCTGCCTATGGTCCCGGCTACCCAGGCGGCGCACCGGGTGGTTATCCGCCCCCGTATTGGCGCTAAACACCGCGATCCGATACAGAAAAACCCGCCTCTTCACGGCGGGTTTTTTTCGTTTACCGCTCACCGCAGCAGTCACATACCGCGCGTCTCCTTGATGCGTTCGTACGCCTGGCGGATCTCGTGCGTCTTCTGCGTGGCGATCTTCATCATCTCTTCGGGAAGCCCCTTGGAGACGAGCTTGTCGGGGTGGTGCTGACTGAGCAGCCGCCGATAGGCCCGCTTCACCTCGGCATCACTGGCCGACCGGGGCACGCCGAGCACCTCGTACGCCTCGTCGAGCGTCGGTGCATTGCTGCGCGGACGCTGCTGTTGCCGTGACGAGCCGCCACCAGCGCCCGCCCCGCTGCGAAACGCGCGTTCAGCCTGCACCATGCGCACCAGGCGGCGATAGTCGAGTTCACTGATACCCAGTCGCCGACAGATATCGAGCAACAACTGATCTTCGGCGCGGTCCATCTCGCCGTCGGCGAAGGCCGCCTGCAACTGGATCTCGACAAACATCTGCAGCAGCGTGCTACGCCCATGGCACTCACGCCGGAACTGCTCGATCACACCGTCGAGATCGAAGTCGGGCAACTTGCCCTGGTTAAACAGATTGATCGCTGCCTTGCGCCTGGGGGCATCGAGCGACATCTCGTCCATGACCGTTTCGGCCAGACGAATCTCTTCAGGGCTGACCCGGCCATCGGCCTTTGCCACCCGCCCCATCACGGCGAAGGTCGCGGTGAAAAACGCCGTCTGCACCCGCTCGCGATCACCGCTGGCGAATCCGGAATCATCCGGTAGCGCTTTCAGACCCTTGTCGAAATTGTGGCCGAGCGCGATGCCCAGCAAAGCGCCCAATGGGCCGCCGAGCATGAAACCAAACGCACCGCCAACCAGTTTTCCCCACCAGCTCAAATCCAGCTCTCCCGCGTTAACGACGATGAATGACTGCGCACAACAGTTTACAACCTTGATGCTGAGACCGCGGAATGGCGGAGATTACTTGCCCTGAAGGTATTCTTCGTCACGAAACGAGACGACCCAGTGCGGCTTGAAACCGACCATGATCGACATCAGCCAACCATTCAGCACCGCTTCCGGGAAGAACATCAGCGGCAGAAACAGCAGGTAGGTGTCGCTGAGTTTTTGCAGTGAGTAGGCGTCTGCCCACAGCAACAGCCCGGTGGCACTCATCGCAACGATGACTGAGATCAGCCCCCCGGCAAAGAACGCGTTGATGAACACATAGACGAAGTAGTGCTTCGGCAGATAAGCGCGGACCAAGCCCAGTATGACCTGGGTGAGCGTGGCGGGTAGCGCGATGAACACCAGCGCAGAGGGCGCATAGCCCAACCAGTCATTGAGGCCGGCGAGCGTAGTGCCGAGCAACGCCAGGCTGCCGGCGAAGATCGCCAGCGACCAACCGAACATCAGGGTCAGTGTGACCATCCCCGACAGATGCCATTCGAATCCCGGCTGGATCGGGGTGCGCAAGGTCCACATCACAATCACGCACACGACCGCACCGAGGAACACATTGGACTGGTTGCCATCGAGCAGACGGCGCCAGTCGGCCCAACGCGCTGCGCGCCACAGAATCCATGCATACAGGCCAGCGCACACCCATATCCACGACTTCGGGAAAAGTTCGCCGGAAAATTCCATAGAATAAAAAGCCAACTCAAAGTTTGGAGTCTAACCGATGCAATACCGTCCTCTTGCCGACACCGGTCTCGACGTCAGCGTGCTGTGCCTGGGTACCATGACGTTCGGCCAACAGAACTCCGAACAAGACGCATTCGAGCAGCTCGACATGGCGCTCGATGCCGGGGTCAACTTCATCGACACCGCCGAGATGTACTCGATACCGCCGCGTGCCGAGAGCATGGGCAGCACCGAGACCATCATCGGCAACTGGCTCAAGCAGCGCGGCTGCCGCGACAAGGTCACGCTGGCCAGCAAGGTTGCCGGCCCCGGCCGCGATTGGCTCACCTACATCCGCGGCGGCAACAACCGGCTCAACCGCGCCAATATCCATGCCGCAGTAGACGGAAGCCTGCGCCGCCTGCAGACCGATGTCATTGACCTTTATCAGTTGCATTGGCCGGATCGACAGACCAACTGCTTTGGCCGCCTCGGCTACACGCACGCGCAAGAGCCCGACGAAGTACCGCTGCAGGAAACCCTGCTCGCACTCGCCGAGATGGTTGCCGCCGGCAAGATCCGTTACGTGGGCGTTTCGAACGAAACACCGTGGGGAGTGATGCGCTTTCTGCAGCTTGCCGACACCCTGGGGTTGCCGCGCATGGTCTCGATCCAGAATCCGTACAGCCTGCTCAACCGCAGTTTCGAGATCGGCCTGGCGGAAATCAGCCATCGCGAGAATGTTGGGCTGCTGGCCTATTCACCGTTAGGCTTCGGCGTGCTGTCGGGCAAGTACCTGGGCGACAACACGCCGCCCAAGGCACGGCTCACGCTGTACCCCGATTATCAACGCTATTCCAACCTGCAGGCGCTCAAGGCCACGCAGGATTACGTGACCCTGGCGCGCGACTATGGGCTCGATCCAGCGCAGATGGCACTGGCATTCGTCACCTCGCGCTCGTTTCTGACCAGCAACATCATCGGTGCGACGACGCTCGAGCAACTGCGCAGCAACCTCGACAGCGTCAATGTGACGCTCAGCGACGAAATGCTGGACGAGATCGAGGCGATCCATACCCGGCACCCCAACCCAAGCCCGTGAACCGCGGATAGCGCTTCGCGCAGCGACGATTGAAATGATTCGTCGCGCGCAGCGGTCTTATTGATCATCCCACCGCATCAGGACGATACGGCGGTTAAAGCCGAAATTCGCGGTGCCGATAAACTCGGTAATGCGACACCTCAACCTACCAACGCGGGAGGTAAACGATGATCACGCATTACGACATGGCTACCGGCGAGATGATCGCCGACGAGACCGCGCCGACAACGCCGGCGTCCGTCGAGTACGACGAGCCCCGCGTTGCGCTGCGCCTGATGCGGGTCGATGAAGACCTGACGGCCTCGAACACCAAGGCCCGCGAGTTGCCGGTCGACGTAGCGCATATCGACGTCGCATCGTTCATCGCCAAGTGGTCTTGAGAACGCGCGCCACGCGGCGCGCAGGCTGAAGAAAAACGGCGGCTAGGTGTCAGGATGCCGCCGTCTGCCCGTCGTCCGGCGTGGGCAGGTCCACCCACAACATCCCATCCTCAACACTGAGCTCTACGGACTGCAGCGATTGCCCGACGCAGGGCCCGCGCAGGCAATATCCGTCTTCCGGTCGGAACAGCGCGCCGTGGATAGCACACTGAATAAAGCTGTTGTCGAGATCAAAGAACTGGTCGGGCACCCATTCGAGCGGCGCGCCGGTATGCGGGCAACGATTGATGTAAGCGGCGAGGACATCGTCTTTACGCACGACAAAGACCGAGAGAGGCTGCGGCGAACTGCTATCCAGTTCGAAGCCGCGGGTCGCCGGGTCGGCGAGTTCGTTTAGCGGACACAAGGCGTGCCGACGCGATTCCGTCATCGGCCGTCGTCAAAGCCCGAGCAACATCGAGAAGATCTCGCCCTTGCCGGCATAGAAGCTCAGCCCTTCCAATGCGCCGATAGCCAACGCCCCGCCGATCACGATCGGCCAGAACCGGCTTGGCGATGAGACGCTCTTCATGCCGATCGGGCGCGACATCGGCTTGAGCCGATCGTCGCGCAGGTCGACGACCTTCGCCGCCTCTTCCGATTCTTCCTGCAGCCGATACAGGGCTTCCTGCAACTGATCGCGGGCCGATTCTGCCTCGCGTCGACTGGCGATGGCATCGTCTGCCTCTGCCTGCGACTTATCGAGTTCGCGTTTCACCTCATCCAACTGGCGGTTCACGTCCTCGAGCGAATCCTCGAGCATGTGCCGCGAGTCTTCTGCGCTACCCAGTTCGCGCTGACGTTCGTTCAGCGAGGTTTCGAGGGCCTCGATGCGTTGCCGCATCGATTCGTGCGATATCGCTTCGCGCCCATCGGCCTGTTGCAGACGGCGCATCTGCGTCTCGGAGGTCGCCAGCTGTTCGCGCATATGCGCGACATCGCGCACCGCCTGTTCGCGCACCATCTCGAGTTCGGCGCGTAACGCAGCGAGCTCCGACGCATCGTCATCGCCGGATTGGGCTGCACGGATCTGGTCGACATACTCTTCGAGCACGCCTCGCAATTGCTTCACCTCGTTGTCGCGCGCAGTCAGGTCGCTGCGCACCTTGCTCAATTCCGCCTGCAGTTGATCGTCTGCCGAGCCGGCAACACCCACCTCGAGCACCGCGTTCAGGCGCTCGATCTCTTGCTGCAGCACATCGCGCTGCGCGTGCGCCTCGTCGAGCTGCTGGCGCAGGTTCGCCTGCTGTCCTTCATGATCGAGCAGCTCGCTATCGTGCGCTTTCAGCGCCTCGGCAACCTGGTTCTCGAGATCGACCAGGCGTGCCTGATCATCGTCTTTCTCACTCAGGGCGAGCTGCAAGGTATCACGCTCGGCGCTCGCGGTGTTCAGCGCCTCGATCAACTCACTCTGCTCTTCACGCGCGGACTTTAGCGCAATATTGCGTTCTTCGAGAGTCTGTTTGGCCTCGACCAGTTCGGCGCGCAACTTTTCGTCGCCGGATTCGGCCGCCGCCCGATACTTGTCGACTTCGCCCTTGAGCGCAGAAACCTCGCTTTCCAGGCGCTCGATGTCGGCTGTCGCGTCGGCCTGGGCGTGCGCATCCTGCTTGCTCGCCGCCACCTTGCTGTTTGCTTCTTTCAGATCGTGCTGCAGTGCAGCGATCTTTTCCTCACCGGCGCGGATCACCTTTTCCAGGTCGCTGCGCCGCGACATCGACTGCTCTGCCGCCCTGGCCGCCGTCTCACGCTCGGCCTTGAGTTCGTTCTGCGCGTCTTCGAGTTGCTTGCGCAACGCGGCGAGCTGCTCACCCACCTTCGAGCGTTCGCCCGATAGCGACTCGAGCTCCTTGCGCTTGCCTGTCAGCTGTCGCTCGCTGGCATCCAGCTTGGTGCGCAATTCTTTGAGCGCTTTTTCGTTGCCGCTCTGCGCCTCGCGCAACGAGGTTTCGAGCTCTGCTTGCTTGCCCTGTGCTGCGGACAGCGTCGCCTCGAGTTCCTCGATCCTTGCCTGTTGCTGCGCAGCAGCGCCCTGGTTCTCAGACTGCGCAGCATCCAGGCTGGATCGCAGCTGATCGCGTTCTTGTCGCACTGCATCAAGCGCAGCCTGAGACGTCTCCAATTCCTCGCGCGACGCACGCAACTGCTCAGCTGCTTCGCTGGCGTCGCGGGTGATCTGTTGCAGCTTTTCGCTGTGCTTGACGCCCAGCTCATCGAGCGAAGCCAACGCCACGTCGCGTTCGTTACGCAATGCATCGGTGGTTTTGGCAGCCTTCGATTCGGCGTCGCCCAACGCTTTTTCGAGCGCGGCAACCCGCTCCTGGCTCGCGACCAGCGCGGCATCCGCCTCACCGTTGCCTGCGGCGAGCTGCTCTTGCAGCGCGGTATTGGTCGTTTTGAGCTCTTGGAGCTGGCGCTGCAAATCATCGCGCGCGCTCTGCGCCTCGCTCAACTCGGTTTGCACATTGAGCAGCTGATCGCCGGCCTGCTTGGCATCGGCGGCCAGCTTCTGCATCTGGTCGCTGTTCTTGACGCCAAGTTCGTCGAGCGAGGCCAGTGCCACGTCGCGCTCCTGGCGCAGCGCGTTGACCTTCTTCTCGGCTTTCGCACGCGCGTCTTTCAGCGACTTTTCGAGTTTCTCGATCCGCTGCTGACTCTCTCCCAGCGACTTGTCAAGTTCCTGCTCGCGCTCGGCGAGCTGTGCGGCCGCCTGCTCGTCGTTCTGTTGCTGGCTGGCGCGCAGTTGTTCGTTCTCTTTGCGCAGCGCATCAATTTCCTGCTGCAGCGTCTGCACCGCCTCATCGTCGCCCTTGCGCCCATCGAGGTCGTTGCGCAGGCTTTCCAGGTCAGCCTGCGCCTGTTCAAGGTCGAGCTGCAACGCGGTCATTTCCTCCTTCAATTCACCGCGTTCACGATCGTGCTGCTCACGTTCCTTGGTGCGTTGCGCCAAGGCGTCGGTCAGACGGCCCGCCAGGTCGTCGAGATTGGTGGTTGCGCTCTCGGCACGCTCGCGCTCGCCGATCAACTCGCGCTCGGCCCTCGACAAGCGCTCCTGCAGCTTCTTGTCGAGACCCTCGATCTCGGACATCCGGCCCGCCAGTGAGGCGCGTTCGTTCTCCGCAGCCTCGAGGCTGCTGGTGAGACGCTCCATCTCTGCGTAAGCCTTCTGCCGCGCATCCAGCGCTTCCTTCTTCTCCGCCTCGCTCTGCGCAGCGTCCTGGCGCGCCTGCTCGACGGCCTCGCGCACCTGCTGCAGATACTGTTCGCGTTCCTCAGCAATGCCTTTCTGATCGAGCTGGGCCTCTTTCAACCGGTCTTCGAGTTCTTTCGCGCGCGCCTCGGCACGACGGATGCGTTCCTGCATCACCTCGTCATCGACTGCCGCTGCGGCTGCGGGCGGCTCCTCGGCAACCGCATCTGTCTCGCTGGACGCGAGTCCACCCTCCAGCACCGAGACATCGAAGCCGCGCTCAGTCAGCAAAAAGGCGCCGGCCATCGCGCGGCCACCGGTGTCGCTGTACAGGATGTAGTGCCGGTCGGTCGCCAGGCTCGACGCTTGGTAACGCAGTGATTCGAAAGGAATGCTGATAGCGTTCGGCAGGTGCGATTCGTCGTATTCGGCACCGGAGCGCAGATCCAGCCAGACCGAACCCTGATCCACCTTCGCCTGTGCGGCCGGCATTTTCAGCCGCTCCAGCAGTGGGTTGTTAATCAGGTCGAGGAAGTCTTCCTTGCTCAGGCGCAGTACTTCGCCCGTCTGGATCATTGTGACCGTGGAGTTGCGCGGGTTGTCCGACAACAAGGCCTCTTCACCGAACGCGTCGCCCGGGCCGAGCGTGGCGACCTCGACCGCCCCTTTGCCGTCGTCGTTGTCGCGGCGCACAACCGCGCAGCCCTTGGTGATCATGTAGTAGAAATCACCCGGGTCACCCTGGCGCACTAGGTCTTCGTCTTTTTCGACCTCGACCTGCTCGACGCTCATCATCACGCGTTGGATGTTCGATGCCGGCACCTGCTGCAGCACGCTCGACTGCAGCAACATCGTCATCCAGTCGTCCTGACCCGATTCATCGAGATCGGCGACCTGGTAATCGACGGTCTGGGTGCGCGCCAGCAGATCGCTCAAACGCCGGCTGTCGATACGTGCGATGCGAATCTTGCCGTTGGCGCGCGCGGTCTGCTCGCGCGGTAGCTGGTGGGCCAGTGGAAAACGTGCGGTTTCGTTGGTCGACTTGACCGTATCGGTGACATTCTTATCGTGCAGCAGGCTCACGCTTCCTTTCAGAAGGTAGACGTGTTGATGATCCGTATCACCTTGTTCGAAAAGAATTTTTCCCTTGGTCAGAGACTCGAATGAAATGCCGTCGAGGAGCTGCTCGAAGGCCTCGTCAGGCAGGGTGTGCAGCGGGACGAGCGCCCGCAGACGCGCGATCTCCTCGCTCGACGCTTCATCTGACATTCGAGTGGCTGATTCCATAAAGTCGATGCTTTTCCGTTAGGGCCCGCGATCCCGGGCGCCTAGTGCTTATCGACCCCTACCATGGCGTTCTTGAGTGCATCCGTCACAGGTTCGTCACCCAGCCACACGGAAAGCAGCGCGGCGTTGAAGTCCGCGCCCTCGATCTCACCGCGCGGCACGCCGTTGATGCTGACCTCGGTCGAGCGACCCGGCACGTAATCGAGCCAGATGGTGTCGCCTTCGTGCAGGTCTTCGAACAGCTCGGTGAAATGCGTCAGGCGTTCATTCACGGCAGCGAGTTCCTGCGGCGACAGGTTCTTTTCGAATCCCTCTCGCCAACCGTCGTCGAGCATGCGTTTCTCGATCTCGCTGTAGACGAAGTGCATCGACACACGGTTTGCGGGCGGATCGGTCAACAAGCCGCCAACGCCTACCTGACGCTGCGGCAGGTAGAGCGCGCCGACATAGACACTGATGAAAAACTTCTTTCGCACACCGGCGCCATTGAGTACCAGAGGCTGTTCCGCACCGCGGATTTGTGCCGTCTGCGGCACGTCGACACCGGCGAGTTCGAGAGCTTGTGCAACACCGGGAACAAGCGTTACGAACAACAGAGCAAGACAGGTTCGAGCAAACACAACGCACCTCCGTTGATTGAAGAACGGCAGACAATCTGCAGTTCCGCTATTTTTTTGCGATTCACAGCGTTAAACAAGGCATTTCTGTGTATTGCAGTTTGCAGTTATATGCTATGTTTTCTGCGGTTCCACACCAATCCTGAGTAGGAGTCCTACATGGCAGTAAAGAAAAAAGCCGCAAAAAAGGCTGCGGCTAAAAAAGCGGCTGCTGCACCTGCAGTAAAAGCCATTTCCACCAAACAAACCAAAACGCAAATCATCACCGCGATCTCCGAATCGACCGAACTCCCGAAGAAGGACGTTGTTGCCGTCTTCACGGCGCTGGGCGAGATGATCGAAGGCCACATGAAAAAGCGTGGTTCCGGCGAATTCACCATCCCCGACACGGGCGTGAAGATTCGTCGCGTCAAGAAACCGGCCCGCAAAGCGCGTATGGGCCGCAACCCTGCAACGGGTGAACCGATGAAAATCGCTGCCAAGCCGGCATCGACTGTCGTACGTGTATCGGCGCTGAAAGCGCTGAAAGACACCATCGGCTGATCGTCGGGCAGACATATTCTGCGAAAGAGCGCCGCTATTGCGGCGCTTTTTTATTGTGCGAAAGACTGCCGCCTATCAGCCCGCGGGCAACTGGCGCAGAATCAACTGCCCGCCACTCTGGCTGAATTCCAGGGGTTTCAAAAAGCTCATGCCGAGCAACACGGCGCCGCCTTCCCCCATCGACGGGATGATCGACGCCTTGATTCGACGGCGCTGAATATTGCCGACACTGACCTCGTCGAGCAGGGTGTGCCATACAGCCACCGCGCCGTTGGCCGTCTGACTGACACCACTGCCAAGTCTTTCCAATCCGAGCCGGTTGGCGATATCTTCGGGAACCGCCACGTCGGTAGCCCCGGTATCGACCAGGAACACGACAGCCTGGCCATTGATGGTTCCACTGGTCACATAGTGCCCCTGTGCATTGCGCTCGAGAACGACTTCGCGGGTGCCATCCTGCGCAACCTGGATCTGCGGCTGACTGTTCGGATTGAACTTCAGGTTCAGCGCATCGTTGAACAGGAAGGTCAGCAGCGCGATACCGCCGGCCCACGCCAGCAACAGCATATGGCGCCCTGCGCGCGTGGTTCCTGTGTTTTCATCCTCTTGAGACATCGGCAACCATCATCTTTATTTAGTGATATCCGAGCTTATTGGAGCTGCTTCGGGGAGTGAAGTTCAAATGAGGCCAGCGCACACATGAGTGACAACACGACCCACAACCTGATCTATGTGCACGACCCGATGTGCAGCTGGTGTTGGGGTTTTCGGCCGCTGTTCGACAATCTTTGCCGCCAGTTGCCGCAAGGCGTTGCGGTGCGCCGCCTGCTGGGCGGCCTGGCACCGGACAGCGACGACCCGATGAGTGACGATATGCAACGCTATCTGCAGGCGACCTGGAAGCGCATCCAGCAACGCATACCGGGCACCCGGTTCAACTTCGATTTCTGGCGCAACTGCCGCCCGCGACGCAGCACCTGGCCGGCCTGCCGGGCTGTGATCGCCGCACGTGAACTCGATGCCGACAAGGAAGCCGCGATGATCGATGCGATCCAACGGGCCTACTACCTGGAAGCCATGAACCCGTCCGACGAAGATACCCTGATCGCCCTCGCCGTTCGCCTCGGCCTGGACCGACATCGCTTCGCCGAACGACTCGTCGACGCGACAACCGATGCGCAGCTGCAGCGTGAGATCAGCGAAGCACACGGCATGGGCGCCGACAGCTTTCCGAGCCTTCGCCTGACGGTCGGATCAACCCATTGGCCGGTGCCTATCGACTACCTGCATGTCGAGCCAATGCTGGAAACCATCGAGGCATTGCGTTGCGCATAGTCGAAACGCGTACAGCACTCGCCATAAAAAAACCGGGCAATGCCCGGTTCTTTTTTCAATCAGCGCATCGGCTGCGGACCGTAGGGCCCATATCCGCCGGGACCACCCGGCCCCATCTGCGGCGCCATTTGGCGCATTCGCTGCATCTGCTGCATCTGCTGGGCACGCATCTGGCGCATCATCTGCCGCCGGTAGTGCACGATGGCGCTATGACCATTGGCCGCTACGTCGTACACCTTCCAGCCCTGTTCACCGCGGTACAGACGAAAATCCAGACGCGCCGGATAGTTGCCCGGATTCAGAATAGCGACACCGACAACCGCCGTCTGCCCGTCGTTCTCGCTGCGCGGCCGTAGAAACTGCACCTGCTGATTGTCGTACGAGGCGAGCTTTTCGGTCATCTTGGTCAGAAAGGTTCGCTTGATGTCTTCCGCCATCTCTTGCTGCTCGAGCGGCGACATCTGCTCGTAGATCCGGCCGCCGGCCGCACTGGCCATGTACTCGAAATCGAAAAACGGCGCTATTTCGCTGTTGAGAAAATCGGCGAGGTCCTCCGGTGACACGCTGTCCTGGCTGTCGAGAAAGCCAAGCAGCTTGTCGATACCCGCACGTAGCGCGACTGCCGGATTGTTCATCTGCGGAACGGGCATACCGTATGGGTTCGGGCCATAGGGCATCGGCGCCGGCCCCGGGCCATATTGAGGTACTGCGTGAACACCGCCTGCGAGCATGACGCCCATCAGCAGCCATGTGTGTGATTTCATCCAAGTCCCCCTGCGTGGTTTATATTGAGTTCGCCCGATGGATTCCGACAGACCTGCCAACGTTGGGCGAATGGAAGCGTAGCCGGCCGTAGCGCGGCGTCGCAAAAGGTTGCCAAGGCGCGCGCATGAATGCAATGCATCAGGTGGTTATTTTGCGGTAGATGTCGGAAACCTTGGTCGGTAGCTTGGCGACATCGTCGAGCACCGTGTAGTTGGCCGCGCCGTACATATGCGGCAGATAGTCCTGGCCCTCGCGATCGATGGTGATGCAATAGGCGTGGACGCCGTCGCGGCGTGCCTCAAACAAGGCCTGACGCGTGTCTTCGATGCCGTACTCACCGCGGTACTCGAGATCATAGTCGTCCGGTTTGCCGTCGGACAGCGTGACCAGCAGCTTGGTCCGTGCCTCGACCTGCTTGAGCTTGCTGACCAAGTGCCTGATGGGCGCGCCCATACGCGTGTAGTCCTTCGGCTCGATGCCGCACACCCGACCGATCACGTTCTCGTCCCACGGGTCATCGAAGTCCTTGACCTTGAACGCCTCGCAGCGTTTGCGCGTCCACCCCGAAAAACCGTAGATGGCATAGCGGTCGCCGAGCGTATTCAACGCCTCGGCGAGCAGAATCAGCGCCTCGCGTTCGGCCTCGTTGATCCAGCCGCGGGTCGAACCCGACATATCGACCATGAACATCACTGCGATGTTGCGCTCTTCCTTGTGCATCCGGGTGAACAGGCGATCGCTCATCTCCAGCCCTGAATGGACATCGCTCCACGCCTCGACCAGCGCATCGATATCGATATCCTCGCCATCGGTCTGACGTTTCAGCACCTTGTCTTCGCCGCGCAGGATCTCGAAGGTACGGCGCAAGGAGTGGATATAGCCGGCATATTTGCCCATCGTGGCGTGATAGAAACCCGGATCACCCGGCGCCACATCGATCTCACGCAACACGCACCAGTTCTTTTTGTGCGCCTGGCGGGCGATATCCCATTCGTTGTAAAGGTAGGCCCCTTCTTCGTGATAGGTGCCTCCCCAGACGTCCTCCGGATTCGGTCCGGTATCGTCGAACAGGCCCGGGTCGTATTCGCCTTCGCCGGCAGGCGTCAGAAACTCGGGCGGGATCTCACCCAGATCGAGCAGTATCGATACCAACTGATCGCGCACCTTGTCCGGTATCGGCAAGGGCTGCTGAGACAGCGTGACCTCCACCTGCAGCGACGGGTTCGGCGCGTCCGGGTCCGGCAGTTCGACATCGAACGACTCCGGCGGCGCGTGATCCTGACGGCCTTCGACCAGTTCATTGGCGATCACACGCAGGCTTTCACGCAAGCGCGCCTTGTCGCGCTCGATACGCCGCAGGCGCGCCGCCCATGCCGCGGCCGGATTCAAACGCCCCTGGTAACAGCGTGACACCAGCGCATCATGCTCTGCACAAATGCCGACCCAGCGGAGTGTGTCATCGACGGTCGCCTGCTGACGCGCCAGGTCGTCGAGCGCCGGCTGCCATGCATCGGGCATCGGTACGTCACCGAGTTGCTCACTCAACGCACGCATCCTGCGATAAAGACCGGGCAGTTCCGCGGCGATGCGTGCGTCCAGGCGGTGGGTTTCCAGCGCATGAAACAGCGCCAGTACGCGTTCCGGCTCAGGGTGCCCGTCGCAGAAGGTCACCAAGTCGACGTTCAGCGTGCCGTAACGCGTCTGCGCCCACAGATGGGCGACCGTCGCCTTGAACAATTGGAAGTTGTCCGCCTGGTTGTCGAGACGGGCGACGATCTCGGGCAGGTACAAGACCTCGCCGTCGGTCCAGGCGAACTCCCCCGGCTCGATCTTCAGGCGACGACCTTCGAGCCCCTGGACGAACGGCAACAGCACCGGCACCGCTTCTTCGAATAACGAACCGGCCGCGCGCTGGTGGCCGACGGCGAGAAAGGCATCGAGATCGCGTATGACGGTCATCGCGGCCTGCAGGCCGGCCTTGTCGTAGCTGTCCATGGCATGCAGACACCAGGACGCCACCGCGTCGGCTTCGACTTCGCTCAAGGCCTCTTTGGCGCGATTGGCAAACTGAAAGGCCAGCTCGGTATTGGTGGCGGCCGCGCGCCGCGTCCATTCGAGAATGAAGTCCTGGCGATCGCGCGGCATAGCGGCCAGCACGGCGGCCAGCTCTTCGGTATGGATGAAGGTGAATTCGACCTCGAGGTATTCGTCGAGATGCGTAATCAGAGAACTGGCATCCAGCGGCTGTCGACTCACAAGTTGACCTTTTCAG
Organism: Thiosocius teredinicola; assembly: GCF_002009425.1. Classification (NCBI taxonomy): domain Bacteria; kingdom Pseudomonadati; phylum Pseudomonadota; class Gammaproteobacteria; order Chromatiales; family Sedimenticolaceae; genus Thiosocius; species Thiosocius teredinicola. The sequence continues at coordinate 4,560,621 of NZ_CP019936.1, forward strand.
CTAGGCGAATCCCGAACCGCCAGATGCGGTGCGCATCAGCACGCTAAAGAAGGCGCCCGACAGGGTCAACCGCGGGTTTTCGGCGGAATAGCGTCGCGCCGATCGAGAATGCCGCGCTAAGTGCGACGGCGGGCCGCTATGCGCGCCGGCCGCCTGGAAAGGCCGTGACGTTGTCGAACGACACGCGATCGGGGCGCGGCTTGGCAGCCGGCTGACCGAACAACAGGCCCTGACCGCGCTGGAAACCAGCCAGCCGGGCCGCCTCCAGTGTCGGCATATCTTCAATACCCTCGGCAACCAGCAGATGCCCCGAGTCGATGATCATCTGCGCCAGGTGGGTAACGAGATTGCGTTGGCTGTCGTTGGTCAGGCCGTGCACGAGACTGATATCGAACTTGACGATATCGACCGGCATGCTGGCCAGATAGCGCACCGACGAATAACCGCTACCGAAATCGTCCAGCGCGATGGCGAAGCCGCCCTGCCTGAGCTTCGACAGGTTTTCGTTGGCCAGGCCGATCTGTGTGATCAGCGCGGTCTCGGTCACCTCGATCATCAGCTTGTAGTCTTTCAGGTAGGGCTTGAAGCCGCGCAGCCATTCGCACAGCTGATCGTGCACCACCGACGGGCCGGAGAGATTGATCGATACACCGGTACCGGGCGGCAGCTTGCCTTCACGCAGGTCTTCGAGCACGCAGCGCAACACGGCGCGATCAAGTTCGACCTCAAGCCGGCGGGCCTCGATGACCTGGAAGATGTTGGAGGGCTGAATCAGTTCGCCGTCCTGGCGAATGCGGATCAACGCCTCGTAATGACACACCTCGCCGCTCGCCAGATCGACGATCGGCTGATAGTGCATCACCAGACCGGTGCCATAGATGACCGCATCATAAACCGCCGTATTGACCCAGCTCGAGAACAGCCCTTCGGCATTGCTCGCCATGGCTTCGTCGAACATCACCACGTTGGTGTTGCCCGGTCGCTTGGCGCGATACATGGCGACGTCGGCCTTCCATTGCAACGTCTGCAGGTCATCGAGATCGTCGGCGCGCGCAATCGCCAGGCCGGCGCTCATTCGTAGCGGCTCGCGAATGCCGAGGCGGCTGAAATCGTAGCCGACGATCTTTTCGTGGCAGCGCTCGGCGATCTTCAGTGCGGATGCCTCGTCGCAATCGACCAACACCATGGCGAACTCGTCACCGCCGATACGGAACAGCTCCTCGTCGCGGCGCAACACCGCACTGATGCGACCGGCGATGACCTTGAGCACCTGGTCGCCGACGCTGTGACCATAGGTGTCGTTCAGCGCTTTGAAATGGTTGACGTCGAACAGCGCGAAACACACGCTGCTGTCGCGGTCGCGCAGTATCGCCGGCAGATTCGCCATGTACTCGTCGAAGGCGCGTCGGTTTTTCGCGCCGGTCAAAGCATCGTGATGCGCCAGGGTCCAGAGTTCGAGACTCTTCTCTTCCAGGCTCGAATGCACGTCGGTCAAGCGGCTCTGATAATCGTTCAGCGATTCGCGGATCTTTTCGGTCTCGGCGATCGGCAACACCCCACCGAGTTCTTCGAGCATCAGGCCGCCCGGGCTGACCTTGAGCTTGTCGATGTGGCCGGAGATCGCGCGCAACGGGCGCACAATCAAAAACACCAGTACGGGGAACAGGGTCAGGGCGAACAGTCCGAGGATCACACTGAGGTTGACGATGGCCCCCGACAGCAGGCCCGATACGGCTTCGCTCATCGGGTTGTCGCGCAGCTCGAATTCGACGATCGACTGCAGCTCGGGCCAGGTCAAGGTCGAGTTGCCACCGCGCACAAAACGGATGCTCGGGGCGTTGACGTAACGGTAGGCGTGATTCTCACGCAGTTGGTGCAGGAAGGTCACGCGCAGACCGACGTAGCCGACGAGTTGCTCACGATCGTTCGCGTCGCGCGTGGTTACGCTGTGAAAGATCAACAGCGTCGGCTCGGCCCCCGAAAAATCCACATACGACGGCGGCGGTGGGATACCGGTCTGCGCCGGCAGGGCCGGACGGTCGAGCTTTGCCAACGCCTTGCCATCGATGTCGTAGATCTCGGCACCTACCACGTAGTCCGGAAGCACGTGCGCGCTCAACATGCGCCGACTGCGCCAGTATGGGTAGAACCGCGGCGTGCGGATCTGTTGCGCCACTTCCTCCCAATGCGCGAAGCGCGCTGCGGCACCTTCGGCATCACGCAACAGGAAATCCATGATCACGGCGATTTCTTCGCTCGCCGCCGCCTTGTTGCTGGCGTCCATGTCGTCGCGTACCCGCTGGAACTCACCGTAGGTGAAGGCGGCGTAGGTCACGAAGGCCAGTACCACCAGCACCATCATGACGATGGCGTAGAAGCTGATCGGCAGAGCGCGCTGTCCGCTATCCATGGCGCACCTCTTCGAGCACGGCAAGGACTTCGTCGAACAGGTCGAATTCATGTGACAGATCGAAGAAATGATTGGCCCCGGCGACCGACCTGACCGTCACGCCAAGCGAGGCGAGAGTTTCCAGCCACTCGTGGTCGACGCGGTCGTCTTTGTCACCGTAGATGATGGCGACCGGCACGAAGGCATCTCTGACCGCCGCCTCGACCCGCGACCTGTCCCATTCGAGGTAGGAAAGCAGGTTGGTCGCGTCGGTCACGTATTCGTCGCAGAAGCTCAAGGAGTAAGCGCGAACCTGCTCTTCGCCGCTCTGGATATCGCGTACCGCTTGGTCGCGCATCGTGACCAGGCGCTCGGTGGACTGCTCCTCACCGAAGTAAGCCAGACTGATCAGCACCGCCCTGGCGATACTCAGGTCGCGATAGGTATCGATCATTGCCGCCAGGTGTACCCCGCCGGTGCTGTGTCCGATCACCACCGGCGACTTGCCGGTGCGATCGATCAGCCATTGGGTCCACACCCGCAGTTCGTCGATGTCGGTTGCCAGCGAATGGGTATGCACGGCCTCACAGGCAAGGCTCTGACGACGCCGGTTCAAGCCAAGCGACAGCGATGGCGTCAACACCGTGAACCCTTCGTCCGCCAGGGCCTCGGCCAGCCGGCGTACGGTCGAGAAGTGATGTGTTTGCAGGAATCCATGCTGGATCAGCAAGGCGGGCTTTTCGTCATCGCCCGGCCAGAACTCCGCCTCGGATACCGTCCCGGCAGCGATCGGCAAGGCGATGCTGGCGCTGCCCGCCCATGCGGCAGACGACATAACGGCAAGCGAGACGACAAAAAGGAAGGTTACGCGCATTAGTTTGTCTTAATAATAATAAAAACGCCGTAAGCCCCCATACCATAGCGCATTTTTGAGATTTCGGAAGCCGCAACAGATTCTGTCGCTTGCGAGACACCGTTTATTGCATGGGCGAACCGCGCGACGGCGCAACCTCGAACCAAGGTGACAGCCGCCGCTTTCGCCTGAGCGATAAGCAAGCCACTGTCAGCCAGAGATCGCAGGGATTCGAAGACAACGACGCCACGTCTCACGGATTTTCCGCAAGCGCGCTTGTTAAGAACGCATCAACCACCGGCAAGCCGACCGGGGCTATTCAGCTAAGGCAGCAATGCAGGCTGGGTATCGTAGAAGCGGGCAAACAGCCGCGTCGCGAGCGGACGCGGCCGGGATTCAAGTGGCCGAGATCAGCAGCTGTGGCCGCCGGCAGTACCGACGAACTCACCGTTGCAGCCACGCATCACATCATCGGCGGTATCGGAAGCATCGGGGCCATCGCTGAACAGGTCGTAGCCTTGCGGATTGACACTGTTGTTCGACACCGCACCGCTGCTATCGGTGCGCGTTGCCGGACGCTGGTAACGGTAGATGCGCCCCCACGGATCGAGCCAGGCCTGCGCACCGGCCGGTGGAGTACCCGGGTCACCCAACACGACGATGCTGTCACGCAGATACACGCCGCGCACCGCCGTGTTGTTCGCATCGAGCGAACCCAACTGGCCATCATCCGCCAAGTCGTTGAGGATCAGTTCGGTCTGGCGGATATCTTTGATCGCCGTGCCGATACGGCCCTCGAGTATGTATCCCTGGTAGGCCGGAATCGCCAGCGCCGCAATAATGGCGAGAATCGCGACTGCCAGCATCACCTCGATCAGTGTGAAGCCCGCGTGCTGCCCGGAAGTATGCCCCTTGTGGAAAACCATCTTATCGTCGTTCTCGCATGAATAATTTTGTCGATAATAGCGTAACCTGATCGCGCAACCCTGTCTTTCCTTCCCTAAGCCACGGTCGTACATCACACTATCGCCTGCCAAGGCACCGGCTTCTCAGCCCATGCCGACGCTGGTGACATTATTTTCTTTTTCCAGCAGGTCCTTGCGCAATCGCCGTTCGATGTCGTCGGCCGCAAGCCCCTTGTCGAACAGGAAGCCCTGCAGATAGGGCACCCCGGCATCACGCAGATAATGCGCCTGCGCTTCGGTTTCAATCCCCTCGGCAACCAGCTTGAAACCGGATGACTGCGCGAGGCTGACCACCGCGGCGACGATCGCTTCGTCGGCCGCGCTGTCCGGCAGATCCTTGACGAACAGGCGGTCGATCTTCACCCCGTCGATCGGCAACATCTTGAGGTACTTCAGCGACGCGTAGCCGGTCCCGAAGTCGTCGATCATGATGCGCACGCCGAGGCTGCGAATCCGTTTCAAACGTTCGACGGCCTCTTCGAATTGGCCGATCAACGCCGTCTCCGTGACCTCGAGGGTGAGTGCCTGCGGCCGTAGCCCGGACTCATCCAGCGCGTGCTGTACCTGGCCGACGAATTCATCGCTCGACAACTGGATACTCGACACATTGACCGCCACGCTTTCGATCGCGTAGCAGGCATCGATCCATGCCTGCATCTGACGACACACGGTGTGTAACGCCCAGTTGCCCATATCGGCGATCAGGCCACTGTCTTCGGCAACATCGATGAAGCCGCCGGGGAAGACCAGACCCACGCCCGGTCGCTCCCAGCGCATCAACGCCTCGGCGCTGCGCACCCGGCGAGTGCGTGCGTCCATCACCGGCTGATAGTGCAGCACCAGCTCGTTGTTCGGCACGGCGCCTTTCAGTGCCTGTTCAAGGTCCATGCGTCCGACCAGGCTGTCACGCATCCCGCTGGAGAAAAACAGCATGCTGCCACGGCGTGAGCTCTTGGCGGCATACGCTGCGGCATTGAGGCTCTGCAGCATCGACTCGAAGCTGCCGCCATCGTAAGGATAAACCGCGGCGCCCATGGTCGCGGTCATACGCACATCCCGCAGGCCGAGCCCGAAAGGCTTGTCGAGCTCGCTGTTGATCTGGTCGGCAATCGCGTTGAGCTCGGACACCACTTCGCGGCTATCGGCATGCGGCAGCATGGCAACGAACTCGTCTCCGGCGAATCGACTGAGAACCAGTTCGGGCGGCAACACACTACGCAGCCGATCACCGATCAAGGCCAGCAAGCGATCACCGACGCCATGTCCCAACGAATCGTTAACCTGTTTGAAACGATCGAGATCGATCAACAGCATGCCGATCACGCTGCCGTTGCCGCTGGAATCCGCCACCGCGCCATTGAACAGGTCACGCATGCGCGCGCGGTTGGGTAGCTTGCTCAGCCAATCGTGGTTGGCCTGGAAAAACAGGCGTCGCTCGAGCACCAGGTTGTCGAGCGCAATGCCGAGCACATCGACGATTCGGTTGGTCGCCTCTTCGTCGCCGGGCTGCACATTGCGCAGCACGATCTCGGCGGCGACGTGTTCGTTGCCGAGCATCGGGAACTGCCGCACATCGTCCGACGACTGCATGCCAAGGTGCTGCAGATAGGGGCACGCCTGCACCATCTCACCGGCATCACCCGATCGCACATTGGCAACCAGCTCCTGCCCCTGGGTCAGCGCCAGCTCGTGCACATCCGCCGGAGAAAACGGCAGGCACCATAAGATGCCCGCGCCCGACCAGCGCTCATGACACAGCAAGGCAACGCGCCCCGGGCCGATCAAGGCATCGATCGTCTGCTGACCGGCGCGCATTGCGCCTTCGATCGACTGTGCGCTCTGCAACGCGCGATCGAAGGCGGCCAAGGCCTGCATCTCGTCGAACTGCTGACCTATCTGCGCCGCCATGTCGTTGAAGGCATCGCCCAGTCGCTCGAACTCGTCGCCTGAGTCCAGGCTGACGCGATGGCGGAAGTTGCCCTCCGCGAGCCTGTCGGTAGCGGCGCTTAGCGACTTCAGCGGTTTGAGGTTGCTGCGGATCAACCGTCGCCCCATACCCAGCGCCAGCAGTACGCCGATTGCCCCGATGCCGGCAAACACGCGGTCGAAGTTCGCGATCGACGACAGTGCCATCGAGCGCGGGATACCCACCAGCACGGTCCAGCGTTCGAACTGGTAATGCGGCTTGAGAAACAAGGTCCATGCGGCAGTGAGGAAGGTTTCGCCGTCGGCGTCGCTGATCGCCGCCGGGCGCCGCCGCTCACTGACGTGATCGCGACTGTTTTCGACCCAACCGGCGATGTCCGGTGCGTTGCAGAACACCGGGCTGGCGTCGTTATCAAGGATGCAGACGTAATCGGGGCGCGCGGCGATGCCGCTGGTATCCCAGAGATAGGTGGTGTCCAACTCGGCACCGAACCACCGCGCATCCTGCTGCCCACCCACCTGCGGCAGCAACATGAACAACCGCCGGTTTGCCGGTTCTCCCAAGGTGATCAGCAACGGCTTGTCGTCGCTGAACCTGCCCACCTGGCGCAGCAGGGTGGACCGCTCGCGATCGCTGAGATGCACGTTGCCGGAGAGCTTTTCGTCGTGCGAGATGTGCAGCAGACCGTGGGTTCGCTCTTGAAGATCCAGACCGTGCAGCATGCCGCGGTAGTTGCTGGTGGCATCGACGTGGCGCGATAGGATCAGCAACTCGTCATTGACGAACTTGAGCCGGTCGAACACCGCCATGCCGAGGTCTTTGGCCAGGTAGTGCGCATCGTCCAGGGCACGCTCCTGCAGTTTGTCGGCGACCAGGTAATAGGCGACCGCAGCCAGCAGTATCAACGGAATGGCGGCTGCGCCGACGAACGCGGTATCGAAGCGGCGGGCGACACTGGATTTCCATTGGGTCAGGGCTTTCATGACGACCCCGCCGATCAGTGATCGGCGGCCACCCCGATGAAGTCACCGTCGTTCGCGCGCACGATGTCGTCGCGTGCATTCTTCCCGGTGAACTGCGCGGTGGTCACGCCGTCCGGCCCCATGCTGTACAGGTCGTAGTCCGAGTTGACCGGGTTGGCCGACTTGTCGCGCCGACGCGAACCGTTGATGCCCGGTGCCGGGTTGTTGCGCAACCACAGATATTGATAAGGATTGCCCCAGGGATCGCGCATGTTGATCCCGACCGCCGCGAGGGTCGCCGGCGGATCGTTGTCGAGAAAGCGATCGTTCAGAATCAGCTCGATCTGGCGGATATCCTTGATCGCGGTAGCGATGCGACCTTCGGCGATATAGCCGTTGTAGTAAGGGATCGCGATCGCCGCCAGGATCGACAGAATGGCGACACCTATCATCACCTCGATCAACGTAAAACCGCCCGATCGCTGGCGGACAGCGAACGCGCGGGAAAGCTGGAATTTGGAATCTTGCGGCATGCCACCGTATCGACCGGGCTTGAGCACGCCTTTAATTAGATGTGGCTGAAACAGCACTGCGCGCCGCGATTGGGGAATCTCGCGGCGCCCCTGACGAAATCGCTTCCTAAAATGCGGCTTTAAGGGCGGACTAAAACAGCGAGGCAGACAGTTCGTTGACCGCGACCAACATGTCGCGATCATCGGTCAGTGCCTGGGCGATCGAGGCGCGACAGGCGACCACCGGATCGACGCCGCTGACGATCAGCTTGGCGGCATGTACCAGTAGCCGGGTCGAGGCCCCCTCGTCCAGCCCCTGTCCTTTGAGATTGCGCGTCATGTGCGCAAACTTGACCAGCCGGGCGGCCTGTCCGGCATCGATGCCTGCCTCACGCTCAACGATCTGTTGTTCCAACGCGACGGCGGGATAATCGAACTCGAGCGCAACGAAACGTTGCCGCGTCGATTGCTTGAGATCCTTGAGCACCGATTGATAGCCGGGGTTATACGACATCGCCAGGCAGAAACCGTCGGCTGCCTCGACCAACTCGCCGAGCTTTTCCATCGGCAGCACCCGCCGGTCGTCGGCCAGCGGATGGATCACCACCGTCGTGTCCTTGCGCGCCTCGACGACCTCGTCGAGATAGCAGATCGCGCCGGTGCGCACGGCACGCGCCAACGGCCCGTCGACCCAGGTGGTTTCGTTGTTCTTGACCAGGAAGCGACCGACCAGATCGGACGCGGTCAGATCGTCGTGGCACGACACGGTGACCAGCGGCCGCTTGAGTCGCCACGCCATGTGCTCCATGAAACGGGTCTTGCCGCAACCGGTCGGACCCTTAAGCAGAACCGGCAGGTGGTTGGCATAGGCCGCCTCGAACACCGCGATTTCGTCGCCGACCGGCTGATAGTACGGCTCTTCGGTGATGAAGTTCTCTTCGGGTTTGAGGATCTTGGCGACGTCGGTCACAACGGTTTCCCTAGGTTAGGCAGCGATGTAGCGGAGGCTGCGCAAGGCTAACCAGCGATGCACGGCGAGGCAACCGCACGGCATGGCGGGTTGCCGGCGAACGGGGCCATAACCGACTGTTTTGCTGCGTTTTATTGCCCACACCTTAGATATATACGCTTCATCTATTAGTGCATCGGAAAATTCGATTGTTGGCGCATAGCGATGGGCTGCCAACGGGAGTATCGTTGGCGGTCGCTGAAATCGCCCCCTTTGCGCGCAACCGCGCGGGGCTGAGACAGAGAGAATTCCGGGCCCGTGAGCCCACTGCCGATCGCGCCATATTGCCGAGGTCGGACGAAAAAAGATTCATCACTATCCGCGACGGAGGACTATCCATGACGGAAGTCGTAGCTACCAACGAGACCATCCTGGTCGTCGGTGGCGGCATCAGTGGCATGACTGCCGCACTCGAGGCCGCCGAGACCGGGAAAAAGGTCGTGCTGGTTGAACAACGCCCCTACCTCGGCGGCCGCGTCAGCCAGTTGTACAAGTACTTCCCCAAGCTGTGCCACCCCACCTGCGGGCTGGAGATCAACCAGCGTCGGGCCAAGATGAACCCCAACCTGACCATCCTGACGATGGCCGAAGTGACCAACATCGAGGGTGAAGCCGGCAACTACACGGCGACGGTCAAGCTGTCTCCGCGCTACGTCAACGACAACTGCACCGGCTGCGGCGACTGCGCCAGAGCCGTCGAGGCCGAGTTCGACGACGAGTACAACTACGGCATGTCGAAGCGCAAGGGCGCTTACCTGCCGCACGTGATGGCGCACCCGATGCAGTACGTGCTCGACCCGCGCATCGTCGGCACCGACGACGGCCAGAAGGCCAAGGATGCCTGCAAGTACAACGCGATCGACCTCGACATGCAGGAATCGGAGATCAAGTTCCCGGCGGGCGCCGTGATCTGGGCAACCGGCTGGAAGCCGTACGATGCAGCCAAGATCCAGCCGTATGGCTACGACCGCTTCGATAACGTCATCACCAACGTCGAATTCGAACGCATGGCCGACCCGAAGGGCCCGACCGGCGGCAAGATCGTGCGCAAGGACGGCAAAGAGGCGAAAAACGTCGCCTTCATCCAATGCGCCGGCTCGCGTGACCGCAACCACTTGTACCACTGCTCGCGCATCTGCTGCATGGCATCGCTGAAGCAGACCCACTATGTGGTCGACGCCTACGAAGACGCCAAGGTCACGATCTATTACATCGACATCCGTGCGATCGATCGCTTCGAAGACTTCTACGCGACGGTCCAGGCGATGGACAACGTCACCTTCACCAAGTCGAAGGTCGCCAACATCATCACCGATAAAGACGGCAATCCGATCTGCCGCGGCGTCGACACCGAAGGCTACAACCGCTACGAAAACACGCATGACCTGGTCGTGTTGGCGACCGGCATGGAGCCGTCCGTGGCGCAGGGCGACTTCCCGGTCGACATCGTGATCAACCGCGAGGGCTTCATCGAGCCCGATGCCGCCAACGGCGGTGTATTCGCAGCCGGTTCGGCATCCGACGCGCTGGATGTAAACCGGGCAGTACAGCATGCAACCGGTGCCGCGCTGAAGGCGATTCAGGTGGTCAACCGCGTAGCAGGAGCGGAGGCATAAGACATGGCAGACGATAAGAAATTTGCAGGCTTTGTCTGCACCGGCTGCGGCATCGGCGATCGCCTGGATGCCGGCCAACTGGAAATGACCGCGACCCGCGACGGCAAGATGCAGTCGTGCGTGCAGCACGAGATGCTGTGCAACAAGGAAGGCGTGCAGCTGATCCGCGACACGATCGATAACGATGGTGCCACCCACATCATGATCGCGGCCTGTTCGCGCCGCGCCAAGGTCGAGGCCTTCAGCTTCCCGGATGTCGCCATGTCGCGCGCCAACCTGCGCGAAGGCGTGATCTGGTCGCGTCCGGACACCGACGAGGCGCGTGAGACCACGCAGGAGATGGCGGACGACTACATCCGCATGGCCTGCGCCGAGGTCAAGTTCATGACCAAGCCGACCCCGTCGGGCGAGCAGGAACTGAACAAGAACATCCTGGTGGTCGGTGGCGGCGTCACCGGCATGACCGCGGCACTTGAAACCGCGGCTGCAGGCTTCAAGGTGCACCTGGTCGAAAAGACCGGCGCGCTGGGCGGTTGGGCCGCCAAGTGGCACAAGCGCATCCCCTATCGCGCAGCCGCTGCCGGCGTGTCCAACGGCACCAACGTCGACCTGCCTCTGCCGATCGACAACAACGTCGGCGAGATGATCGCCGCAGTTGAGGCAAGCGACAAGATCACCGTGCACCTCAATAGCACGGTCACCAAGACCTCGGGCGCACCGGGCCGCTTCTCGGCCGACATCACCACCGAGTCCGGATCGACCGCGACCGAGAACTTCGGCGCCATCGTACAGGCCTCGGGCTGGAAGGCGTTCGATCCCTCCGCTCTTGCCTATCTCGGTTCGAGCAACGCCGATGTCGTGACCAATGTCGAGCTCGAAGCCCTGGCGAACGAAGCCGGCGACGGCCCGATCAAGCGTCCGTCGGACGGCAAAGAGGTCAAGTCGGTGGTGTTCGTACAGAACGCGGGCCAGGCATCGAAAGAGGAAGGCCACCTGCCCTATCACTCGGGCATCGGCGACCTCATCTCGATCAAGCAGGCGCTGTACTTCAAAGACCAGAACGGCAAAGACTGCGACACCACCATCCTGTTCGACAACCTGCGCACCCCGGGTGCCGCCGGCGAGGATTTCTACCGCTCCGGTCAGCAGCAGATGGTGATCTTCTCGAAAGGCAAGGTCAGCGAAGTGACCAGCTCCGGTAGCGGTGCGACGGTGAACTTCAAGGACCTGATCCTCAACGAAGACGTCAAGCTCGACGCCGACCTGGTGGTGCTCGACCTGGGCATGGTGCCGAACTCCGGCCCGAACCCGTACGCGGTGACCGACGCACTCGAGCAGTTACCGTACGAAGAACGCGACAAGAAGCTGGCAGAGGTCGAGAAGCAGGTCGCCGAGGCCTCGGTGTCGATCGAATCGATCCTCAACCTGGATTATCGACAGGGCACCGACCTGCCGCACCTGGTCAACGGCTTTACCGATTCGCACTTCATCTGCTTCCCGTACGAGACGCGCCGCAGCGGTATCTACGCCGCCGGTCCGGTGCGTCGACCGATGGACATCAAGCAGGCGCAGGACGACGCCACCGGCGCCGCGATGAAAGCGATCCAGGCTGCCGTCAATGCCGGCCAAGGCTCTGCCGCGCATCCGCGCGTCGGCGACCTGTCGTATCCCAAGTTCCGCAAAGAGGGTTGCACCCAGTGCAAACGCTGCACCGTGGAATGCCCGTTCGGCGCGATCAACGAGGATGAGCAGCGCTATCCGATGTTCAACGAGTCGCGCTGCCGGCGTTGCGGCACCTGCATGGGTGCCTGTCCGGTACGCGTTATCTCGTTTGAGAACTACTCGATCGACAGCGTCGGCCAGCAGATCAAGAACGTCGACATTCCCGACGAGTTTGATGAAAAGCCGCGCATCCTGGTGCTGGCGTGCGAGAACGACGCCTACCCGGCACTCGATCAGGCCGCGATGAGCGGTCAGGAGATCAGTGCCTGGGCACGCGTGATTCCCGTCCGTTGCCTGGGTTCGGTCTCGCTGTCTTGGATCACCGACTCGATGAACAGCGGCTACGACGGCATCGTCATGATGGGTTGCCAGCGTGGCAAGGATTATCAGTGTCACTTCGTACGCGGCTCGACCATGGCGGCCGAGCGCATGATGAAGGTCGGTGACACCCTGCAGACGCTGAACCTCGAACCCGAGCGTGTTGTCGTACACGAAGTGGCCATCACCGACATCGAGCGCGCCCCGCGCCTGATCAAGGAGATGGAAGAGGTCATCGAGAAGGTGGGCATGAGCCCCTTCAAGTTCTAAGCGAGGTTCGATATGAGCGATATGAATACAGCAATGGTCGAAAAGTATCGCAACAGCTTCCTCAAGGAAGTTGAAGCGAACGTCGAAGAAGGCGAATGGGTGAAGATGTGCATGCAGTGCGGCGTGTGCTCGGGCTCCTGCCCGCTCGGCCCGCACTGGGCGCATCCGCCGCAAGAGATCTTCATGATGATCCGTGCCGGCAAACGTGAAGAGGTCTTGGCATCAGACTCGATGTGGATGTGCACCAGCTGCTACAACTGCATCGTGCGCTGTCCGCGCGAACTGCCGATCACCCACATCATGCACGGCCTGGCCACCTATGCGAAAAAGCTGGGCCTGGTACCTAAGGGTCAGGCGACGGCGGAGTTCTCGCAGATCTTCTGGAACAACATGATGAAGAAGGGCCGCGTCAACGAGCTCAAGCTCGGCCTGTCGCTGTACTTCAAAGACGGTTTCGGTCAGGGCATCAAGAACGCCATGGCCAACCAGAAGCTGGGCATGAACATGATGAAGGCCAAGCGCATGAGCGCTGCGGAATTCTTCGGCGGCCACGGCATCAAGGATGTCTCAGGCCTGCAGAAGATGATCAAGAAGGCCGAAGAAATCGAAGCCGCCAAGCTCGAAGCCAACAAGTAAGGGGGCATCTACATGGCTAAACACGAATACTCCTACTACCCCGGCTGCTCCTCGCAGAATGGCGCGTCGTCTTCGAACCTGAAGCGTTCCATCGACACCATGTGTGAAGTGCTGGACGTCAAACTCAACGAGATTCCGGATTGGAACTGCTGCTCGGCCTCGATTGGCTACGGTGGTGGATCGGTGCTGCCGCGCATGACCCTGTCGGCGCGCAACATCGCGCTGTCGGAACAAGCACACCCCGATCAGGACATCGTTGCCACCTGCGCCGCCTGCTGGTTGGCCACCAAGGAAGCCTCGGAGCGTTTCGCGCACGACGAGAATTTCTTCAAGGAAGCCAACACCGCACTGGCAGAAGCCAATCTGAAGATGACTAACAAAAAGCCGATCCGTCACATGGCGGAGGTGCTGATCGAGGACATCGGCTACGAGCAACTGCAGTCGGGCGTGAAGAAATCGCTGGAGGGCATCAAGATCGCCGGTTATGTCGGCTGTCAGACCAACCGCCCGTTCGGCATCGACGGCGAGTCGTTCGAGAACCCGATGTATCTCGACAAGATGGTCGACGCCCTGGGTGGCGAATCGATCAAGACCTACGAGAAGAAGGTGCAATGCTGCGGCGGCGCACTGGCTTTCTCTGAGCCCGACAAGTCGCAGGAAATGATCAAAGGCATCATCGAGGCCGCCTACGACAACGGCGCCGACATGATCGTCACGCCCTGCCCGCTTTGTCAGGCCAACGTCGAGATCTACCAGGACGACATCAACGCCAAGTTCAACACCAAGTTCAACATGCCGGTGGTGTACTACAGCCAGCTGATCAGCGTGGCCTATGGCAAGAATGCGTCCGATGCGGCGCTCGACGGCCAGATCATCAAGGCGAAGAAGCTCGAAGATCTCGCCGCGAAATAGACGTAACCTCAGTTTGCGTCAAGAAACCCCGCCAGCTCGGCGGGGTTTTTTTATGCGCCGAAGCGACGATCAACGATCGTGCGTCGACTGAACGACACCAGCCAGTTCCCGCTCGACCTCTTCGTCGACGTGTACATCTTCGGTGTAGACCACCCCGGCGTTCGGATCGTTGTACACGGCAATGTCCATCTTGCCCTCGCTCTTGGCAACGATCGTCGACACGACCGCATCGCCGGAAACGTTGACCGCGGTACGGATCATGTCGAGCAGTCGGTCGACACCCAGTATCAGGCCGATACCCTCGATTGGCAGGCCGACCTGGGCAAACACCATCGACAGCATGATCAGACCGACACCCGGCACACCAGCAGTACCGATAGACGCCAGCACCGACATCATGATGACCGTCAGGTAGCCGCTCATGCCGAGCTCGACACCGTAGATATTGGCGATGAACACGGTCGCCACGCCCTGCATGATGGCCGTCCCGTCCATGTTGATCGTCGCGCCGAAAGGTACGGTGAACGAGGCTACCGAGTTGTTCACACCCATACGCTCGGTAACGGTTCGCAGTGTGACCGGAATGGTCGCATTCGAGCTGGAGGTACTGAATGCAAATACCTGCGTATTGCGGATCTTGTTGAGGAACATTGCCGGGCTCAAGCCGGAAAACAGCTTCAACACCGCCTGCAGTGTCACGAACAGATGGAACAGCAGCACGCCGATCAGAACCGCCACGTAACCGATCAGTTGCAACAACAGGTCCATACCCAGATCGGCCATCGCCTTGGCAATCAGGCAGAACACCGCGTAAGGCGCCAGCACCATGATCAGACCAACCATCTTCATCATGACCTCGTTCATGATCTCGATGAACTCGATCGCCTGCGCCGCCTTCTTGCCGACCATCAGCAGGCTGACACCGAACAGGATGGCGAAAAAGATGATCGACAACATCTCGCCTTCCGACATCGCGTTGATCGGGTTACTCGGAATGATGTTGATCAGAGTGTCGGTCAGCGGCGGTGCTTCCTTGCCCGTGAATTCAGCGGCCGTGGTCGCATTCATGCCCTGGCCGATGCCGATACTGCCCGCAATCGCCAATGCAGATGCGATCGCTATCGCCGTGGTGAGCATGTAGAGGACAAACGCCTTGCCGCCGATTCGGCCGAGCAGTCGCACGTCGCCGATACCGCATACCCCGGTCACCAGGGAAAACAGGACCAGCGGCACCACCATCATCTTCAGCGCGTTAACGAACATCTTGCCGGCGACATAGAACACCCCGTCGACGACGAACTCGTTGATGAACGACCCTGGCGAGTTGAATCCAAGCAGGTTTATGGCAAGGCCGACAACGATCCCCAGGACCATGCCGACGAGGACCTTCATTGTGAGACTCATAGCTTCTCCTCCGAGTGATACGGGACGGACGTCATCGGCTGGTTTTGACGCACCGCACCAGCGCAGTGCGCAAAACCGCTCGAACCGAGCCTTTGCAAAACGCCGGCACTAACTCGGCGCGTTTTTGTCACGGATCCGTAATATGTCCGCAGGTACGGACAGTGCTAGCGGAAATCGCGTGCCTCCCCTGGGATCGGAGCATCACCGGCGCAGATGCTCGTTGCGATAAGACCGCCCGCCAATCCCATCCGGCGCCTCAGCCGACGCCGGTGTACGGATCCTGGCCGCCTAAGGACACGGATCGATACACGGCCGGAACGCCTTCGCCGGCCCGCTCAGATACTGCGCCGTTCTGCCGGAAAGTGGCAAATTCATCCGCGGTGGCGCCGATTTGGTTTTTTAAAGCATGTTAAGTTTTTGAACGGACGTTGATTTTTTTATGTTGTCGCACTAACTTCATAGCAACCGATAGGGTGCATCCCCATAAATATATAAGTGCAAAAAGCACGCTCGACCACCAATCCCATCGGTATATCGCTCGGTGCCGACACCAAGCCCAAGAAACCCTGAAGGATCAGACCGTTCTGCTTTCCGTAGGCGTCCTATGGACGCGATAACGGGCGCGCATGCCGACAGTGTCATGTTGCGTCGCACAAGAAATTGGAGAAAACGGTTACTGAGAATAGGTTTCAGTTTCAGTGTCGTGGACCGATAACTCTTCCAGGATTCGCCAGGGAAAAGGTCAACTGGTTTGCATTCCTGGAGAACCGAGGAAGATGACGATGCGAAAATTATTAACGGGCATGACAATGTTGATCGCAGCAGGCTTGAGCCAGGCTGCGACCGCTGAAGAAGAACCACTGCGTTGGGCAGGCTGCGGTATCACCAAGAAGGCGTTCATGGGCGAGCTGGCAGCGGCGTACAAGCGCAAGTACGGCGTAGAGATCGTGTTGGAAGGCGGCGGCGCCACCAAGGGTATCCGCCGGATCAGCAGCAAAGAAGTCCACCTCGGCGGCGCCTGCCGGCCGAAGCTGCCTGCGAATGCCGAAGAGGCATCGGCGCAGTTGAACCCGGTAGCCTGGGACGCCCTGGTTGTGATCGTGCACAAGGACAATCCGGTCGATAACATCAGTCTGCAACAGCTCAAAGACCTGTACGACGGCAAGATCACCAACTGGAAAGATCTGGGCGGACCGGACAAGCCGATCGATCTGCTGATTCGTAAAGGTAAGATCTCGGGCGTCGGCCTGACCCTGCGCGAACTGGTGTTCCATGATGGCGACCACGAATTCGTATCCAAGCACCAGTTTCCGTCGACCGGTCCGCTGGAAAAGGCTGCCGAACAGAACGTGAACGCGATTGGCGTCACCGGCATCAGCAGCGCCTTGAAACGCAACGTGAAACTGCTGAAGCTCGAAGGCAAAGATCCGAACTACGACAACATCCGTACCGGCGAGTACCTGCTCTACCGGCCGCTGTATATCGTGTTCAACCCGGCGCAGGAGCGTTACCGCGAGGTGAAGCGCTTTATCGACTTCGCCCACACCCGTGTTGGCCGCGACATCATTCGTAGTGCCGGCGCAGTGCCCTATCTCGATGCCCTGCCGCTGATCCACAAGCAGCGGGAGCAGTGGAAAGAGTCGCGCGAATCGACCTACGCTGCGCAGTAACAGCCAAAGTGCGGGCCGGCTGGACCGGCCCGCACTACCCCCCCTCTCGAAGGCCGTCGTCCGCACGGTTTGCTAAATTCCCACTGATCCAGCTCTGTCGGCACAAAACTGAACCGGCGCACAACATTTCAAACAACCCGGTTATTTCTTTGGGTTTAAGGTTCAGTTTCATCGCAACCCACCGATAATTCCTGCACGTTTTTCTCAAGGACGAGCACCCTGCGTCGGTTCGTCCTGATATTCCGAGGGTCTTTCAATGAAGAAGTTGATCTCTGCTGCCGCGCTGATTTTCGCGGCCAGCATGGGGCAAAGCGTTTCCGCCGACGAAGAACCACTCTTGTGGGCCGGTTGTGGTATCGCGAAAAAGGCGTTCATGGAGGAACTCGCCGCTGCGTACAAACGCAAGTACAACGTCGATATCACCCTGGTGGGCGGTGGCGACAACAAGGGACTGCGCAGCATCAACGACGGAACCGCCGATATCGGCGGCGCCTGCCGGCCAAAGATCGCCGGCATCAAGGAAGAGTCGGATGCGCAACTGAACCCGGTCGCCTGGGATGCGCTGGTCGTCATCACGCATAAGGACAACCCGGTCAACGACATCAGCCTGCAGCAATTGCGCGATCTGTACGACGGCAAGCTGACCAACTGGAAAGAGCTCGGCGGGCCCGACAAGCCGATCGAGCTGCTGGTGCGCAAGAGCAAGATCTCGGGCGTCGGCCACTCGTTGCGAGAGCTGGTGTTTCACGACCACGACCACGACTTCGTCACCACGCACGAGTTTGCCTCGAGCGGCCCGCTGGAAGACGAAATCGAAAAGAACCCGCAGGCGGTCGGCGTGACCGGCATCAGCAGCGCCTTGAAGCGCAACGTCAAGATGCTGAAGCTGGAGGGCAAAAAGCCGAGCTACGACACGATTCGTACCGGTGAATACGTGCTGTACCGCCCTCTGTACATCGTCTTCAACCCGGCGAGCAAACGCTACCGCGAGGTCAAACGCTTTATCGATTTCGCTCACTCGCAGGCCGGACGCGAGATCATCCAAAGTGCCGGCACGGTACCGTATCTGGACGCGCTCAGCCTTGTCAGGAAACAACGCGAGCAATGGAAGGCATCGCGCGAGCTGGGCCTGGCCCAATAACCACCTCCTCGGCCCGGCATCTGCCGGGCTTTTTCGTTCCGGCAGTTTGAACGAAGCGATCTTGTCTCTGCTTGGTACGGCGAACGCCTCATGCGCCGCCGGCCTTTTACCCATCGACCAAGGCGCCCCGCGTCACCGACCTTTCCGGCTCGGTGCACGCCCGCACGGCAAGGCCATGTCCGGCCACAACGGCCACGGATTTCGTCACTGAATTCAGTTTGATTTCACGCAACCCGGCGGAGTGATGTTGGCGTGTAAATTAACTACTAGAGGCTGTTTCTGCTCTTTGCCCGTCGACGGGAGGTGTCTTATGTACAAGCGCATGGCAATCACAGCATTGGCTGGGCTGCTGTCACTGGCAGCTACATCGGCCCACGCATGGTGGGGTGGCGGCTGGAACCCCTATGATCCTTGGGATCCCCGCTACTGGATGGAAGAGTTCTTCGGCGGTGGTGGCTACTACGGTGGCGGGCCCTGGGGTTACGGTGGTGGGCCTTGGGGATACGGCGGAGGTCCGTGGGGCTACGGTGGCGGACCGTGGGGGTACACAGGACCCTGGGGATATGGCGGAGGCCCTTGGGGCGGCTACCACGGGCATCCATACTCCGGCTATGGCCCTTGGGGTTACGGCGTTCCGTACTACGGTTATCGCTATGGCCCGGCCGCCACGTCGTCGACCGCTACGACCACCGAGAGCAATTAGTCGCAGCAACATCCCTGCCGCGCAGCCGGCAGGGGTTTCCCTCGCCTTACGCTGCCGATAGGCTTTGTCGTCGTCAATATCGAAGTGAAAAGCTATGGACGACATCATCGTCTGGATCATTATCGTCGCGTTCTACGCGCCGCTGCATTTCCTGTTGCCGACCCTGTTCCTGTTCATCACCGGCAGTGAGTCGAACGAGGTTCGACGACAATTGATCCACAAGGCATTGATCGACTCTGCGCTGTCGATGGTCGCAGCCTTTGTCGTTGTGATCCTCCTGGTTCAGGCCGACCGGATTCCACTGGCGATGCTGGTGCTGTTGTTGTCGATGGCGATTCCGTTCATTCGGATCTGGCGCTGCCGTCGCACTATCGCCGGCGACGTACCGGCCGACTAGCCACATACGCCGGCCGACATAAACAAAAAAACCGCAGCGTTACTGCTGCGGTTTTTCTTGGGTAAATATTTACTGTCCGATCAGGTCTCGTCGCGCATCTGTTCGTCGACCTTGGCGTTGCGTGCTTCCACCTCGGCCTTGGCGCGCGCCTCCCAGACGTCTTTGCGGGTCTCCACGCGCTTTTCCCACGCGCCGCTCTGTTCCGGAATCGTCTTTTCGCCGAACAGTGCCTGGCGCATCAAACGATTGCCCAGGTCGATCAACGCCAGATCGTCTTCGACGATCTGCTGGTAGGTCTCTTCGGGCAGATTGTAGGTCGCCTTGAAGTTGTCGCTCATAACGAACTTGCGGAACATGTCGAAATTGAACGAGGCCATGAAGAACAGCTGCAGGCTCATCTCGTTCGGCTTGCCTACGCCGGGGCCGCCGGACTTCTTCTTCAGGATCAGCTCATACCAGGCCCTGTTGTGCTCGTCGTAGTCTTCGACGCCCTGTTCCTGGCGATAGTCACGCAGGGTGATCTGGCGCGATTCGTCGTGTCCCTTACAGTGCTCTTCCTTGACCAGGGAGTACTGCTGCTTGGCCTCGTAGGTGTCCTTCTCGCGCATGTTGAGCAATGCGACCGGGTAATAGCGACACACCGTAGGACGGTCTTCGTACACGCTACAGCCATTGTCGCCGTCGAGAAACAGGCAGGCGCCGCCGTTGTCCGTGCGCAGCTTGATCCCGGGCACGCCATCCGCATCGATCTGGAAAGGTACCGTGTGTTGCTTGAGGAAGTCGGCCGAACTCATCTTCAGACGCTTCTGCAGGCGATACACGTCGTATGGCGCCAGGGTGACATCGGCGTTCTTGCAGCAGGCATTGAAGCAGGAGATGCCCTTGTAACATTTAAAATTGATAACGCTGTCTTCAGTCAGCAGAGACGGCACCGCCGGGCTGGCAAACTGTTCGGGGATATCGAATTTTCCGTCGCTCATAGGGGGTTCCTCGGCTCCGTGATTAACGTCAGGGATGACTGTCGCTGACTAACGGTAACGCACGACAGGGCCGCGCAAAGGTCGGGAATTATACGGTTTTTCACCTGCGTTCGCCGCCTGCGATTTTCTATATCCCAATGCGTGCAAATTGGGTACGCTTTATCACGTTGACAGCGAGATTTTGGCTACGAATTTAGATCTGCCGCGATGGAAGAGGATTTTGAGAGCGCCACGCGCGCACGGATACTGGAACTGCGCCTCGAGCACCGCGATCTCGACGACGCGATCCATCGCCTCGTGCATGATCCATGTGTCGATCAGCTCGGCCTGCGACGGATGAAGAAACGCAAACTATTGCTCAAAGACGCCATCGCGCGCCTCGAAAGCAGCCTGATTCCTGACCTGGACGCCTGACCGCCCCCTCTCGGCCGAGCGCCCCCTACCGCGTACTAGCCATGTGCCGCAGCCGGCTTGCTGCAGCGCAATATCAACCTGCGTCCGGCCGCTGAAACAGGTGGCATCGCCTGCATGTGCAAACTGTGGGCGTGGGTATACAGTTATTGAGGGCGGTCGCCGATCGAGCACAACGCCTGTTTTGAGGCTTAGCCGCCCAGACACTACGCCGTCAACGCCGGAGGGCATCACAATGAAGACAACAATGATTGCGCTGGGATTAGCTGCATGCCTGGCTGCCCCCGCCTTACAGGCGGCATCGGGCGATGCCGGCAACGAAGTGGACGACGCCGAGAGCTACTGCGCGAAGCAGGCCGAGCAGGAGCAGGTCATCAGCGATGAGCGTGCCGACTACATGGCCGATTGCATCGCCGATCGCCGCGATACCCTGCAGAGCGACGAGGGCGACGCGGTAGACAAGGCCGCGGGCACCGAATAAGCCCGCAATACGCTTTCGTATTCGTCGGCCGCACCCTCAGCGGCCGATCGCATAAAAAAACCGGGCACCTTACGGTGCCCGGTTTATCAGTCAGCAAACTGTCAAGCAGTGATTACTTGAACAGCTTCGACTTGTCGACCAAGTCCTTGTGGGCGCGCTTGAAGCAGGTCCAGGTCTTGGTGGTCTTGTCGTAGACCGAGTTTACGAAGCACTTCCAGTTTTCTTCGTCGACGAAGTTTTTGTCCATGCGGTAGTAGAAGCCCGGGTAACGGGATTCTTCACGGAACTGGATGTGTTTCATGTGGGCTTCCGCGGTCAGGATGCGGTGGTAGTTCTCCCACGCGCGCAGCAGCTCGTGGAGGTCCTTCGCACGCATCTTCAGCGCGTCTTCCTTCAGCATTTCCAGCTTCTGCTCCGCCAGAGCGAGCATGTGCTCGTTGGTGGTGTAGTAGGTGGCAACACCCGCGACGTATTCGTCCATGATCTTCTGCAGACGGAACTGCAGCATCTTCGGCGTGATGTAGTTCGGGTTCACGTCGATCGCGGTGCTGTAGTCCTTGTGCTCAAGGTAGTTACGTACCGGACGGTAGATCTCTTCGATCAGCTCGTCGACCGAGGTGTCGAGCTCTGGGCTGAGATCTTTGTTGTCCATGACGTACTTGACCATCGACTTGGCACACATGCGGCCTTCGGCGTGCGAGCCGGAGGAGAACTTGTGGCCGGATGCGCCGACGCCGTCACCCGCGGTGAACAGACCGGCAACGGTGGTCATGCCACGGTAGCCCCAGTTCCAGCCATTCGGCAGGTGACCCGGGATACCATCGCCGAGGCCTTCTTCGGTCGGCGCGCCGACGTCGGTCGGACCCGAAACCCAGATGCCGCAGCAGCCCGAGTGCGAGCCGAGCAGGTACGGTTCGGTCGGCATCAGCTCGGAGTTCTTCTTCTCCGGCTCGATGTTTTCACCCGCCCAGATACCACACTGGCCGATACACATGTCGAGGAAGTCTTCCCATGCCTCTGCTTCGAGGTGTTTTACCTCACGCGGCGACAGGGTTTCACGCAGGTTGGCCAGAGCGGTGACGGTGTCCATCCAGATCGGACCACGACCTTCACGCATCTCTTTCAACATCAGGTGGTTACGCAAGCAAGACGCAGGAACGGCAGCCTGACCGTAGGGCGGGTAGTCGTTCAGCATTTCCTTGTTGCGGTCCATGTACACTTCGCCGAAAGCGTTGGTGGCTTTCGATTTGAAGAGCAGGAACCACGCGCCAACCGGACCGTAACCGTCTTTGAAACGGGTCGGTACGAAGCGGTTTTCCATCATGGTCAGCTCTGCGCCGGCCTCTGCAGCCATGGCGTAGGTCGAACCAGCGTTCCATACCGGGTACCAGGCACGGCCCTGGCCTTCACCGACCGAACGCGGACGGAAGATGTTTACGCAGCCGCCGGCAACCAGCAGGATTGCCTTCGCTTTGTAGACGAACAGCTTGTGATCGCGAACCGAGAAACCGACAGCACCGGCGATGCGGTTCTTGTCGTTCTTGTCGTTGACCAGCTTGACGATGAAGACGCGCTCCTGGATACGGTCGGTACCCAGTGCCTTCTTGGCGGCTTCAGCGACGATCCACTTGTAGGATTCGCCGTTGATCATGATCTGCCACTTACCGGAACGTACCGGCTTGCCACCGTCTTTCAACGGGGTCATGCCCTTCGAACCGTCGTGACGCTCACCGTTCTCGTCGGTCTTCCAAATCGGCAGACCCCATTCTTCGAACAGGTGAACCGACTCGTCAACGTGGCGACCCAGGTCGTAGGCCAGGTCGTCGCGGGTGATGCCCATCAGGTCGTTCGAGACCATGCGAGCGTAGTCCGCCGGGTCCTGCTCCGAACCGATATAGGTGTTAATTGCCGACAGACCCTGGGCAACGGCACCTGAACGGTCCATTGCGGCCTTGTCGACCAGTTTCACTTTGATGTCGACACCCTGCTTCTTGGCAGCGTCGAGCCACGGACCAATCTCGTAACCGGCACCGCAGGCGGCCATGCCACCGCCGATGATGAGGATGTCTACCTCTTCTTCGACGACGTCTGGTTTACCGAATTCAGCCATTGTTTATACCTCTTTGTACCTAAATCTCTTGTTTGCGGGCGGACTGCGATTACTTCGCGATCAGCTCGCTCGGATCACCGGCGCGGTAGCCGTTCGCTTCAACAAAGAACTTGTTGTCAGCGATCTTGCTGATGTCAGCTTCTGGCTTGCCGCCGTAAGGATCGATAGAACCTTCCGGGGTGGTACGGATCGGGAATTTGAAGCGCTTCATGGTGCCGTTGCGGAACTTGATGGTCCACATGATCGAGTCGGTACCACGCAGCGGCTGTACGGAGGCGCCGAGCGGAACGATGTCAGCATACGGACGCGCTTCGATAGCGTTTTGCGGGCAGATCTTGATGCAGGAGTAGCACTCCCAGCACTGTTCCGGCTCCTGGTTGTAAGACTTCATGGCATGGCCGGTTTCCGAACCATCCTTATCCAGTTTCATCAGATCGTGCGGGCAGATATACATGCACGCCGTCTTGTCCTGGCCCTTACAGCCATCGCACTTATCGGTACGTACGAATGTAGGCATCGATGATTTCTCCTGAGGTTTACACTGCAGTGTTGACGTCGCCCGCGGGCGACAGTTCTCTAAGAAGGTCGGCAAACTCTTGTGCTGCGGAGCTTCCCGAGCGTCTTCTATTCGTGGGGCCCTCGTCTGGCAACCCGGCTTCCGGATAGCCGACCTCTGCCAGGTCAGGCGCGCACTCGTCTCTAACGCGCAGGCGCCCGGCGGGGCCTCGGGGTCGCTAAACATAGAGAGGGCGGGGAAAAAAGGCCAAACAGTTTTACGGCCGGCTGGCATAAATTAGCCTTATTTCTTTTTCTAATACAGATCATCAAAGTTCTGTTTTTCTTCAACTTTTCAACGAGTCCAAAGCACCGTCGGGACTACCCTGCGGCGCTTGACGTGGACAAGCACGTGATACATTCCCGATAGCGATGAAGGATCTTCCCCTATGAGCGAATCCAACCCACCGGATGCCGAGCTGTTCATCGCCTCGGGATGCGCACACTGCCCGGTCGTTCTCAGCGGCCTCGCAGAACTGGTCAAGGCCGGCAGGATCGGCCGCCTGACCGTGGTCAATGTCGCCAGCGAACCCGAAACCGCGCGCCAGCGCGGCATCCGCAGTGTGCCGTGGACGCGTATCGGACCGTTCGAGCTGATCGGCAATCACTCGCCGCAGGAGTTGGCGGACTGGGCCGAGCGCGCAGGCAGCGCGGCAGGTATCGGCGAGTATCTGACCAGCCAGCTGGCCGCCGGCGAACTCGACGCCGTAATCGCCGCCTGCCGCCGTCATCCGGTGCTGCTACCGGTGCTGCTCGAATTGGCGGCCGACCTCGAAATCCCGTTTGCCGTGCGCATCGGCATCGGCGCAGTCGTAGAGGATCTGGGCCCGCAGGGTTATCTGAATGATCACCTGGAGAATGTGCTGGCGTTGGCCGACGACCCGCAACCGCAGGTGCGTGCCGATGCCGCGCATTTCCTCGGCCTGATCGGCGGCGAGGCGGCGCATGCCAAGCTCACCGAGATGGCGAACGACGACGATGCGCAGGTGCGGGAGATCGCCACCGACTCGTTGAACGACCTTGAGACCACGCGCCGGTAACATTTGATCCGCCCGACACCTCGCATTCATGGCGAGGTCGGTTAGACTTGGCGCGCTTTCTTCTATCAACCGGCACAGCATGCAGATTCCCGACCGCGAAGCGCAGATTGTCCAGACGCACGCTCCGTTCATTTGCCAGGTGGTGCAACTGATTCAGGGTGGCGACAAACCGCAACTCGACAGCGTGCTGAAAACCGCCGCCGAGAACGGCTGGGATGCGCTGGTCGGCGCCGTCCGCCAGATAGCCGCCGGTCGTCGCGACGACAGTGTTTGCCAGGGTCTCGACGACGAAGACCGCGCCATTGCCGAAGCCATCCTGCGCGGCCTGCAGGACCCGGCCACCCTGCCAGACCCGGCCAAAAAGGCCGACCCGACACTGGCGGCACCGGGCCTCGCCCACATGATCCATTCGGCAGCCACCGGCAACCCGCAGGCGCTGGCGTTGATCAGCCAGATGGCCGAGCAGATGAGCAAGGTGGGCGGCGACATGAGCCGTGTCGCCGGCGCCATCCGCCCGATGATCAACGGCGAACGCGACCCTGACAGGCTGTGCGCCAACATGGACGCGCGTGGCCAGCAGCTGGTGCTGCAGATCCTCGACGAACTGGGCAAGCTGGACCTGCATTGATGAATCGCCTGCAGCATTTCATTTTCATCGGCGCGGTCAACGGCTTTCTCGCGGTCGCCCTGGGTGCGTTCGCCGCACATGGGCTGAAGGGGCTGCTGAGCCACGGCATGCTCGACATCTTTCAGACCGGGGTCGACTACCAGGCCACGCACGCGCTCGCGCTGCTACTGGTCGGACTGCTCGGCAACCACAGCAACCACCGCTCGCTCGGCTATGCCGGCTGGGCATTCGCCACCGGCATTCTGCTGTTCTCCGGCAGTCTCTACCTGCTCGCGGTGACCGACATCCGCTGGCTCGGCGCGATCACACCGGTCGGCGGCACACTGTTTCTGTTCGGCTGGGCCGCGCTTGCCTGGTACGGTTTCCGTAAAGACGCGTGATCGATCCAGCCCCGCTGCGCAATCGCGTGCTCAAGAATCAGCGCCACCTCGCCAAATGGGCGCGGCGCGAAGGTATCGAGGCGTTCCGCCTGTACGATCGCGACATGCCCGAGTTTCCGATGGCGATCGACCGCTATCGCGACTGGCTGCACGTGCAGGTGTTCGAGAAGAAGCGCACCTTCAGCGATCAGGAACTGGACGCGGTACGCGCCGACCTCGCCGACGCACTGGACATCCCGCCGCAGCAGGTCATCCTCAAGTACCGGCGTCGCCAGCGCGGCACGAGTCAGTACGAAAAACTCGATACGGCCACACCGTCTTTCACCGTCGAAGAGCGTGGCCTGCGCTTTGAGGTGAACCTGGGACGCTACCTGGATACCGGCCTGTTCCTCGACCACCGAGACACACGCCGCATGGTCGGCGAACTGGCCGACAACAAGACCTTTCTCAACCTGTTCGCCTATACCGGCAGCTTCACCGTGTATGCCGCCGCCGGTGGCGCGCGGCGCAGCGTGACGGTGGACATGTCGAACACCTACCAGGCCTGGAGCCGGCGCAACCTGGTGCACAACCAACTGCAGGACGACGAGCGGCATACCTTCGTGCAGTCGGACGTGCTCGCCTTTCTCCACCGCATGCGCGCGGCGCGCGCCCTGTTCGACCTGATCGTGCTCGATCCACCGAGCTTCTCGAACTCGAAACGCATGCGCGATACCTTCGATGTGCAACGCGACCAGGTGGCGCTGCTCGACGCCACCGTGTCTCTTCTGGCACCCGGGGGCACGCTGTTTTTCTCGAACAACCGCCAGGGATTCAAGCTCGATCCGCAGGTCGCCGATCTGGCCGAGGTCGAAGAGATCACGCAGCAGACCGTGCCGCCCGACTTTCAAAGGTTCCAGCCGCACCGCTGCTGGCGGCTGAACAAAACCTAGCGAGCAGAGCTACCGGCTTTCTTTCCCGGCTGGCGTGCGTCTACTATCGCAACATGAGCAAGCGCCTCCTGATTATCGAAGACGACAACGCTTTGCAGCAGATGCTCGCATTGCATTTCGAAGATCAGGGTTTCAGCGTCGACACCGCGGATAATTGCGGTGCAGGCGAATCGCTGGCCGCCGACGCAAGCTACGACCTGGTAATGCTCGATCAGCAGTTGCCCGACGGTCACGGCATCGATCTGCTGCCGCGCTTGCGCGATCGGCTGCCCGATACCGCGATCATCATGATGACCGGGCAACACGATCTCGAACTCGCCATCGAGGCCATCAAGCGCGGCGCTGCCGACTTCGTCCACAAGCCGATCAAGACGGCCACGCTGCAGTCGACGGTCGACCGGGTTCTGGCAGCCCGCAAATCGCCCGTCGGCGATAAACCGGCGACGCCCACACGCACCTTCGGCGACCTGATCGGGCGCAGCGAGGGCATGCTCGAGGTCAGCAAACAGATCGCCCTGTCGGCCAGCAACCAGGCGACCGTACTGATCAGCGGCGAATCGGGTACCGGCAAAGAGGTGGTCGCGCGACTGATTCATCAGCACAGCCAGCGCAGCGGTCCGTTCATCGCCATCAACTGCGCCGCGATCGTCGATTCGTTGCTCGAAAGCGAATTGTTCGGCCATGAGAAGGGCGCATTTACCGGCGCCGACCGTAGCAAGCCCGGCAAATTCGAGTTGGCCAACAACGGCACCCTGTTTCTCGACGAGATCGCCGAACTGGCGCCGACGCTGCAAGCGAAACTGCTGCGCGCCTTGCAGGAGCGGGTGATCGAACGTGTCGGCGGCACGTCGTCGATCGAGGTCAATGCACGCATCATCGCCGCCACCCACCGCGACCTGTTCGAACGCGCGAGCCAAGGGGCATTTCGAGAAGATCTCGCCTATCGCCTGAACGTGATCAATATCCTTATCCCGCCGCTGCGCGAACGCCGCGAAGATATCCCGCTGCTCGGCGAGGCCTTGCTGGCGAAGGTCGCCGGCCAACACGGGCAGACCGCACCCACGCTTTCTGCGGCCGCGCTGAACCTGCTGCAAAGCCACGCCTGGCCGGGCAACGTACGTGAACTCGAAAACGTACTCACCCAGGCGTTAGTGTTTGCCCGCGGCGATAGTGAGATCACCCCGGCCCACCTCCGCCTGCAGACATCCGCTCCGGCTCGTGCGCTCGAGCCGAGCGCACCGCGCGACGACGCGCCCTTGCGAACCCTCGATGAAGTCGAAGCGGCGCATGTGCAGCGCGTGCTGGATCATACCGGCGGACACAAAGGGCGGAGCTGCGAAATCCTCGGCATCTCGCGCCCGGCACTCGACCGAAAGATCCAGAAATACGACCTGCGCCTGCCGCAGCGCGATTGACCGCCCAACGGTTTAACAGATCGTTAAATCCAGGATCGATGTAACGAAACGTTAAAACGATACGTTAAAATTCGCTTCGAGACGTCAGCATTTTTTCTTTTTAAAACAAAGCTTTAAAAACTGGCACGCGGCCTGCTCTGTCGTTCGGCAAATGAATTTTGCTGAAGGACGAAACCGATGACCGCCATTGCCTACGCCGCCGAACTCACCCAGCCTGAAGCCGGGACAGAACGCAGCGATGATCGCGAAAGCCGCTTCAACCAGCTGATCGCGGTGTACATGGATGACCTGTATCGCTACGCGCGCTGGCTCAGCGGCAATGCCGCAGTCGCCGACGACCTGGTACAGGACACCTTGATGCGGGCCTGGCGTTCGATGGACAAGTTGAACGACCCGAAGGCCGTGAAAGGCTGGCTGCTGACGATCCTGCGGCGCGAGAACGCCCGCCGCTTCGAGCGCAAGTCGCTGCCCGAAAGCGGCGTGCCGACCGAAGAGGTGGCCGCGCAACGCGAAGAGTACGACACCTCGACCGAGGCCTTCGTGCTCCGCCAGGCGCTGGAGAAGCTGCCACCCGAATACCGTGAGCCGTTGCTGATGCAGGTGGTGTACGGCTATTCGCAGAAAGAGATCGCGCTGCAACTCGGCATCTCGGTGGCCGGGGCCGGTACCCGCCTGTTCCGCGCACGCGAGAAACTGCGGGAGCTACTGTGATCGCGCGCCGCCCACCGCGCAAGCGTCTGCTGATCGTCGACGATGATGCCGGCCTCTGCCAGATGCTGGCCTGGGAGTTCGAAGATCTGGGATATGACGTTGAGCTGGCGTACGACTGCCGGGAGGGCGGCCGCTGTCTGTCCGACCGCCGCTTCGACGCAATCCTGTTGGACTATCACCTGCCCGACGGCAACGGCGTGTCATTGATGCGCCAGATGCGGCACCGTCAACCGGGGGCGGTCTGGGGATTGATGAGCGCAGACAGTGTGAATGGTGGTTTGCCCGGTTGCCTGCAACACCCGCCGGTCATGCCGTTCTTCGCCAAACCGGTGTCACCGCTGGCGGTCGATGCCGAGTTGGCCGCCATGGTGCCCGCCTGAAGGCTTCAGGCTTCGCTGCCGAGCGCTTTGAGCGAGCGCTTGTGGAAAACGCTCATTTCCTTGGCGGCCTGAACGTCGCCGTTGCGTTCGGCCACTTCGATACCCTGGCGCAGCACATCGGCAGCTTCGGCATGTTCACCCTTGGTCGACAGGGCCTTGCCGAGCACCTTCCATGCAGCGGAATAGTCGGCGTCGTGTTTCAGCGCTTCGCGCAGATGTGCGATGGCGGCGTCGGCATCGCCGATCTTGAGTAGCTCATTGCCCAGCGAATAGCGCAGCAGCGCGCCATCGACACCGCGCTCCAACATGCCGTGCAGATTGTCCAACATGGTCATGGCCGTTTCCTCGTTTTCATTATTGTCGCTGCAACTTATCCCAGGTTAAAGAGGGTGTTTTCCAGGGTAGGCAGCGCACAGCCTAGTTAGCAAGCACTAACTATCCAGAAACTTCTATTTTGGATTATAGAAAACAGCAGATTTAGGAAGCGGCGGGCGAGTTTCAGGTCTTTAGGTAGGTGTAACCGCGCAATCCCGCTTTCAGCTCGCGGTAATAGCTATCGATATACGCCTCTGAAACGCCCTCGGCACGGAGTCTCTGCAGGTAGGAGGTGAGCATCGCCTCGGGATCGAAATGCACATAGCGCAGCAGTTCGTCGACCGAATCGCCGCGCTCGGGCTCTGCCAGGCGGTACTTGCCGCCGGTCTCGGTAACGACATTAACCGCGTCGGTATCACCGAACAGATTGTGCATGTCGCCGAGGATCTCCTGGTAGGCGCCAACCAGAAAGATACCGAGCAGGTAGCGCTCGCCGGCACGCGGCTCGTGCAGCATCAGGGTGTTCTCCACGCCGTCCTGGTCGACGTAGTTTTCGATACAGCCATCGGAATCGCAGGTCAGGTCATGCATCAGCGCAGCCTGGTCGGGCAATTCGTTCAGGCGCTGCAGCGGCATCACCGGAAATATCTGTTCGATCGCCCAGATGTCGGGCAACGACTGGAACAATGAAAAATTGCAGAAAACCCGGTTGGCCAACATCTCGTTGAGCGCCTCGAGCAATTCACGATGCCGCCTGGACTCCAGGCGCAAGGCCCGCTTTACCTCGCGGGCGATGGCGAAAAACAGGGTCTCGGCAACCGCTCGACTCTGCAGCGTCATCGTACCTTGCGCGAACCGTTCATTGGCCTCGGCCAACAGGTGGCGTGCATTCTGGAAGCTCTGCGTCGGCACGCCGTCGCTCACCGCAGCGAGCAGCTCTTTCAGGCGGTACAACAGATCGTCGTCGACGGGATCACCGACCTCGAGATCGACGAAAGGCTGCTCGCGCTCGATCACGTCGGTGATCAATACCGCGTGGTGCGCCGTCATCGCGCGCCCCGACTCGCTGAACACCATCGGCTGCGGCAGATCGTGCTCTTCGCAGATGCGCGCGATCGGCCGCAGCACCTCTTCGGCATAGGCCGACAGATCGTAGTTGGTGGAGCAGTAGTGCTGTGAACGGCTCCCCTCGTAGTCGATACCGAGTCCGCCACCGACATCGATGACACGGATATCGGCACCGAGCCGGCGCAGTTCGACGAAATAGCGGGTCGCTTCGTTGATGCCGTGATGGATATCGCGCAAATCCGGAATCTGCGAACCAATGTGCGAATGCAGCAACGCCAGCCAGTGCAGGCAATCGCGCTCACGCAGACGCTCGACGAACTCCAGCACCTGCGACGCCGACAAGCCGAACTTGGATTTTGCGCCGCCGGAGTTCTGCCATTTGCCGGCGGCGACGGCGGCAAGGCGCACGCGCACCCCGAGCAAGGGGTCGATACCCAGATCGGCGGCTTCGGCGAATACCAAGTCGAGCTCGGTCGGCTTTTCGATCACGATATAGACCGCGTAACCGAGACGCCGCCCGATCAGCGCCAGACGGATATACTCACGGTCCTTGTAACCATTGCAGACGATCACCCCGCCCTGCGGCGCCGTCGCCAGCACCGCCATCAGTTCGGGCTTGCTGCCGGCTTCGAGGCCGACGCAGTCGCCGCCGCCGGCAACGATCTGTTCGACCACGCTACGCTGCTGGTTGACCTTGATCGGATAAACGGCGCGATAGCCGCCGGTGTAATCCAATGCAGCCGCGGCGTCGGCAAACGCCCCGCACAGGCGTTGCACGCGATGCTGCAGGATATCGTTGAAGCGCACCAGCACCGGCAGGCGCAGGCCCGAGGCCGTCAGATCCTGCGCCAGTTCAAACAGATCGATATCGTGCTCGTGCTTGGGATGCGGGCGGACGGTCGCATGGCCATGGTCGTTGATACCGAAATAGCCTTCTCCCCAACGGCCGACGCCGTAGTTCTGGGGGACTGATGCGACCTTTGCAGGCATAACGACCTCGTAAGATGGATGAGCGACCTGCCCGCTTGAAAAGAGCGCGCGAAGCGGCGGTCGGCGACAGGAGGATTATCCGGAAATTCGGCCGTGAACGCACTGCCTCGGCCGTACTATTCAACGCGCTTGTTGCCGGACGACAATCGTGCCGCTAAGGTGCGCCGCATCGAACCCCTGTCCCCGCTGGAGTATTGCATGTCACTGGACAAAGACTGGATTACCGAGATCTGCGAAGACGGCGGCTCGGCGTTTTCATTGAAAGGCGGCGAGAAGGTGTTTGAGCAGCAATCGCCGTTTCAGAAGGTCGAGGTCTTCAAGACGGAGACCTATGGCAAGCTGATGCTGATCGACGGCTGCACCATGGTCAGCACACGCGAAAACTTTCTGTACCACGAGATGATGAGCCACCCGGTGCTGTTCAGCCACCACGCGCCCAAGCGCGTCGCGATCATCGGCGGCGGCGATTGCGGCACACTCAGGGAAGTGCTCAAGCACCCTGAAGTCGAAAAAGCGGTGCAGATCGACATCGACGAAGTGGTCACGCGCGCCTCGGAGCAGCACTTTCCGGAATTGTGCGAGCTCAACGCCGATCCGCGTGCCGAGTTGCTGTTTATCGACGGCATCCAGTGGATGAAGGATGCACCGGCCGGCTCGCTCGACATCATCATTGTCGACTCGACCGACCCGATCGGCCCCGGCGAGGTGCTGTTCACCCCCGAGTTCTACAACGCCTGCTTCAACGCCCTCGACGACGGCGGACTGGTCATACAACAAAGCGAATCACCGCTGATTCACATGGCGATCCTCGAGCGCATGTACCGCAGCCTGAAAACGGCCCGCTTCGCCGATGCGCGCACGCTGTTCTTCCCGCAGCCGATCTACCCCACCGGGTGGTGGTCGGCCACGATCGGCGCCAAGAACACGCAGCTGGATGGTTTCCGCCGCGCAGATGCGGAAAACAAACCCTTCGAAACGACCTACTACAACGTCGAGATCCATCAGGCGGCGTTCGCCCAACCCGAGTTCTTCCGTAAGGCACGCACCGGCTGGCTGACGGATTGAACGCCGTGTGACGGGCCTCACGCGCCCAAACAAGGCGCTCGAGGTGT
Organism: Thiosocius teredinicola; assembly: GCF_002009425.1. Classification (NCBI taxonomy): domain Bacteria; kingdom Pseudomonadati; phylum Pseudomonadota; class Gammaproteobacteria; order Chromatiales; family Sedimenticolaceae; genus Thiosocius; species Thiosocius teredinicola. The sequence goes on from NZ_CP019936.1 coordinate 4,593,535, forward strand.
GATCGCGTTCGCCTAAAGTCCGCGAAACCAAAGCCGATTTAAGCTCCTGAACGGGGTATGGATCACGTCCTCGCACCGCGGGAGCCGACAGAGCCTTGTGCTGGGCTCCGTTGCGCCATCACGATCACCGCTGTTCCTTACAGATAATTCACGCTTAACGGAGCATCCAATGCGGCTTTTTCGATCACTGATGTCAGTCGCGGTGCTGGGCCTGCTCATCGGCAGTTACGCGCAGGCCGCGGGCAACGCGGAGGCCGAAGGCCGCAAACTCGCGCAGGCCGTGTACGACGCACCCGACGGTAAAGACTTCGCCTCGCGCGCCACCATGACCCTGATCGAGAAGGGTCGCGATCCGCGCAAACGCACGATGTATACACTCAGCGTCGAACCCAAGCAGGGTGAGCGCTGGTCGCTGACGCGCTTTACAAGTCCTAACGACATCGACGGCGTCGGCCTGTTGACCAAAGACCATCCCGGCGACGAGAGCGATCAATGGCTTTACCTGCCCGCCCTCGACCGCGTGCGCCGCGTATCCTCATCACGCAAAGGGGGGCGCTTCGTCAACTCCGACCTGTTCTTTGAAGATCTGCGCGACCGCGAAGTGGACATGGACAAGCACCTCTACAAGGGCGAAGGCAAGTTCGGCAAGCTGAAGGTCAAGTTGCTGGAAAGCACCCCGGTCGATCCGGACAACTCGGTGTACACCAAGCGCATCAGTTGGGTACACCCGAAAACCCTGATCCCGTTGCGCGTCGATTTTTACCAGGCGCATTCAAGCAAGCCGGTCAAGCGGCTGCTGGTCAAACGTATCAAGCGCGTGCAGGGATTTTGGACCGTACTCGACAGCACGATGCAGGATCTCAAGTCAGGCCACACTACCCGTATAACCTTGTCGTCACTTAAGTATAATCAGGGGATACCCGATCGATTGTTTAGCAGCCAAGCACTGGCGGATGACCGTGCAGAAATAAAATATCGGCCGTAGATCGATCGCTTCTTGAAAGGACACAAGGACTATAACCACATGTACTTTCCGCGATATACCGGGCGCGTTTTCGCAACGCTTCTTCTCACCGCTTCTGTTTCCCCGATCGCTCTCGCCGCCGACGAGATCGTAATCGAGGAAGAAATCACCATCGACGCCAGCGACAGCGCGCCGGCGGAAGAGATCCTGATCGACGACACCGGTTCGCCGGCTATTGAGTCGGGCGATATCGTCATCGACGAACCCGCATCGGAGCAGTCCGACACGATCGTGATCGACGACAGCACGCCGGCTGAAAGCACTGAAACCGAGATGGCGGAGTCGTCCAACTTCGACATCGGCCTGGACAAGGCACGCGTCGAATACGGTTACGTCTACCCGTCCGACAGCGAGGCCGACAACACCTTCTACGGCCATCTCTCAGGATCGGCCAACTGGCAGCCGGACCCGTCTTGGGAGTTCCAGGCCGCAGCGCGCGTTGACGGCAACGGCCAGAGCGGCGGCGAGTCCAATGGCACTTTTGCCGGTGACTACGGCGATACCTTCGTACGCTTCCGTGGCGACACCACGCGTGTCACGCTCGGCACCCAGACCGTGATCTGGGGACGCATGGACGAGATCCCGCTGTCCGACTTCGTCAGTACTGCCGACCTGTCGCGCTTCGTGCTCGACGACCTCGAAGACCGGCGACGTTCGAACCCGGTGCTGCGTCTCGAATCCTTCTTCGGCGCCGGCAAGCTCGACGTGGTCTGGCTGTTCGACTTCCGACCGGCGGAACTGCCCGACCAAGACAGCATCTGGTATCCGATCAACCGCGATTCCGGTCGCATGCTCGGCTTCGATCCGGATGACATCCCCGCGGCAGCAGTCCGCGATGCCGAGATCTCGGACGAAGAGACCGAGGGCGATGGCGGCTTTGGCGCACGCTATACGCGCGCCCATTCATTTGCCGACATCGGCGTGACGGTTGCCCATGTACGTCAGTCGACACCCTATTACCGCATGGTCGCCCCCGGCCGGTTCGAGGCCGAGTATCAGCGCTCGTGGAACTACGGTATCGACGCTGCCTTCGAGGCAATGGGCGCCACCGTACGGGTCGAGGCCGCCTATTTCAGCGACATGCCGGTGACGCGCACCGACTTCAGCTATACGACGACCGAGGCCGTACTGTGGGGCGCCGGTGTCGAAATGCATCCCGGCGATGGCGATACCCGGGTCAATGTTCAGGTGATCGGCAGCAACCTGGTCAACGCACCCGACGTGCTCGACCGCGAAAACGTCTACAGTCTGAATGGCGAGGTCGACGTACCGTTTGACCGTGGTCGCTGGCGTGCAAGCCTCGACTTCAACCTCGGCCTCAACGATACCGACGTGTACCTGAACCCAGAAATCGCCTTCCTCGGTTGGGAGCCACACGAGTTGTACCTGGCGGTGCACTACTTTGACGGCGACGACGACACCCTGGGTGGCTTCCACGAAGACCATTCGTCGATCAACCTGGGTTGGCGCTCGACGTTTTAACCACCATGGAACCTGATTGGCGTGATTGACGACTCCCTGCGACCGGCACATGCGGAACGTTCCCGACAAGCGGTCGCTTTCGTTCATGAAGGGTTCTTCGTCTACGCCAATCAGCCATTCCTCGAACGCCTAGGCTACAAAACCTTCGAGGACCTCGAAGCGGTCCCGCTGCTCGACCTGGTCGAAGGAACCGACCACGAGCGTCTGCGCGAGCATCTCGAGGCTGCCAAGCAGACCGCCGGCACCGACGCCAAGCCACCCGAAGCCCGGCTGTTGCTGCGGCGCGCCGACGACCTCCCGTTATCCGGCACCTTCACCTCGTTCCGCACGCGCTACGCCGGCGAAGACTGTGTTCAGCTCAACCTGAAGACCCGCGAGGACAGCAGCCTCAAGCAGGTCGTGCAGAACCTCCCCTGGCGTCTGTATCTCAGCCTGATCTTTCTGGTGTTGTTCACCGTTCTGCCGTCGACGATGCTGCTCAAGCTCAACATCGACAACTCGCCGAGCGTGTACTTCCCCGACGACGAGCCCGCGGTGGTGCTCGACAACGAACTCAAAGAACGATTTCCCGGCGACCAGGTCTTTTTGCTGGTCTTCGACGGCGTCGCACTGTATTCCGACGGTTTCCTCGAAGCCTATGACCAACTCGGCAAGGCACTGCACAAGCTGCCGTTGATCGATGACGTCATCTCGGTCACCAACCAGGACCACATCCGCGGCGGCAAAGACAGCTTCATCGTCGAGCCATTGATCGACGTGCGCGAACTCGAGAACTCGCGCCCCAAGGCGCGACAGCAGCACATCCTCGGCGACCGCTTCGCCAAGGGCGCGCTGATCTCGCAAGAAGGCAATGCGCTGGCGATGGTCGTGATTCCGGGCGAGAGCGGCAACAGCCTCGAACGCCTGGAGATGGAAGGCGAGATCATGGCCGCGGTCGACGATGCGCGCCTCAGCGGCTACCTGACCGCGGTCGCGGGCTGGATTCCTGTCGACGTCGCCGAACTCAAATCGATGCTCAGCGACAACGCGGTGTTCATTCCGGCTACCGTCATCACCGGCCTGTTGTTGATCTGGTGGCTGTTCCGCCGCTGGCTGGCGGTCATCCTCGCCGGCGTGGCGATCAGCGTGGTCGTGAACTCGACGGTCGCAATCTACGTGCTGCTCGACCAGCCGTTCACGCTGGTGTCGAGCATCATCTCGCCAATGCTGTCGGCGCTGACGGTGGCGGCGCTGGTGCACCTGTTCAACGCGCTCTACCAGGCGTCGCGCCACGGCTATACCGGTCGGGAACGCGTCGAGCGTGCGCTCGAAGAAATCGACAAGCCGGCAATGTTCGCCGCGCTCACCACGGCAGCCGGTCTGGCCTCGCTGGGCACCAGCCCGATCGTGCCGATCAAGGTCTTCGGCCTGTTCTCGGCATGCGGCGTCGCGCTGATCTACGTGGTGGTCTACCGCGTGCTGCCGAACGTGTGCGTGCGCTGGGACAGAACGCCGTGGCCGCGCGTCAAAGGCGGGTTGAGTACGATGGACCATGTCGTGCGCAGCATGGCCTACTTCGGCATGCGCCACCCGTTGATCGTGATCGTGTTCACCCTGGGCGGGCTGGCCTTCGGCTTGCCGCAGCTCGCCAAGGTCAAGGTCGAGACCAATTTTCAGGAGTACTTTCCTTACGAGCACACTGTACGCGCAGCAACCCGGCTGGTGGACGAACAGTTCGTCGGCACGATGCCGCTGGAGGTCAGCTTCAATGCCGCGCAGCGCGATGGTCTGGTCGATCATACGATCTTGCAGAAGATGCGCGATTTCCAGGCCTGGGCCAAGTCGCAGCCGGAGATCGACCGTACCTTCTCGATGGTCGACTTCATCGAAGAGATGAACTGGGCGTTCAACGCCGAAAAGCCCGAGTTCCGCAAGCTGCCCGACGATGACCAGCTGATCAGCCAGTACCTGCTGGTGTACGACGGCGAGGATCTGTTCGACTTCGTCGACCGCGACTACCAGCACGCGCACATCGTGCTGAACCTCAACGTGCATAGTGCCAACGAGATCTCCGGCGTGATGGACAAGATCCGCGCCTACCTCGGTGAGCATGTCGGCGATCAGGTCGACTGGGAGATCGCCGGTGCCGGCCGTCTGTTCGCCGACATGGAAGACCTGTTGGTGGCCGGCCAGGTCTACAGCCTGTGGGGCGCACTGGTTCTGATCTACGTCTTCATGCTGATCCTGTGGCGCACCCCCTGGGGCGCGGCGCTGTGCATGATCCCCAACCTGTCACCGATCCTGCTGATCTTCATCATCATGGGGCTGTTCGGTATCTGGCTGGACATGGCGACCGCGATGATCGCCAGCGTCGCGGTGGGTATCGCCGTCGACGACACCATCCACGTCTACCATGGCGTGCGCAATCGCATTCAGAACGGCATCTCGCCGGTCATCGCGATGGCCCGCGCCTATCGCGAGGCCGGTCGAGCGGTGGTCGTCACCACCATCATCTTGAGCGCGCAGTTCTTGATCCTGGTGACGTCGGACTTTGTACCGACGCGTAACTTCGGCCTACTGACCACGATCGGCCTGATTGCCGCCCTGGTGTTCGACCTGGTGTTGCTGCCGGCATTGCTGATCGTGATCTTCGGCCGCAATAGCGCGGTTGCAGCCTGGCTGGCGCGTCTGCCCTGGGCCAAAGTCAAAGCTGCGGTGCAAACCGAAGACGCAGCCGAGCCGGGCTTCGACAGACTCTACTGGACGCCCGAACGCCGGGTTGCGCTGGTACGCGAAGTGATGTCGGGCAAGATGGCGGTCGCGGCGGCGGCTCGTGAATACAACGTGCCGGAAGACAAGATCGAGAAGTGGGTCGAGCGCGTCGAACAGAGCATCAACGACACATTCAGCGACAAGCTACCGATCTCTCGGCGCGACCCGGCCAAGGTGCGCGCACTCGCCAAGGCCTATCAGAAGCTGAAGATCGAAAACCGCGTGCTCAAAGCCAAGACGGCGGAGTTGGAATCGGACAGCGAACTCGCCGACGAGGTCAGGCACGCTCCATAGTCACGAAGCTGTAGGCGTGCGGATTGCGCGCGTCGGCCTCGTGACATTCGCGTGCTACCTCTTTCCATGCATCGCGGTCGAATGCCGGGAAGCGGGTGTCGCCGTCGAAGTCATCGTGTACAAAGGTCAGGTACAGGCGCGAGGCCATCGGCAAGGTCTGCGCATACAGGTTGGCACCGCCGACGATCATCATCTCATCGGCATCACCGGCCAGCGTCAGCGCTTCATCGAGTGAACGCGCAATCTCCGCGCCTTCGGCCACATAGTCCGGGTCGCGAGTCACTACGATATGCCGACGATGCGGTAGCAGACCGGGCAGCGACTCCCAGGTGCGTCGACCCATGATGATCGGCTTGCCCATGGTCAGGCGTTTAAAATGTCCGAGATCCGCCGGCAATCGCCAGGGAAGTTGATTGTCACGGCCGATGACGCCGTTGTCCGCCATCGCAGCGATCAGGGAAAGGTTGGGTAACACGTGCATGCGCGGATTCTATCAGGCGGCGCAGCGTACCCAGGGGGGAATGTTTGCGAACCCGCTATCCGAAGAAAGCGGGTTATCGGCACGCCAACTTATTCTTCTTCATCGCCCAGCAGGTCTTCGTCAGCATCGATCATCATCTCGATGATGGTTTCTACCTGCTCAGGTGCTTCTTCAGCCATTTCCAACAGCTCGCGGCCGTCTACTGCCAATTCGCCACTCATGACCGTTTACTCCAATTAAAGTACATCGTGAATTACTTATATGCTTTATCGGCAGCGGATGCAAAAGCTCGATACGGTGTCATTTGACGGGCGTCAAATAAACTTCTGCATTGCATCACGGGGCGAAACCAACGCCCAAAACGGCGGTCTGCGGCCGGCAGTCGCCACTTCAGACGGCGATCGGCGCCTTGATGTGCGGATGAAACTGGTAGTTGTCGAGCGTGAAGTCGTCGTAAGTGAAAGCGAACAGGTCGGTAACGTCCGGATTCAGCGTGATGCGCGGTAGCTCGAATGGCGTGCGCGTGAGCTGCTCGTCCGCCTGCTCAAGGTGGTTGGTATACAGGTGGGCATCGCCGAGCGTGTGGACGAACTCGCCCGCCTCCAGGCCGCAGACCTGCGCGATCATCAAGGTCAGCAAGGAGTAACTGGCGATATTGAACGGCACGCCGAGAAAGATATCGGCGCTGCGCTGATAGAGCTGGCACGACAAGCGGCCGTTCGAGACATAGAACTGGAAGAACGCATGGCACGGCGCCAGGGCCATCTTGCCGGCCGCGACGTTTTCCTGCGGCGAGCGGGTTTCGTCCGGCAGGTCGGCCGGGTTCCAGGCCGACACGATGATGCGGCGCGAATCCGGATTGTTCCTGATCTGTTCGACGACCTGTTCGATCTGGTCGATATGCCGGCCGTCCGGCGCAGGCCACGAGCGCCACTGGTAACCGTAGACCGGCCCCAGCTCGCCGTTCTCGTCAGCCCACTCGTCCCAGATCTTCACGCCATGCTCTTTCAGGTAGCGCGTATTGGTGTCGCCCTTGAGAAACCACAGCAGTTCGTGGATCACCGACTTGAGGTGGATCTTCTTGGTCGTCACCAACGGAAAACCCTGGCGCAGGTCGAAGCGCATCTGGTGACCGAAGACCGACCAGGTGCCGGTGCCGGTGCGGTCGCCCTTGAAATCGCCGAACTGGCGCACGCGATAAAGAAGGTCGAGATACTGTTTCATGCGGCGGACCTGCGATAGGCGATCAACATCAGGAAAACGCCGCCGACAATCATCGGCAGCGACAGCAACTGCCCCATGGTAACCCAGCCGAATGCCAGATAACCCAGTTGAACATCGGGCATCCGCACCAGTTCAACGGCGAAACGGAACGCACCGTAACCGATCAGAAACAGACCCGATACCGCCATCATCGGCCGCGGTTTGCTGCTGAACCACCACAGTATGATGAACAGCACCAGACCCTCCAGCGCTGCCTCGTAGAGCTGCGTGGGGTGCAGAGGCGGTGTGTATTCTGTGCCGCGCGGCAATTGCAGCTTGTCGAGGCACAGTGCCTGAAACTTTGAGCATGACACCTGCATCGCCCACGGCACATTGCCCGGCGCACCCCAGAGCTCACCGTTGATGAAGTTGCCGATGCGCCCGGCCAGCAGGCCCAGCGGCACCAGCGGCGCGGCGAAGTCGGTCAGGTCGAAGAAGCGCTTGTTGTGGATGCGCCCATACAGCCAGACCGCGACCAGTACGCCGAGAAAGCCGCCGTGGAAAGACATGCCCCCCTCCCAGATACGGAAGATCTGCAGCGGGTCGTTCATCCACTGATGGGCGTTGTAAAACAGGATATACCCGATACGGCCACCCAGGATCACACCCAGCGCACCGTAGAACAACAGATCGTCCATCTGCTTCGGGTTGACCACGGCATCGGCCGAACGCGCCCGGCGCCGCCCCAGATACCAGGCCAACGCGAAGCCGATCAGATACATCAGGCCGTACCAGCGAATGGCGACGGGGCCGAGCGATACGGCGATGGGATCGAAGTCGGGAAAAATCATGGCGGGCGAGTTTAACAGCTAATGACCGTCCGTCATGTGGCGAGATGTGGACTTGAACATAGACACCATCCAGGGCTGAAAGTACGCTTGACCGCATCTCTTCGGAGCCCTGCATGCGCGCGCTGATCAAGCTGTTATTTTCCCTGCTGTTAATCGCGACGGTGGCCGTATTGATTCTCGGCTGGTTCGCTTTCTCCGACGAACCCGGCATTTCAGACCCGGCAACCCTGTCGCATCAGGACATCGCCCGCGCCAAAGCCATCCTCAAACAGAATGACCCGCGCGGTTTCGCTACCGGGGCGCAGCGTGCTGTCGAGATCAATCAGGCCGACCTGAACCTCGCCAGCAATTACCTGCTCGGCAGGATCGCCCAGGGCGGCGCCAAGATCCGTTTGTCGCAGGATGCGCTGCTTGCCGATGCCACCATCCTGGTCGACCGGGTTCCGCTACGCCCCTATCTCAACGTGAAGACGCAGCTGGTCAGCGACTCGGGCACACCGCGGATCGCCGTTCTCCAGGTCGGCGATGTCGAGATCCCGGCCGAACTTGCGCAGCGGCTGGTACCGCAGCTCGTCAACCTGCTGTTGAGCGAGGATCAACAGCAGGTCTTCATTAATATGATGGGCCCGTTGCAGATCTTCCCCGACCGGGTCCGCCTCACCTACCGTTGGAACCCCGCGGCGATAGATCAGGCACGCGATACCCTGCTGACGCCTACCGACCGCGAGGCATTGCGCTACTACCACGATCGCATCGTCGAGCTGCAGTCTCAGGGAATCGGCCGCAACGGCTCGCTGCTCACGGTGCTGCAACCGCTGTTCGCCGACGCCAGGCGCCGCTCCGACGGCGGCGACCCGGTCGCCGAGAACAAGGCCCTGCTGACCGTCATGGGCACCTGGGGCAGCCGCCGCAACCTCGCCCAGCTGGTGCCCAACCGACCGCAACGCCCGGGCTACTTCCGCCTCAAACTCGAAGGTCGCACCGATTTCGGGCAGCACTTCGTGGCGTCAGCCGCGCTGGCGGCGCGCGGCGATCGCAGCCTGTCGGATGCCGTCGGCCTGTTCAAGGAGATCACCGACACCGATCACGGCTCCGGTTTCAGCTTCACCGACATCGCCGCCGACCGCGCCGGCACGAGGTTCGGCGAGATCGCCACCCGCTCCGAGGCCTCGGCGCGTTTCGTCCAGAAACGCCTCACCCAGGGGGTCGCCGAGACCGATATCATGCCCCCGGCGAAGGACCTGCCGGAGAACCTGCGCGGACAAGCGTTCAAAAACCAGTTCGGCGGCGTCGGCAGCAGCCGATACCGGAAAATGATCGCCGAGATCGATGGCCGTATCGACGCCTGCAGCCTGTACCGGGAATGACGTCGATAAACGCCTAAACGCTGCCGTAAATTCCTGAATCTGCCCTAAATTCCTGACTTTTTGTGATCGCTCAAGTTTCCGCGACACACGCCGTTAGCTACTCCACAACACATTGGCAACCACTTTGGCGAGAGTTGGCTATGAGGCTCATAGGCATGAATGGAACGAAGGTAATCCCGCATCATCTGCGGACGCTTGGGGAGCGCTTGCGCTACCGCAGACGTCAGATGGGCTGGACTCAGGAACAATTGGCCGTCCAGGCAGGGACGAACCAGGCGGTCATTCAGAAGATCGAGAATGGCAAGAGCTTGCGTCCGCGTAAGATCGACGAAATTGCCGCAGTGCTGGAAGTCAATCCGGCCTGGCTGATGTTCGGTGACGAAAAAGCTACGCCGCTGACCGATGATGCGCGCGAAGTCGCTGAGATCTGGATGACCCTGAGTGAAGGTGAACGCGAGCGTCTGCGCAGCGAAATGCGTCTGCTGGCCGGTCGTCGGATGTCGTCTTAAGGGATAAGCTAAAGCGTCGGTAACACGCGCAGAAAAAACGCCTTCAAATAGGCTGTTTCAACAATCGCGGGGTGAATCGGATGATCTGGACTTTGTTGGCCTTGCTGCAGCAGTTGAAGATGTCGATCACTATGCCGGGCAGATTGCTGCACGGTTCGCAGGAGTTGATCCCCCTGCATGTGAAAAGAACAAGACGCCGTGACTAAGATACCGTCTTTCTCAAGCAGGCCCAACGCGGCCTCGTTGAGACGTCGGTAAGCTGCCGTACCCGCTTTGAGATCCTTCTTGCGTTTGATGAACGCCGGGGGATCCAACACAACGACATCATAGCGTTCACGCTGCCCACGCAGTTCCCGCAGCACCTCGAACGCATCTCCCTGGATGACATCGATCTGATCCTCGACCTGGTTCAGCGCCGCATTGTGCGCGACCAGGTCGAGCGCCTGTGCCGAGGCGTCGACTGCGGTAACGGCGGCAGCCCCGGCTGCCGCCGCACGTACCGACCAGGCACCGACGTAGCTGCACACATCCAGCACGCGCAGTCCGTTCACATAGCGAACGAACTGATCGCGGTTGGCGGCCTGATCGTAGAACCAGCCGGTCTTCTGTCCTTCGCTGGCAGAAACCTCGAACCGGCACCCGCCCTCAAGCACCTCCAACCGTTCAGGCACATCGCCGTAAGCCAGTTCCACGTAACGCGGAATGCCCTCGAGCTCACGCACCGCGCTATCGTTGCGCAATAGAACCCCTGAGGGTTTGAGTACCTTGACCAGGGCCCCGACCAAGGCTTCGCGCTGCTGTTCCATACCCGCGGTGGTGATCTGCACGACGAGGTAATCGCCGAAGCGGTCGACCACTGCACCGGGCAGCCCGTCGGCCTCACCGAACAGCAGGCGGTAATAGGGTGCGTCGTACAGCCGTTCGCGCAGCGCCAAGGCCACCTTGATCCGGTGCACGAACAATGAGACGTTGACCGCCAGTTCACGGTTGCGCGTGACCAGGCGGGCACAGATCAACGAATTGGGGTTGACGTAGCCGGCGCCGAGCCACTTGCCCTGTGCGTTCTCGACCGCCACCGGCTGGCCCACTTCGAACGACTTCAGCGGAGTCGCAGCGTTATCGACCTCGTTGGAATAGATCCACAGGTGGCCGGCCCGCAGACGGCGGTCCTGATCCTTGGCCAGACGCAATACGTCGCTCATGATCGGTTCTCACGAAAACAGGCGCGCAAGCGTAGCAGAAAGCGCGCGCCTGTCGATTCGGCGACGTCAAAGATTATTCGCGGCGAAGGTATTGCACGCCGACAGCGTGCCCTTTTCCAGGCCGATCTTGAACCAGCGCACGCGTTGCGCCGACGAACCGTGAGTGAAGGTTTCGGGCATGGCATAGCCGCGCGCCTGTTTCTGCAAGCGGTCATCGCCGATCGCGCTGGCCGCGTTCAGACCTTCGTCGATATCCCCTTTCTCAAGCAACTGGCGGCTGCGATTCGCATGGTGCCCCCAGATGCCGGCGAAACAATCCGCCTGCAGTTCCTGTTTGACCGACAGCTGGTTCGCCTGCGCCTCATCGACGCTGCGCTTGGCCTCGCGCACCTTTTCGGAAATGCCCAGCAGCGTCTGCACATGGTGGCCGACCTCATGTGCCACCACGTACGCCTGGGCGAAATCGCCGGGTGCATCGTGACGGCGCTTCAGGTCGTCGAAGAAACTCAGGTCGAGGTAAACCTTCTGATCGGCCGGACAGTAAAACGGCCCCATCGCCGCCTGTCCGCGGCCGCACGCCGAATTGACCGCACCGCGATACAGAACCAGCCGCGGTTCTTTGTAAGTAGTGCCCTGCTCGCTGAACAGCGTGTGCCAGGTTTCTTCGGTATCCGCCAGCACCACCGCAACGAAGGCCTTCAGCTCGTCCTCTTGCGGGGTCGACTTCACCTCGCCTTGCGGTGCGGTTTGAGTCGATTCCACCGGCGCGCCGGTCATGCCGCCCAGCAGCCCGCCCAGGCCGCCGTCGCTGAAATAGAGGTAGGCGCCGAACAGCAAGGCAACGACGATCGTGCCTTTGAACCCGAGCACGCGGAACAGCACCGGCAACAGGCGCAACAGCCCGCCGCCCCCGCGACCACCGCTGAGCCCACCCAGACCACCGAAGCCGCCGGGCGACTGGCCGCGACGGTCTTCGATATTGCTGCTCTGTCGTCTGCCTTTCCAACGCATGCTGATCTCCTCGTTCTTTTTCACGCACCGGCACGGCGCTGTCCGGTGCCGGCACATGGTGCGACGACCGAATGGCTCGGCGACGTGGGCACTGATGCAGCGAGTGTACCCGGAGTGGTGCGCTACGTGGAAACACCGCGCCAACTTCTGAACCCTGCGGCACAACGCTGCAATTTCGCGCAACTTCGGGTTAAAGTTTCGCGCAAACAACGGAGAACACGATGGCTGACAACGAGATTCTGCTGGGTGGCAACGGCACGGCACAGATCAAACTCAACGCCGGCATGGCCAACCGCCACGGCCTGATCACCGGCGCGACCGGTACCGGCAAGACCGTCACCCTGCAGGTGCTCGCAGAATCGTTTTCACGCCTCGGCGTTCCGGTGTTCACCGCCGACGTAAAGGGCGACCTGTCGGGCCTGGCCGGCGCGGGCAACCCGCACCCCAAGATCGACGAGCGTCTGCAGTACATCGGCATCGACAACCACAGCTTCGAAGCGAACCCGACCGTGTTCTGGGACGTGTTCGGCAAGCAGGGCCACCCGGTGCGCACCACCGTCTCGGAGATGGGTCCTACCCTGCTGAGCAACCTGCTGGAACTCAACGAGACCCAGGAAGGCGTCATGCAGGTCGCGTTCAGTGTGGCCGATGACGAGGGCCTGCTGCTGCTCGATCTCAAAGACCTGCGCTCGATGCTGAACTGGATAGCCGACAACGCCAAGGATCTCGAGCGCGACTACGGCCGGATATCCAAGGCCAGTGTCACGGCCATCCTACGTCGTTTGTTGATGCTCGAGGAGGCCGGTGGCGAGATCTATTTCGGTGAACCCGCGATCCGCGTCGAACACCTGATGCAGTGCGACTTCTCCGGTCGCGGCGTGATCAGCATTCTGGATGCGACAACCCTCTATCACTCGCCACGCATCTACGCGACCTTTCTGCTGTGGCTACTCTCCGAGTTGATGGAAGAGCTACCCGAACGCGGTGACGCCGACCTGCCGAAACTGGTGTTCTTCTTCGACGAGGCCCATCTGCTGTTCAACAATGCGCCCAAGGCATTGCTGGAAAAGATCACCCAGGTGGTGCGTCTGATCCGGTCGAAAGGGGTCGGCGTATTCTTCATTACCCAGTACCCCAACGACGTACCCGACGAGGTCATCGGCCAACTCGGCAACCGCATACAACATGCCCTGCGCGCGTTTACGCCCAACGATCGCAAGGCACTGCAGGCAGCAGCCAGAACCTTTCGCGAGAATCCGGCGTTCGACACCGAAACGGTGATCGGCGAGCTCGGTGTCGGCGAGGCCCTGGTATCGACGCTCGACGCCAAGGGCGTGCCATCGATCGTGGAACGTACGCTGATGTCGCCGCCGCGTTCGCAGTTCGGCCCCATCGATGAGGCGAAGCGCACCGAGCTGATCTCACGCTCTCCGCTCAAAAGCGCCTACGAGCAACTCGTCGACCGCGAGTCGGCTTACGAACTGCTGCAGAAACGCGAGAAAGAGATCGCCGAGAAACGTCAGCAGGAAGCCGAAGCGGCAGCACGCGCCGCCGAAGAGGAGAAGCGCCGCAAGGAAGAAGAGAAGGCCAGCAAGCGCCAGAGCAACCGTCAGGGTGTCGGCGAGACACTGGCCAAATCGATTGCCCGCACGATCGGCTCGACACTCGGTCGACAGATCGTGCGCGGCATCCTCGGTTCGATCATCGGCCGACGCTGAGCAGCGCCGAATGGCGTTATCGGTCGATCAGTTCGAATATGCAGTGCACGCCGGCGCCTGGTCGGCCAGATCCTGCTGGCACTTGCGCACCTTGCCGGTCTTGCGGTCCACCACCCACACGGCGTTGGTCGACGCGGGAATGCCTTCGTAGCGCCATCCGCCATCCTTGCCGGCGTCATTCGAATCCGCGTGGGCAAGCGACGCGGCAAGCAGCAAACCGGCTGTCATCGCCATGGCGATGACGATTGCGATTCGAAGGTTCATAAGTCGGGGCTCCTGTGTGCATTGCTGACCGGGAAACGACCCCGGAGCTTCTCATGCCATTAGTGTGACAGCCAATCGTGCACGAAATTGCGAGCCGCTTGGGCGATTGGCGAATCTATTCCGTCGCCAGCGCGAACAGCAGCCCTCTCTCTGTCCACACGTAGACCGTCAATCCCCGCACCTCGACAACCGCAGGTTGTTGGCCGCGCGTAACGTCCGGCAGATCACCGAACAAGGCCTTATCGTAGGGCGCCTGGTAGTAGGTTTGCATATGGTCGGCCTTGTCGCGCAAGCGCAGCTGGGCCGCCGCCTTTCCCTGAATGCTGCAGTAGCGCCCCCCTTGCAAGCCGCCCATGGCCAGGGTCGCCGATGAGTCTTCCAGCAGCTGAAAGTCGAGCTCGTTGAAGTACGCCCTCACCTCGTCGAGGCTCTGACCCGCGACCTCGAGCGGCCGACGCTTGAGGTGATTCATGGCGACTTCGTCTGCAATCGCGTACGTCATGTTCGCCGGTTTGCCCGGCCAGACAATCACGGTCAATGCGACCGTCAGACCAAGCAGCAGCGCGGCCGCTACCGCCCATCGGTTGAGCGATGCAGTAGCGGGGGTTCGCTGCATGGCATCGAGCCGACGCAACTGGGCATCATCGAGCCCCTTGCTCTCGACCAATTCGACGACACGCTGTTTCAGACCGGACTTCATGGCGACTCCGATGGCGTGACGGACACACCGTCGTTGCTGCCGAGTCGACGCCGCAGGCGATGGATGCGCGACAACACCGTGCCGCGACGACTGCCGGTGGCAGCGGCGATCTCGGCGGCAGTCATGCCGTCGATCGCCCACAGGTAGAGGATCTCTCGCTCTATCCCCTGCAACTGCGACCAGACGCGCTCGAGTTGCTGACGCGAAACCATCATCTCCTCAAGGCACTGGGTGTCGATCGCCAGTGTTTCGATATCGCCATTTGCATCTTCCACCTCCGGGCTGACCCGTCTGCGGCGCGCGAGATCGATGTAACGATTGCGCATCACGCGGCGGGCATAACCTTCCGGACTGGTCGACTCGGCCGGCGGCTTGCGCAGGCAACGCTCGACCGTGTCCTGCAGCAGATCGTAAGCCCCGGCCTCTTCGCCCAGCAAGGCATAGGCGTAGCGGTAGAGCCGGTTGAGCATGGCGTGGTCAAACAGCATGTCGATGATGTGCGTATCCGACGATCCAACGCTGTTCCACCAGCATCTTCATCAGCGCCAGGTCGAGGGTCGGATCATCAGCCAGTTGTGCGAGGGTTGCACCACTCGCACAGCGCTCGAGCAGCTGCCACGCAGACCGGTCGATCAGTCCCACCCACACGTCGAAACCACGGCGTTGAACGAGCAACCGATAATCGCCACGAACGAAGTCGATGTCCGACGCCGCCTGCGGCTCACGTTGTGACTCCCACACCAGGTGCACCGGCCATTCGCTGGCCATCAGGTTCAGCTGTCGTGAGACGCGCGGAATCATGTGCGATGGATCGACGCCGTCAACCGATGAATCACTCGTCTGGTCGTCTTCGCTGTAAGCGAGTCTATGCACCAGCCATTCCAGGCGCGCCACATCTGCAATCCAGGCAACGGAGGCCAACGACGGCTGACGTTCGGCGACCTCGGCGAGAAAACGATCGAAGCCCTCGCCGTACAGATTCAGGTCGCTACAGGTCGATGCTTGGGTCGCGATGAAGTGGCGTGCAACCCCATCGAAACAGGCATCACCGACCAAGCGACCGCAGACCGGGTAGACGCTCGCAAGGGCGGCTTGGCGCACGCCGCGACTGTTGCCACGATAGATGCTCACCGCCTCCGGGTCGAATCCTGCAGCATCGGCAACAGCGGCATCGATGAAACGCGATACCGCGTGCTGCCATTGGTGCAGCGTCGTCATGCGGCATCTTCCCGCACCAGAGCAACGATACCCGCCGCGGTGCTCGCCTGGGAGATCAGCACATCGAGGGTCGGTATGTTGTTGTCCCACTCGATGCATACCGGCGTCTCGGGCAACACGCGCAGACACTCACTGAACAGATCCCACACGGCGTCGCTTACCGGGTTGTTGTGTGCATCCACGAGGTACCTTCCCTTGTCTTCATAACCGGCCAGGTGCAACTCACGCACACGGTCGAGCGGCAACGCGCCGAGCGCCTCACACGCATCGAAGCCCAGGTTCACCTGGTTGACGTAGAGATTGTTGATGTCGAGCAGCAGATCACAATCGGCTTCGGCACACACCTCGGCGATGAACTGTGCTTCGGTCATCGGCGTATCGGCGCGCACATAGGCCGACACATTCTCCACCAGCAGGCGTTGCTGCAATATGTCCTGTGCGATCTGGATACGCGCAGCGACGTGCATCACCGCCTCGTCACTGAACGGCAAGGGCAGAAGGTCGTGATAATGGCGGCCCGCATGCGCTGTGAAACACAGGTGGTCTGAAATCCACGCCGCGCCGGTATCGCGCGCCATCTCGCCGACGCGCTCGATATAGGTACGATCGAGTGATCCGCTGCCGCCCAGGTTCATGCCGACACAATGCAGCGTCAAGGGATAACGTTCGGCCGCGCGCTGCAACTGGTGACGCGCTATGCCACCGATCAGATAGTTGTCCGCCAGCACCTCCAGCCAAGGCACTGCCTGTCGGCCCTCCATGAGCTGGTGAAAATGGATATCGCGCAGGCCTATGCCGACACCGGACACAGACCCGCGCCCCTGTGTTTGGGGCGCGGTCTTCATAGCGACTCTACTTCGCCGGCTTTACTTTGGCGACCACGCCGCCGGTGATCTTTTCGCAGGTACCGGCCGGCACATAGACCCATTCCTGCGGATCGTTATCGCTCGCGGCCTGACCGGCACAATTGTGCTTGCCGTCCAAGGCACCGCAGTCGTTCTTGCCTGCCACCGCGATGCCGGCGCATTTTTCCCAAGCCGTCGGCGCGTCGGGCACCGCAGATGCCGTGGATGCGGCCATCAAAGAGCCGGCAGCCAGCAAGGCGGCGGCAGCACCGGTGATTCGGTCATTGTGATTCATAGATGGGTCCTCTGGTTACTGTTAGACAGTGGGTTATGGCGTGCCCGCTCGGGCAGTCGCTTAATCCTTTCAACGATCGGACGGCGCATCTGATTGCACGCCTTCGCTGTTCGCTCCATAAAGACCCGTCGATCGCCGGGTTTAATTCAGACGGCGACCTCATCGTTCGACGAACTCAGCCAACGTGCGGCAGTTGATTTGGAAAGCCCGGGATATCGCCGTATGGTGCGCTTAACCCACTGTCGGAAGCACCTATGACTACCCATCGCCTGCGAGACGCAACCAGCCCCTATCTGCAACAGCACGCCGACAACCCGGTCGACTGGTGGCCGTGGTGCGACGAAGCACTCGCGCTGGCACGTTCGCAGGGCAAGCCGATCCTGCTATCGATCGGTTATTCGGCGTGCCACTGGTGCCATGTCATGGCGCACGAATCGTTCGAAGACCCACAGACCGCCGAGGTCATGAACGAGCTGTATGTGAATATCAAGGTCGACCGCGAGGAACGCCCCGATCTCGACAAGATTTACCAGACTGCCCATCAACTGCTGGCACGCCGCGCCGGGGGCTGGCCATTGACGGTGTTCCTGACGCCGGACGATCTGAGCCCGTTCTTCGCCGGCACCTATTTTCCGCCGGCGCCGCGCCACGGCCTGCCCGCCTTCCGCGACCTGTTGCAACAGATCGCGCGCGCCTACAACGAGCAGCGCGACGCCATCGATGAACAAAACGCTTCGTTGCGTCAGGCCCTGCTGCAACTCGATCGCACCGGCAGCGCGGGTGCCGCAGCGATCGACGATCAACCGATCAATGAGGCAATCAACCAGCTGGCCGGCCAGTTCGACGCCGAGTTGGGCGGATTCGGCGGCGCGCCCAAGTTTCCGCATCCGGTGACGCTGCGCTTCCTACTGGCGCAGGGCGTGCGCCGCAACGACGACTCGGCACGTCACATGGCGCTGCACACGTTGGAGAAGATGGCCAACGGCGGTATCAACGACCACCTCGGTGGCGGCTTCTGCCGCTATTCGGTCGATGAGCTGTGGATGATCCCGCATTTCGAGAAGATGCTTTACGACAACGGCCAATTGCTCGACGTGTATGCCCAGGCGTGGGCGGCAGATGGCCAACGCCCTCTGTTCAAGCACGTCTGCGAACGCATCGCCGAATGGACCATGCGAGAGATGCAGTCACCGCAGGGTGGCTACTACGCCAGCCTCGACGCCGACAGCGAGGGTGAAGAAGGTCGCTATTACGTGTGGATGCCGGACGAGGTCAAACAGGTGCTCGACGCCGACGAGTACAAGGTGTTCGCCGCACGTTTCGGCCTGAATCGCCCAGCGAACTTTGAAGGCAGTTGGCACCTGCACGCGTACGCCGATACGCAGAAACTGGCCACGAAAACCGGCCTCGAGCCGCGCCGGATTCGCCAGCTGCTCGCCAGCGCGCGCGACAAGCTGTTCGCCGTCCGCGAGCAACGGGTACGTCCCGGTCGGGACGAGAAGATCCTGACCAGTTGGAATGCCCTGATGATCAAGGGCATGGCAAACGCCGGGCGGCGCCTGGGTCGGCCCGAATGGATCGACTCGGCGCAGCGTGCGCTCGACTACCTGATCGCACACCACTGGCGGGACGGACGGCTGCTCGCCACCAGCCGCGATGGGCAGGCGCAGCTCAACGCCTATCTCGATGACTACGCCTACCTGCTCGCCGCGATCCTGGAAGTGCTGCAGGCGCGCTGGCGCAGCGACTACCTCGACCTCGCTCAGCAACTCGCCGAGCGTCTGGTCAGCCATTTCGAGGACCGCGAACAGGGCGCCTTCTACTTCACCTCGGACGACCACGAGTCCCTGGTGCACCGCCCCAAGTCGCTCGGTGACGACGCGACGCCGAGCGGCAATGCGATCGCCCTGGAGTCGCTGCAGACCCTTGCCCTGCTGGTCGGCGACACCGACCTTCAGGACGCGACCGAGCGCACCATTGGCGCGACCTGGCAGGCCATCCAGCAGGCGCCTTACGCCCACGTCGGGCTGTTGATGGGCCTGCAGGCCTACCTCGATCCGCCGGAGCAGATCATCGTCCGCGGGCCGGCCGATACGGCGAACGACTGGGCCGCGCCGCTGGCGGGCGGATTTGCGCCGCAGCGCACAGTCTTTATCATCCCGGACGACGCCGCCGGACTGCCGGCGGGGCTGGCGGCAAAACAGGCCGCAGCGGGCAAAACGCTGGCCTACCGCTGCCGCGGGCAGGTCTGCGAACCACCGGTCGAAGAGGTCGCGAGCCTAATGGCCGACGACCACGGTTGATGCAGTGCACATTTCTCCCCCGGACCCTGGAATAACTCGATGCAGACAGCGTCTATCAGCACATGAGCAACAGTAACGGATCCCTGTTCGGACATTTCGGCCGCCGGCGCAAGCTGCGCCAGGCGATCTGTGCCGAACGCGAACGCCTGTACCGGATTGCGTGGTCGTGGTGCCACGACAGCCACCAGGCCGACGATCTGGTGCAGGAAACCCTGACGCGCGCGCTGAGCAAGCTCGATTCGCTGCGCGAAGAGAGTCGGCTGCAGGTGTGGTTGACCCAGATCCTGGCCAACTACTACCGCGACCAGTTCCGCCGCATTCAGCCCGAGACCGGGCTGGAGAACGAAAGCCTGATCGCCGACGACGGCGATCCGGAACACGCCGCCGACCGCACCCTGTTGATCACGCGCACGCGCGAGGCGATCGCGATGCTCAATGAAGACCAGCGCCAAGTCCTGACCCTGGTCGACGTCGCCGAGTTCAGCTATGCGGATACGGCGGCCATTTTGGATGTACCGGTGGGTACCGTCATGAGTCGGCTGTCACGCGCCCGTCGTCGCATGCGCGAGATCCTGGAACAGCAAGGCATAGGACGTGCCGAGGTAGTACCGCTGAGGAGGCACCAATGAGTTCGAATGACGATCTTGAGTTGAACGCATACGTAGACGGCGAACTGAGCAACGACCAGCAGGCCGAATTGCTCGAAGCCATGCGTGGCGACAAGGAACTATCCCGCCGGGTTTGTGAACTCGGGCAGATGAAGACCCAGGTCAGGCTTGCCTACGCGATTCCGCCGCGCCCGACGCGCCGCGGCATGAGCGGACGCAGCGGCTCGTGGCGTGCTGTGGCGGCCGGCTTTGCCCTGCTCGCCCTCGGCCTGATCAGTGGCTGGCTGCTGCACGCAAACTCGCCTGATTGGCAGTCCAACAGTCAGCGCTTCGTCGTTCTCGACCCCGATGGCCGCGGCCAGGCGCCGGCGCGCGCAGCCGACGGCGAAACCCGCATCGTGTTTCACCTCACCCAGGCCGATCAGGTGGCGGCGGGCGAGTTGCTCGACGAGGTCGAAGGACTGCTGCGGGCCTACGAGGCCGATGGCCGACTGTTGCGCGTCGAGGTGGTCAGCAACAACAACGGTCTCGACCTGTTGCGCGAGCGCCTGACCGCACACAAACAGCGTATCCACGTTCTCGCCGAGCGTTATTCGAATCTCACTTTCGTCGCCTGCAAGAACAGCATCAACCGCATCCAGGTTGAGAAAGGCATCGAAGTAAAACTGATCCCGGATGCCGAGGTGATCGACTCCGGCGTTGATCATGTTGTCAAACGGCAACGTGAAGGCTGGTCGTATATCCGCGTCTAGCCTTTATCCACCACCTGCCGGAGAGCAGGGCCGAAGGAGTAGAGAAGATGAAGCGAGTTATGAGTTTGATCCTAATAGGCTTGGTTGGCCTTATGACCTCGATGGGGGTTACTGCAGAAACGGCAGGCTACACCAAACAGAAGGTCGTCTATCACGTGAACGGGGACGACCCGAAACAACAACAAGGTGCCTTACGCAACATCCAAAACCACATCAACGCAGTCGGTGCCGACAACCTCGACCTGCGCGTTGTCATGCATGGCAATGGTTTGTCGATGGTGCTCCTGCCGGATGCAGTCAGCAAGGTAAAGAAGTTCAAATCGGGAAATGCAAACGAAGAGATGCAGGCGAAAATCGACGGCCTGCGCAACCAGGGCGTGTCGTTCAAAGTCTGCGCCAATACCGTAAAGGGACGCGGTGTGATCGTGGACGAGCATCTCTACAACGTCGACCAGGCCGATATCGTGCCGAGCGGCGTGGCGGAACTTGCCGCCCTGCAATCCCAGGGTTTCACCTACATCAAACCATGAACCTCTAGGCCATATCCGTCCCTTTCCGACGGATATGCCGAATACCCTCCGAGGTACCCGATTGGGCCCGCTTTATGCGGGCCATTCTTTTGCCGCTATCAACAACCGTGGCGACGAAATATTTCGTTCACGTTTTCGGTCTCCTTCCTGATGGCAAAACTACGCACCGATTTCGACACCCTGGTCAAGGCGTTGGCGCCCGAGCTGTATCGTTACGCGATGGGCCTGTGCCACAACCCGCATACCGCGGAAGACCTTGTTCAGGAAACGTTTTTGCGTGGTTGGCGGTCGCGTAAGGATCTGCGCGACGCCAAGGCGGCGCGCGCGTGGCTGTACACCATTTTGCGCAACGAGCACGCCCGTCTGTATGAGCGACAGCGGCCCGAGGCGCACGACCCGAACGAGCTTCCTGACGTGCCGGTGCGTGGCTATGACACGAGCGCAGCGGCCTTCGCCACGCGTCGTGCGCTGGCCGAGCTCGAGCCGGAGTACCGCGATCCTCTGCTGCTGCAGGTGATCGGCGGTTTCAGTTGCAAAGAGATCGGAGGAATCCTGGATCTCAACACGAACACGGTGCTAACGCGCCTGTTCAGGGCCCGAAAGACACTTCGGGATCGATTAACGGATCATCCACTTAAGGAGGCCGCACAATGAATTGCCTGGATTTCCGCCGCCGCCTGCTGGCTGATCCGTTCTGCGACGACGAGGAATTGCTCGCGCACGAGGAAACCTGCCCGGATTGCGCACCCTTTGCGCGCGAAACCCGTGCGCAGGAGATTGCGCTGAGAAACCTGTTGCAGGAAGTCACCCCGCCGGAGGGGCTGGCCGAGCGCATTCAGCTCGCTGCGCGCTACGAACACCGGGTCGAGAGCAAGCGCCGCTGGTGGTACGCCGCGGCTGCATCAATGCTGCTGACCATTGGCGTCAGCCTGTTTTCCGTCTGGCACACCATCGATGAGCGCAGCGACCTGAGCTTGGCTCAGTCGGTTCTCAACCATATCGACGACGAGTCGAACCACCTGCGAGAAGCCCAGCCGGTGTCGAATGGCCGGCTGAAGTTCGTATTCGATCGGTTCGATGCCGAGCTGGCAGGCGATCTGGGACAGGTTAACTTCGCGGCTGAATGCCCGATGCGTCATCGCACAGGGGTCCACCTGGTCATGCCCGGCAAAATGGGGCCGATCACGGTGTTCTTTATGCCCGGCGAAGATACCGACGGCGTCCTGCCAATCGTTTCGGACCGATTCCAAGGCGAGATCACACCGACGGCCTGGGGCAGTATTGCCGTCGTCGGCGAGAGCGGCGAACGGTTGGACGGTATGGGTGAAGCGCTGGCCGATGCCGTACGCTGGCCAGCCAATGCGGGTGAGCTGGCCTCAGCCCTGTTCGAGCGACGACTGAGCCTCGGCCCCCGAGTCGCGCAGCAACAGGATCGTTGAGCGGCACTGCCGGCAGCGCAAAAGCTGGCTGCCCCGAAACATCCGCATCCAGAAGCTGCGGTGATAGCGCGTCATTTCAGTGCAACCACAGACGTTGCATTCGCGTTTTCGGGTGATCCAAGCCACTTCGGACTCCTAAGACGGCGAGTCGATGCCGGTATGGTAACCCGTGACCCGCGTATGACCAACCCAATGCGGCCATCGTCTCGGCGCCTTGGGATCACATTTCGCCCCGGTGGCGCCCGGCCATACGGGGAGAATGGCCGCTAGTCCTCTTTCGACCAAGCCGCAGCCGCGGCGTCATCGCTGTCGCGTGCGTCCACCCAGCGCGCCCCCTCGGGGGTCTGTTCATGCTTCCAGAACGGTGCGCGTGTCTTCAGATAGTCGATGATGAACTCGCAGGCGCGAAATGCCTCGCCGCGGTGGGCGCTGGCAACGGCCACCAGCACGATCGGATCCTGGGGCCGCATCTCGCCGACACGATGGACCACCCGCACGGCGTCGAGCGTCCAACGCTCGCCCGCTTCGTCGACAATCTTGGCGAGCGCCTTTTCGGTCATCCCGGGATAGTGCTCGAGCGTCATGGTCGACACGGCGTCACCCTGGTTGATGTCGCGCATCAGGCCGATGAAACTGACCACCCCGCCAATGGCCGGGTTACCGTCATACACCCACGGAATCTCGCCCACCGCATCCAGCGGCTCTTGTTGCACACGTATCTCGACCTGCATGGCTAC
The DNA here is from genome assembly GCF_002009425.1 of Thiosocius teredinicola. Taxonomy (NCBI): domain Bacteria; kingdom Pseudomonadati; phylum Pseudomonadota; class Gammaproteobacteria; order Chromatiales; family Sedimenticolaceae; genus Thiosocius; species Thiosocius teredinicola. The sequence goes on from NZ_CP019936.1 coordinate 4,617,119, forward strand.
CTCGCCGGTTCAGCCGCCGGTCACTGGCGGAAAGAAGCCGACTTCATCCCCATCGGCAAGCGCCTGGTCAGCCGTGGCCATCTCCTGGTTCACGGCACTCAGCACCGGTTGCTTGTCACCACCGAACACCTCCGACCAGGCCTCGCCTCGCGCCGCCAGCGCAGCACGCAGGGCTGCGACGGTTGCCGGAACGTCATCGATCGTCTCTTCGCCCGTGCCGAGCCGCTCACGCAGGCTGGCGAAATACAGAATCTTGATCATGTCAGGATCTCGCTGAACGGTAGAAACCGTACATCATCGCCTCGCTTCAAGGGGGTGTTCTCGGGGATCACGATCAGGCCATTGGCCCAGGTCATCGAGCTGAGCACGCCTGATGAACGGCTGGGGTGCATCTTGAGCCAGGGTATCCCGGCCTCGTCGTAAAACAAGCGGGCGCGATGAAACTCGCGGCGCTTATCGGGCTTGGGCCAGTCGAAATCCGCCTTGGCGGTCATCGGTTGCAGTCGCCAGTCATCGCGACCCTGCATGCGCAGCAGGAACGGCCTGACGAATAGAATGAAGGTGACGAAAAGCGATACCGGGTTGCCCGGCGACCCGATGAACGGTGTCCCGCCGATCGTGCCGAACGCCACCGGTTTGCCGGGACGTATCGCGATCTTCCACAGATCGAGCGAACCCAAAGCCTCGACAGCGGGTTTCACGTGGTCTTCCTCGCCGACCGACACGCCACCCGAGGCCAACACCAGATCGGCCTGCGCGGCCGCACGCGACAAGGCAGCCTTGGTCGCTTGCAAGGTGTCTTCGACAATGCCCATGTCGATGACCTCGCAGCCCAGCGCCTGCAGCATGGCCGTCGCGCTGAACAGGTTCGAGTTGTAAATCTTGCCCGGCTCTAGCGGCTCGCCCGGCGTTACCAGCTCGTCTCCACTCGCCAGCAGGGCGACTTTTGGGGGACGCACCACGCTCAACCGAGCGCAACCAACGGTCGCCGCCAAGCCGATATGCTGCGGCTGCAGCTTGGTGCCGGCCGGAATGACGACGCTATCGCGTTCGATGTCTTCTCCGCGGCGCCGGATGTTGCTGTCAGGCTGCACCTCGGTGTTGATCCGCACCCGGTCGTCGAGCGCTTCGCACACCTCCTGCATGACGACCGTATCGGCGCCGGCGGGTATCGGCGCGCCGGTGAAGATGCGCGCGGCCGTACCCGGCTCGAGCGGTTCGGGTGAAACACCGGCAGGCAGTCGCTGACTGACCGGCAGTTCGGCCCCGCTATGCGCACTATCGGCCGCACGCAACGCGTAGCCGTCCATTGCACTGTAGTCCCACCCCGGCACGTCGATGCTGCTGATTACCGGCTCTGCGAGCACACAGCCGAGCGCTTCACGCAGGGGAACACTGCGGTGCTCGGTCAGGGGCTGCGCCGCGGCGACGATCTGTTCGACGGCCTGCTCATAGCTGAGCAGATCATTGAGATGGGGTGTGCATTCAGTGGCAGACACGCATTTCTCCGCAGCGGACAAGATGGCCGGCGATCTGAAAACCTAGATCGCGAAACCGAATACCTCCTTGAATCGCGCGTCGAAATCGGCGCGACTGATGGCATGGTTCTGGGTGCCGGTATGTTCGATCTTGATCGCCCCCATCAGCGAAGCAATACGCCCGGTGACCTCCCAATCCAGGCCGTTCTGCAGGCCATACAACAGCCCGCCGCGATAGGCGTCGCCGCATCCCGTCGGATCAGCCAGCTTCTCGGCCGGCGCCAGGGGAATCTCGATCTCTTTGCCTTCGGTGTAGATCGTCGAGCCTTTGCCGCCGCGCGTCACGATAACCGCTTTCACTTCGCGCGCCATTTGCTGCGGCGATTTGCCGGTGCGCTCAGTCATCAGTTTGGCCTCGTAATCGTTGAAGGCCAGCCAACTGGCTTGCGACACGAACCGGTTCAGGTCGTCGCCGTCGAACATCGGCATGCCCTGGCCGGGATCGAAAATGAAGGGGATACCGGCGGCGGCAAACTGCTCGGCGTGTTCGATCATGCCCTGGCGGCCATCGGGCGACACCATGCCGATCGTGACCCCGGCAATGTCCGCGACCCGGTTCTGGTGGGCGAAGTTCATCGCGCCAGGGTGAAATGCGGTGATCTGGTTGTCGTCCTGGTCGGTCGTGATATAGGCCTGTGCCGTGTAGCTGTCGGCGACCTCCTGCAAGGCGTCGCGGCGAATCTCGTGTTGATCCAACCAGGCGGCATAGGGCGCAAAGTCGACCCCGACGGTTCCCATCGGCAGCCCGTCACCACCCAGAAGCTTCAAGTTATAGGCAATATTTCCCGCGCAGCCGCCAAAATTGCGGCGCATCTCGGGCACCAGGAATGACACGTTAAGGATATGAACCTGATCGGGCAGAATGTGATTCTTGAATTGATCCTGAAATACCATGATGGTGTCGAAGGCCATCGAACCACAAATCAGTGCTGACATCAGATTTCCCTTGCTAAATGTGTGCTTTCAACCGGACGGAATCGCTTCGCTACATCTCGCGCTAGTGCACGAATCCAGGCGAAATGGTACCGTATGCGGAGTTTTTTGGCCGGGCTTATCTGGCGCCGGCCGGGCAGGCACCTAGGTGCAACTGCAAACATCAAAACAATACAGAGTTACTGGAGGAACCCATGCTGACGAAAAAAATCGCGTTGGCTTTGCTGATTGGTGGCTTGAGCATGAGCGGCGGTGTGTTGGCCGCTGACAAGGCCGCTGCCGATTCTGCGATCGCGGCTGCCAAGTCCGCGCAAAAAGCGGCTGCCGAAGCCGGTGGTGAGTGGCGAGATACCGGAAAGATCATCGAGAAGGCCGAAAAAGCCGCTGCCGATGGCAACTTCGGCACCGCCATGAAGCTGGCCGAACAGGCAAAAGATCAAGGTATGCTGGGCAAAGAACAGGCATCGGCCCAACAGAACGTCGGCAATCCCGAATACCTTTACAACTGATCAAGCCAAGCCGGCTGATACACAAAACCCTGCGCTGAGATGCGCAGGGTTTTTTTATGTTCGCCCGATTGTTCCAGCTACAGATAACGCGGCAACAGGATCAGCGCCCAGACCATGACCGCGAAGCTGATGGACAGAAACACGGCCGCGGAGCCGATATCCTTGGCGCGGCCCGATAGTTTGTGATGCTCGGGCCCGAAGCGATCGACAGTGGCCTCCACTGCCGAGTTCAGCAGTTCGACGATCATGACGATCAACCAGCTGCCGACCAGCAACGCTTTCTCGACGCCGCCTTCGCCCAACCAGAATCCCAAGGGCACCACGAACAGCGCGACGAGTACTTCCTGGCGGAACGCCGCTTCGTACTGATAGCAGGCGCGAAACCCCTGCAACGAATAACCGAACGCGCGAAAGAGGCGCGTCAGCCCCGTCGTTTCGTTGAATTCAGACATCAGTGTGACCGCCAGATGACAGCTGGTGCGCGGCGTTTCCGTTGCGCCACGCGATTCAAAACGGGCGCTACCCTACACTGAAAACGTCAATCCGTCTGCCAGCGAAGATCGAGTTCGCGCGCGGCCCGCACATCGTCCAACCGACGAACCGGCAGGGTATGCGGCGCTGACTTGACCGTATCGGGCGCGTTCTGCGCCTCGTCTTGAATCTTCACCATGGCCTCGACGAAACCGTCGAGCGCCGTCATGTCTTCCGTTTCGGTGGGTTCGATCAGGAAACACTCAGGCACGAGCAATGGAAAGTACGTGGTCGGCGCGTGAAACCCGTAATCGAGCAGGCGCTTGGCGAAATCCATGGCCGTGACGTCCAGTTCCTTCGCCTGCTTTTTCAAGGTAACGATGAACTCATGCGTCGCACGCCGCTGCGGATAGGCGAGTTTGAAGCCGGCGTCGGACAAACGCTTGGCAAGATAGTTGGCGTTGAGTGTCGAGTATTCGGATACGCGCACCATGCCCTCGCGGCCCAACATGCGTGCATAGACATAGGCACGCAGCAGCACGCCCGCGTTGCCCGCGAAAGCCGAGAGCTTGCCGATCGTTTGCGGACGGTCTTTTTCGGTAATCCAGTGGTAGTCGCTGCCATCGAAACCAACCATTGGAACCGGCAGGAACGGCACCAAACGCTCACTGACACCGACCGGGCCGGCACCGGGGCCGCCACCGCCGTGCGGCGTCGAGAACGTCTTGTGCAGGTTCATATGGATGACATCGAAACCCATGTCACCCGGACGCACCTTGCCGAGAATCGCGTTGAGATTCGCGCCGTCGTAGTAAAGCAGACCGCCGGCTTCGTGAACGAGTTTGGCGATCTCGGTGATACGGCGTTCGAACACACCGACAGTCGAAGGGTTGGTCAGCATGATGCCGGCCGTTTGCGGACCAAGGGCCGCCTTCAAGGCCTCGACATCGACATCGCCGTCATCCAGCGTCGGTATCTCACGCACCTTGTAACCACACATCACCGCGGTTGCCGGATTGGTACCGTGCGCTGCATCCGGCACGATGATCTCGCTGCGCTCGGCGTCACCGCGCGCATCGTGATAGGCGCGGATCATGGCTACGCCGGCAAACTCACCCTGCGCACCAGCCGCCGGCACGAGCGACACCTGCTTCATACCGGTGACGTCTTTGAGCATTTCCTGCAGCTCGTACATGCAGCCCAGGAATCCCTGGCTATGCGAATCGGGGGCATGCGGATGACGTCCCAACAATCCCGGCAGCATCGCCAGCGAGTTACAGGCTCGCGGGTTGTACTTCATCGTGCACGAACCCAGCGGATAGAACTCAGTGTCGATCGAAAAGTTCTTCTGCGACAGCCGCGTGTAATGCCGTACCGCCTGCATCTCCGATACCTCCGGCAGTGCCGGGGGCTGCTTGCGCTGCATGCCGGCGGGAATCCCGCTCAACGCTGGTTTGTCTTTCGGCGCCTGGGCGAATGCCCGACGGCCGCTCTTGGATTGCTCGTAGATCAACATCGCTGGTGTCGTAGGTGCTTAGGCCTGTTGGGAGGTGTGGTCGACTGCGGTGGGTGCGGTCTTAGCCGAGGGCCGAGATCGCAGCATCGTAGTCGGGCTCTTCACCGATCTCGCCGACCATCTGCGCATGCAACACCTTGTTGTCTGCATCGAGGGTCATCGCGGCGCGTGCGGTGATGCCGGCCAAGGGGCCATCTTCGATCAGTACGCCATAGTCCTTTGCGAAGTTGCGCGAGCGCATCATCGACAGCGTCTTGACGTCGGCCGTGCCTTCGGCCTGGCAGAAGCGGCCCTGGGCGAACGGCAGGTCGGCCGAGATCACCAACACGACCACGTCGTCGCGCCCGCCCAGGCGCTCATTGAACACCTTGGTCGAGGTCGCACAAACGGGTGTATCCAGGCTCGGTACGATACTCAGTATCTTCTTCTTACCGGCGAAATCGCTGAGGCGTACCTCCTTCAACTCGCCGTCGACGAGGCGGAAATCCGGTGCGGTGCTGCCGACGGCGGGCAGATCACCATTGGTGTTGATCGGGGATCCGTGCAAGGTTATCTGTGCCATATCGTGTCTCCTTCAGGGGTTTATCGACACGTCGCCGTTCGCGACGCACGCGCGTTGGTCATCAATTGAACTTGGGTTCGACCGGACATCTTGCCTGGGTTCGGGCTGCCATCACCCGCGCAAGCTTGGTCGCATATTCGCTGATCTCGTTGTCGGTGCGCAGCTCGGTGGCGCACACCAGCACTGCATCGCCGAGTTCGGGGTAATCATTGCTCAGATCATATCCACCGAGCACGTTGTGCGCCGCCAGTGACCGCAGGATGTCAGCAACCGGCGCCGACAACTGCAGAACGCCTTCATGGAAGGTCGCGCTGTCGCCGAACAGGCGTGTGACACCCTCGATCGCATCGAGTAGCCCCAGCAGCTTCTGGGTATTTTCGTGGCAGTGGGCCGCGACTCGCGCAAGACCCTCACCGCCGAGCAAGGCCATGTGGATGGTAGCGGCGGTCACCAACAAACCCTGGTTGGTGCAGATGTTCGAGGTCGCCTTCGAGCGGCGGATATGCTGCTCGCGCGCCTGCAGGGTCAAGGCATAGCCGACCTTGCCGTCGAGATCGACTGTCTTGCCGATGATCCTTCCCGGCATCTGGCGCACCAGCGCCTGTTTGGCGCACAGGAATCCGAAATACGGCCCACCCGACGACAAAGGTGCACCCAAGGGCTGACCCTCGCCGCAGGCGATGTCCGCACCGCCGTTGTTCTCGGCGTTGCCCCACTCGCCGGGCGGCGAGATCGCCGCCATCGCCAGCGGATTTACCACCGCGATCGCCAGCATGCCGTTCGCCTGAGCAAAATCGGTCATGGCATCGGCGTCTTCGAGCACGCCGAAGAAGTTGGGCTGGGGGATCACCAGCGCCGCGAAGTCCTCACCGGCATACGGATCGAGCGCCGTCATATCGGTCTTGCCCGTCTTCGCGTCGAAAGGTACTTCGACCAGTTCGATGCCCTGGTTGCGCACGATCGCGTCCACCGTCTTGCGATAGGCGGGGTTGAGCGTTCGCGGCACCAGGATACGCCGCGACTTGGATTTGCGGTTGGCGCGCACCGCCATCAGCACGGCCTCGGCCAGGCCCGATGCACCGTCGTACAGCGAGGCATTCGACACGTCCATCGCCATCAGTGCCGTCATCATCGACTGGTATTCATACAACAGCTGCAAAGTACCCTGACTGGCCTCGGCCTGGTACGGGGTATAGGCGCTGTAGAACTCACCGCGGGTTGCGATCTGCCAGACGGCAGCGGGGATGTGATGATCGTATGCACCGGCGCCGATGAAACAGACCGGCTGGCCGTCTTCGCGCGCCTTGGCGTGCATCAGCGCGGTGACTTCCATCTCCGACATGCCTTCGGGGACATGCTGCAGCGCAGCGGCGCGCAGATCGGCCGGGATCTCGTCGAAAAGATCGTCGATCGAATCGACGCCGATGACATCCAACATCTGGCGGACGTCGTCTTCAGTGTGCGGGATAAACGGCATTGGCGGTGTTTTCTAAGCGGGTGATGCAGCGTTGCGGATCAGTGTTCTTCGGATTCAGCATGTTCGGCGTAGGCATCGGCGTCGAGTAGCGCCTCAACCTCCGACGGGTCGGCCAGGCGGACGCGGAAGATCCAACCGTCTTCATAGGCATCCTGGTTGATCGTCTCCGGCGCATCGGCAAGCACCTCATTGACCTCGAGCACTTCACCGGTGACCGGGCTGTAGACGTCCGATGCCGCCTTGACCGATTCGACCACGGCGCATTCGGCCCCGGCACCCAGTTCGGCGCCGACTTCCGGCAGCTCGACGAAAACCAAGTCGCCAAGCAGCTCCTGTGCATGGTCGGTGATGCCTATGGTGGCAATGCCCTCATCATCCACACGCACCCATTCGTGCGACCGGGTGTACTTCAGTTCTGTTGGGACGTCATTGCTCATTGTTTTTTCCTCTCGGGCTCTGGCGCGATCGGCGTTGTTCACCGAACCGCTTTTCTCTAATTGCGGTCGAGCGACCGGTCCTATGTCAATTACAGCGCAATACACGCCTTTCCGTTGCGCACAAACGGCATTTTTACACGGCGCACGGTCAGTCGCTTGCCACGCACATCGACCGTGAGTTGCTCGCCGGCGTCGGCCGCAACGCGTGCCATCGCGATCGAACGTTCAAGTGTGGGCGAGAATCCGCCCGACGTCAGCTCACCGACCTCGCGATCACCGTCGAATACCTTTTGGTGACCGCGCAGCACGCCTTTGCCCTCGAGCAACAAGCCGACAAACTTCGGCAAATCACCACCGGCACGCTGCCGCTCAAGGGCGCTGCGTCCGTTGAATGCACGGTCTTGCGGCTCCAGGGCGACCGTCCACGCCAGGCCCGACGTCAGCGGGCTCTGTGTTTCGTCCATATCGCTGCCATACAGGTTCATCCCGGCCTCGAGCCGCAGGGTATCGCGCGCACCCAGGCCGCACGGCGCAACCCCCGCGTCGGCCAGCGCGCGCCAGAACGCCGGCGCTTCGCTTTCCGGCATCATGACCTCGAAGCCGTCTTCCCCGGTATAACCGGTTCGACCGACAAACCATTCGCCGGCGTATGCCGCGCTGAATGGTTTCAAATCCATGGCGGAGGCCGCGAGATCACCCGGCAGCACCGTCTTGGCCTTCTCGCGCGCCTTGGGCCCCTGCACCGCAATCATGCCGAGATCGAATCGCGGCTCCACCGAGACCTCGTACGGCTTCGCCTGAGCCTCGATCCACGCGACGTCTTTTTCGGTGGTGGCGGCATTGACGACCATACGAAACCAGTTTTCGGACAAGAAATAGACGATAAGATCGTCGATAACCCCACCATCTTCGCGCAACATGCACGAATAGAGCGCTTTACCGGGGTTTTGCAGTTTACCCACGTCGTTCGCCAGCAGGTGTTGCAGGAACTCGCGGGTGCGCGCGCCACGCAGGTCGACCACCGTCATGTGACAGACATCGAACATGCCCGCATCGTGCCTGACCGCATGATGCTCCTCGATCTGCGAACCGTAGTTCACCGGCATGTCCCAGCCACCGAACGACACCATGCGTGCCCCCATGTCGCGGTGGGTCTCGTTGAGCACAGTCTTCTTGTCCATCACCATCTCCAGCGGCCAAAAACAAAGGGGCGGTATGGCTATCGCCTGCCACGACAACCATACCGCCCCTCTGTCCGGCGACCTGAGAGTTTGAAAGCGCTGCGCGCTCCGTGCCCCGTCGGTGGGTACCCGCGGGCACCGCTCTCCAGAGTCGATCCGAATCCGTCCGCCGAATTCATCCCCGTGGTCCTTTTGCCTGAGCGATTCCGGGCGGAAATTGCGCCTTCGGCCTTGTCGCCCGGATCACAGTGCCGGCAACAATGTCTCCCACAGGGGTTGGGATCGAAGTCGCGACTATATAAAGTAAACATCCGCTTGCCAACTTGGACATCCCCGCAATTCGCCATGGCTTTCAAGACGCCCATCGTTCGTTCCCTGATCATCCTCGCTGCGGCCGGCGTGCTCGCCACCGTGGCCGCCACGATCTATGCCCCGGATAAGGTCACACGCGCCGCCGACAAGGTCGAAAACTACCTACGCGACAAGCTCGCCCAAACCGGCATCATCGCCAGCGCAGAGGCTGCCGCATCGGACGACTGGATCATCGGCCGGGCATCACTGAAGCGCTGGCGGGCAAACATCGACGTGGTACTGGGGCCCGGCCAGATTCGGCTCGATGGCCGCGATATGAAGAATCTGACGCAAGCTTCACGCAAAATGCGCGACGGCTCGATCCTCGAGATCGGCAGCGGCACCTACGACACCGGCATCGCGACCAAGGCGAACAACATCCTGATCATCGGACGCGGTCACGTGACCTTCCGCGGCGCCGCAGCCAAGGGGAAAGGCACCTTTATCGTCAACGGCAACAACACCACGATCGAGAACATCGAGTGTCGTGACGTGAAGGTAAAAGACGGCAACGGCGCCTGCGTGCGCCTGCAGGGCAAGAACCTGACGCTCAAACACGTGTTCTTCCATTCATCGCAACAAGGCCTGCTGACCGGCAACAAGCCGGGCAAGGTGGTGATCGTAGACAGCTTTTTCGAGCGCCTCGGGCATGGCGGGCGGGCCCACGGCATCTACCAGGGTGGCGGGGTGCTGGAGATCGATCGCAGCTATTTTCTCGGCGCCAAGAGCCAGGGACACGAAGTCAAATCCCGCGCCAAACGCACCACGATCACCAACAGCGTGATCGCCTCGATGACAAACCAGGACAGTCGCCTGATCGACATCTCCAACGGCGGCATCGCATCGATTACCGATTGCACCCTGCAACAGGGTCCGAAATCGAGCAATCTCGACGCCATCGGCTTCGCCGTGGAGAAAAAGCGCCACAAGGAAAACGCCTTCACGCTGAAGCGCAACGTGATCATCCTCGAACGCAAAGGCAACAATCGCCTGTTCCACACCAAGATCAAAGGCCTACAAGCGGACATCACCGACAACATCATCGTGTCGGAGAAGAAGACACCCTTCGCAGCCACAAACCTCGAGTTCGAAGATCGTCAGGAAGCCGGCCTGCCCGCCTATCCGGAGATTCCCGACCGTCCAACGATCTGAAGATCGGCGGAGGGTCAGCGGGCCGACTTTCGCACCAACAACACCACCGGGATCAGGCCAACCAGCAACAGCGCGACCGCCGGCAGTGCGGCGCGCTCCCATTCGCCTTCGGACGTGAGCTCGTAGATGCGCACCGCGAGGGTGTCCCAGCCGAACGGCCGCAGCAGCAAGGTAGCCGGCATCTCCTTCATGACATCGACCAGCACCAGCAGCCCGGCCGTCAGCAGCCCCGGACGCAACATCGGCAGATAGACCCGCCAGACCGTTTCCCACTGGCCTGCCCCCAGGCTGCGTGCGGCATCGCGGATGCTCGGGCGAATGCGCTCCAGGCTGCTGTCTACCGGGCCGTAAGCAACCGCAAGAAATCGTGCGAAGTAGGCCATCAACAGCGCAACCACCGTGCCCGACAGAAGCAGGCCGATATCATGACCGGTCAGCCACTCGACCGCGTCGGCGAAACGGTTGTCGAACCAGGTCAGCGACAGCATGACGCCTACGGCCAGCACCGAACCCGGCAAGGCGTAACCCAAGGTACCGATGCGCACGCTCAGCGCGGTGGACAAATCACCGTGGTAACGCTGTGCGAACGCCAGAACGAAGGCTGCCGTGACGGTCAACACGCCTGCGATTACGCCGAGAAACAGCGTGTGTTGCAGAAGATCCCAGTACCGGCTATCCAGACCCGACGAGGTCTCCCACGCCCAACTCACAAGCTGCACAACCGGAGCGGCGAAGGCGATCGAGAACACCCCCCAGGCGAAGGCGCTGGCCGCAACGGCACGGCCACCCGACAGTCTCATGCGACGCTGCACACCGCCACGACCCGTTTCGGTGAAGCGTGCACGCTGACGAAAACGTCGCTCGATGACCAGCGCCACCAGGACCAGGGTCAACAGGATCGACGCCAGTTGCGCAGCACTTTGTAGATCGAAGAAACCGAACCATGCTTTGTAGATCGCCGTCGTGAAGGTATCGAAATTGAACACCGATACCGCACCGAAATCGGCCAATGCCTCCATCAACGCCAGGCTAAGCCCGGCAATGATCCCCGGCCGCGCCATCGGTAGTGACACACGGAAGAAGGCCGCCCACGGACCGAGACCGAGACTGCGCGCCGCTTCATAGGCACTCTGGCCCTGCCCGAGAAACGATACCCGCGCCAGCATGTAGACGTAGGGATACAGCACCAGCGTCATCACCGCGATCACACCGAAGGTGTTGCGCACCTCGAACGACCAACTCGGCGGCAGATCGAACAGTGCGCGCAGGCCCGCCTGGACCGGCCCGGAGAAATCCATGACACCGACGAACACAAAAGCCAGCACGTAAGCCGGCAATGCGAACGGCAACATCAAGGCCCAGTCGAGCATGCGCCGCCCGGGAAAATCGCACATGACGGTCAGCCAGGCGAGCGAGACGCCAAGCGACAAGGTGCCCACGGTCACGCCGATCAGCAGCCATGTCGTATTGCGCATCAGGTTAGGCAGAATTGTGCCGCCGAGATGGGCCCAGATTTCCGCGTCGACGGACAGCCAGGAACTGAAAATGACCGCCAGGGGTACGATCACGCTGACCGCGAGCAGACGCGCGGCCCAACGCCAGCGAACGCTGTCATCGCGTTCACGCGCCGCCCCGACAAAGACCTGATTTTCGGCTTCGATTCCCGCTGTCATGTTTCGGCTTCAAACGACGACAGCGGGAAGACAGAGTCTCCCCGCTGTCAGGGGCCGGGAAGAGCTTCACCGGCCCACATGCAATGACGTCATTCGACGTTAACGATACCCGGCGCGATCCATCAACTTGATCGCGTCGCCCTGCAGACGACCCGCCTCGCTGACGTGCAGATCATCGGCTTTGAAGTCACCCCAAGAGGCAACCAGCGGGTCCGGCTTGACCTTCGCATTGACCGGGTATTCCATGTTCAACCCGGCAAAATCGGATTGCGCCTCTTCCGACGACAACCATTCCAGCAGCTTCAGCGCCGCCTCGGGGTGCTTTGCATACTTGGTGATGCCGGCGCCGGAGACATTGATGTGCACGCCGCTGCTGTCCTGGTTCGGCCAGAACAGGGCCAGTGGCACTTCCGGGTTGTCCTTCTGCAGTCGGCCGAAGTAGTAGGTATTGACGATCCCCACGTCACACTGACCGGCAGCGATCGCTTCCATTGTCTTGGTGTCGTTGGAGAACGGCTGGGTAGCGAGGTTCGCGACCCAACCCTGTACGATCTTTTCGGCTTCGGCTTCGCCGAGTCGCGCAATGAACGTGGCGACCAACGATTGGTTGTAGACCTTCTTCGACGTACGCAGACACAAGCGCCCCTTCCACTTTGGATCGGCCAGATCTTCGTAGGTGGTGAGCTCGCCCGGTTTCACCCGCTCGGTGCTGTAGACAATCGTGCGCGCGCGCTCCGACAGACCGAACCAGCGACCCTTGGCATCGCGCAGGTTGGCCGGCACGTTGGCGTTCAACACCGCTGAGTCTATCTCTGCCAACACATCGGTCTCCGCGGCATGCCACAGGTTGCCCGCGTCGACCGTGATCAGCATGTCAGCGGGCGTGCGGCGACCTTCGGCGCGCAGCCGTTGCAACAGCGGACCTTCCTTGTCGGTGATGTAGCTGACATCGATCCCCGTCTCCTTGGTGAAACGATCGAACAATGGCTTGATCAGGTGTTCTTTGCGCGACGAATAAACAACCACCTCGTCGGCAGTCGCCGTGACAGGCATAGCAACGGCAAACGCCAGTAAGCCGAACAACAGGGAACGCATCTTCAAATCACCTCGAGAGAACAATAAATGAGAATGATTTGCAATGTTATTCAAATTTGCGAGCTTGTCAAACCCCGGCATGCACGGCCGGAGTGGAAAAACGGCGCTAAATTAATGGTTTAGACAAGATACAAACGAGCTGTAGGGCATGCGATCACAGCGGAGGACGACTGAGACTGGGCAGTTCGAGACCATAACCGAGGGCCACGCGTTCGAATAAGCGGCGCAACGGCGGTATCCGCCCGGCCGCCCCCAGGCCAAGATTGCGCACCGTCGACAACAACATCGATTGATTGCTGAACAGGTGCTTGAACGCATCCATCGTCAACTGCGTTGCCGTGTTGTGGCCTTTGCGCGCGCGTTCGTATGTCCGCAAGGTCGCCAGCGAACCGAGATGGCGATCGTGCTCACGCCCTCGCTGCAGCGCATCGATCAATGCCGCAGCGTCAAGAAACCCAAGATTCACGCCCTGACCCGCCAACGGGTGGATCACGTGCGCTGCATCGCCGACCAGGGCAAGGCCTTTTTGCACGTAGCACTCGGCATGCTGAATACGTAGGGGGAACGCTGCCCGCTCGCCCATCACGCTCATCCGTCCAAGCCGCGACTGCGCAGCTTCGGTCAGCAGCTGATTGAACTCGCTCTCGGGCAGACGACAGAGGCGCTCGGCCTCATCCGGCGTCGTCGACCAGACGATGGATACGAGATCGTCGCGCATCGGCAGCAACGCAAGTGGGCCATTCGCCATGAAGCGTTGCCACGCGGTAGCCGCGTTACCCGATTCCGTGTGCACCGTGGCGACAACGGCGTGCTGATCGTAGGGCTCGCCGCGCGTGTCGATACCCGCCAGCGCGCGCACCTGCGAATTGGCACCATCGGCGCCAGCCACCAATTGCGTCGTCAGGCGATGGCCATCGCTGAGAATCAGCTCGGTTTGGTTGTCATCTGTTTTCAGTACATCGATTGCGCCAGGCGCAATCACGCGCACACCGGCTTCGTCGAAGGTGCGCCACAAGGCGCGCACGATCACCCGGTTCTCAATGATGTGCCCGAGATCTGGCTCGCCGATATCGGCGGCATCGAAATGAATCTCTCCGACGCCGGCCCGATCCCACACATGCATGTGCTCGTACGCGGTTGCCCGGTCATCGGTGATGAACGACCACGCACCCAGATGCTGCAGCAGGTGCTGTGAAGCGCGGGTAATCGCCGACACCCGCAGATCGAAACTCTCGGTGTCCCAACTCATCGCGGGCTTGCGTTTTTCGAGCAGCACTACGGAGAATCCGCGACGTGCAAGCCCGCAGGCAAGCGCGGCGCCGACCATGCCGCCACCGACAACGCAGACATCACAACGATCTTCAGCCAAGTGCCTTTCCTCTCGCCAATCGGGGCTGCCGGCCCGCCATACCCATGGCTGCACGAGCCAGCGAATGCTTGGCACCCGGCACAAACTCCATCGCCAGCAAGCCCAGGTTTCGTCCGACACGCAGCGGCCCTAATGGATTGCTGAACAAGCGCGCCAAGGCATCGGTTGCCAGCGCGACATTGCGTTGTTCGGCCGTCCGCCATTTCACATACGCCGCCAACGCTTCAGTACTCCCGATGTCGTCACCGCGCGCGAAACCCGTATCGATAACCTCGGCCAGCGCGGCGACGTCGCGGATACCGAGATTGAATCCCTGTCCGGCGATCGGATGCAGCGTATGCGCCGCATTGCCGATGATGGCCACTCTACCGCGAACGAACTGACGTGCGCGCAGCAGCGATAGAGCATATGACGCCCGTTTGCCGACGCGTTTGAAGCGACCCAGCCGATGCCCGAATCGGTCCTGAAAACGGCGCAAGAATGCGGTGTCGTCCAGTGCCATGACGTCGTCGACCATGTCGTCCCGCACTGTCCAGACCAGCGCACAACGCCCTTCACTCATCGGCAGCAGCGCGACCGGCCCGGTATCGGTGAACCGCTCGTAGGCCACATTGTTGTGCGCATGCGAAGGCGTAATGTTGGCGACAATCGCAGACTGCCCGTACTGCCAACGCTGTACCGGTATATCCAGCGATTCACGGATCATCGAATCGCCGCCGTCGGCGGCAACCAGCAGTGAACAGGCGAGGGTAGTCACGACACCGTCGCGCTCGATTTCCACCTCGACCGAGTCACCCTGGTCGACGAAGTTCAGCACGCGTGCCGGCGCGACGATATCCAGCGAAGCATCACGCTGCAGCTGGTCGAGCAGAACGCGGCCCAGTTCACGGGCCGTCACCACGTAACCGAGCGCCGGCACGCCTTCATCGGCGGCATGCAGGCGGGTAAAGCCGAAATGCCCACGATCGGAGACATGAATGTCGGTTATTGCCTCGACGCGTGGCTGCAACGACGGCCAGACATCGATGGCCTCAAAGATGCGTCGCGTGCCGTAGGCCAGCGCGATGGCGCGATCATCGTAACTGGGCTGCGAATCCGCACCCGGCACATGCGCTTCAACCAGCGCCATCCGCAGCCCGCGCCGCGCGAGCGCCAGGGCGAGGCTGACACCGACCATGCCGCCGCCGACAATGATCAGGTCATAGCGCGCCGAGTCGCTCACGCCATCAACGCCTCGATTTCGTCGACATGCTTGGGGACATCCTTACTTAGAACGTCCGGCTCGCCCTTGGTGACCAGTACGTCGTCTTCAATGCGGATGCCGATGCCCTGCCACTTTTTTGCGACCCCCTTGGCGCCGTGCGGGATATACAGCCCCGGTTCCACGGTCAGCACCATGCCGGGTTCCAGCTCGCGCCAATGGCCGTCCACCTTGTAGTCACCCACGTCGTGCACGTCCATTCCGAGCCAATGGCCGGTACGGTGCATGTAGAAGCGCGTGTACGACTGGGCCTTAAGGGCCTTGGCCAAGGTGCCGCGCAGCAATCCCAGCTTCAGCAACCCTTTGGTCAGAACGCGCACCGCTGCATCGTGAGGATCGTTCCAGTGATTGCCGGCACGCACCTTGTCGATTGCCGCCAATTGGGCGTCCAATACCAGCTCGTAGAGTGCGCGTTGTGCGTCGCTGAACTGTCCGTTGACCGGGAAAGTACGGGTGATATCCGACGCATAACAATCGAGCTCACAACCTGCGTCAATCAGCACCAGGTCGCCGTCGCGTAGCGCCTCGTTGTTCTCGACGTAGTGCAGAACGCAGGCATTGTTGCCACCGCCCACGATAGACGGATAGGCCAAGCCGTTTGCGCCCTGCATCTGGCACTCATGGTTGAACACCGAAGCGAGCTGGTACTCATGCATGCCCGGCTCACAGCGACGCATGAGCTCACGATGCGCCTGCGCGGACAATTTCGCAGCGCGTCGCATGACCGACGTTTCGGCGCGACTCTTGTAAAGCCGCATGTCGTGAAGGAAATGATCCAGCGCGAGGAATTCGATCGGGCCGTGTACTCCGGCGCGCGCGCGGGAACGTACCTGGCTGACCCAGTCTGAGACGCGCTTGTCGAACGCCGGGTCGCAGCCCATGGCGAAGAAGACGCGCTCGCGCTCTTCGAGCAGCCCCGGCAGGATGTCGTCGAGGTCGGTGATCGGAAACGCATCGTCGGCGCCGTAGTCGTCAACCGCGCCCTCCAAACCGGCGCGTCGCCCATCCCACAGCTCTTTCGTCGGATCTTTTTCGCGGCAGAACAGTATGTATTCGCCATGCGCCCGACCGGGTACGAGCACCATGACCGCTTCGGGTTCGGCGAACCCGGTCAGGTAGTAGAAGTCACTGTCCGGTCGGAACGGGTGGTGCACATCCCGATTGCGGATGGTTTCCGCAGCGGTCGGCAATATCGCCACGCTGCCGGGCCCCATCATGCGCATCAGCTGACGGCGGCGGCGCTTGAACTCATTCTGGTTCACGCTGACTTGTCTCCCTTGAGTTCGTCACGGATCAACATGACGCCGACGCGCAGATATTCTTCGATCTCGATCAAGGCTGACTGATCTTCGCTGCTGTTGTCGACATTGTCGGTATCGAGCCGGGTGATCTCGGTGAGATCACGCAACAGTTCCTGGGCCTGTGGCGACAGACGCTGGGTCAGCGATTCGCCGCCCAGTCCGATACCGTACAGAAAGCCCTGACACCAGCCACGCACGGCCTGCAGGCGCGAAACGCTGACCTCAATGCCTTCAGGCAGGAACAGTGACAGGTGCATGGAATGCCCCGAGTCACCGACGAACACGGCGGCGAAAACGCGGTCCAGCAGGGTGCGACATTCGGCTGCAAGCACGTCGTTGGGATCGAGATCGGCATACAACTCTTTTTGCCAGAGCTGCAACGGGTTGGCGACGCCGCCGATATACAGGCCCAGCGCCAGCCCTTGGGTTTCGGCGGGGGCTTGCGGCATGCCGCAACGCTGCATGGCGGCGGCTACCGCGGTGTATTCGGGTGCGGTTTCTTCGGAGGGAACTACCATCGGATCAAGTCACAGTTTATCGAGCCGCCAACCATCGTATCATGCGCCGCCATTGACCCGGCTGAGCCTGCGAAACTATAGTCCACAAAGCTATGAGCAATAACGATAAACAAGGCATCCAGGAACAGGACCTGCGCGCACTCGAAGTGCGCGTGGAAGAACTGATTCGCGCCTGTACCCATCTCAAGGATGAGAATAAAACGCTTCGTGCTCGTGAGCAGGAGTTGCTCGTGGAGCGCGATAAGCTGGCCAACAAGAACGACCAGGCCAAGACACGTGTCGAAGACATGATCAGCCGGCTGAAAAAGCTGGAGGATGAAGCGTGAGCAAACCCGCCGAACCCATTGCGGTCAGCATCCTCGGCAAAGACTATCGCATCGCGTGTGAACCGGGCGACGAAGACGAATTGATCGGCGCGGCACGGTTTCTCGATGCACGCATGCGCGAGGTACGAGGTTCAGGAAAGGTTATCGGAACCGATCGAATCGCGGTCATGGTCGCGTTGAACCTCGCCCACGAACTCCTGAAGGAAAAATCCGAGCAGGATTCTGCTGCCAGTTCTGCCAACAAGCGCATACGTTCGTTGCGCGAGCGCATCGAAATCGCACTCAACGACAGCACACAGCTGGAACTCTAGAGCGTTTGCGTTTAGCCTGTAATCAGGCATTCCCTGCGGTGCTCGACAGCTGGCCCGATGTTCCCTTGAGCCTATGCTTACGCACCCCGGGACCGAGCCTCGGACGCCAGTGTGCATGTCCGCCTTGTAGCGGAAAGCCTGAGGCGCCGCTTCGGTCCCACTTGAACCTCACGGTTCAAGGATAACGGCAAGTACCGGCACAGGTGGGGAATGCCGCTTTCTCTGCGCGATGAGCAATCCGAAACCCCTACGTCAAACCTTGAAACGCGCTCGGCGTGAGCTCACAGACGCTGCACGTGCAAGCGCACAGGCGCGCGTCATCGAACGTATCGCGCGCTATCGCCCGTTTCTCAAAGCTCGCCGCATCGCCTTCTATGTCGGTTCAAACGGGGAAATCGACCCGATGCCCCTGGCGCAGATCGCAGCCGCGCTGGGCAAACACTGCTTTCTGCCTGTGCTGCACCCTTTCCAGCAAGGTCGGCTGTGGTTTGCGCGATGGACACCCGACACAGCGATGATGCCGAATCGATTCGGCATACCTGAACCTGACCCACGCACAACTGTCGTTCTACCCGCGCGTGATCTCGACCTCGTTATCGTGCCTCTGCTCGGTTTCGATACGCAGTGCCACCGACTCGGCATGGGTGGCGGATTCTACGATCGCACATTCGCTTTTCGCCGACGTCGTTCACATCTGCAACGTCCGCACCTCGCTGGCGTTGCATTCGATCTCCAACGAGTCGCTCAGATCGAACAGCAACCCTGGGACGTTAAACTCGACGCAGTTTTCACTGAACAACGCGTTTACGCATAGGCAGTTCGCAGCCATCAGCAGGCGTTGAAAGCTGCGCTTTTAAGCCTTTTGCGCAGTTACGAAGCACGATTTCGAAATTTTTTTTGCGTTGATTTCTTGGCAACGAAATACAAGCTGCGTAGCGTTCACGTTGAATGCGAAATCGCGTTTCGCCCCGTATACATCGTGTGAACGCAACTTCAGTTGCAAAAACAAATCACAAATTTTCGCTAAAGCCTTGAAAGCAAACGTCGATAACGCCGTTGACAAACTAGTATTTTCGTTTTCCTTGTTTATACTCAAGCCATGGTCTATGGCACCTGTTCAACCGGAGGGGGTTTATGGCAGTCAAGAAGAAGTCATCGGCAAAGAAGAAAGCGGTAGCTAAGAAAGCTTCCGTTTCCAGGAAGAAGGTCGCTGCGAAGAAGAAAGCAGCACCAAAGAAGAAGGCAGCTGCTAAGAAGAAAAAAGTAGCCGCCAAGAAGAAGGCAACCTCTAAGAAGAAAGCCACTTCGAGAAGAAAGGCGACTTCGAAGAAGAAAGCCACTTCAAAGAAGAAGGCAACTTCAAAGAAGAAGGCCGCTTCAAAGAAGAAGGCAACTTCGAAGAAGAAAGCCGCTTCAAAGAAGAAGGCAACTTCAAAGAAGAAGGCCGCTGCTAAAAAGAAAAAAGCAGCACCTAAAAAGAAAAAGGCTACCGCTAAGAAAAAAGCGAAAGCCAGGCCACGTAAGGTCACGCCTCGCAAGAAGCGTTGATCGTTTAACTGCAAAGAAAAGCCCGACCTGCAGGTCGGGCTTTTCTCTACCGCTTCCGCACTAAGCTATTGTGCGGACAGGGTTTTTTGTTCTTCAGCCGCCCTTGGCGAACAGTCGATAGGCGATGTTCTCGGACTCATCGCTGTACGCGTATCCACTCTCTTCCATATACGCCCTGAAACTCTTCACCGACCCTGCGTCAAGCTGCAAACCGACCAGAACACGCCCATAGGCGGCACCGTGGTTGCGGTAGTGGAACAAGCTGATATTCCACCCCCGTGATAGCCCCTTGAGAAAATCCAGCAGCGCACCCGGCCGCTCAGGAAACTCGAAGCGGAAGAGCTTTTCGTTTGTCGCTTGCGGCGCATGGCCACCGACCATGTATCGGATATGCAGTTTGGCTGTTTCGTTGTCGGTCAGGTCAGCAACCTCGAACCCCTTCTCAGCCAACTGATCCTTGAGCTCTATCCGTTCAGCGTTGCCGTTGCGCAACTCTACGCCGCAAAAGACCTGGGCATCCTGATCATCTGAAAAACGGTAATTGAACTCCGTGATGCTGCGTTTACCCAAGGCTCTGCAGAACGCGAGAAAGCTGCCGGGTTTTTCGGGTATCCGCACCGCGAACAACGCTTCACGCTGTTCACCGACTTCTGCACGCTCTGCGATATGCCGCAAACGGTCGAAGTTGACGTTGGCACCACTGAGTATGCCCACCAATGTCTGCTCTTTGGCTTTCTCGCGAGCGATGTACTTCTTGATACCCGCCACCGCAAGCGCTCCGGCAGGCTCGGCAACACTCCGCGTATCGTCGAAGATATCCTTGATCGCCGCACAGATCTCATCGGTGGTAACCAAAATCACCTCATCGACAACCTTGCGCGCGACGCGAAATGTTTCCTTGCCGATCTGGCGCACTGCGACACCATCAGCGAACAGCCCTACTCGGGGCAACACGACACGGCGACCGGCAGCCATGGCTCGCTCCAGCGTCGGGGAATCCTCCGGCTCGACGCCGATGACTTTTATCTCCGGCCGTACGTGCTTGATGTAAGCAGCAACACCGGCGATCAGGCCACCGCCTCCGACGGGCACAAACACCGCATCGATGGGGTCTGCGTGTTGTCGCAAGATCTCCATACCGATCGTGCCTTGGCCTGCAATCACATCCGGATCGTCGAAGGGATGAATGAAGGTCAAACCTTTGGCTTCGACCAGCTTCATCGCGTGCGCGAAGGCATCGTCATAAGAATCGCCCTGCAGCACGGCCTTGCCACCAAGGCGACGTACGGTTTCGACCTTGATGCCCGGCGTAGTCACCGGCATAACGATGGTAGTTGCAACACCGAGCCGCTTTCCGGCAAGAGCGACACCTTGTGCATGATTGCCGGCTGAAGCAGCCACGACGCCTGCAGCACGTTGCTCATGCGTCAGCTGATAGATCTTGTTGTAGGCGCCGCGCAACTTGAAAGAGAAAACCTGCTGCTCGTCTTCGCGCTTGAGCAACACCCTGTTGCTTGTTCGCGATGACAGCCGCGCAGCTGTTTCCAGCGGCGACTCGACCGCGACATCATAGACGCGAGCCCGCAGGATCTTTTCAACGTAGTTGCGTGACATACCAGCTCTCTCAAATTGAATCGACAAATTTCCGCGTTACGCCGGAACCCGCAATACTCCGGACCGGCCTCTTCGCCATGCGCGCCAACAACCGGCTTGCAACATCGAGCGCTTACCCGGCAGGCGAAAACATCAATCGTATCAGCATTGCCTGCAACTCTGCCTGAAGTATGTACCGTCGACTTGGAGAACAGCGCAGGCCGCTGTTGTTCCGACCGCACGATGCGTACGCGCACCCGGATTGATGCGCCGGAGTCGGCCGGCTGGCCTGCGTGCAGGCATCGGTGATACCTTCTGCGCCATCAGAAAACTCACGGGCGAAGACCCGACCAAGCAGAGGGCAGATATGAACGCAGACGAAATGAAACGACAGGCGGCGCAAGCTGCGATCGAGTACCTGCCGGAAGGCGGCATCATCGGTGTCGGCACCGGCTCGACCGTCAACCATTTTATAGACGCCTTCGCAGACGTGAAGGGCCGGTTCGATGGTGCCGTTTCCAGCTCTGAGGCATCCACAGAGCGCATGAAGAAGCTCGGCATACCCGTACTCGACCTGAACGCTACCGGCGGCTTGGAGGTTTACGTCGACGGCGCAGATGAATCGAATCGCCAGCTACACCTGATCAAGGGGGGTGGCGGCGCGCTTACGCGAGAAAAGATCGTCGCGGCGGCCAGCAAGAAGTTTGTCTGCATCGCGGACGAGTCAAAGCTTGTCGACGTACTGGGCAAGTTCCCATTGCCGGTCGAAGTTATCCCGATGGCACGCAGCTACGTCGCACGCGAACTGGTCAAACTCGGCGGCAGCCCGGTGTGGCGTGAGAACTTCGTCACCGACAACGGCAACCTCATACTCGACGTACATGATCTCGAGATCATGGAGCCGGTGAAACTGGAAACCCAGATCAATCAGCTGGCCGGCGTCGTAACCGTCGGGATATTTGCTCACCGCCCGGCGGACGTGCTGATTCTCGGAACGCCCGAAGGTCCCAAAGTAGTCAAACCTTGACCTCGGGCTTAGCAACAGCCGCGGTTCAGCCAGCACGCTGTGCTGGCTACGCACAATAAAAAACGGGGCCCGAAGGCCCCGTTTTTGATCACGAGAATCTAATCGTTCGATTAGAAGCTGTGGATCATACCGAGCGAGAAGACGTCCTGGTCGCCGTCGTCGCCACCGCTAACCTCAACTTCATTGGTAGCGTATGCAGCGTAGACTTTGGTGCGCTTGCTGAAGTTGTGCTCAGCAGCCAGACCCCAGCCAGTGGTCTCTTCATCACCAGCACTGCCGCCGCCGACGTCAAATTCAGAATCGGTGTACACCAAGCTCAGAGCGTTGTTACCAAAGGTGAACTTGCCGGTTACAGCCCAAGCGGTGTAATCGACGACATCAGCCAAATCGCTGTCTTCGTACTGCGCACCGATGCTGAAGTTGTTGAAGGTGTAGCTTGCACCAACCTGGAATACGGTGGTGTCATCAGCATTTGCCTTACCCTGGTCACCCGAGTAGTCGGTGTAGCCAACGCTGGCTTTCAGACCGTTGCCTGAGTACATCAGGCCTGCGGACCAGTGGTCAGCCAGACCGTCGGCACCACCGGTACCGGTACCGGTAGCGACGCCGTCGTCTTCACCCGGAACGATCGCAACCGCAGCGGTGAAACCGCTGAAGTTCGGGGTTACGTAAGCAATTGCGTCATCGACGCGTGCTTCGTGGAAGACACCGATCGGAGCGCCGCCAGAGATGTCCCAGCTAGCGTTCGAACGGTTCAGGTCGATGATCGAGTCACCCAGACGCTCGTTACCAGCAGCGTAGAAAGCCAGTTTCTGCGGGGTGTCATGACGACCAACCAGGAAGGTACCCCAGTCGCCAGCGAGGCCAACGAAGGTGTTACGGCCGTTGTTGATACCGCTGTTGTCGTCAACGTCGATACCGAATTCGAACTGATAGATAGCCTTCAGGCCGTTACCCAGATCTTCCGAACCCTTGAAACCAAGGCGCGAAGAACGGCTGTTGACTTCGTAGTTGTCTTTTTCAGCCGGAGCAAGAACGCTGGAGGTGGCCTCGTAGTCGATAGCGTCGACCGAGACGTGGGCTTTACCGTAAACGACTGCGTCAGCGAAAGCAGCCGGGGCAGCAGCGCAAGCAGCGACGATGGCTGCAGACAGAAGCTTTTTGTTCATTGAGAACTCCCGTAAATAGGTTTTGGTTTAAAGAAAAGCTGTGCGAGGAGAATAGTAGTGTTTCCCATACCACAGCGCAAGCACTTTTTTGCAAAAAATCCACACTTTGTTGTTTTGTTGCAAAAACCCAACATCCCTGATTAAAGCAAGCCTCTGAATGCGCAATATTTTTCTTTTTACAAAAGCAACTTAGAGCGCACACCTAATCTGGTGTCGAATTTCTGTCAGATTTGATTTTTTTGTACTCTGACGCTGAAAGACGCGAAAAGAGTGACCACAATCGCTTCAGCGTGACAATTGTGCAGCAGATGGGGGAGATATGGCTGGGGCGGTAGGGATCGAACCTACAACCTACGGAGTCAGAGTCCGTCGCTCTGCCAATTGAGCTACGCCCCAAAAAAGAAAAGGCACGAAATGCCTGGAAGACGCGGGATCGCCCCTTCGACACGATATTTCGGTCGCGGGAGAAGGCGATATCTCTTGATTTCGCCCAGGAACTAAAACACGAGCAGCCAGAAAGGTGCTGCTGGGCAAGCCGGCAGCACCAATCGGCAGCGATTAACGCTTCGAGTACTGCGGACGCTTGCGCGCTTTGTGTAGGCCGACCTTCTTACGCTCGACCATACGCGCGTCGCGGGTCAGGAACCCTGCGCGACGAAGCGGCACGCGCATATTCTCGTCGTGTTCGACCAGCGCCCGTGCGATGCCATGGCGAATTGCACCAGCCTGTCCAGTCGTACCACCACCGATAACGGTGACGTTGATGTCGAGCTTGTCGGCCATTTCAGTCACGACCAGAGGCTGGCGAACAACCATGCGAGCCGTTTCACGGCCGAAGAACTTGTCGAGCGGGCGGCCATTGACGGTGATTGCACCGTTACCGTGACTCAAAAAGACGCGGGCCGTTGAAGTCTTGCGGCGGCCGGTTCCGTAATTCATCTGCTGTGCCATGTTCTATTCCGATCTCAGATTTCCAACGGCTTGGGCTGCTGCGCCTGATGAGTATGCTCGGGTCCGGCAAAGATCCGAAGCTTCTTCATCATCGCGCGACCCAGCGGGTTGCGAGGCAACATGCCGCGAACGGCCGTTTCGATGACGCGCTCCGGTGCTTTCTGCAGCTGCTTTTCAAGACTGATCGACTTCAAGTTACCGATATAGCCGGTGTGATGATGGTACATCTTGTCTTTCAGCTTATTACCCGTAACGGCCACTTTTTCAGCGTTGATCACCACGATGTAATCGCCGGTATCGATGTGCGGCGTGAAAATCGGCTTGTGCTTACCTTTCAGGCGACGTGCAATTTCTGACGCCAGGCGCCCAAGCGTTTTGCCGTCTGCATCAACCAATAACCATTCCCGGCGGACTTCTGCGGGCTTAGCGCTGACCGTGGTGTTCATTTCATTCTGCTCCAAACAAGGAGTGCAAGTGTGTCACGAAAGGGCGCGAATCTTACCGGGGAACAAAATAATTCGCAAGCATTTTGGGGCAGTTAGCGCTGTACTCGAGCTCGCCGAACGAATGCCAGATCACGATCTGCGCCGCCAGCCATCGCCGCCACCCGTTAGAAAAGCAATAACACTAACATTTACAAGCAGATAGGATTGCTCACAAATTCTGTCGATATGAAAAAAAAAGCGCGACAGGGGGTGTCGCGCTTTCCAAAGTAACCACCAAAGGAGGATGGAGGAGAACTGATCCTTTCGAATCAGTATGTGCAGATATTCTGATATTCCGTGCTGTTTGTCAACCCCTGTTCAGACCTTCAGTGTGCGACCGTTCACGACTTTCAATCCTGGTCAATTCTGAGGCGGTCGACCACTTGGCCGCCGATCAGGTGCTTTTCGATGATCTCGTCGAGATCCGAGTTGTCGACATAGGTGTACCACGTTTCTTCGGGATAGATGACGATCACCGGCCCCGATTCGCAGCGATCCAGGCAGCCGGCGTTATTGATGCGCACCTTGCCCTGACCAGCAATACCCAGTTCCTTGCAACGCTGTTTGACGTAAGCGCGCGCATCAGTGGCACCGCATTGGTTGCAACACTGTCGACCGTCATCCCGCTGGTTGGTACAAAAGAACACATGGTGCGAAAAATAACTCATACAACGACCCGTCCACGGCATGGCGTAAAGCCTCATTATATAGGCCATGTATCCAACGGATGACCAAACAGCCGCCAAGGCGAAACTCGATCGCTGCGTAAAATGTGGGATGTGCCTGCCGGAATGTCCGACTTACCGTCTTAGCAGTGACGAGAATGAATCTCCGCGTGGCCGGCTGGCGTTGATTGAAGGCCTGGCGGATGGTCGCCTGAAACCGGATGCCGCCGTTCGCCGCCATCTCGATAACTGCCTCACGTGTCGGCGTTGCGAAGCCGTTTGCCCGTCAGGCGTCGAGTACGGCAGTCTCGTTGAGTACGCTCGGGCTGAGTTGGCTCCAGGCAAGCCGCGTCGTTGGCTGAAGTTACTGCAAGAACCGCGGTTGATGCGCTGGGCTGGTCAGGCCGCCCAGCTGCTCCCGTTAACGCTATCCAAACCACTAGGGCCATTGCATCGGCTCCATCTGCTCGGGAACAGTCTAGCCGGGGGAGGGCGCCCCCCACGCCCCGGGCACCTTGACGCAACCTCGCGGCCGATTAAGGGCCGGGTAGGGCTGTTTCTCGGCTGCGCGACGTCGGCAAAGCAAGGAACTGCATTGAACGCTGCAGTCCTGCTACTTCGGTATTGTGGCTTCGATGTGGAAATCCCGGCAGACCAGGGTTGTTGTGGCGCCTTGGCGCAACATGCCGGCGATGTCACCACCGCGAAACGCCAGGCCGAGGCATTTCAGCGCGCGTTCCCCCGCGGACTCGATGCGGTGATCTCCATTGCCAGCGGATGCGGTGTGCATATCGAGGGCCACGCAAGCCCAATCCAACTTCCGCATCGGGACATCTGTGAATTTTTGCTCACCGAGTCCGAACTGACGGCTGACGATTTCCGTCCTCTGGATGTTGCCGTTCTGGCGCATACCCCTTGCACCATGGCGAACGTTTACAAAGGTGGAAACTGGTCGCAGGCACTACTTTCGAAGATTCCCGGTGTTTCCGTTGAGCCGCTAGGTGTTGCAGGCCACTGTTGCGGCAGCGCCGGAGACTACATGCTGCGTCACCCGGCGACCGCCGACATCCTACGCAGGCCGTTGCTGGATCAGGCGCTAGCGCACCCCACCGCGCCGATCACCACGACCAATATTGGTTGCGCGATGCATATCTCTGCAGGCCTGCTCGAACGCGGTGTGCGACGGGAAGTCCTTCATCCCGTCGAATTACTGGCACGCCAGCTGGCCGATCGCTCGATGTGAAACGAAGGAAGGCGTAAGGGGCTTTCCTTCGTGAATTGCGGTTAAATACGGTTACCAGCTGGTCACTATTTCGGATCCGTCATGCAACCGCGAAATTATTCACCCGCCGACACGTTGATGATGAACATCGATCAAGCCATGCGTACCCTGTTCGGCCGTCCGCAAGTTACGGAACGAACAAACCCTGCAGGCGACATTCCAGATACGGAACTGACCGAGCAGGAGCGCGATCACATTGCACGCTTGATGCGAATCAACCATACAGGAGAAGTCTGTGCGCAAGCCCTCTATCAGGGCCAGGCACTAACAGCGCGCGACCCCGAGGTGCGCAGGAGCATGGAACGTTCAGCGGCAGAAGAAAACGACCATCTGGATTGGTGTGAGCAACGGGTAGAGCAATTGGGTGGACGCCTTAGCGTGCTCAACCCGATCTGGTATGCAGGCTCATTCGCGATCGGCGCTGCGGCCGGGCTAGCCGGTGACAAATGGAGCTTGGGATTCGTCGCCGAAACAGAGAAACAGGTAGAAGGGCATCTGGATGAACACCTCAACCAGGTACCTCAGCACGACGCCAGAACGCGGGTGATTCTCGAACAGATGAAAGCCGACGAGATCGTGCATGGCGAAAAGGCGCGGGCACACGGGGGAGTAAGCCTGCCGCAGCCAATCAAGGCATTGATGAAAGTAACGGCCAAGATCATGACGAAGTCGGTGTACCGGCTCTAGCAAACCCGGCATCCGGGAGCAGCATTGAAGGAATCCCTACTTGTGGAGGAGGTCTCGACCGCTTGACCTCAGCCCTCCAGCACGAAACAGTTGCTGTACCTATGTCTGGTCCAGAGCATCAAAAAGCGGCTTGAGGTGTTTCGCATACGGCGTCCAGCGGCTAACCGAACTCTGGTAGATCGGCTGTCGCACCTGCCATTTACTCGCTGTGTCGACCTTGCGCTCCTGGTCGTAATAACTGAGCATCCGTTCGTCCCAACCGATGCCGACAAAATCGGCCAGTTCGCGCGCCTTGGTCGGCAGATCGGCGACAAGGTCTTCGTATTGAAGGGTGTACACCGGATTCGGCACCACCTTCAACCAGTGCGCCATCAGGCGTTCATACAAACGAAAGAAGTGACCCAGGCTTTTCAGATCGGTTGCGTAGTCGTGAAACTCGCTGAAATCCTGAAAATATATCGACAGAAGATTGTCACGCGGATCGCGTTTGACGTGAATGATCGGGGCCTTGGGGAATAGCATGCCAAACACCCCGAGCTGTTCGAAATTGTGCGGAAGCTTGTTCGTGACTTTCGTCTCGCCACGCTGTGTCAGCGCCTGCATCTTCTCCAGGTAGATCTCTGCATGCCTCGCGGTTTCGTCGCAGGTCACCGCTGAACACCGATCGAGACCGGCTCGCGGGTCTGGAAACTCCAGGCCCGCCGAGCTGCACAGCTTGGAGACGTAACCATATTCGCCCGCACCGAATACATTTGGGTGCGAACTGATGATCTGCTCGGTAAGCGTCGTACCGGACCGCGGCATACCGACAATCAACACCGGCAGACGCGAGTCCGATCCACATGTTGCACGCTGCTCAAAAAAGTCCGATGTGAAGGTACTTTCGACGCTCGCAACCCATTGAGCGTACGCCTCGCGATCGAACCTGTTTCCGCGTAGCCGGTTTCCCAGTCGGTAATACCGGAATGACTCGTCATACTGCTTGGTGTACCGGTAGTGATTACCCAGGGAGAACCCGATCCGGCGACGCGTCTCGGAATCGACGGACTTGTCGTCAGCCAGTTTGCGCAATTTCGCCACATCGCCATCGGTGAGTTTGCGGCCGGGAGCGATCAAGAGCGCTGCGAATGCACCGGCATGATCTGGTTCGAGTTCGAGCACCCGATGCAAGCAACGTTCTTGCGCTGTAAAATCGCCGATGAACGTGAATTGACGCGCGACGTCGTACAAATACACCGCCTTGTCACCCGCCTTCGCAGTTGCACTGTCGAGCAATGCCCTCGCTTGGTCAATCTCGCCGAGCGCCGCATGAACACGCGCCACGGCTATGTCAACGGCGATATTGTCGTAGCCCTGAGCATCAGCCTTACGCAATGCCTCAGCGGCACGATCATATTCGCCTGTCTGCAATAACAAATCGCCGAACTCAAACCACATGTCCGGCGCTTCGGATTGTCTTTCGAGTGCTCGATGATAGTAGCTCTCAGCAAGTGACGACTGCCCCAGCCCGCGATACACGTTGCCGATCTGGAAGAGCAGTCGGGGCTCGGGCGCCTGAACCAGCTCTTCAACCTTCCGCACGGCCGCCGCGGCCTTCTGCGGCTCTTTCAGTTCCATATTGCAAATCGCCAGATTCAGGTGGACTTGCGGGTCATCCGGCTTCAATCGAGCGGCTTGTGAAAAGGCAGCTTCAGCTTCATCGTGCTGTTTTTTCCTGACGAAAACAATTCCGAGGTTGGTATACGCATCGGCATTGCGCGGTTCGAGCCGAATCGCTGCGCGTAGACTCTGCAGGGCCCCATCCAGGTCGTTCTCGGCAAACAAGGCTGCAGCCAAACTGTAATGATAAAGCCCGATCTTGGGCGCGACTTTTATTGCCCGACGGATGAGGCGCTTGCTCTCGTCCTTGTTGCCGGTTTGTAGAGAGACCTGACCGGCAAGATGCAGAAGATCCGGGTGATTCGGCGCAACGGAAAGACCTTGGCCAACCGAAATTGCGGCAGCTTGCAAATTGCCTTTGCTCAACAATTGAGCCACGTTGCTCGCGATAACTGAGGCCTGCCGTTGGGCCACATCGTCTGTCGAGGCTCTTCTTGCTTTTGCTGTCGCTGGCGGCTTAGTGCGTTTCCGACTCATCGCTGTTGATCATCATTGACCCGCCCTGTGCAGGGCACTAAAGCAACCGCGCCTAGGTCGAGTGATACTGCCGACTTTTCTCATGCACCGCCTGGATCATCGCTGCTGCATGCTCTGGGGGGATTGCCGGATGAATTCCGTGACCAAGATTGAACACATGGCCGGTTCCTTCACCGTAGCTCGCAAGGATCTCTGCGACAGCGCGTTCGATAGCCTCGGGTGAAGCATACAGGGTGCAGGGATCAAGATTGCCCTGAAGCGCGACGCGGCCGCCAACACGTGCGCGCGCCTCGCCGATATCTGTCGTCCAGTCCAGACCCAGCGCGTCGCACCCGGTGTCTGCCATCCATTCCAGCCACTGTCCGCCACCTTTGGTGAACAATATCACGGGTACACGCCGACCATCTGCCTCACGGGTCAGGCCGTCAACGATCCGCTGCATGTAGGCCAGGGAGAATGCGCGATAGTCCTTTGGGGTCAGCGTGCCGCCCCAGGTGTCGAAGATCATCAGCGCCTGGGCGCCGGCCGCTACCTGAGCATTGAGATAGGCGGTGACGGCATCGGCGAGTTTCTCGAGCAGCAGATGCATCGATGCCGGATCATCGAACATCATGCCCTTCGAGCGTGAGAAGGTTTTGGTGCTGCCGCCTTCGACCATGTAGGTCGCGAGCGTCCAGGGACTACCGGAGAACCCGATCAGCGGGACGCGGCCGTCGAGCTCGTGCCGGATGGTGCGCACCGCGTCCATCACGTAACGCAACTCCTGTTCCGGATCGGGAACGCCGAGTGCGGCGATCGCCGCCTTGTCGCGCACAGGGCGCTCGAAACGCGGCCCTTCGCCTTCGCTGAAATACAGACCCAGGCCCATGGCGTCAGGCACGGTAAGGATGTCCGAAAACAGGATCGCCGCATCCAAGGGGAACCTGTCCAGAGGCTGCAGCGTGACTTCGCAGGCGAGTTCGGGGTTCATGCACAGGGCCATGAAATTACCCGCCTTTTCGCGAGTCGCGCGGTATTCCGGCAGATACCGACCGGCCTGCCGCATCATCCACACGGGCGTCATGTCGACGGGTTGGCGCAGCAGCGCACGCAGAAAACGGTCGTTCTTAAGTTCGGTCATGGTGTTCCTTGTGGGTACCCCATCGATACCCGCGTTGGGTCAGCGCACCTTCAGACGCAGATATGTCGGTGCGCACACCCGGCATGATATCAGGTGCGCCGATGACGCACCGACCGACTCACCGCGGCAGCGACGTAACGCCCATCAGGTATTCATCGACGGCGCGGGCGCACTGCCGGCCTTCACGAATCGCCCAGACAACCAGTGATTGGCCACGACGCATATCGCCGGCGGCGAATACTCCGTCAATCGACGTCTTGTAGGCGTCGGCGCCTTCGGTGCTGCCCTGAACATTGCCCCGACCGTCCAGCTCAACCGCCAGGTCGGTCAACAGCCCTTCGTGCACCGGATGTACGAAACCCATCGCCAGGGTCACGAGGTCGGCCTTCAGCTCAAACTCCGAACCTTCGACCTCTGACATCTGCCAGCGCCCCTGCTCGTCTTTGTCCCAGCGGACCAGGGCGCACTTGAGCGCCCGCAGATTGCCATCGTCGTCGCCGAGGAACTCCTTGGTCGTGACATTCCAAAGCCGTTCACAGCCTTCTTCCTGCGAGGACGAGGTGCGCAGCTTGTTTGGCCAATCCGGCCAGGTAAGGCCTTTGTCTTCTTTTTCCGGCGGCTTGTCGAGAATCTCGATCTGCGTAACCGATGCCGCGCCATGGCGATTCGAGGTGCCGATGCAGTCCGAGCCGGTATCGCCACCACCGATGACCACAACATGCTTGCCGGCGGCGCTGATCAGTTGCTGTTCGGCGCCCGGTACCTGCTGAACCACCTTGCTGTTGGCGCGCAGGAAATCCATCGCGAAGTGCACGCCGTTGAGATCACGGCCCGGCACCGGTAGATCACGCGGCTTTTCCGATCCGCCGGCGAGCACGACGGCGTCGAAATCATCCAGCAGGCGTTGTGTCGGAAAATCCGGACCACCCACGTGCGTGTTGACGTGGAACTTGACGCCCTCGGCCTTCATCTGGCCCATGCGGCGCTTGATAACCTGCTTTGCCAGTTTGAAATCCGGTATGCCATAACGCAGCAAGCCACCGACGCCATCTTGCTTCTCATAAACCGATACCGTGTGACCGGCGCGCGCCAGCTGCTGGCCCGCGGCCATACCGGCCGGCCCTGAGCCTACGACGGCAACACGTTTGCCGGTCTTGTGGGCAGCGATCTGCGGCTGGATCCAACCTTCGGCCCATGCCTTTTCAACGATCGACAGCTCGATATTCTTGATCGTTACCGGCGAATCTTCGATGTTCAGGGTGCACGATGCTTCGCACGGCGCCGGACAGATACGCCCCGTGAACTCCGGAAAGTTGTTCGTCGAGTGCAATACTTCGATGGCTGACCGCCAGTCGCTCTGATAGACCAGGTCATTCCAGTCGGGAATCAGGTTGTCGACCGGACAGCCTTCATGGCAGAACGGTATCCCGCAGTCCATGCAGCGCGCGCCCTGCTGGCTGACCTGCTCTTCCGACAGCGGAATCGTGAACTCATCATAGTGGGTGAGTCGGTCTGCGACCGGCGCATAACTGCGGTCAAGTCGGGCGATTTCTTTGAACCCTGTTGGCTTACCCATTGTTCAAACACTCACTTGCAATCAGGCCAACGCCCTTTTGCGCAAATCTTAGAAATTATGTTGGGCGGCCACCGGCAATGGCAGCCGCCCGGATTGGTTTATGCGGCCGTTTTCGCCTTTTCCTGCTGGGCCTGGATTTCTGCCAGGGCACGACGGTATTCAACCGGCATGACCTTCTTGAACTTCGGCAACCAGTTATCCCAGTCCGTCAGGATGCGTTCGGCAACAACTGACCCGGTGTACCCGTGATGCGCCTGAATCAACTGACGCAAACGGATGGCATCGAAGCGGGTCATGTCATGCGATACATCGACCCGGCCGTGCGATTCCAGATCGCCACCCTGGTGGGCCAGCGATTCGAGCGCGTCGTCTTCTTCGGCGATCGGTTCGAGCTCGACCTGGGCCAGGTTGCAGCGCTGCATAAAGGTTTCGTCTTCATCAAGCACGTAGGCAATTCCACCCGACATGCCGGCGGCAAAGTTGCGGCCGGTCGGACCGAGTACAACGACGACCCCGCCGGTCATATATTCGCAGCCGTGGTCACCGACGCCTTCAACGACGGCCGTAACGCCCGAGTTGCGCACCGCGAAACGCTCGCCGGCCACGCCCCGGAAATAACACTCCCCGGTGATGCCGCCATACAACACGGTGTTGCCGACGATGATGTTTTCTTCGGCTTTCTCGATCTTCGACTCGGGCGGCGGGTAGATGATGAGCTTTCCGCCCGACAAACCCTTGCCGACGTAGTCGTTGCCCTCACCGGCAAGTTCGATCGTCACGCCGCGAGCGACCCAGGCACCGAACGATTGGCCGGCGGTACCCTTGGCGTTGATCTTGATCGTGTCATCCGGCAGACCGGCAAAGCCATATTTTTCAGCCACGCGACCGGACAGTAGCGTACCGAACGTACGGTTGACGTTCTGAATATCGATATCGATTTCGACCTTCTCACCGTTCTCGAGCGCCGGCTTGGCGAGTTCGATCAATTTATTGTCGAGCGCCTTGTCGATGCCGTGATCCTGCGTATCCGACCAGTAGACCTTGTCGTCTTCGACCGCAACCGGCTTGGCCAGCAGACGGCTGTAGTCCAGACCGTGTGCCTTCCAGTGGTTGATGGCACGCCGCATATCGAGACGGTCCATCTGGCCGACCATGTCGTTGAAGGTACGGAAACCGAGCTTCGACATCAGCTGGCGCACCTCTTCGGCAACGAAGAAGAAGTAGTTGATGACGTGTTCTGGCTTGCCGTTGAAACGCTTGCGCAATTCCGGGTCCTGCGTGGCCACACCCACCGGGCAGGTATTGAGGTGGCACTTGCGCATCATGATGCAGCCTTCGGCGATCAAAGGCGCAGTGGCAAAACCGATTTCGTCCGCACCCAACAGGGCGGCAACAACCACGTCGCGTCCTGTGCGCATACCGCCATCAGCCTGCACCGCGATGCGGCTGCGCAAACGGTTCATGACGAGCGTTTGGTGAGTCTCGGCGAGGCCGATTTCCCACGGAGAGCCGGCATGCTTGATCGAGGTCAGCGGTGACGCGCCGGTTCCGCCGTCATAGCCGGCGATCGTCACATGGTCGGCGTGTGCCTTGGAGACACCCGCAGCGACGGTGCCGACGCCAACTTCGGAAACCAGTTTGACCGAGATACGCGCCTGCGGATTGACGTTTTTCAGGTCGTGGATCAGCTGCGCCAGATCCTCGATCGAATAGATGTCGTGATGTGGCGGCGGCGAGATCAGGCCAACACCCGGTGTGGAATGGCGTACACGCGCGATCTGCTGATTGACCTTATGACCCGGCAGCTGACCGCCTTCGCCCGGCTTTGCACCCTGCGCCATCTTGATCTGAATATCGTCGGCATTGACCAGGTACTCAGTGGTCACGCCAAAACGGCCGGACGCGACCTGTTTGATCGCCGAGCGCTCCGGGTTCATCGAGCCGTCCGCCAGCGGGTTGAAACGTTCGGGTTCTTCACCGCCTTCACCGGTGTTCGATTTGCCGCCGATGGCGTTCATCGCCTTTGCCAGGGTTGAATGTGCCTCGTAGGAAATCGAGCCGAACGACATCGCCCCCGTTGCAAAACGTTTGACGATCTCTTTGGCCGATTCGACTTCGTCGAGCGGTACCGGATCTTTGGCGAACTTGAATTCGAACAGCCCGCGCAAGGTCATCAACGACTCGCTCTGTTCGTTGACGATGCGCGAAAACTCATCGTAGGTCTTGGCGTTGTTGCCGCGCACCGCGTGCTGCAGCTTGGCGATCGTCGCCGGCGTCCAGATATGGTTTTCACCCCGCAGGCGGAAGGCGTAATCGCCGCCCACATCGAGATGCCGACGATAGATCTGCGCGCTGCCGAACGCGTCGCGATGCCACCGCACGGCCTCTGCCGCCACTTCGGTCAGACCGATTCCCTCAATGGTGGTCGAAGTGCCGGTGAAGTACTCATCGACGAATTCAGTGGACAGGCCCACAGCATCGAAGATCTGCGCACCACAGTACGACTGGTAGGTCGAGATACCCATCTTCGACATGACCTTCAGCAGGCCTTTGCCGACCGCTTTGACATAGCGGTAGCGCGCCTCTTCGAGGGTCGGGACATCTTCCTTCTTCAGACCCGGTGCATCGCTCAACGACGGCAGGATCGCCTGAATGGTGTCGAACGCGAGGTAAGGGTTGATCGCCTCGGCGCCGTAGCCGGCCAGGGTTGCGAAGTGGTGGACTTCGATCGCCGCACCGGTTTCCACGACCAGACCCGAATCGGTCCGCAGACCATGGCGGATCAGGTGGTGATGAACCGCCGACGTCGCCAGCAGCGCAGGGATGGCAATGTTGTCGGCGTCAACCGGGCGGTCGGACAGGATCAGGATGTTGAAACCATCGCGTACCGCCTGCTCGGCGCTGTGACACAACAGTTCGAGCGCGCCCGCCATGCCGGCTTCGCCGTCGGCGGCCGGGAAGGTGATGCGCAGCGTCTTGGTGCGGAAGGCGCCGCCGGAACCGTCTTCGATGTTGCGAATCCGCTCCAGGTCCTCGTTGGTCAGTACCGGCTGGCTGACCTCCAAACGCATGTTCTCGCCGCCCGAGTGCAGCCCCAACAGGTTGGGGCGCGGCCCGATCAACGACACCAACGACATCACGATCTCTTCACGAATCGGATCGATCGGCGGGTTGGTCACCTGGGCAAACAGCTGCTTGAAGTAGTTGGCCAAGGGCTTGGGCTTGTTGGACAGCACGGCGGGCGGGTTGTCCGCACCCATCGAGCCGATCGCCTCCTGACCAGTCAAGACCATCGGAGTCAGCAGAAACTTGATGTCTTCCTGCGTGTAGCCGAACGCCTGCTGGCGATCGAGCAGGGTCTCGGGGTCGGGCGACATGGCGCCCACCACCTCGGGCAGGTCGTGCAGGTCGATCTGGGTTTGTTCCAGCCATTGCTGGTACGGCTTGGCCTTGGAGAGGCCGGCCTTGATCTCTGCATCATCGATGATGCGACCTTCTTCCATGTCGATCAGGAACATCTTGCCCGGCTGCAGACGCCATTTCTTGACGATCTTTTCCTCCGGGATCTGCAGTACACCCATCTCCGAGCCCATCACCACGAGGTCGTCATCGGTGACGAGATAGCGTGCCGGACGCAGACCGTTGCGGTCGAGCGTGGCGCCGATCTGACGGCCGTCGGTGAAAGCAACAGCGGCAGGCCCGTCCCAGGGCTCCATCAGAGCCGCGTGGTACTCGTAAAAGGCGCTGCGATCGGCATCCATCAATGGGTTGCCTGCCCACGCCTCGGGAATCAGCATCATCATGGCGTGCGCCAGCGAGTAGCCGCCGGCCACCAGCAGTTCGAGCGCATTGTCGAAGCACGCCGAGTCTGATTGCCCTTCGGGGATCAGCGGCCAGATTTTTTCCAGGTCGTCACCGAGGATATCGGACGCCATCGACGCGCGCCGCGCCGCCATCCAGTTGACGTTGCCGCGCAGGGTGTTGATCTCACCATTGTGCGCAATCATGCGGAACGGGTGGGCGAGGTCCCAGGTCGGGAAGGTATTCGTGGAAAAGCGCTGGTGCACCAGCGCCAGGGCCGACACCATCCGCTCGTCGTTCAGATCCTGGTAGTACTCGCCGACCTGGCCGGCCAGCAGCATGCCTTTGTAGACAAGGGTGCGCGAGGAAAACGACGTGAAATAGAATGAATTCTTGGTATCCGAAGCCGCATCACGGATGCGGTGTTCGATCTGCTTGCGGATGACGAACAGCTTGCGCTCGAAGGCTTCCTGGTCGGCGCAGTCTTCGCCGCGGCCGACGAACACCTGGCGAATGCACGGCTCGGTCGGCAGAACGCTGTAGCCGAGCCCGCTATTGTCCACCGGCACATCGCGCCAGCCAAGCAGGCGCTGACCTTCAAACGCCACATAGCCTTCAACCGCCTTTTGCGCTTCATCGCGGCCGCGCTCGTCCGCCGGCAGAAACAGCATACCTACCGCATACTCGCCTTCCGGCGGCAGGTCGAAATCTACGACCGCGCGAAAAAACGCATCGGGTATCTGCAGCAACAGGCCCGCACCGTCGCCCGCACGTGGGTCGGCACCCACTGCACCGCGGTGATGCAGACGCTCAAGAATCGTCAGGCCTTGACGAACTATTTCATGGCGCTTCTCACCCTTGATATGCGCGACAAAGCCGACGCCACAGGCGTCGTGTTCGTTTGCCGGGTCGTAGAGACCCTGTTTCGGCGGCAGGGCACCGTAACTCATCGCATACCTCTTCTTAAATCTTCTGGGGGTCGCATACCGACCGACGACACACAACCGCGAGAGACGGCGGCGCCCTCTCAACGGCAGAAACTCATTGGCAACAGCGGGGATGCCCGGGCATCTGTTGCGACTTAGTGGCATGTGCAATAAACACGCCGCCGCATCGCCAAACAGGTGCAAACACCTTTGACCCGGCCGGCTGAGCGGACCCGCTAGGATAATGGAATCAGAATATTCGAACCACTGTTTTGCACTGCACACAAAACGCAGCGCCCCGAACAAACATTTAATCGACTGATATTAAAGAGTTTTCTTGATCGACGCGAAGGTGCGCGGCCAGATATCCGACGTACGCATGTCGGCCGGCAGACGATTGCGCGCCGCCAGTGCAGCCGCACGCGACGGATAATCGCCAGCGACCAGGGAGAACCAGGGTTTGCCGTTGAGGGGCCGCTCAAAGATCGCGTAAGGCGCCTCAACGGCGTGCAATCGGATGTACTTCTGGATGGCGGCCCTGTCACGTGCACCAAGAAGTTGCAGGGTGTAGTGGGTGGCGGGCCGGGACTTCAACCATTCGACGCCTTTCGCCGCACTTGCGACCGGAGCCGCAACGGGTTTGGGCGCCATCGAAGGAGTTGCCGCCACAGTCTTCTCTTCGGTCTTTTCTTGCGCAGCCGGCGTCGTCCGATCCTCGACCGGCGCAGCGCCGGGCCGGTTGTCTACAACCTTCTCGCGCGACGGCCGAGCTTCGGCGGGCGCGGATGGAGCTACGACGGGCGGGGCCGCTGCCGCATCCGCCGGCTTGGGCTGCGAAGCGGGGGGTTCACGCAATGCAGAGACTTGAACCCCGGTGCTATCGGCCGCGACAGGATCGGCATCGCGCCCTGTCGCCAGCGGTTTGGTTGCCGGCGGCGGGGTGGTTTCTTCTGCAGGTTTTTGCGACTCAGGCGCAACGTCTTTAGCGCCCGCGCCCGAATCCGCCGCAGTCATTGCATCCTTCATCACGGCGGCTAGCGGATCGTCGGCCGCCGGTGATGTCTCGGCAGGTTTTGGAGACGCCTTTTCCGGAGCAGTGTCGGCCGGCTTGGCAAGCCCTGTCTGCGCCTCTTGCATTGCGCCGATCTGCGGCTCGGCCTTTTCGTAGGCGCTATCGGCTACCAACGGTGTTAGTTCGGGTAGTGCAATCTCGGGTACGGAATCCGCTAACGACTCATCGTCCACGCCGCCTGTGGCGAGCTGATCGGCTTCAACTGGCGGCGCCAATGGCTTAGCGGCCGTGGCGCCGAGCCCATCCACTGGCGATGCAGGCGCAACCGAGCCGGACGGAGCAGGAAGCTCCGGCACCTCGACCTCAACAACGGTTGGCGCAGGGGGCTCGAAAAGCGCGTTGATCTCGTCTTGGAAGACGAGTATCGCTCCCAAGAGAATGACAACCGCACCGCCGGCGATCCATTGCCAGGCAGGTCGGCCCACGGGCACCGGTGGCTTCGGCTCTTTGGCAGGCGGAGCCGGCGATCTTGACAACACCTCGTTCAAGCCCGCCAACAACGGGCCCGGTTGACCTTGGGCGGCACCGTGCAATGCGGCCGCCAGACCTTCGCTGACCTTCAAGGCATGCTCGCCAGCGCTGGCGAGCAGGAAGCGCATGCTTTCATCGGCATCGAAGCCCGGCAGGTCGACGAAATTCACCTGCCAGTTATCTCCTGCCTGGCGCGGCAAACCGCCTTGGCCGATCAACAGCAGATGCCCGCCGTGGCGTCGCAGGTCATCGAGATACTCCATATCCATGACCGCGAGCTCGTCGGCGTTGTCCACGACCACAAGCAGGCCTTGTTCGCCGATAGCGGCGAATATGTTTTCCGGCCAAGGACCCATGTTCGCGCCAACGACATCCAGTTGCCCTACAGCGGCGGCCGGGATATCGCTGTCTTGCCCCGCGCCGACGCGAACCACCGCCATATCGTCGCCGAGAACAGCAAGCAGGCGTTCAGCGAACAGGGTCTTACCCGCGCCGCTCGGCGCGCGCAGATAGATCACCTCATCGGCATTGCGCACCAGGTGCAACAGCAGCTGCAGCCTTTCGCCCCGGGCCGGCGTTTCAAAATAGCTGTCGGCGGCGTGGGCGCTAGGCGGCATCGAGCGACTGCCTCAGGGAGTCCATATTGAAATCGGACGTAACCACGGCTTTGCCGATGCCGTGCATCAACACCAATCGCAACTGGCCATCCATCACTTTCTTGTCCACCGCCATCAACTCGAGGAAACGCTCGGCCGTCACTTCGGCAGGGGGTGCCGTGGGTAGCCCGGCGGCCCCGATCACCTCGACAATTCGGTCGACGTCACCCTGTGTCATCCATCCGAGCCGTTGGGAGAAAGCTGCTGCCATGCACATACCGGCGCCGACCGCCTCGCCGTGCAGCCACGCGCCATATCCCATACCCGTTTCGATCGCGTGGCCGAAGGTATGTCCGAGATTCAGCAGGGCGCGTTGGCCGGCTTCGAGTTCGTCCGCAGCGACAACTGTTGCCTTGTCGGCACACGATCGTTCGATCGCGTAGATCAAGGCCGCTGGGTCGCGCGCGACCAGCGAGGTCATATTCGACGCCAGCCAGTCGAAGAACTCAGGATCGTTTATCAAACCGTATTTGATCACTTCAGCAAGACCGGCAGACAATTCCCGATCGGGCAGTGTGTTCAACGCCGCCGTATCCGCGATCACGCATTGCGGTTGGTGAAAGGCACCAATCATGTTCTTACCCAAAGGGTGATTGACCCCGGTCTTGCCGCCAACAGACGAATCGACCTGCGACAACAGGGTGGTCGGCACCTGGATGAAATTGACCCCGCGCTGGTAGCTGGCGGCAGCGAAGCCCGCCATGTCGCCGATCACGCCACCACCCAGCGCGACCAGCGTGCAACGACGATCGAAGCGATTTTCCAACAGGGCGCTGTAGATGCGATCGAGAATGTCGAGCGTCTTGTATTTTTCGCCGTCGGGAAGGACGACGCGGGCAACGCGGTACCCAGACAGCGCATTCTCTACGCGTTCGAGGTACAGCGGAGCGACGGTTTCGTTGGTGACCACCATGACCTGCTGGCCATGGATATGAGGCGCATACAGCGACGTGTCTCCGAGCAGGTCGGGACCAATGAAAATCGGATAGGCTCGCTCGCCGAGATCGACTTTCAAAGTGCGCATTGCGGATGACATGGTCCGGGAGTTCCTGGTTGATTCGCGATCATTGCTCGCAAATTCTACACGGCTCCGGCCGGAATGCGTCAGCTGCGAACGGTGTCCAGGATCTCGTTTGCGACGGAAGTAGCACTCCTTCCCTCGGTGCTGACGGTGTAATCCGCGGTCGCACGATACAGCGGGTCACGAATTTCGAGGAGCTTTTTGAGCTGTGCCAGCGGGTCTTCCGTCTGCAATAACGGGCGGTTGCGGTCGCGGTGCGTACGTTCGAACTGCTGCTCTGCCGAACATGCGAGGTAGAACACGATGCCACGGGCAGACAGGTGCTGCCGGTTCTCCGGCGAGATAACGGCGCCACCGCCAGTAGCCAGCACCTGGCCTTCTACCTGGGTCAGTTCATCGATGACTTGGCGCTCGCGCGCCCTAAACCCATCCTCGCCCTCGTAGGCAAAGATAGTCGGGATATCCACACCGGTGCGGCGTTGGATCTCGAGGTCGGAATCGTTGAACGCCATGCCCAGCGCTTGCGCCAGCTGTTTGCCGATCGTGGTCTTGCCGGCACCCATCGGGCCGATCAGAAAAATTCGGTTCGGTATCGCCATGGACTAGGTATGCCAGAAGCAGCAACGGCGGACAAGTGCCCGCCGTTGCTGCTGCTTGAGAAAAGATCCCGGATTAACGCAGAGTCAGCGTGTCCTTCAGGATCTTGGGCGTCACGAAGATCAGCAGTTCGCTGTTCTCGTCCTGGATTTGCTCCTGCTTGAACGCCCAACCGACGTAGGGCAGGTCACCGAAGAACGGCACCCGGCCGATATTCTTGGCCTTGGTACGTTCAAACACACCACCGAGGACGACGGTTTCGCCGTTGTCCACGAGCACCGAGGTCTCCAGCTCGCGGGTATCGACCGGCGGCACACCCAGCACCGCGCGGGTGAAGTCCGGGTTGTCCTTGTTGACCTTGAGATCCATGATCACACGGTCATCCGGCGTGATGTGCGGCGTGACTTCCAGCTGCAACACGGCCTCTTTAAAGGATACCGACGTTGCACCACTCGAGGTTGCTTCCTGGTAAGGAATCTCGACACCCTGCTTGATCGAAGCAGTGTTCTGGTCCGACGTGATCACGCGCGGGCTCGATACGATCTCGCCTTTGCCTTCCTGCTGCATGGCGCTCAGTTCAAGGCGCAACAGGTATGAACCCATCTTGCCGAGGACGAAGTTGACTGCGCCACCGCTGCCGGCCGCCAGAGTCTGCGGCAGGTTGACCAGCAGGTTCTCGTTGTCGCTATCGCCAGTTACGACGAATGGACCGGCAATGTTCGTTGCCAAGTCACCCTGCAAACCGCCACCGAACAGACCAACATCGCCA
Source organism: Thiosocius teredinicola (assembly GCF_002009425.1). Lineage (NCBI taxonomy): Bacteria > Pseudomonadati > Pseudomonadota > Gammaproteobacteria > Chromatiales > Sedimenticolaceae > Thiosocius > Thiosocius teredinicola. The sequence goes on from NZ_CP019936.1 coordinate 4,658,652, forward strand.
TCGTGCGAACCGACCGCCGAGAAACCAAGCTTGACACCGAGGTCACGGGCAAAATCGTTGTTGGCAATGACAATCCGCGACTCGATCAGCACCTGGCGAACCGGGATATCCAGATCCCCAATCAGGGCGCGGATCTCGCTCAGCTTGGCCGCCGTGTCCTGGACCAGCAGCGTATTGGTACGCTCGTCGATCGACACGCTACCACGGTCGCCTAGCAACTTGTTGTCCGGAGACTTGAGCAACTTGGCCAGATCTTCCGCCTTCGCATAGTTGATCTGGATAAGCTCCGAACGCAACGGTGCCAACTCTGCGATCTGCTGCTGAGATTCGAGCTCAAGCTTTTCGCGGGCAGCAATCTCTTCGGTCGGCGCAACCAGAATGACGTTGTTGGTCTTGCGCATCGACAGACCCTTGGTCTTCAGGATGATATCCATCGCCTGATCCCAGGGGACGTTCTTCAGGCGCAGTGTGATGCGACCGGATACCGTGTCACTGACCACCATGTTGAGGCCAGTGAAATCCGCCAGCAACTGCAGTACGGCACGCACCTCGATATCCTGGAAGTTCAGCGACAGGCGATCGCCTTCGTAAACCTTCTGAGCCTTGAGGCGAGCCTCTTTTTCCTGCTTGGTCAGGGCCCGGAATTCGACGGTGTAGTTGTTGTTCGCCTGGTATGCCAGATGTTCGAACTCACCACCGGTCGCAATCGTCATGCGTACATTGCGACCGTTCGGACGCGTCTGAATCGACTTGACCGGGGTGGCGAAGTCCATGACATCCAGCGTGCGTGCCAGCTGTTCCGGAATCGCGGTGTTCATGAAATCGAGCACGACTGAGTTGCCCTGCTGACGCATATCTACCACGATGGACGGATCGGAGAGTTCGATCTCGACGCGCCCTTCACCTTCGGGGCCACGGCGGAAATCGATGTTTTCCAGTCCGGCACCACCTTTGCCTTTGGCCACGCTGTGTGACGAAGCCGTCGCGGCGGCCGGCGCCGCAGCCGACATGCTGCCCGCACCGCTGCCGGCGCCGACATCAATGATGACCTTGTTACCCTCGGTCTTCACTTCGTGCCCAACCGATTCGAGCAGATTGATCACGACGCGCGTGCGGTCACCCGCTTCGATCGCCGTCACACTGCGCGCCACCCCGATGGCAATCGGCGTTACCTTCTGCGGCAAACCATTGGTCGTGCCCGGAAGATCGATGGCTATACGTGCAGGGTTATCCGTCGTGAACGATACCGGGTTCGACACCGCTTCGCTGGTCGTCAGGACGACCTCGACACGGTTACCTGGCAATGCCGAAAAACTCACGTCCTGCAGCTGGCCAGCCAGTGCATCGGACAGGAAGGCCCATGCAAGCACTATCCCCAAGAGTGCCTTGTTGCGTGCCTTTACCTTCTTAACCATTGTGCCTTCTCCTATTCCTCGCCCAGTGCCAATGCTGCTTCTTTTTCCAAGAAGCCTGAACCAGTGGGTACGAGTTCAATCAGCTCTATTTTGTCTTCACTGATGCGTGTGATCTTGCCGTCATTCAGGCCCAGATAATTGCCCGTCGCCACGCGATGTATCGTGCCATCCGAGGTCTTGACCAGACCCCAGGTCGCTTGTTCCTGCTCCAACGTTCCTACCATGCGCAGCGAGTCGAGCGAATATGACTCCAACTCTTCTTTGCGCCGATTCGGATCGGGACGGATTCCCGTATCCAACACAGACTCCGTTGCGGCGGTTTCGTCTTCCTGCGGCGTAAAGGGATCGCGACGATTCTTGGCCGCGTAGACAAACCCCACCACCTGCTTGATCTCCGGAATCGGTTCGATACCTGACGCCTGACGACTCTTCACATCGTCGATATAGGTCTGCAGATCAGACTTGTCGGTATTGACACAACCGGCCAGCAACAGAGGCACCATCAATGGGATGAACTTCTTCATCATCAGCCACCTGCCTCATCAAGATAACGGTACGTACGAGCGGTCGCTTCCATGATCAGTTCACCCGGTGAATTAGGGCGCGGTGCGATGGAAACGTCGTGCACAGTGACGATTCGCGGTAACGCCGCCAGGCCACTGACGAACTCACCAAACTCGTGATAGGTGCCGATGACTCGCAACTTGATCGGCAGCTCTGCGTAGAAGTCTTTCGGGATCTCTGACTGCGGTTGGAACAATTCGAATTCCAACCCGGCTGCGAGACCGGTCTGCGAGACGTCCACCAGCAGGTCGGCGACCTCGGTCTTGTTCGGCAACTGACGCAGCATCGCACCGAATGACTCGCGCATTTCGTTCAGCTGCGCCCGGTAGGCTTCGAGATTGGCCGCTTTTTGCTGCTTTTCTTCGAATTCTCCACGCAAGTCCTGTTCGATCCGCTCGACACGTTCGAGCTCGACGTACTGCGCCTCGGTATCAAGGTAATACCAGCCCACACCAACCAGCGCGCACACGATGATGATCAGGATCGCCTTGACGATGGCCGGCCAGTCACCGATGTTGCTGAAATCAAGCTCGTTGAGTTCCTGCATGTTCATTGGGCAGCCTCCTCTTTGGGCACAACCTGCACCAAATCCAACTGGAAGGTGCTCCCCGCCGCCGCTTTACGGTCCTCGTCTTTGTGCTCGATGATCTTGAGCTTGGGATCGTTCAGCCAGGGGCTGGCCTCGATATTTCGCATATAGGTCGAGACACGGGCGTTCGACTGTGCGCGACCATCCAGCACCAGTTTCTTGCCGGCCTGCACAGCTTTCGTCAGATAGGCTCCATCCGGCACAACCGTCACCAACTCGTCAAACAGATGCACAATTTGAGGGCGACTGACCTGCAGGTCTTCGATCACCTTCATGCGGGCAATCAGCTTCTGGCGGGTGCGATCGAGCTCCTCGATCTCTTTTATCGCCTTGTTCATCGTGGCGATTTCGCCCTCCAGAATGCGGTTGCGCTCGTTCTGGTTGTCAATCATTCCCTGATTGAACATGTGCCAGTAGAAGAGACCGAGAAAGGTCACCACCAAGGCACCAAGCACCATCAGGCCGAAGTCACGGCGACGCTGCTTGCGCAGTTTTTCTCGCCAAGGTAATAGGTTAATGCGCGCCATGTTAGTCAAAGCTCCTCAGTGCCAGTCCGCAAGCGATCATCAACGCCGGAGCGTCGTTACTGAGCACCTGTGGTTTAACCTTTGAAGCAACCGCCATGTTCGCAAACGGATTGGCAATCACCGTTTCAACGCCAAGACGCTCCTGAATCAGGTCGTCGATACCCGGTACCGACGAGCTGCCGCCCGCCAAAACGACCAAGTCGACGTTGTTGAACGCACTTGCCGAATAGAAGAACTGGATGGAACGATTGACCTGCTGTGCCATCGCTTCTTTGAACGGCTCGAGGACTTCCGGGATGTAATTGTCCGGCAGACCGCCCTGGCGCTTCGCCATGCCGGCCTCTTCCACCGACAAGCCGTATCGACGCTGAATCTCTTCGGTCAGCTGGCGCCCACCGAAATTCTGTTCACGCGTATAAATGATGCGGTTGTTGTGCAGGACGTTGAGGGTGGTCGTCGTCGCGCCGATATCGGCGACGGCGATGATCTGATCTTCACCCGCGTTGGGCCACTGGTCGGCCAGCTGGCTGCAGGCGTTTTCCATCGCGTAGGCCTCGACATCGACGATGTCACAGGTCAACCCGGCGAGTTCCAGCGCCGCGACCCGGTCATCGACGTTCTCGCTACGCGATGCCGCCAGTAGTACATCGACCAGTTCCGGGCTGTTTTCCGACGGCCCCTGGACCTGGAAATCGATGTTGACCTCTTCGAGGGGGTACGGGATGTACTGATCCGCTTCGAGCTGGATCTGGCTCTCCATTTCAGATTCGGAGAGCGCCGCCGGCATCGAAATCACCTTAGTGATGACTGCCGATCCGGAAACGGCCACCGCCGCCCGTTTATTGCGGGTACCCGCCTTGCGGACAACGCTGCGGATCGCCTTGCCGACCGCCTCGACATCAGCGATGTTTTTCTCAACGACTGCCGTTGAGGGAAGCGGCTCCACCGCGTAACTCTCTACGCGATAACGGACACCCCCACGGCCATTATGTTGACTCAATTCGAGCAACTTCACCGCTGTTGAACTGATATCCAGTCCGAGTAGCGGCACCTTCTTCTGGGTAAAAAGGCCCATGACTGATTAGCTTCCGACTTCCTTTGGTGTGCCTGCCCGAGTGCCTTGCGTCCCGGGATCGGGAGTACTAACGGCAACTTGGAGGTTTTTCTTTAATTAATTCGCCTAAGTATAAAACCTTCTCATCATTTTTTTGAAGGATTTCGCACTCATAGGGGAACTAAGTACGGTCTTTTCGACCTCAAGCCTGTTACCACTCGCGTGATTCTCGGCAACCGGACTCCCCGACATTTCTGTTTCATCCGGGTCGCGGATTTGCGTGCTCAACACCCTGTAGCAGGGCTTTTCGAGCTAGTATTACGACCCTCTTGGCCAACGTATCGGCACGCTTTTAAATCTCTGTAGTCGGCGAATGCAATAAATGAAGTGGTTCTGGAAATTTTTTAAGTTTGGGCTGTGGCTGGGGATCTTCGGCGTGCTCGCCGGGGCCGCTGCTGTCGGCATCGCCTACTACTATCTCGAACCCGAGCTCCCCGAAATCGACAACCTGCGCGACGTCCGCTTGCAGGTGCCGTTGAAGGTCTACACGCGTGACGACAGACTGATCGCGGAGTTCGGCGAGAAGCGCCGGATACCGCTGGATCACGAAGAACTGCCGGAGCGTCTTATCCAGGCATTCCTCGCCGCCGAAGACGCCAATTTCTACACCCATCCGGGTGTCGACTATCGCGGTCTGGCGCGCGCCGGCATCCAACTCGCCTTGACCGGCGAGAAACGCCAAGGCGGCAGTACCATCACCATGCAGGTCGCACGCAACTTCTACCTGAGCAGTCAGAAGACGTTTACCCGCAAGATCAGCGAGATATTTCTCGCCCTGCGCATTGAAAACGAGTTGAGCAAAGCAGAGATCCTGGAGCTCTATCTGAACAAAATTTACCTGGGTCATCGCGCCTATGGTGTCGGCGCAGCGGCGCGCGTGTACTACGGCAAAACGGTCGGAGATCTCGATCTTGCCCAGACCGCCATGATAGCGGGCTTGCCGAAGGCTCCGTCTGCCTTCAATCCATTAACCAATCCATCGCGTGCCATCGCACGCCGCAACTACGTGCTGTCGCGGATGCTCGAACTGGGTTACATCGACCAAGCACAGTACGACGAAGCCCACGCGCAACCAGTCACGGCGAGCCGATACTCGCCCGACATCCAGATCGAGGCGCCGTACGCCGCCGAAATGGTACGCGCCGAGATGGTCGACCGCTTTGGGGAAGATGCGTACACCGGTGGCTATTCGGTCTATACGACACTGAAGGCCGAGGAGCAGAGCGCCGCCAACGGGGCATTGCGTCACGCCCTCGACGACTACAGCGACCGCCACGGCTATTACGGCCCCGAAAGTCAGCTCGACAGCGTGCCCACGCAACCGGAAGAACTGGACGCCATTCTCGCGGATCACCCGACCGTCGGCGAACTGCTGCCGGCCGTGGTAACGGCTGTCGACGACAAAGCGGCGAGTGTTTATTTGGGCGAAGGCTCGACCGGAACCGTCGATTGGAAACAAATGGAATGGGCGCGTCCGTATATCGAACTGGACAACCGCGGACCGGCGCCGAAGAAGCCCGCTGACGTCGTTGCTGCCGGCGACCTCATCCGGGTGAAATGGGTTGAGCAGGACGACAAGAAAGTTCTGCGGCTATCGCAGATTCCGCGCGTCGCTGCCGCGATGATCGCGCTCGACCCGAACAACGGTTCGATCCGCGCCCTAGTAGGCGGATACGACTTCTATCACAGCAAGTTCAATCGCGTCACCCAAGCGAAACGTCAGCCCGGTTCGGGATTCAAGGCATTCATCTACTCGGCGGCGCTGGCCAGCGGCTTTACGCCAGCCAGCCTGATCAACGACGCGCCCGTGGTGTTCGAAGACCCGAGCCTCGAAGGCGCATGGCGGCCGGAAAACTACTCGGGCAAGTTCTTCGGCCCGACCCGCTTGCGCTATGCACTGACCAAGTCGCGCAACCTGGTTTCGATACGTTTGCTGAGCTCGATGGGCATCGATAACGCGGTCAGACATATCGCAAAATTCGGCTTCGATCCAAAAGAAATCCCCCACAACCTGTCACTCGCACTGGGTAGCACTGAAGTAACGCCGCTGCAGATGGCGACCGGGTACGCGGTGCTGGCCAACGGTGGCTACCGCGTCGAGCCCTTCATGATCAATCGCATCGAGCAATCAGACGTCGGCGTGATCTATCGAGCAAACCCGCTGACGGTCTGCAAGGACTGCCCCGCGGTGGTCGCAGATACTGCTGCCGAAACACCCACTGACCAAGCGGAAGAGAGCGCCGCGCCACCCAACGAGTCGGCTACCGACCAACAGCCCAGGGTCGCGCCGCGTGTACTGGATGAGCGTAATCGCTACCTGATGTATTCGATGATGCAGGACGTTATCCGCGCCGGCACCGCGACCAAGGCACGCGAGTTGGGTCGAAAAGACATCGCGGGCAAGACCGGCACCACCAACGACCAACGCGATGCCTGGTTCAACGGATTCAACCAGAATATCGTTGCAAACGTCTGGGTAGGCTTCGATGACAACAGCAAGCTTGGACGCGGTGAAGTCGGCGGCAAAGCAGCTCTGCCCGCCTGGATCGAGTTCATGCGCACCGCGTTGAACGATGTGCCCGACGTCGAGCCGACCATGCCCAAAGGCATCGTGCGCATGCGCATCGATCCACGCACTGGGGCACGTGCCAGTGCGGCCACCGAAGACGCCATCTTCGAACTGTTCATGGCCGAGAATGCGCCCGAATACGCCGGCGGCACCACGAACACCGGCACCGTATCGTCGCAGCCGGTAACCACCACCCCGCCGACCCAGGATCTGTTCTGACGATCATCGGCAGCATATGAACGATCTCAGACGACTGATCGCCGACGTTGCCAAACGGGTGGTAGAAGACAGCCTGGAACTTCCAACCGCGCTGCGCCAGGTGGCGCAAGAACTGGGAATCAGACTCAAACCAGGTCAACCGGATGCGGCAACCATGCGCGCCGCCATTCAGGACTACCGCGAGTTGTTCAAGCCGGAGCAGGCAAAGCAGCTTCACGAAAACCGCCGCATGGCGATCGAAGCAATGCGGCAGTTTGACGCGTTTCAGCCAAGACTAATCGGGTCTCTGGTCAACGGCGACGGTCCGGTCGATGTCATTCGCCTGCTGCTGACCGCCGACACGCCCGAACAGGTGATCATGCACCTGAGCGACCAACGCACCCCGTGGCGCGAGACGGAGGCGAGGATGCATTACTCCGGAGGCCGGATCGAGGCGCTACCAGCGCTACGCTTCCAGGCCGGCGACAGTAATGTGGAGCTGATCATTATGCCGCCGCAACAACGCAGCGACCCGCCAAGAGATCCGATCGGCGGCGGTAAGCTGGCCGCACTGAGCCAGGATGAACTGGCAGCCCTCGTTGAAAGGACTGCCAGCCACTGATCAACGCTGATCGACTGGCAGGTAGTCGCGCTTGCCCGCACCTTGATACAACTGGCGCGGACGGCCGATGCGGTGTTTCGGGTCATCGAGCATTTCCATCCAGTGGCTCACCCAGCCGGCGGTACGCGCAATAGCGAACATGACGGTGAACATGCTGTCCGGGATACCCAGCGCGCGGTAGATGATACCCGAATAGAAATCGACGTTCGGATAGAGCTTCTTCTCCAGGAAGTAGTCATCCTTCGACGCGAGTTCTTCGAGGCGCATCGCCAACTCGAACAAGGGATTGTTGGTATCCGCGAGTTTCTCGAGGACCTGATAACAGACCTCGCGAATGATCTTCGCGCGCGGATCGTAGTTTTTGTAGACGCGATGGCCGAAGCCCATCAGGCGGAACGGATCGTCCTTGTCCTTGGCCTTGGCGAGATACTTGTCGATGTTCTTCACATCGCCGATCTGCTCGAGCATGTCGAGAACCGCTTCGTTGGCGCCACCGTGAGCCGGCCCCCACAACGAAGCCGTGCCAGCGGCGATACAGGCGAAGGGATTGGCTCCCGAGCTGCCCGCGAGCCGTACAGTCGAGGTCGACGCGTTCTGTTCGTGATCGGCATGCAGAATGAACAGCAGGTCCATGGCGCGTTCGGCCAGCGGGTCCACTTCATAGTCTTCACACGGCGTGGAAAACATCATCTGCAAGAAGTTGCCGGTGTAGCTCAGATCGTTGCGTGGATACATCACCGGCTCGCCCACATTGTGCTTGTAGCAGGCGGCTGCGATCGTCGGCAGCTTCGCAATCAGGCGGTGCGCACTGATCTCGCGATGGCGCGGGTCACTGATATCGGTCGAATCGTGATAGAAGGCGGACAACGAACCCACCACGCCGACCATCATAGCCATCGGGTGCGCATCGTAATGAAAGCCTTCGAAGAAACGCAGCAGCGACTCATTGATCATGGTGTGCCGCGTGATGACGCTATTGAAGTCATCGAGTTCGGTTTTGCTCGGCAGCTCACCATACAGCAGCAGGTACGCCACCTCGATAAACGAAGACTTTTCGGCCAACTGCTCGATCGGGTAGCCACGATAGCGCAGCACGCCCTCGTTGCCGTCGATGTAGGTGATCGAGCTGTTGCAGCTGGCGGTCGAGACAAAGCCGGGATCGAACGTAAATACCTTGCCCTGAGCATAGAGCGACGTGATATCAACGGTATCGGGACCCTCAGTGCCGGAGTGAATCGGAAGCTCGATAGACTTTCCGGTATCACTGAAGGTGAGGGTGGCTTTCCTGTCAGACATGTGGCCGTTCCTCTAGGCTGATTTGAAGCTAGGCGCAAAAGCCTAACACAACCGGATTTCCATCCGATTATTGGAATTGTCGCGCCGCCGCGGGGCCGTTTTTTAATGCACAAACGCCGAAAACCGGCGGAACCGGCTGCCCCATACGCACGCAACCACGCATCAATTCGCACCAGGCCAGTGCAGTTCCCGGCCTGCCCGTTTGCTGATCCGGACGCTCTTCAGCAAACTCTGAAGACGGAATCAGGCTAACGGAATTCGTTCGATATCATGCCGTACTGCCGCCGCCGACTCGCGAAACATCGCTTGCTCATCGTCACTCAATCCGAGATCCAGCACCTGGACCAAACCACGCTCGTTCAATATGCAAGGCACACCCATGGCAATGCCGTCTTCTTCATATTCTCCCTGCAATATCGCAACGCTGGGCAACACCCGGTTTCTATTGTGGCTGATCGCATCGACCATCGCTGCAATAGACGCGCCAGGCGCATCGTAGGCGCTGGCGTTCTTGCGCAGCGCGAGTATCTCTGCGCCCCCACCGCGGGTGCGCTCAACGATTTCTTCGATCTGTTGTTCGCTCAGAAACTGCGATACGGGTATGCCATTGACTGTGCAAAATCGCGGTATCGGCACCATGCTGTCGCCATGACCGCCCAGCACAATCGTGGTGATGTCGCGGGTCGAAAAACCGGTCTCCATCGCGATGAAGGCCGCCATGCGCGAGGCATCCAACACCCCAGCCTGACCCAATACCCGTTCCCGCGGCCAGCCGGTGCGCTGCCAGACGCGATAGGTCAGCACGTCAACCGGATTGGTTACCATGATGACGATGGCGTTCGGTGCGAATTGCATAACGTCGTCGATGATGCCGTCGATCACTTTGAGATTGACGCCGAGTACGTCAGACCTCGACATGCCGGGTTTGCGCGGCACACCCGCCGTCACCACAACCACATCGGCATCGCGCATCGCTGCCGGGTCGTTGCTGCCGCTTACGCGGGTATCGAATTCGAAGAAAGGCGCAGTCTGGAAGATATCCAGCGCCACGCCCTGCGGCACGTCTTCGCGGATGTCGATCAACACAACCTCACGACAGGTCTCTTGTTCCGCAAGAATCTGTGCCGTGGTTTCGCCGACCCTGCCGGCCCCCACGATCGCAACTTTCTGCATTGTTTTTTCTCCGTCTCTCTGTCGGCAGACGCTGGGCCCGCCTCGTTTTGAGCTTAGACGAAGAATCCGGTCATCCGTTTCATCACGCAGAAGCTATTGCCTGAGAAGCAAGAAAGGCGCAGCGGTTGCACCGCAGCGCCTTCGAGCAAGCGACATAACTTATTGAAACTAAGCCACTATTTTTCTGGGTAATCTTTGGGCCACGCAGCCCGGGCGACGCCGCTATCCATCGCCGCACGCGCAACGGCCGGCGGGATAACGTCTTTGAGACGAACGTCCAGCGGCTTGGGCAGAATGTAGTCCGGGCCAAACGACAGAGCGCTCAGGCCATACGCATCCAACACCTCTTGCGGCACGGGCTGGTGCGTCAGGTCCTTCAATGCATGCACGGCCGCAATCTGCATGTCTTCGTTGATCCGGCTGGCACGCACATCCAGGGCGCCACGGAAGATGAAGGGGAAGCCCAGAACATTGTTGACCTGGTTTGGGTAATCCGAACGACCAGTCGCCATGACCAGATCGTCACGGACCTTTACAGCGACTTCCGGACGGATCTCCGGCACCGGGTTGGACAGGGCGAATACGATCGGCTTGTCGGCCATCGACGCCAACATCTCGGGCGATACCAAGTCCGGCCCGGATACGCCGATGAACACGTCGGCGCCTTGCATGGCGTCTTCCAACGTGCGTGCTTCGGTTTCGACGGCAACACCGAACTTGTACGGGTTCAGGTCCTTACGCCCGAGGTGGATCACGCCCTTACGATCGAGCACCAGGAAGTTGTCACGGTGCGCACCCATCGCAATCAGCAGACGAACCGCCGCGATACCCGCAGCGCCTGCACCCAACACAACAATCCGAGCACTATCCAGGCTCTTGCCCTGCAGCTCGAGCGCATTCAACAGGCCGGCGGCGATGATGATCGCGGTACCGTGTTGGTCGTCGTGGAACACCGGGATATCGAGTTGCTCGATCAACGCCTGCTCGATCTCGAAACAGTGCGGCGCCGCGATGTCCTCAAGATTGATGCCGCCGAAGGTCGGCGCGATACGCATCACTGTCTCGATGAACTCCTGCGGGCGCTTGGCATTCACCTCGATATCGAATACGTCGATGCCGGCAAAGTGCTTGAACAGCACCCCCTTGCCTTCCATCACCGGTTTGCCGGCCAACGCACCGACATTTCCCAAGCCAAGTACCGCGGTGCCATCGGTAATTACCGCGACCAGATTGCCTTTGGCGGTGTACTTGTAGGCATCCTGTGGGTCGTCAGCGATGCGACGTACTGGCTCGGCAACGCCCGGCGTATAGGCCAACGCCAGATCGCGTTGTGTCCGGGTCGACTTGGAGACCTCGACGCTGATCTTGCCGGGACGCGGATTGGCGTGATAGTCCAACGCGGCCTGGTTGATCTCAAAATCGGCATCGGCGTTTTGTTGTTTTGCCTGCGTCATGGCTTGGCTCCGGATGGCGGGGACAGAAAGTCTAAACGAGAAAAGGCGCCGCAGGGGCGCCTTCCTGTGTTCCTGTAAGCCGGCTCGGCTTAGCGACGGAAACGTTTGCGGAACTGGTCGACACGGCCGGCCGTGTCCATCAGTTTCTGCTGACCGGTATAGAATGGGTGGCATGCTGAGCACACTTCGACTTGCAGCGTGTCGCCACCGATGGTGGAACGCGTTTCGAAAGAGTTACCGCAGCTGCACACGACCTTGATGTCGGTGTAGTTCGGATGCACGTCCGCTTTCATTTCGTCTCACTCCAACACTCACCGATTCGGTGAGCGGTTTATCAACTGGTGATCGCGCCGGGCGCGAAAGGCCGCGTAACATAAAACACGGCCAGCGAAATTGCAAGCGGTTTCGGGTCAGTCCTGCGCGCGGGCAAATGCCACGACTTCACCGCCCATCGGGCGTCGAGCCGAGGTATCGGGCACGTGTCCGTTAACCAGGCCCTGCAGCTCCGCGAAACGATCGTTCAGGCCGCCTTCGCCAAGCACCATGCGCCACATCATGCGCGAGATCCGCAGGCAGGCCGCCATCGGCGTGCGTGCCAGGCGACGTTCCTGGTCGATTCGCCATTGCAGTCGGCGCAGGCGCTCGCGGTTGTCCTCGGGGGCTTTCTCGATGACGTCTTCAATCGCGGCGAGACGCATCTTCTCGAACGCCTCAGGATCGTTCTTGGCCATATCGGACCAGGCGTCAAAATCAAACTCGGCAGTATTTTTTTGTTCCATCACATTCGCCCTAAAGTTTCTTTCGGGTCGGCCGTAAACCATCAGTTTCGGCGCAATTCGAGATCAACCTACCACAGGGTTTTGCGCCTTGTCTTGCCGAATTAAAAGCCACCTAAGGGGATGTTGATTCCCTCATTTTCTTATTGTATTTCATATACTTAATGGCGCTACCGCGGTTCGTCGGCATTTTGACGCCACACGAGACTCCCATCGCGGGCGATGGCGGTTTCGATGCGATCCAGGCGCACGCTTTCTTCGCCGCCATCCAAGGTCTTTAGGACAAGGTATTCGGCGCGATCTCGCGTCTGGAGTGTCCACAAAGTGCCTTGCAGGCTGATCGAAAGCCCGAAGTCATCTCGTGCCAGCACCCTGGCGCGAACCCGACGCATAACCAACACCTCGAGTTCGGAATACAGACCGCAGGGGATCGGAGCATACTCAGTCGTCATCGCGCGCCACCGTGATTCGCCAGTCGCCGCCATCGGCGAACAACAACACCTCAATCGGCTTGCAACACACGCTGCAGTCCTCGATGTAGCGTTGTTCGCCGGCTGAGGCGTCGACCGCCAGTTCGATCGTTTCGCCGCAGTAAGGGCATTGCACAGCTGCGAAATCCAGTGATTCCATTAGTCCGCCTAGGCGTCCGGTTCGAAGATCGCCAGCAGGTCGTTGAGAAAATCCAGGCCCAGTCGGGTCGGCCTCAGCACCGCGGGATCAGGGTCCATCAGCCCGCAGCGTCGCGCCTCGCATAACGGTTCAGCAACATCATCGAGTGTTAGACCGGCACGGTCAGCGAGGAATCCCAGCGGTACGCCATCGACGAGTCGCAACGCATTGAGGAAGAACTCGACCCCCAATGAATCTCTTGCGACAAGGCTTTCGCTGAGAACCGCACCGCGCGCGGCTTGCGCCAGGTAGGCGGCCGGCTGGCGCTGTTTGCTGCGGCGCCAAATGCGTCCCGCTCGCTCGGTGCGTTTGCCGTGCGCGCCGGCTCCAATGCCGATGTAGTCTCCGAACCGCCAATAGTTGAGATTGTGACGACACTGGCGATCAGAAGACGCATAGGCGGAGATTTCGTATCGCCGGAAACCGGTCTCGTCGAGGCGCTGCAAACCCGCGTCCATCATGTCGGCAACCTCATCGTCTCCGGGCAATGACGGCGGCTTGTGGTGGAACAGGGTGTTGGGTTCGAGCGTCAGCTGGTACCACGACAGATGCGTCGGCCCCAGATCGATGGCAGTGTTCAGGTCTGACAAGGCTTCATCGGACGTTTGAGCAGGCAGTGCATACATCAAGTCCAGGTTGAGATTGTCGAAACCTGCAGCCCTGGCCATGGCGATCGCCGACCGGGCCTCAGCCGAATTGTGGATGCGGCCCAAGGCACTCAGCTTGGCATCGTCGAAGCTCTGCACGCCGATCGACAGGCGATTCACGCCGGCCGCCCGATACCCGGCAAATCGTCTCGCTTCGGCGGTACCCGGGTTGGCCTCCAGCGTAATCTCGATGTCGGCGGACAGCGCAACCCGCCGGTTAACGCCCTCAAGCAGGCGCCCGATCTGCTGCTCATCAAACAAGCTCGGCGTACCGCCGCCGATGAAGATGCTGTGGATCTCGTTCAACGGCTGCCGCCCGCACTCGATCACGAAGTCGCTCAGCAAGGCGTCGATGTAGGCGGCCTGGTCTATCTCTGTGACGACCGCATGCGAGTTGAAATCACAGTACGGGCATTTGCGCACACACCAAGGGATATGCACATACAGGGATACGGGTATGTCGGCGACAATCAGAGTAGGTGATGCAACGCCGTCGCCGCTCACAGCGCCATTCTCTAAGCAATTGCCTGGAGGTTGGCATAGGCGACCACCAGCCATTTGGCACCGACCTCTTCAAAGACAACCTGCACCCGCGCACCATTACCCTGGCCTTCGGCATTCAGCACCACGCCTTCACCAAACTTGGGATGTTGCACGCGCTGGCCAAGCTGAAATCCGGTCTCTGCCTGGGCCGCCGCCAACGAGCCGGCTGCAGCACTGTAGGGTCGACTCACATTTGGCCGCGCACGCACTTCCTCGATCAGGTCCGACGGAATCTCCCGCAGAAAGCGCGAGGGCAGCGGGTAGCTTTCAGAGCCATGCAGTCGCCGAGACTCGGCATGTGTCAGGTACAGCTGCGACATTGCGCGCGTCATGCCGACGTAGCACAGGCGACGCTCTTCCTCGAGACGTTCCGGGTCTTCGGCCGACATGCTATGCGGAAACAGCCCCTCCTCCATGCCGCCGATAAACACCAACGGAAACTCCAACCCCTTGGCCGAGTGCAGCGTCATCAACTGCACACAGTCCTCATATTCTTCGGCCTGGGTATCGCCGGCCTCGAGCGCCGCGTGGGCCAGAAAGGCATCCATTTCACTGAGCCCCTCGTCTTCGACCTCGTCAACCTCGAACTGACGACAGGCGTTGACCAGTTCCTCAAGGTTCTCGATGCGGTCCTGACCCTTTCCGTCGCGACTTTTCTCGAAGTGCTCCTTAAGGTGCGACGCCTCGATGACGAAAGCGGCGCGCTCGGGCAACGCCTCTTCCGCACTGTTGGCGTCGATCTCTTCGACCAGATCGAGAAAACCGCGCAGGGCGTTTGCCGCACGTGCCGCCATCGCGCCACCGCGCAGCAGGTCACCGGCCGCCTGCCACAGCGAACAACCGAAGTCGCGCGCATGCGCACGTACTGCGTCCAGCGTGCGCGGACCGATGCCACGGGGTGGCTGATTTACCGCACGTTCAAATGACGGATCATCGTGCCGGTTGGAAAGCAGACGCAGATACGCCAAGGCATCTTTGATCTCGGCGCGCTCGAAGAAGCGCAAACCGCCGTAGACGCGATACGGAATCCCGGCCTGGATCAACGACTCTTCGAACAGACGCGATTGCGCGGTGGTGCGATACAGGATTGCCATCTCGGTGCGACGGCTGCCGTGTTCGATGGCGGTTCGAATCCGTTCGACAACGAACCTGGCCTCGTCGACTTCGTTGAACGCGCCGTAGACCCGAATGGGCTCGCCGTCACCGTCTTCGGTCCACAACTGCTTGCCCAGGCGGGTCGGGTTATTGGCGATGACCGCATTGGCGCCGCGCAGGATGTTGCCGGTCGAGCGATAGTTCTGTTCGAGGCGCACCGCCAGCGCATCCGGGTATTGAGTCTGGAAATCCTGGATATTCTCGACGCGCGCACCGCGCCAGCCATAGATCGATTGATCGTCGTCGCCGACCACGAACAGCTTATGTTGCTGGCCAGTCAGCAATCGCAGCCAGGCGTACTGGATGCTGTTGGTGTCCTGAAACTCGTCGACCAGGATCGCCCCGAACCGCTGTCGGTAGTGCTGCAATACGTCCGGCCGGTCGCGCCACAGCTCATGGGCGCGTAACAACAGTTCCGCAAAGTCGACCGTGCCGGCGCGTTGGCAAGCGGCTTCGTACTCGCGGTAGATCGCGATCATCTGCCGCTGGTAGGGATCGCCGCCATGATCGAGATGATCGGCGCGCAACCCTTCGTCCTTCTGCTTGTTGATGAACCACTGCGCCTGGCGCGGCGGCCACTGGCTGTCGTCGAGGTTCATCTCGCGGATGATGCGCTTGATCAATCGGTGTTGGTCATCCGAATCGAGAATCTGAAACCCCTGCGGCAGACCGGCCTCCTGCCAATGCGCGCGCAACAGGCGATGGGCGAGGCCGTGGAAGGTACCGACCCACATGCCACCGACCGGCTGACCCAGCAAGGCCTCGATGCGATGGCGCATCTCACGCGCCGCCTTGTTGGTGAAGGTCACCGCCAGAATGCCCCACGGCGACAACCCCTCGACCTGGATCAGCCAGGCAATGCGGTGAACCAGCACGCGGGTCTTGCCCGAGCCGGCGCCGGCCAGCACCAGTGCATTGCCCATCGGTGCCGTAACGGCTTCGCGCTGGGCATCGTTCAACCCATCGATGATGTGAGATACGTCCATCGGGCGATTTTACCAGCTGGGCAGCGCCACGGTTCACGCTGACTCCGCAGAAAGCGGTCCGCAGCCGTCGCCGCCAGTAAGCGTAGCGTCTTGGCCAAAACGCCAATGGGCGCACAAAGCGCTCTGCATAGGCAGCTATTGCAGTGCCATCGGATAAGGCTTACTTTGGATTCAGCGGAAAGTTGGACTAGGCATGGATACCAACCCGATACACAGCATGAAGATTGTAGCGATCTCGTTAGCCTGCGCGCTTTCGTTTCTGACCGGATGTGACAATCCGGCGAACAACGCCACTCCGGCGAATGATCCTCGCATGCCCGCTTCCTCCGCTGCCATGCTGGATCCGTGCAGCATCATCAGCGGGACGGACGCCGAATCAATCCTTGGTGAACCGGTTCAGCCAGCTCAAACCAGTGAGAACCCCGCCGTCGGTGCGAAATTGTGTATGTACAATCCCGTCAGTGAGGGATCGACGCGATTCCTGCAGATTTCGTTGACACAAGATGCCGCAATGCGGTCCAGCAGTAGCACCGCGACCTCGATCTTCCGGAGCCTCAAGTCCGGTTTCGACGGTTCGAGAACCGACATCGACGGACTTGGCGATGAAGCGTTCATCGCGACCGGCGGACTTCATCTGTTGAAAGACGGTTACTACGTCAACATTGGCGCCGGCAATACGAACTCCGACGCGGTGCGCTCACAACTGCTCGCTGCGGGCGAGTTGGCTGCCCAGAGATTGTGAAAGCCTGGACGATCCTCGGATGTCGAGAAATGTTGAGCGCGCGGCGCCCCCCTTCCTGAAAGCGCACACGAGCACGGTCGCTGTTCGCACTTGTTAGGATCGCCAATCTCGAAGTGTGGTCGAAACATCGACCCCGCCGCTCCGCTTCATTAAGCTTCGCGTGGTTCGCGCATCAGGACGACCGGCTACCGACCAATCCATTCGGATATGGCACTTGCCCTCGTTCTGCGCCCGTGTCGTAACACGACCCATCCATCCCCCATGGAATGAACTGACAACTTTGAAAGGAAACACGATGAACATTCGCTCGATTTTCAAACTCTTCGCGCTTGCCCTCCTGGTCGGTGCATTGGCCGGCTGCTCCAGCGGCGTCAAACGATCAGCCGGGGCCGAGAATGCAGGCGAGACTGCCGGACCCACGGTCGACGCCAGCCAGCAAACGCGAATGAGCGTCTCCGAAATTCAGATTGGCTTTACGGACGAAGCCAAGGAGCAATACAAGGACAACATCAAGTTTGATCCCGACGCTTTGGCGTCGACGATGCGTCGCGCCCTGGCCGCCAACGACTTGATGGAGCCCGAGGCCGGCAACCATTTGCGGGTGACCATATCCGATGTGCGCGTACGCTCCAATTTCTCTGCCGTCATGTTCGGCTTCATGGCAGGCAGCGACCACATTACGGGCAATGTCGAAGTTGTCGAACCGAACGGAACGGCACTCGATCAATTCGAGATCAGCGCTTCCTATGCACTCGGTGGTTTCGCCGGCGGGCAAGACGGCGCTCGGATGAACTGGCTTTACGAAAAGTTTGCCGAGCTTGCGGCGAAAGAATTGCTCGGCGACCCCGAGAAAACAACCACCGCAGGTAACTGACGAGGTACGGGGCTTTCTTCCCCATAGAAGCCAAAGCCTCGACCGCGTGTCGGAATGAGAGCCGCCGTTAATCGGCGGCTTTTTTCATCAGGCAGCACGCAACATCCCTTCGCGCTCGATGAAGGCAATGATTTGCTCCAGCCCCTGCTGGGTCTTCATGTTGGCGAACACCCAGGGCCGGTCGCCGCGCATGCGGTTGGTGTCTGCCTCCATCACCTCCAACGACGCGCCGACATGCGGTGCCAAGTCGATCTTGTTGATCACCAAGAGGTCGGATCGCGTGATACCGGGGCCGCCCTTGCGCGGGATCTTCTCCCCCTCGGCGACGTCGATCACGTAGATGGTCAGATCGGCGAGTTCCGGGCTGAACGTGGCCGACAGATTGTCGCCGCCGCTCTCGATGAACACGACATCCAGGTTCGGAAACTTGTGCTGCAGATCCTCGACGGCGGCGAGGTTCATCGATGCGTCTTCGCGAATCGCTGTGTGCGGGCAGCCGCCCGTCTCGACCCCGACGATGCGCTCGAAAGGAAGAGCCTCGGCACGCATCAGGATCTTGGCGTCTTCCTGGGTGTAGATGTCGTTGGTCACCACGGCGATGTCGTAGCGATCGCGCAGCGCTTTGCACAGCACTTCCAACAATGCCGTCTTGCCGGAGCCGACCGGGCCGCCGACGCCGACACGCAGTGCCGCCTTGCTTGTCGTCATGTCGATACCTCGCTCATCCGGTCGCCGCCGTCAGGAGCGGAACAACCGTGTGTATTGTGTTTCGTGTCGTGCGCTGGCGATTGCCAATGCGGGCGCGGCGCTGCCGATATCGTTATCGTCGAGCTGCATGGCCTTGTCGACTGCCGCGGGAATGTCCGCCGCCAACGCGAGCTGCAGGCGCTGACCCTCGGTCTGGCCCAGCGGCACCAGCTTGATCGCCGCCGCCACTTGGTTCTCCAGCCAACCCCAGGTGTAACCCAGCAGGCAATCCTGCAGTCCGATACCCCAATGCACCGCTGCCACGGCAAACGGTGCCGCCTGACAATGCGCCAACGTTTCGCGCCACCGGGCGACCCGCTCGATACCCAGATCGTTGAGCAGCGTGATCAACGCCCTCGCCCGTTGCTTTTCTTCCATCCGCAGCTCGCGTGACTCGCGGCTGGCGAACAGAAAACGCCCCCACCTTTCGATCTCCGGCAGGTCGTCGGTCTCGACAGCCCGATAAAGACGAATCAGCACCGGCAGTTCACATCCGGCCAATCCGTCGCCGAGCAATCCCGCCAGCCAGTCCGCCGTGGAATCTGCATCGCGTACCCATCCGGCCTCGATCGCCCACTCCAGACCCTGCGAATAGGTGAACGCCCCGATCGGCAGCGTCGGGCTGACCAACTGCATCAGCCTCAGGCGTGCGAGTGGGTCAGTGGGCGTGTCCGTCATGGCCGTGGTCGTGGTGTGCATGTGAGTGGGCATGACCGCCGCCGTATGCCCCGGGTTCGGGTTCGAACGGCGCTTCGACACAGCGCGGCGCCAACCCGAGGCCACGCACCATGTTGTCGAGCACATGATCGTGCAGATAACGCAGCACGCCATCGTCGATCTGCAGCGCGACGTGTCGGTTGCCCAGGTGATAGCAGGCGCGCGCCAAAAGCAGTGAGTCGTCACAGCGAACCTCGGAAACAGGCTCTGCCGCTGCGGCGATGCGCACGATCATGCCGTCGGTGTCGCTGAGCAGGTCGCCGTTGCGCAAGGTCGTGCCACGTTCGAGAAAGATGCCCACGTCTCGCCCGTCATCGAGCATGGCGCGCATGCGGCTGCGCTGCCGCTTGTCGTAGGGCAGGGTCAACGTCGCTGTCGGTTCGCCTTGGGCGATGCGGCAGTTGAGCTCGATCATCGGACGGGTTCAGAACAGAAAATAGCGCTGCGCCATCGGCAACACATCGGCCGGCTCGCAGGTCAACAGCTCACCATCGGCGCGCACCTCGTAGGTCTGTGGATCGACCTCGATCGTTGGCTGCCAATCGTTCAGCAGCATGTCGCTCTTCTGCACGCCACGGCAGTTGCGCACCGTGCCGACCAACGACTCCAGGCCGAGATGACGGTGCACATCGGCTTCGTAGGCCGCCTTCGACAGGAACGTCATCCGCGTGGCATGGCGTGCCCCGCCCAAGGCGCCGAACATCGGCCGATAGTGCACCGGCTGGGGTGTCGGGATCGACGCATTCGGGTCGCCCATCGGCGCCGCGGCGATCATGCCGGCCTTGATGATCAGGCTCGGCTTGGTGCCGAAGAAGGCGGGCTTCCACAACACCAGGTCGGCCAGCTTGCCGAGCTCGACCGAACCGACCTCGTGCGCGATGCCATGCGTGATCGCCGGGTTGATCGTGTACTTGGCGACATAGCGGCGGGCCCGCAGGTTGTCGTGCTTCGCGGTGTCACCGGGCAGGCTGCCGCGCTGCACCTTCATCTTATGCGCGGTCTGCCAGGTGCGAATAACCACCTCGCCGACACGCCCCATGGCCTGCGAATCCGAGGCGATCATCGAGAAGGCGCCCAGATCGTGCAGGATGTCTTCGGCCGCGATCGTTTCGCGGCGGATACGCGACTCGGCGAAGGCAACATCTTCGGCAATCGAGGGAGACAGGTGATGGCAGACCATCAACATGTCGAGGTGTTCGTCGACCGTGTTGACGGTATAGGGCCGCGTGGGATTGGTCGACGACGGCAACACGTTGCTGTAGCCCGCCGCCTTGATGATGTCCGGCGCATGGCCGCCACCCGCACCTTCGGTGTGATAGGTATGGATCGTGCGCCCGGCCATCGCGGCCAGGGTGTCTTCGACAAAGCCCGATTCGTTGAGCGTGTCGGTATGGATCGCGACCTGCACATCGAAGTTCTCGGCAACGGTCAGGCAATTATCGATGGCGGCCGGCGTCGTGCCCCAGTCTTCATGTAGCTTCAGACCAATCGCACCGGCAACGATCTGCTCGGACAACGGGCCAGGACGCGAGGCATTGCCCTTGCCGAGAAAGCCGAGGTTGACCGGAATCGCGTCGGCGGCCTGCAGCATGCGCTGAATGTTCCACGGCCCGGGCGTACAGGTGGTCGCGTTGGTGCCGGTGGCAGGACCGGTGCCGCCACCCAGCATGGTCGTCACGCCCGACATCAGCGCCTCTTCGGCCTGCTGCGGACAGATGAAGTGAATATGTGAATCGATCCCGCCGGCGGTCAGTATTTGACCTTCACCGGCGATCGCCTCGGTGCCCGGCCCGATCACGATATCCACGCCGGGTTGCACGTCCGGATTACCGGCCTTGCCGATGCCGACGATGCGACCGTTCTTGATGCCGACATCCGCCTTCACGATACCCCAGTGGTCGAGAATCAGCGCATTGGTAATCACGACATCGACGGTCTGCGAGGATGGCTGCTGGCTCTGACCCATACCGTCGCGGATAACCTTGCCGCCGCCGAACTTGACCTCGTCGCCGTAGATGGTGCGGTCTTCTTCGACTTCGATGAACAATTCAGTATCGGCAAGACGCACCCGGTCACCGACGGTCGGGCCGTACATCTCTGCATAGGCCTGCCGGCTGATGCTGGCCATTAGCTGTCACCTCGCTCGAGCGGGCCCATCACGTGCCCGCGAAATCCGTACACATGACGATCACCGGCATACTCGACCAGTTCGACTTCGCGGGTCTGTCCCGGCTCGAACCGCACGGCAGTGCCGGCCGGGATATTCAAGCGATAACCACGCGCCTTCTCGCGCTTGAAGTCCAGCGCCTGGTTGGTCTCGAAAAAATGGTAATGCGATCCGACCTGGATCGGCCGGTCACCCGTATTGGCCACCGACACAGTCACGGTCTTGCGGCCGGCATTCAATTCGATCTCGCCATCTGCAGCGATCACTTCACCGGGGATCATTTGCGGCTCTCCTCGTCGGCGTGCACCGACCTCGAACAGGCAATGCGTGAGTTCACACGATCGGATCGTGCACGGTCACCAGCTTGGTACCGTCGGGAAATGTCGCCTCGACCTGCACCTCGGTGACCATTTCGGCGACACCGTCCATCACGTCTTCACGCTTGAGCAGGGTGCGCCCGTGATCCATCAGCTCGGCCACGCTGCGACCGTCGCGCGCACCCTCCATGATGGCTGCGCTGATGTAGGCGACCGCTTCCGGGTAGTTGAGTTTCAGCCCGCGGCCCATGCGCCGTTCGGCCAACAGCGCTGCCGTGAACAACAACAGCTTGTCTTTCTCTCGAGGCGTCAGCTCCATAGCGTCTTAATTCTCGATCTCGTTGTTTAGGTGGCCCAGATACGCGGCAGGTGGGGCATCCGCCCGATCGCTTGTTCGCGTAATGCCTGCCAGATCGCGGTAAACATCCGCCGCGCGCCTTCGGTCGAATTGCCAAGATACCGCACCACAAGGATATCTTCGAGCAACGTGGCACCGGTGTAATCCGGCCCGTCGGTCAACAGCAGATCGCGGCAACGCTCAATACTCTGCTCGTCGGCATTGCTGATGTACAAGGTGGCGCCGACCGCCATGCCGGCCATCAACGACAAACGGGCGCGGTTGTCGGCATCGACACGCAGGCGGTCGATGACCAGCGGCATGCCGTCGCGCTGAATCGTCAGGCGGCTGTCCAAGCGACCGTGTTCAAACAGCTCCTTGATCGCCGGGCGACCCAGGCATTGAATCTCCCAAGCACACAACCGCGCATCGCCGAGCAAATCAATGTCGGTCTGCAAGCGCACATCGGCGCCCGGAAACAGGATATTTTCCTGCGGCAACCACTCCAAGGTCGCCCCCGGCTGCACGTTGATGCGCTGGGTTTGCGAGGCATGACCGGCCGCGCTGCGGTAGAACTTGGTCGCGCCCGGTGTCGTCAACACAGCATGGGCACGGGCGCCGACATCTACCGAGATGTCGAGGGCATCGCCGGCGACGACACCGCCCGGTGGATGCAGCAGGTATACGTGACAGATATCGCCTTCGGGGTAAAACGGCCGCTGCACGGCCAACGGACCGTGGCGCTCCCGGTCAACCAGCACGGTGCGTTCGCCGCGTACTGCAAAGCCGAGCCGAAGGCGGGCCTGCCAGCCTTCGGTACGCGGAAGCGTTGCGACGGATGCCGTCATTTGCAATTGCTCAGCGACGGCGCTTGACCCACGGGATCGCGACCGCCAGCAGGGGAACAAGGGTCAAGACCAGCCACGCATGCTCAACCACATGTTGCGCCACCGGTATATCGGCGACGTGAGCCTGGCTGCTTGCAGCAAGGCTCATCAGACCCATGATCGAAACGAACTTGCGCATGTTTCCCCCCTCGGAAAGATCAGACGGTCAGGTATTGTTGTATCAGCTCTTCATTCAACTCCGGCATATCGCCGGTTGCAACCGCCCGCCCGCGGTCAAGCAGGCAGAAACGGTCCGCCACCTTGCGCGCAAACGGCAGCTTTTGTTCGACCAGCAACACCGTCAGGCCCATCTCCTGGTTGAGACGACGCACGATGTTGCCGATATCCGCGACGATATTGGGCTGGATGCCCTCGGTCGGCTCATCCAGGATCAGCAGCTTGGGATCGGTGACCAGGGCGCGGCCGATCGCAAGCTGCTGTTGCTGTCCACCGGACAGGTCGCCGCCACGCCGGCCCATCATCTCTTTGAGCACCGGAAACAGTTCGAAGATGAAATCCGGGATCTTGCGCAGGCCGTCGCGCCGCGCCGGCAGGCCGATCAACAGGTTCTCCTCGACCGACATCAACGGAAAGATCTGCCGGCCCTGCGGCACATAGCCGATGCCCAGGCCGGCGCGCTGTTCGGCGCTCGCACCGGTCAGATCGTGCCCGAGGTAGTTCATGCCGCCCGACTTGACCGGCAACAGACCCATGATGCACTGGAGCAACGTGGTCTTACCGACCCCGTTGCGCCCCATCAACACGGTGCACTGGCCTTCCGGCACCTCGAGATCGAGATCCCACAGGGTGTGTGACTGGCCGTAGAACTGGTTGAGTTGCTCGATCTTCAACATGACCCGATTCCGACGCGGTAGCGGTTACTCGCCAAGGTAGACCTCCACGACCTTCGGGTCGTTCTGCACCTGGTCCATCGATCCTTCGGCCAGCACGGTGCCCTGGTGCAACACCGTGACCCGCGAGTTCAGTGCACGCACGAAGTCCATATCATGTTCGACGACTACCACCGAATGCTCGCCGGCGAGCGACGTCAGCAGTTCCACTGTGCGGTCCATCTCCTGGTGCGTCATACCCGCGGCGGGTTCGTCGACCAGCAACAACAAGGGGTTCTGCATCAGCAGCATGCCGATCTCCAGCCACTGTTTCTGACCGTGCGACAAGGCACCGGCGAGTCGTTGCGCCTCGGTACTGAGGCCGGTGAGTTCGAGTACTTCGTCGATGTGCTCGCGCTGTTCGGCGTTGAGTTTGGCGCGCAAAGTGCGCCACACACCTTTCGGCCCGGCCATCGACAATTCCAGGTTCTCGAACACCGTGTGGTGTTCAAATACCGTCGGCTTCTGAAACTTGCGACCGATGCCCGCCTGCGCGATCTCCGGCTCACTCATCTGCAGCAGGTTCATGCGCGATCCGAACCAGCAGGCCCCGGTGTCCGGGCGCGTTTTGCCGGTGATGATATCCATCATGGTGGTCTTGCCTGCGCCGTTCGGCCCGATCAGGCAACGCAGCTCACCGGCGTCGACATAGAAATTCAGATTGTTGATCGCCTTGAAGCCGTCGAATGCGACTGACACGTCTTCCATGTACAGCACGGTGCCGTGCGACAGGTCGAGACCGTCGACCGTCTTCGACACCATGAAGTTGAAGACGCGGTCGCGACGAAAAACGCCCTGAACGCCGCTCATGACTCGGCCTCCTTGCGCCGCCACAGTCCGACGATACCGCGCGGCAACAGCAGGGTAACCAGCACGAACAGGCCGCCGAGGGCAAACAACCAGAACTCGGGAAAGGCCGCGGTGAACCAGCTTTTCGCATAGTTCACGCCGACCGCGCCGAGTACGGCACCATACAAGGTGGCGCGCCCGCCCATCGCCACCCAGATCACGACCTCGATCGAGTTCAGCGGGGCGAATTCACCCGGATTGATGATGCCGACCTGCGGCACGTACAGTGCACCGGCGACACCGGCAAGCATCGCCGAGAACGTGAATATGGCGAGCTTGACGTGTTCAACCTTGTAGCCGATGAAGCGCGTGCGATCTTCGGTATCGCGGATCGCCACCGCCACCCGACCGAGACGCGATTTCACTAGGGCGCGACAGGCGATGTAGCCAATGGCCAACGCGACGCCGGACGCAATGAACAAACCGATACGCGTGCTATCGGATTGCAGACTGAAGCCAAGTATGTCCTTGAAGTCGGTCAGGCCGTTATTGCCACCGAAACCCATCTCGTTGCGGAAGAACGCCAGCATCAGGGCGTAGGTCAACGCCTGGGTAATGATGGACAGATAAACGCCGGTCACGCGCGAGCGAAAAGCCAGCCAACCGAACACGAAGGCGAGCAGCCCCGGTGCGAGAAACACCATCAACGCGGCGAACCAGAACTGATCGAAGCCGTGCCAGAACCAGGGCAGTTCCTGCCAGTTCAGAAACACCATGAAGTCGGGCAGCAACGGATTGCCGTAGACACCGCGCTCGCCGATCTGGCGCATCAGGTACATGCCCATGGCGTAACCGCCGAGCGCGAAGAACGCGGCATGGCCGAGGCTCAGAATGCCGAGATAGCCCCACACCAGGTCGACGGCCACAGCGAGCAAGGCATAGGTGAGGTACTTGCCGAGCAGGGTCACCGTGTAGGTCGAGAGATACAGCGGGTTGTCCGTCGGCAGACTGTTGAGGATTGGTACCGCGATCATCACGGCGATCAGGATCAACAGAAAGACCTGCCCACCCCGGTCTCCCTTCAGGCTACGCGTCAACAACATGGCCGTCGCACTCCAGGTCGCCGTACCTGCAAAGGCATCGACACCTCACTGTCAAAGCGCCAATCGACGATCAACTTCACAATCAACCCTCGGCAGCACGGCCTTTCTGCGGGAACAATCCGCGCGGCCGCTTCTGAATGAACAAAATGATGAACACGAGCACCAGGATCTTGGCCAGCACCGCACCCGCCCAGGGCTCCATGATCTTGTTGGCGATCCCGAGGCTGAGGCCGCCGACCAATGTGCCCCACAGGTTGCCGACACCGCCGAACACCACGACCATGAAGCTGTCGACGATGTACGACTGCCCCAGGTTCGGTCCGACGTTGGTCAGCTGCGACAGGGCCACGCCTGCGATGCCGGCGATACCCGAACCGAGACCGAAGGTCATCGCATCGACCCGCGACGAGCGCACGCCCATCGCGCGCGCCATGGCCCGGTTCTGCGACACCGCGCGCACCTGCAGACCCAGCCGGGTGTACTTGAGCACCATGAACAGGCCGGCGAATACCAGCAGGCAGAAGATGAAGATGTATAGGCGGTTGTAGGTCAGCGACAGCACGCTGTTGATCTGCCAGAAGCCGCTGAGAAAATCCGGGTTCGACACCGGCACGTTCTGCGGCGAGATCACGGTACGCACCAGCTGCTGCAGGATCAGGCTGATACCGAACGTCGCAAGCAGTGTCTCCAGCGGGCGACCGTACAAGAAACGGATCACGCCGCGCTCGATCGCCACGCCCACTGCACCCGATACAAGGAAGGCGGCAGGTATCGACAGCAGGATCGACAGGCCGATCATGTCGGGCATCGCCTGCTGGATCAGATAGGTGGTGTAGGCGCCGAGCATGATCAGCTCGCCGTGCGCCATGTTGATCACGCCCATGACGCCGAATGTGATCGCCAGGCCGATCGCGGCCAATACCAGTACCGAACCGGCGCTCAGGCCGAAGAAGAAGGTCTCGACATGACCATAGAACGCGACACGGTCTTCGATCTTCTTCATCGCAGCAGCGGCCGCAGCGCGCACCGACTCGTCCGGATCGTCAGCCGCCAGGCGGGTCAGCTGGTTACGCACGCCCTGCTCCAGGCTGCCCGATACGCCTTCGATTGCAGCGCGCCGTACTTCCGGGTCGGGGTTGCTCAACCGCGCCAACTCCATCGCATCCTGCATCACGGCACGTACCGCCTTGTCCTCTTCGGTTTGCAGCAGCCGCTCGAACAGTGCAGCGTGTTCCGGCTCGCTGTTCGACAACATCTCTTTGACTGCGCGCAGGCGCATCTCAGGGTCCGCATTCGACAGACCGATCTCGGCCAGCAGGCTGCGGATATGTCCGCGCATGGCATTGTTGATCGTGAAACGCTTGAATTTGCGTTTGCTGGTCTTACCGTAGCTTTCGCCGGTAAGCGCATCGATGGCGACCGTCTCCCCGCCTTCGCGCGCCATGACGACCAGGCGGTTGTTTTGTTTCAGGTAGCGCAATTCGCCGTCGAGCAAACCGCGCAATAATTCAGTGGCTTTTTCGTGACCGGATTGGGCAATCGCGACCACACCTTCGTCTTTCACGCCGAAGTTGCGATCCAGGATCTGTTCGAAGGCAGCGTCCAGCGTTGCGTCGCCCGTCTGAATCTCGGCCGCATGCGAGGGAGACAGCAGACACAACAGGAGTGCGGCAAGGACGAATCGCAGCATGGTTCCGGCTTCGTTTTATCGTTATCGGAGGGGTGGCGCCGATGTACGGGGCATCGGCGCCACAGCTTTGCACAGCTAACTCAGATCACTCGTAGTTCTGACCCGAGCACTTCGCCGTCTTGACGTTGTAGTTGCCGCAGGAAAGCGGCGCACGCCAATCGGAGATCAGGTCTTTCGAACCTTCGAGGAAGTCGGACCAGGCATCGCCGACCACCAGACCGGGGGTACGCGAAACGATCTGGAACTGACCGTCGTCGAGGATCTCGCCGATCAGCACCGGCTTGGTGATGTGATGGTTGGGCATCATTGCCGAGGTACCGCCCGACAGGTTCGGTACGGCCACACCGATGATGGCGTCGGCAACGGCGTCCGGATCGGTCGTGCCGGCCTTCTCAACCGCTTTTACCCACATGTTGAAGCCGATGTAGTGCGCTTCCATCGGGTCGTTGGTGACGCGGTCTTCGTTCTTGATGAACTTGTGCCAGGCTTCGATGAAGCTGTCGTTGTTCTCGTCTTCGACACTCATGAAGTAGTTCCACGCGGCCAGGTGACCGACCAGTGGCTTGGTGTCGATGCCGGAGAGTTCCTCTTCGCCGACCGAGAAGGCCACGACCGGAATATCTTCGGCCGAGATGCCCTGGTTACCCAGTTCCTTGTAGAACGGCACGTTCGCATCGCCGTTGATGGTCGAGACGACCGCGGTCTTCTTGCCGGCCGAACCGAACTTCTTGATCTCGGCAACGATCGACTGCCAATCGGAATGACCGAACGGCGTGTAGTTGATCATGATGTCGGCAGACGCGACGCCCTTGCCCTTGAGGTAGGCCTCGAGGATCTTGTTGGTGGTGCGCGGGTACACATAGTCGGTACCGGCCAAAACCCAGCGCTCGACGCCTTGTTCCATCAGGTAATCGACGGCAGGGATCGCCTGCTGGTTCGGCGCGGCACCGGTGTAGAACACGTTCTTGGACGACTCTTCGCCCTCGTATTGCACCGGGTAGAACAACAGGCTGTTGAGTTCTTCGAACACCGGCAGCACCGACTTGCGCGACACCGAGGTCCAGCACCCGAACGTGGCGGCAACCTTCTCTTTCTCGATCAGCTCGCGCGCCTTTTCAGCAAACAGTGGCCAGTTGGAAGCCGGGTCTACAACCACCGCTTCAAGTTTTTTACCGAGCACACCGCCCTTTTTGTTCTGCTCCTCGATCAGCATCAGCATGGTGTCTTTCAGCGTCGTCTCGGAGATCGCCATGGTGCCCGACAACGAGTGCAGGACACCGACCTTGATGGTGTCGGCAGCGCTGACCGCGCCGGCAACACTCATCGCCGTGACGGCCGATACGGCCAATGACATTCGGCGGAGTTGCGTAACAAAGCTCATTCTTGAATTTCTCCCCTTTCGGATTTAGCGAAACTGTCGCCAGCCGGCACCCAGCGAATAGTCACCGGCTCGGCACGGCCGGTCGGGTTGTGAATCCGGCCAGGACGACAGATGCCCGGTGACTGCAGTAGCTATGCCAATTCCATAAGGACTTGTTTCAACGCAAGAAAATCGAAAACCGAGCACGCTCCGACAAAGCGAACGCACCATCGTTGCCCGTCCGCACAAAAGTGGCGCACCATACTGGTGCCTCAAGACCATGCATGCATCAGGGGGAATGGCGCGATCTTAGCGACCGGATGTTTGCCGACGTTGGGCGCGTAAATAACTGAATTCAGTACGCTGCCGTGTTCTACACGCGGCATGTTCAGCGTCGCTGAATGCGACGCCCTGTTACGGTGCAGCAAATCGCAATGCTGCGAACACGCAAATCAACGCCTGGGCACCACAAAGGAGCGGAGAAAAGCGGGAGGGTCAGACGCAATCCCTAGAAACACAACACCCCCTGAACGGGGGTGCTGCAGTACTCGTAGCTGAAAAGGGTCGCGCCGGATTAACGGAACTCGGCAACCACGCCGTCGTCGTCGCCGGACTCGGTCGGTTCGAGCGACAGGCCGCTGCCCCAATCGGTGCTGGTGACCTTCTTACCGGCGTTGGATGTCTTGATCTGGATCTTCACGTTGCTCGACGAGTCGGCGAAGTCATACGCGACCTCTTCGGTGATCCGGCCTTCGTGATACAGGCTGACCAAGTGCTGGTCGAACGACTGCATCTTGTACTGACCACCGCGCTCGATGGCGTCCTTGATACCGCCGATTTCCAACTTGCTGATCAGATCGGCGATATAGCCGGTGTTGATCATGACCTCGACCACGGCCACCTTGCCGCCGTCTTTGGCCGGCACCAGGCGCTGACAGACGATCGCCCGCAGGTTCTGTGCGATACGCTTGGCCTGGGCTTCGAGACCGTCTTTCGGGTAGAAACCGAGGATACGCTCCATGGTCGTCATCGCGTTGTTGGCGTGCAGGGTCGACAGTGCGAGGTGACCGGTGTTGGCGAATTTCAGCGCGAATTCCATCGTATCGTGGTCGCGGATCTCACCCATTAGAATGACGTCGGGCGATTCGCGCAGCGCCGCCTTCATGCCGGTGCCGAAATCCAGCGTATCGACGCCGATCTCGCGCTGCGCGACGATCGATTTCTTATGCTCGTGCACGTATTCGATCGGATCTTCCAACGTCAGGATGTGCCCACCGGCACTGCTGTTGCGGTGATCGATCATGGCTGCCAGCGTGGTCGACTTACCCGAGCCGGTCGCACCGACCAGCAGGATCAAGCCGTTGCGCGCCATGACCATATCTTTGAGCACCGGCGGCACACCCAGCGTGTCGACCGTCGGTACATCGGTGTTGATGTGACGCAACACCAGCGCCGCCTCGCCGCGTTGGCGGAAGGCATTGCCACGAAAACGGCCGATGCCTTTGTACGACAGTGAGAAATCGACCTCGCCGTGCTCTTCGAAATGCTTCAACTTCTCGTCGGTCAGGATCTCGCGTACCGCCCGTTCGGCGTCGCCTACATCCAACGGCTCACCGAGTTGTGCAAAGCCTTTGGGTGTCTTCATCGAGATCTTTGCGCCGGTGTAGAAAAACACGTCGGCCGCGTTGTTCTGCACCATGATCTGAAGAATTCGGGGGACGTCGATATGCGCCATAACTGCGAACGCTCCTATAGCATCACGCGTAGAAAGAAGCCGGTCCTGTCACCCTTTGTGCGCCGCAACCATGTCGGATCGCATCGCAGACAAGCCGGGGTCAATGGCTTTTGTATCGGTGGATGGGACGAAAACTTGCCCCTCATTCGTCCATTATGTGAACCAAACGACTTAAGCGGCCACGTTCGCCGGCGGCTGGGCGCAGCTTTCACACGGCCTGCAGACGCTTCTTGATACGGTGCAAGCGTATGGTCATCGCGTTGCGACTCACACCGTACTCATCGGCGATCTCAGCCGTGGATCGGCCTTCGGCCAGTTGCATCAACAGCGGCTCGCGTTCGTCGTCACTGAGCCGGCCGAGGAGTTGATCGAGGTAGATCCGCTGATCCGGCGCCGCATCGTGCCCCAGATCATTGGCATGGTCGTCGATGTCGACCAGATCGAGCCGCTTACGCTCGAACAACCGCGCGTATTCGCGTTTCAGAATGGTGATCAGCCAGGCTTTGCCGGCGGCGAACTGTTGTAGCGAGTCGGCTGCACGCCAGGCGCGTATCCAGGTCTCCTGCACCAGGTCGCGTGCCAGATCGGGGTCACCGCACAGCATCCAGGCAACGCGGTTGAGCACATCATTGTGCGCCGCGTACAGGCTGTCGAAACAGTTTTTCGGGGTTTGTTCGGCGAGGCTTTGCTGCATGGCACTCATGCCTGGTCTCCTTTCTTATTGCGCGGAATTAGAGTAAGTGAGTAGTTACTTTTTGAGTTCCTGATGCGGTCTCTGTCGGCCAGCAGGATGCCGGCGTCGGTCAGGCGAGAAACGGCGACCTCGGGCGTCGCGAGGTAACGCATGACGTGGTCGGCCAGGGCCCGCTGCCGGTCTTCGCCGGTGTGCGACGCGAGCGCGTACATGAACCGGGCGGCGTGGATGTTCTGATCGAGTTGCGGCGTCGGCTTGATCGGGGTGCCGTTATCCGCGGCAGACAGCAGCCCGCCTGGGGCGTGGCGAAACTCGCGATCGATGATGTCGGCGGCCAGTACCGCCTGTTTCAACCACACGGACTGACCGCTCACCTCGTACACGGCGAGCATCGCGCGGCCCATGTAGAGGTTGTCCGACAGGTAAGGCCCGGCTTTATCGTCTGCGCCGTGGCTGAAACCGCCGTCGGCGCGACGCCGATTACGCAGTACCCACTCCAGCGCCCGCGTCGCCAGGCGCAGGTGCTTGTCCTGGCCTGTCACCTGGTAGAGCGTGACCAGACCTTCGATCGCCTTGCCGTTGGCGTCGGCGTACTGGCTCTTGTCGATGCGCGGCAGGCCACGCGCCAAACGCTGGTCACGCGGCAGCTCGAAGTAATCGTGCGCCTTGCTCCCCTGCTCCAGATCGGCATCCTGGCTGGTGAACAAGCCGCCGTTGTCGGCCCGCATGAAGTCGTTGAGCCAGTTCGCGACCATCTCGGCTGCAAGGCGATAGCGCGGATCGCCGAACTGGTGGTACGCGAGGCTGTAGGCACGCAAGTAGGCGGCCTGCGTCGCCATGATCTTTTCGTAGTGCGGATGTGCCCAGTCGCCGTGGGTCGAGTACTGGTAGGCGCCGCCGAACTCGGCGTCGATCAGCTGCAGGGCGGCATCGAGGTGGCGGCGCGCACGCTGCGCGGCATCCGCGTCGCCATTGGCCGCCAGATGCAGATCCCATTCGATCGAATCCGCATCGAGAAACTTCTGCATCAGGCGCAGACCGCCGGATGCGGGATCATCGGCATCCAGGTGGCGCTGTTGCAGGGCGTCGCGCAGCGCCGGGGACAACGCCGCGGAAACGGCGCTGGTTTGTGCAGCGCGGGTCGGCTTGTGCTGCTCGCTGCGGTCGATCGACGCCGTGCGCCGTAGCAGACCGGCCATCTCATCCGGCGCGATATAGCCGGCGCGCTTCACCAGCTCGCGGCCGTCGGGGGTCAGGACGATAGTCGCCGGCCAGCCGTAGTCGCGATACCGTTCAGCCAGGTCCGGGCGCGCATCGTGGTCGGCCTGGACGGCGACATAGTGTTCGCTGAGCGCCTCGAGAACGCCCGCGTCCCGGTACGTCGTCGACTCCATGACGTGGCACCAATGGCACCATACGGCGACCAGATCGAGCAAAATCAGCTTGTCTTGTTTCTCGGCCTGATCGAATGCGGCTGGCCCGTAGGGCTGCCAGTCGGCTGCCGTCACCGCCCCGGTCGGCTGCGACAGCAGCAGTAGCAGTGTCAGTTCTCGCAAAGCGCGCATCCCTTTCTCCTCCAGATGTCTTACCTGGAGATACGCAGGGGTATCGAAAACGGATGCACTTCGACGCAACTTTTTTGCGCCGGCTGTCGATCAGCTCAACGGTTGATGACCGGGCAGCCGATTCGGCCGCGCAGGGCACTCGCTGCCTTGCAACACCTTTCGAGGCTATTTATCTGCGTCCATGTCGGCGGCGACCACTCGCCTGCGCAAACCGGCAAAAGGGTTGGTTTTACTGAAAAAAGGACTCGACCCGCACCAAGCGCAGGATCGATGGCGCTCGAGGCGACTCGGCCGTGAGCCTAGATGCTGACCGGCGCGGCATACAAAACCGGCCCTGTCGGCACACCGGTCGGCGATCCGCCGGCCGGTTCAAGACTGACCGCCAGGGCCTTGGTGTCACGCCAGGTGGCATTGGCCGGCAACGACCGCTGGATCTCGTTGCCGCTCAGCACACCCAAGGAGATCGGCGCCACGCCCTCGCCACGCACCAGCCACAGCTCATGCGCCTTGCCGGCAGCCGGCGCGGCCGCCGCCACCCGACTGACCGCCACCTCGCGCGCCCGCCAATCGCACACCACCATCCATTGCGGCTGATCCTGCGTATCACGCAATACCACGTCATAGACCGGCAAGGCTTCGGGGCCTTGCACCGGGCCTTGGGTCAGCACCGGCACCAAGACCGCAAGCAAGGCCAGCAGCGCGGCCGCCGTGGTCATCCGCCACAGCATCAGCGACTGCCACCATGGTGTCTTCAATGGTGCCTGCACAGCATCGTCGACCGCCCCCGGGGCAATCACGCGTTCGATCTCAATCCACACACGTTGTGGCGGCTGCACGACGCTCGTCGTATCGTTCAGCCCGACCAGGCGTGCCTCCCACAGGTTCACCAGGTCGCGCAACGCAGGGTCGTGGTCCATCTGTTTTTCGAACGCTCGCCGTTGCTCGCCGTCGAGCGTACCGAGCACGAACTCTGCGGCCCGCATATCCCGTTCTTCGGCACTCATATCAACCACGGTAGTCGCCCTCCCCGTCCAGGCAGGCTTTCAGTACCTTCAGGCCGCGCCGAATCCAGCTTTTGATCGTGCCGACGGGCGAACCGAGCCGTTGGCTCAACTCGTCGTGCGTATAGCCCTCGCAGTACGCCAACACCAAACAAGCACGCCTGGGGCCTTCCAACTCATCAAGACAGGTATTCAGGCGCGCGTTGTCCACCGCCCTGCCCGCCAGTTCGGCCACATCCGGCTCGTTGGCGGCGCGTTCTTCGAGGCCCTCTTCGGCGTCGACCTGCACCGCAGTCTTCGCCCGCCGCAACAGGTCGATGGCGCGATAACGGGCAATGCTCAACAACCACGTCATCACCGCACCCTTGCCCACGTGATACTCGGTGGCCTTGTGCCAAACCTTGATGAAAACGTCTTGCAAGGCATCCTCCGCCATCTCTTCGTTCTTCAAGATACGCAGGAGCACGGCAAACAGTTTCGCCGACGTCGCCTGATAGAGATCGGCGAATGCAATACGGTCTCCCATCGCGCAGCGCGCGACGAGATATTCAAGCGTCGAACCAGCCTGGGTCTCGGTCATTTTGGATTGTTGTGGATTACGCCAAAGGGTTCAGCCTAGCGCTGCGGTTTCGATGCAACAACTCGGCGGTCGACAGAAGGTGCACACCATCGAGAACGGCTGCCCGCGCCGCCCAGCACCCTGAGACCGGAAAAACTGAAACGATCTTTCTGCAAACCGGCGAATTTCGGTACCAACAGCGATGAAACCTTTCTTAATGTCGTCGTGTCCGACTTTTATACTGCAGTGCAATAAAACGAAGGTCCGCTACCGGCATCGCCGACCGACCCCGGTCCTGCCGCTTTCTTCGTGCCACCGCAAACCCGTGTCGGATAAGCCTAGGAATTCTCATCGATGTTCGCCCGTTTAGCCCTTGTCGTTGTCTTGCTCGCCATCATTTTCGGCGGCATCTTCGGCTGGAAATACCACACCGCCCAACAGATGGCCGCCGCCCAGGCGGGCGGACCGCCGCCGGCGGCCATCGCCGCGACGACCGTAAAACAGGAAAATTGGCGACCGTACATCCAGGTGGTGGGCAGCCTGTCGGCCGTCGCCGGCATTGAAGTCTCCAGCGAGGTCGGCGGGCTGGTCAGTGCGATCCACTTCAACTCGGGCGAACACGTCACTCAAGGCAAACTGCTGCTCGAACTCGATGACGAGACCGACCAGGCCGCATTGAAAGGACTGGAGGCCGAGCGCCGCCTTGCCCTGCTCAAGTACCAGCGTGCGGCCCAATTGATCAAAGACAAATCGGTGTCGAAGTCGGACTTCGACGAAGCGCGCGCAACACTCGACAACACCAGCGCACAGGTTGAGTCGCAGCGCGCACTGCTCGAGAAAAAGCAGATTCGTGCACCGTTCGACGGCCGCCTGGGGATTCGCCGCGTGGACCTCGGCGAGTACCTGACACCGGGCGCCGCCATCGTGCCGCTTGAACAACTCGACCCGATCTATGCCGACTTCACGCTGCCGGAGCGCGAGCTCTCGCGCATCACAGAGGGCCAGACCATCGCGGTCCAGGTGCAGGCCTACCCGGACCGGCGCTTCGAGGGGCACATTATCGCGATCGATCCCGGCATCCAGGTCGGCAGCCGCAGCTTCCGCGTCAGGGCGCAGCTCGAAAACGCTGACTCATCGCTGCGACCCGGCATGTTCGCCGACGTTCGCGTCATGATGCCGACCGAAGACAGCGTGATCACGATACCCGGCGAGGCCATCAGTTACGCGCCGTACGGCGATTCGGTATTCCTCATCGAGGAGAAGGACGGCAAAAAAATGGTCTCGCGGCGCCAGATCCAGACCGGCAATACACGCAACGGCAGGGTAGAGGTCGTCTCCGGATTGCAGGTCGGTGACGAGATCGTCAGCGCCGGCCACAACAAGCTGCGCAACGGTCAGCCGGTCTTGGTCGACGACAAGCCGGCACCTTCCGAGCGGGCACCCGGCGCATGAAGTTCACCGATCTCTATATCAAGCGTCCGGTGCTGGCCAGCGTTGTCAGCCTGCTGATCCTGGTGGTCGGCCTGCGGGCGATCACCTCGCTCGAGGTCCGCCAGTATCCGGAAACCCAGAACACCGTGGTAACGGTCACGACCAGCTACCCCGGGGCGGGCGGCGAGTTGGTCAAAGGTTTCATTACCACGCCGCTGCAACAGGCGATCGCCGAGGCGCAGGGCATCGACTACCTGTCGTCGACCAGCCGCCAGGGCACCTCGGTGATCGAGGCGCACATGCAGCTCAACTATCCGCCGGAGGCGGCGGTCGCCGAGATCCAGGCGAAGGTCGCCAGCCAGCGCAACGTACTGCCGGCCGAGGCACAGGACCCGGTCATCACCTCGCAGACCGGCGATGCCACCGCGTTGATGTATCTGGCGTTCTACAGCGAATCGATGGCGCCGTCGCAGATCAACGACTATCTGCTGCGCGTGGTGCAACCCAAGCTGCAGGCGATCCCCGGCGTCGCCAAGGCCAACCTGATCGGCAACAAGAGCTTCGCGATGCGCGTCTGGCTCGACCCGCGACGCATGGCGTCACTCGGCGTGACCGCGAAGGACGTGGCCGACGTGCTGCGCGCCAACAACTACCTGTCGGGCATCGGCCAGGCGCGCGGCGAATACACGGTGATCGACCTGTCGGCCACGACCGACGTCGCCAACGTCGAAGACTTCCGCCGCCTGGTGGTACGCGACACCGGCGGCACGCTGGTGCGCCTCGGCGACGTCGCACGCCTCGATTTGGGCGCCGAAGACTATGAAACCTCGACCTGGTACAAGGGCCAGCCGGCGATCTTCGTCGGTGTCGAGCAGGCACCGGGGGCCAACCCGCTGACGGTCGCCAAGAAGGTCCACGTGGCGATCGAGCAGATCCGCAGCCAATTGCCGACCGGTCTCGAAGTTCACATCCCGTACGACGCCAGCGCCTTCATCCAGGAGTCGATCGACGAGGTGTTCACCACGCTGGTCGAAGCGGTGCTGATCGTGCTGGTCGTGATCTTCCTGTCGCTGGGTTCGATGCGTGCTGCCGTGGTGCCCGGCGTCGCCGTGCCGCTATCGCTGATCGGCGCTGCGTTTCTGATGCTGATGGCCGGCTTTTCGATCAACCTGCTGACACTGCTCGCCATGGTGCTGGCGATCGGTCTGGTGGTCGACGATGCGATCGTCGTGGTCGAGAACGTTCACCGCCACATCGAGATGGGCAAGTCGCGCTTCCGGGCGGCGATCGACGGTGCACGCGAGCTCGGCCTGCCGATCATCGCGATGACCACGACGCTGGTCGCGGTGTATGCGCCGATCGGCTTCATGGGCGGGTTGGTCGGCACCTTGTTCACCGAGTTCGCGTTCTCGCTGGCCGGCGCCGTGCTGATCTCGGGCATCGTCGCGCTGACGCTGTCACCGATGTTGTCATCCAAGGTGCTGCAACCGGCCGGCAAGGCAGGGCGCTTCGAACACGCGGTCGAGCGCTTTTTCACCGGGCTGGCCAACTTCTACCTGCGTCGCCTGCGCGGTGCGCTGAACTACCTGCCGGCAACGTTGCTGTTCGCCGCGGTCGTACTTGGCAGTATCTATTTCATGTTTGCCACGACCCAGTCCGAACTGGCGCCGACCGAAGATCAGAGCATCCTGTTCTTCCAGGCGACGGCGCCGCAGACCGCTTCACTGCCATATAACGAGGCGTATACGCGCGAGATCGTCGAAACGTTCGAATCGGTGCCCGAGTATCACGAGAGCTTCATCCTGGTGGGCTTCGGCGGCGACGACAACGTCGTGTTCGGTGGCTTCAAGATGGAACCGCCTTCGCAGCGCGAACGTTCGCAGATGGATGTCCAGCCCGAGCTGCAGGGCAAACTTGCCGGCATTGCCGGTTTTCAGACCGCGATGTTCCCGCGGCCGAGCCTGCCGGGTAACCGTGGTCTGCCATTCCAGTTCGTGATCCAGAGCGACGCCGATTTCCGCGAGCTCGATCAGATCGCCGATCAGCTGATCGGGCAGGGCATGGCGAGCGGTCAGTTCCAGTTCCTGCAGAAATCGATCGAGTTCTCGCGGCCCAAGGCGGTCGTCGCGATCGACCGCGACCGCGCCGGCGACCTCGGCATCTCGATGGCCGACATCGGTCAGAACCTGGCGACGCTGCTCGGCGGCAACTACGTCAACCGCTTCAGCCTCGAGGGTCGAAGCTACAAGGTTATTCCACAAAGCGAAAAGACATTTCGCCTGACACCCGAGATGCTCGGTGATTTCTACCTGCGCTCGGCGAGCGGCGAGCAGGTGCCGCTATCGTCGTTGGTGCGCATAGAGCGGGCGGTCGAGCCGAGCAAGCGCACGCAGTTCCAACAGCTCAATGCGATCACCGTGCAGGGCCTGCCGGCGCCCGGCGTATCTGAAGGCGACGCGATGGCGGCGATGGAAAAGATCGCCGGCGAGGTGTTCCCACAGGGCTATAGCTTCGACTACACCGGCCAGACGCGGCAGTTCGCCCAACAAGGCAGCGCCTTGATCGCGACCTTCTTCATGTCGCTGTTGGTGATCTACCTGGTGTTGGCGGCGCAGTTCGAGAGCTGGCGCGACCCGCTGATCATCCTGGTGTCGGTGCCGATGTCGATCGCCGGCGCGATGGCATTCCTGACACTCGGCTTCGCGACGATGAACATCTATACCCAGGTGGGCCTGATCACGCTGATCGGCCTGATCGCGAAGAACGGGATCCTGATCGTCGAGTTCGCCAACCAGTTGCAGATCGAAGAGGGGCTGGGCAAGCGCGAGGCGATTGAAAAGGCCTCGGCTATTCGCCTGCGACCGATCCTGATGACGACCATCGCCATGCTGGTTGCGATGGTGCCGCTATTGACGGCCAGTGGCCCGGGCGCAGTCAGTCGCTTCGATATCGGCCTGGTGATCACCACCGGCCTGGGTATCGGCACACTGTTCACGCTGTTCGTCGTGCCGGCCGTGTACATGCTGCTCGCGCGCGACCACCAGAAAGACCTCGAAGCCGCAGAGCAGGGCGGGGAGACTGAAGATGGCGCCGCGTCGCCACGCGACGAGGGCAAACCGCTGACCTCGTCGACCTGAGCGACGACCGGCTGCTTCAGTTAGGGACGCGCATCGGCTGTTTTCTGGCCGATGCGGATCACCACGAACTCGGCCGGGCGTACCAGCGCAACCCCCACCTGAACGATCAGGCGGCCGGCATCGATGTCGGCCTTGGTCATCGTGGTGCGATCGCAGCGCACGAAGAACGCATTACTGGATTTGCTGCCGGCCAGACGCCCCATTCGCCACTGGTCGTCGAGAAAGGTCTCAACGATCTGCCGGATCTGCGCCCAGAGGGGTTCATCGTTGGGCTCGAACACGGACCACTCGGTGCCCTGATTGATCGCGTGCTGCAGGAAGATGAAATAACGCCGCACGTTGACGTATCTCCATTCGGGATCGCTGCTCAGCGTGCGCGCGCCCCAGACCCGCAACCCGCGTTGCGGGAACTGGCGCAGCGTGTTGATGCCGACCGCATTCAGATGATCGGCCTGTGCCGCATTGAGCGCCTGCGCCACACCGATCACGGAGCGCATCACCTCGTTGGCCGGCGCCTTGTGTATTCCCTGGCGCCGATCGACCCGGGCCAGCACACCGGCGACTACCCCGGATGGCGGTATCGTGACCGTCTTGCGCGTCTT
Source organism: Thiosocius teredinicola (assembly GCF_002009425.1). Taxonomy (NCBI): domain Bacteria; kingdom Pseudomonadati; phylum Pseudomonadota; class Gammaproteobacteria; order Chromatiales; family Sedimenticolaceae; genus Thiosocius; species Thiosocius teredinicola. Next base: position 4,698,293 of record NZ_CP019936.1, read on the forward strand.
GCCGTCCGCCAACTGCAGCCAGGGGTAGTACAGTGCCGCCGACCGCGACTCGATCGATGCGGCATAGCGTTCGATCTCATCCGGGGCCTCACCGCGTAGTGGGTCCAGCAGCACGAAAACCCGTTCTGCGATATCTGCCGTGGCGGCAAAATCCAGCAACAGGCCGTTGACCTCACGCGCCAGTCTCGGCAACACCGTCGCCCCCGGTGCCGCCAGGGTAAACAGACCACGCAATCCGGCTACCGCGCGCAGTGCCGCCTGGTAGTTGCGCAGTGACGGTGCTCGACCGTTACCGCCAGCCACACGAACCACGTGCAAGCGCGTTCCGCCTTCGGCAAAGAAGGCACGCACGGCATGCGCCATATGGTTGATCTGCCGCTGCCGGCCACCGATCGCCAGGTCCTCGCTGCCCCCGTATTGGCGCTGATAGGCGTGAAAGCTGGTGATCACCCGCGAAAGCCGGCCGGCCGTGCCGCGCGCCGTCGGCCCGATGAACAGGGTGGTCGGCGATGCAGTGGACATGATCCGGCGCGAGCGAAAGCTGACTTCTTCGACATAGACGCCAGGGGCAAGGTATTCAGGCATGGTGGTTCTTTCCTCGGCGCGGTGGTCGCAGTAGCCGCGTAATCTACCTGTCCCGCGCCGATACGTCAGGCCAACGAATGCCGGCAATGCAAGTAACCCTCAGTGTGCGGGGTTGTGCGCCGCTTCCTGCACCGGCTCATGCATCGACACGGGCTGACGCCGGCTCCCCCAGTGCCCAGGCTCATTCTCGAACACGCCGGCAATCAGGTGGCCGCAGTTTGCGCAATGGCCGTTGTCCTTGAGTTGCCAATCGCCGAGCTGGTACCAGTCGCGCTCGATAACCCGGGTGCCGCACTGCGGGCAGTAGGTGCTGTCGCCCTCGGTGTCGTGCACGTTGCCGACGTACACATAGTGCAGGCCGGCATCCAAGGCGATACGTCGCGCCCGTTGCAGCGTGGCCGGCGGGGTAGGCGGTACATCCGTCATTTTGTAGTCGGGATGAAACGCCGAGAAATGCAGTGGCACCTCGGGCCCGAGTTTTTCCAGGCACCAGTCTGCGAGGCGATGCAGTTCGTCGTCCGTATCGTTGTGGCCCGGAATCAGCAACGTGGTCAGTTCGAGCCAGCAGTCGGTTTCGTTGTGGATGTATTCGATCGTATCCAGCACCGGCAGCAGATGACCGCCGGTCAACTTGTGATAGAAGTCTTCGGTGAACGCCTTCAGATCGACGTTTGCGGCATCCATATGGGAGAAGAACTCACGTCGCGGCTCTTCGCAGATATAGCCCGCCGTGACCGCGACCGACTTGATGCCCTGTTCGCGACAGGCAGCGGCCGTATCCAGCGCGTATTCGAAGAAGATCACCGGGTCATTGTAGGTGTAGGCCACGCTGCGGCATCCGAGGCGCTTGGCGGTGGCGGCGATCGTCTCCGGCGCGGCGCTGGAAGCCAGGGTATCGATCTCGCGCGATTTGCTGATATCCCAGTTCTGACAGAACTTGCAGGCCAGGTTGCAGCCTGCCGTACCGAATGAGAACACCGGCGTGCCCGGCAGAAAGTGGTTAAGCGGTTTCTTTTCGATCGGGTCGACACAGAAGCCGCTGGAGCGCCCGTAGGTGGTCAATACCATCTGGTCGCCTTCGCGCGCGCGCACGAAACACAGACCGCGCTGGCCGTCCTTCAGATGACAATAACGCGGGCACAGGTCGCATTGGATGCGACCGTCATCCCGTATGTGCCAGAAACGACCGGGTACGGTGTCGCTAATCATGACAGACCTCCCTATGTGTCCGATGTCGGACTGAGGCAGCTCAAACAACTTCACCGAAACGGCGCAAGATGCTTGCAATCCAACAGCCAATGACCCATTAAATCTATAGACCCGCAGCCCATGGGGAGCCATGATGCACGTCAAAACACCCGCCGTCGCCGGGTTGTTCTACCCCGGCACGGAGCCAGAACTACGCAATACCGTCGACAGGCTGATGCAGACCGTATCGGCCGACAGCGAGGTGCGGCCGCATGCCTTGATCGCGCCGCACGCCGGCTACCAGTATTCCGGTCCGATTGCTGCAAATGCCTACGCCTCGCTGCGCCCCTGGGCCGCGGAAATCCGCCATGTGGCGGTATTGGCGCCGTCGCACCGGGTACCGTTCCGCGGCATAGCGCTGAGCAACGCCGATGCCTTTCAGACCCCGTTGGGTGCGATACCGGTCGATACCGAAAGGGTGAAGTCGCTGGCGGCGCTGCCGCATGTCGGTTACCTGGATGCAGCCTTCGCCGAAGAACATGCCCTCGAGGTCCAATTGCCGTTTCTGCAACGCGTGCTCGACGACTTCAGCCTGATCCCGCTGATCGTCGGCGATGCCGAGGGTGAGGATGTTGCCCAGGTGATCGAAACCCTGGTCGCAGACGATATCCTGATCGTCGTCAGCTCGGATCTCAGCCACTATCACGGCTATGCGGAGGCACAACGGCGCGACGCCAACACCACCGGGATGATCGAAGCCATGCAGGCGGATGACATCGGCCCGTATGACGCCTGCGGCGCTTACCCGATCCGCGGGCTGTTGAAGGCGGCGCAACACCACGGTTGGCACGTCAAGACACTGGATCTGCGCAATTCCGGTGACACGGCCGGCGATAAATCGCGCGTGGTGGGATACGGAGCCTATGAGTTCTACTGAATCCATCAATGAATTCGGGCCTGCGCAGCGCGCCGCATTGATCGAGATCGCACGTCGTTCGATCGAGCATGGCCTGCAGTTCGGTCGACCCTACGTGGTGATACCCTCGGAACTCCCACGCGACCTCAAGGCGATCCGCGCCAGCTTCGTCACCTTGCAAAAGAACGGCGAGCTGCGCGGCTGTATCGGCCACCTCGAAGCGGTCCAGCCGTTGGGCGTGGATGTGGCCGAAAACGCCTTCGCCGCCGCATTTCGCGACCCACGCTTTGCGCCGCTGCGTGCCGCGGAATTCGACGAGATCGATATCCATCTGTCGATTCTGACGGCACCGGAGCGCATGACATTCGCCGACGAAGGCGATCTGCTCAACCAGATCGAAGCAGGCGAAGACGGATTGATCCTGCAGGACGGGCCGAACCGCGGAACCTTTCTACCGTCGGTGTGGGAGAGCCTGCCGGACAAGGAAAGCTTTCTGATGCACCTGAAGCAGAAGGCCGGGCTGGCTGCGAATCATTGGTCCGACCGGGTCGAGGTCTACCGCTACCACACCGAGAGCTTCGGCGAACACGATCTGGCGTGACGCGCCGCAGTCTCAGTCCGTAGGCGTTTCGGGACCTTCCCACTTCACCCGATCGCGACCATCCGACTTGGCCTGGTACAGCGCCCGGTCGGCCCGTGCCACAAAGGCATCGGTAGGTTCTTCGCTTCGCAGATAGGCGCCACCGACCGACAAGGTCACCTTCAGACGGATCGGGTACAAGGTCTCATCCATGACCTCGGCCTCGCGCAGGCGCACGTTGATGCGGATATGTTCGGCAACCGCCTTGCATCCGGAGCGCGGCGTATCGCGCAACAGCACGGCGAACTCCTCACCGCCGAGGCGCGCAACCAGGTCGCGCCCGCGCACACTGGCCTTGATCTCGTCGGCGACCTGCTTGAGCACTTCATCACCGGCCTGATGACCATAGGTGTCGTTGACGCGCTTGAAGTGATCGATGTCGATGATCAGCAGGCAGGGCGTATGCGCATCGTCTTTCGACTCACCCGACAGCGATTCCAATGCCTCGTCGAATACACGACGATTGAACAGGCCGGTCAAGGCATCGATACGGGCCGCTTCGTGCTCACGCTCCAGCTCGGCACGCATGTGCTGCATCTCGCCGGCGAGATGCGAGAGCTGTTTCTTCATCTCGACGCCCTGGGTCAATGCAACATTGGTCGCACGCAGGGCGCGATCCATCAAGGCGTTGAGATCTTCTGCCGAGGTGTCGTCAGACAGGCTGTCGGCAATGTCGTGCAACTCGCTGGAGTAACGATCGAAGCTTTGGTCGGCGCTCCCCAGATTGGTCATCAACGCCTTGACCATTTCGGCCAGCGCTTTTTTCGCCGCCTGAAGTTTATCGTCGCGATCTTCGAGATAACGCTCGTAGAGATCACGTATCGCCTCGCCCGAAATCGTGTTTGCGTCGTGCAGCAAGGCGTTCATCGCAGCGGTGAGATCGGGAACGCTGTCGGAAAGATACTCGTACCACACCGTGTAATTAACCGGCGTAATCGGTATCTTCAATTCAGACATACGCGGAATCGCGTTGCGTACGATATCCACGGTGCGATCGTAGTGGCTCTGTTCAGTCTCCATCTCGAACACCCTGTCAGGCAGATCATTGTTGTCGTTGCAGCAGGTCGTTTGTCGCAAGCGCCCGCTGCTTTCGGTTCTTGGTCGCCGGGGGTGGTGGCGATGAATGTGGCGTGAGTGGTCTAACTCGGATTACGGCCGCCGAGACACATCGTTCTTTTGGAATCGATACGCCTTCGTTGAACATTGCCGTTGGGAGAATATCCCGAACAAATGCTCAATAATTATTGTGTCAGTGCCTTTCTGATTTGTAGGGTCGGCAGCTGTTTTCTTGAACGCTTGTATGGCATGGATCGCCCGACACATCAAGGCACGACGCACAACGCGTGAAGGTGTTCACTGTCGCCGCAGTACCGGCAGATGCACGCTGACACGCCACACGTGGTAAGCAACGCGCCGCAACCAACGTATGCCTTCGAGCCGTCGCGTACCGGTCGGCACATCGATCGAGCCGGCGGCAACCTCGGCCATCACCGCATTGCGCAGGCGGTCTGCATGTTCACGCATGTAAGCGGCATTGGCCGATGCGATCTGTTCGGCGGCGTTGTCATCGCCAGCGGCAAGCGCAATGTTGATGCGCTGCAATACGTCTGACACCCGCGCCGCCTGACGGCCGAGTTCCGCGTCCGCCACCAGGCTGCGTGCGCGCTCCGGTTCCTCGATGCAGCGTTCGACCAGGCGCTGCAGATGATCGAGCACATGTATAACGGCGTTAAGACGCGACCACTCGGGCGACTTGTCGTCAACCAGATGAATCTGGTCGACGAACGCATGGGTCGCGTCGAGCTGACGATCGAGGTGCAGCAAACGTTCACTGTTGATCTCGTTACTGGTCAGCAGGCGATCGACGGTCGTTACCAGATCCTGTGTTGCGCGTTCGACAATCTGCACGACATTGTCCAGCGCCACGTCCGGGCTTTTGAGCAATTGATGGTCGAGACGATCGAGCACCGGATCGCTCGGCGCGGGTACCAGATAGAACATCAACCGGGCGAACGGCCGCGCCAACGGCAACACCACGATCACACCGAGCAGGTTGAACAGGCTGTGGAACCCGACCAATGCGATCTCCGCATTGTGTTGCAGCGCCCCCGGCAACCACTGCTGCCAGGCCCAGGTGTAGCCGTCGAGCAGGAGCAGTGCACCGATCGCCGTCAGCAGGTTGTAGGTGACATGCGAGTAACCGGTGCGGCGCGTATCGGCCGAACCGCCGAGCGTGGCTACCGCCGCGGTTACCGTGGTACCGACATCCATACCGATCACCAGAGCCGCAGCCTGGCCGAACGAGATCGTGCCGGTGTTCACCGCGGTCAAAGCGGTGGCGACGCCGGCGCTCGACGATTGGGTGATCAGGGTGATCGCAATACCGATCGCGATCAGTTGCAGGCGACCGAGCAGGGTATCGCTGGGAAAGTCCGCCGGTATGACCGCGCCGTGATAGCCGGCCATCGCCGCCTGCAATACCGAGATGCCCTGAAACAACAACGCGAAGCCGGCGAGGGCGAATCCCAGGTGGCGCCAACGCCCGCGGGCAAACAAACGCAGCAGGGCGCCGATGAAGATCAACGGGAAGACCAACGTGCCGATCTGCAGTTTCAGACCGAGCAGGGCGACCAACCAACCGGTGACCGTGGTGCCGAGGTTGGCGCCGAAGATCACACCGAGTGCTTGCGGGAAGGTCAGCAGCCCGGCACCGACGAATCCGACCGCGGCAACGGTGGTCGCACTCGATGATTGCAGCAAAGCTGTGGTCACCGTGCCGGTCATAGCGCCGGTCGCGGGGCTCTTGGTAAAGCGCGCCAACCAGTGATTCAGGGCATCACCGGCCAAGCCTTTGAGGCCATCGGTCATCACGACCATGCCGAGCAGGAACAGGCCGAGCCCGCCCAGCACCTGCATCAGGTTCAGGAGCATGCTTTAAGCATAACCCCGGCAACGCATCGAACGCAGAGAATCCAGCGGCTGGTGGATAGACCTAAGCGGATCTGCGCCGCACGAGCCACCAGGTGATGGCCATGGCAACCACCGAGCCGGCGAAGGCGAGGGCAGTGTCTTTCTGTGCGTCCCACTCGTCGCCCTGGGTGCCGAGATAGGCCGCGCCCAGCTCGGGGCTGACGATGACGGCCACGATACCTTCGAGTGCTTCATAAAAGCCGCTGAAGCCGAGCACCGTGATCATGACCATCAGGTACGACCAGGCCGGTTTGACGCCGACCGCACGGATCAGCAGTTCGCGGAACGGATAGCCGAGCAACAAACCGAACGAGAAATGCACGATGCGATCGTAGTGATTGCGCGACAACGACAAGGCATCCTGCAACCAGAAACCAAAAGGCGTCTCGGCGTAGGTGTAATGCGCACCGACCAGGTGAAGGCTCAGAAAGATACCGAACAGACCATAGGAGAGATTGGAAAACGCAAAGGTGCGATAGGTCGCTATCAGGATGCCGCCGTAGATAAACACCAGGAGGTTCTCGAGGAACCAGTCGCCGCGGTCGAAAGGATTGATCGCGGTGACGATCCACAACCCGAGCAACCACACCAGCATCGCTTGAAGAAAACGGTTGTCACGAAAAGATGTCTGCATGACCGGATTGTGACCGATCGATCGGCAGCTGACACCTGATTCGCCGCAGAGAGTGCGCGCTATGTGACGTTGCTTCGGTCTGGATCGCCGAAGATCAGGGCTTGTCGCCGGCAGCAGGTAACGGCTTGAACACCACCGTCTGCATCGCCTGGTTCAGGGTCGGCTTGACTGCCTTGTAGTCGTCGAACAAGAACACCACATAGGCATCCGACACATTGTTGCGATGAATCGCCAACAGCAGCCCCTGCTGGTAGTCGCTGGAGAATTCGTCGACCACATCGAACACTGCGGCCGCGGCCCAATCCGCATTGAAATCGGCGCGAGCCTGCTGTGGCGAATAGGCACGGCTCGGCGCATGCGTGCCGCCGGCCAGACGTGAAGCCATCGATTCAAACACCAGGGGAAAGACATGGTTCGGATCGGGCGCAGAGCCATGCGGATCATCGTAGTCGATGCGCAGGCGCTTCAACGGCCGCACTGCGACCCGGATCTCCAGCGCGCCGCCACTGCTGCGCAGCGCATGTTCATAGTCCATGATCGGCGTGCGCCCGGGCGGCGCAGCACTGAACCCTTGCGGCGGCTGATAGACCAGCTCGGCCTCTTCGAGCAACGCCGTAAAGCCATCAGGCGCGCTCGTACCGAGTGCGGCATTGCACCAGCCGCCAATCAGCAGGGACAAAGCAACCAGGTACTTCACGATTCGCTTTTCTGTTCGGCGGCCCGCGTCATTGCGGTCTTCCAATTGCTCAGCAGGTCCTGCGCAGTCTTTTTCCACTGCGCATCCTGCGCAAGTTCGAGAAAGTGTTCCATGTCCTTCACGGCTTCATCGGCGCGTCCGAGTTCCCAATAAGTCGACGCGCGGTTGAAATAGGGGGCAGGGGAGTGTGGATCGACCGCGATGCAGTGCTCGAAGTCGACCAATGCCGCATCGAACCTGTTTTGGGCATACAACAAGGCGCCGCGGTTGAAGCGGGCCGGCAGCAGGTCGGGCGATTGTTGTACGGCATGATCGAGGTCGGCCATGGCGTCGTCGTAGCGACCGAAGCTGCGGTAGGCCTGCGCGCGATTCACCCTGATGCGCGCGTCATCTGGGGCGAGTTCAACGGCCGTTTCGAGATCGCGCAATGCAGCAGCCACCTGTTGCAACTGCAGACGCAGGCTGGCGCGCACCGCATACAGTTCAGCGGCATCCGGATAGCGCTCGATGCCCTCGGCCAGCGTCTTCAGGGCCAGTTCCAGCCGGCCTTCGCTTTCATGCTGCAAGGCGACCTTGACCAACTTCTCCGGGCCCAGGCTGCCATGCGGGTCGTGCTGGCCGTGCGGACCGACGGGTTTCTTGGGTGCAGGCTGTGGCTTTGCCGTCACCATGGTCGGCACCGATGGAGCGGTCATATCGCGCTGACTCTGCTCATCGGTGACAGCTGGGGTTGCATTGCTTTGCGGCTGCGCGCTGTGGCTATAGGGGCTCAAGGCCAGCGCCACGCACAACGAGGCGGCAGACAGGTGTACGGCAGACATGATCGGCTTGCTGGTGGTGTGTGGAAATAGCATCCCCGGCATATTACCGGGGATGCCGTCGCGAACGTTACTTCTTCGACTCGGCGTAAGTCTTGAGCAATTTGTTGAGCATCTCGATATGCTCGGCGTCGGTCAGCGTGCCGGGGGTCGAGACCTTGGCCCACAGTTCGGCGTTGGTCATCTCACGGTGGCAACCCAGGCACAGGCCGGTACGCTCCATGCCGTCACGCATCTCTTTGGGCAACGAGCGCGACAGCGGCCAGTGGGTGCCGACGGTCTGCGTCTGCTGGCCATCCTTGATAATGGTCGACCAGTCGTAGTCCAGATCGGCGATCTTCGGGATCTGGATCTGGTGACGACCCGGGATCACCTGCCCGGTCTTCTGATCGATCAGGTCCTCGACGATGTCGACCGGGTAACGCGTCTGGAACACGCCGCCGGAGATGCCGTAACCCATCGCTTTCGGGTTGTTGTGGCAGGACTCGCAGGTACGCGCCTTGCGTTGTGCCGAGTGTGGCTGCACCGGCGCCATATCGATCGCATCCGGCGTACGCTCCTGGCCGAGCTCTTTCTGCTCGTCGAACGATTTGCCGAGCTGGTTCAGGGCGACCACCTCGTTGTTGCGGTCGAACACCGTATACACGATCTGGCAACCCGGCATCAGCGGGGTCACGCGGCCTTCGCCGTTGATGCCCAGCACCGGCTCTTCCCAACGCAGGTAGGAGCGCGTCTCGAACACCTTGCCCGGGCTCTTGAGGCCATGCGTGCCCAGCGGCGATTCGGCGGTCTGACCCGATTCGTCGCGGATCGAGCCGCCGGCCAGCCAGTCGGTGTCCTGGTACGGCTTGCCGTCGTCGTCCTTGCCGTAGTTGACCTGCACGTGGCAGCCGTAGCACTGCGGTACCCATGAGGCATGACAGGCGTAGCACTCGAGGCTCTCGTTGTGCTTGACCACCGAGTCCATCGCCACCATGGCATCCGGGCTCTTCCAGTTGTTGTCGAGCTTGAGCTGCTTGAGCAGCGGCACCTCGAAGTCGTTGCCGGTGGCCGAATGCATGACAACCTTCTTGCCATCCTTGACGACGTTGCCGAAGGCATTGCCGCGTGCCGTCTTCAGATAGCCTTCACGCTTGTCGTAGGTGGTGGCGAAGGCGGCCGTTTCGGTCTGCGGCGTATCGCTCAGGCCACGCTCGGTCTGCGGCAGATCCTTGGCGAACTCTTCGGAGTAGCCGAGCGGCAGTTCCCACGGCAGTTTGTCGGTGGTGCCGTGGCAGTCCTGACACTCGATCTCGACCTGCGCCAAGGTGGTACCGAAGATATTGCCGTCACCGTGCATGTCGATCGAGGTATGGCAGTCCTGGCACAGCAGGCCACCCTTCGGGTTCTCCGGACGTGAATCGATCTGGTGATGCAGGTCGTCGGAGATGAACAGATAGTTCTTGGTATGCAGTTTCGGCTGCTTGCCGCCCTTCTCGTTGTACGGCGAGCCGTAAGGGAACTCCATCAGGCCCTGGTAGGTCACGCCGATACGCTTGCCGCGGTTGTGGCAGGAGTTACAGGTTTCAACCGGGATACCCGAGTATTCGACGTCACCATGCTTGACCTTGGTCTTGCGGGTCGCCTGGATCTTGTGGGTCAGCATATGACCCTTTTCTTCTTTATTGATTGTCGGGTCGTTGCCCTCGTAATAGCCTTCGTTGCCATACGGGATGTGGCATGACGAGCAGCCCATGCCGCGATAATCGCCGCGCTTCTCACGGCCTTTGATACCGACGTGGCAACGCTGACATTGCTGACGCTGGTAGGTGAAACCGGCGAGCTTGGGATCCTTCTCGATCTCTTCGACCGAAGGCTGCGGCACCTGGGTGAGTTCAGTGGGGAACTGATCACCGTGCGCGGCGATCATCGCCTTCATGTATTCCTTGTATTCGTCAGAGCCGACCTGCGGCACCTGGCCGTCGGTGTCTTTGACGTCGTAGTTGCCCCACGGCACCTTGTGGTTCTGTACCTCGGCGATACCCCAGGTATGCAGGTTGCCCTGGATCTTGCCCGCCTCGGTGTTCATCAACGAGCGCTCGACCCGGTAGGCGTAGCCGCTGTGACATTGCCCACAGGTGTTCTCGGCGATCCACACGGAACCCGGATCGGGGTAGAAGGTTTTCGGTCCGTTACCTTTGAGCAAGGCATCGGGCGCACCTTTGTGCGCGGCCTCGGCTTCAGTCGCCGTCGGGTTGCCGCCATGACACACAACGCAGCCTTCGGGATCGCCGTTGGCGGCGCCGATGGCCTTGATCTGCAACATCATCACCGCCTGGTCGTCACGGATGTCTTCGATGCCGTCGTGACAACTCACACAACCGGTTTTGGCTGCGGCCGCTGCGGTCGCGGAGGAAAAATAAGCGAACCCCGCAATCAGCATGATTGCGAGTGGCACGAACGTTCTTTTCATGACGAGCCTCCCCAGGCGGTAACGGCTCTCACGCCCAGCATCCTGCCGCGAACAAACATTTCCTTGGGGAACGGGAGGCCGCTTGAGCGAAAAAACTACACAAAGACTCAGGTAATTAACTTGAGCTGCATCAAGAAGAGGTGCCGCAATTGATATTTGTCATGGTGCAGCGTCGATTCACGGCCTAATCGATGGATACGGCTGTCGGCTGGCGGCAATTGACGAATCGCATTGTCCGCACTTCGGTGTTCGCGGTTCACTGTGGCGCAACACGCAAACGCCGACTGCAGTCGACAACCGTTGGAGCGACGCAAAATGAAAATTTCGAAAACCCTGGGCGCCTCAATCCTCGCCCTGTGCCTTGTGATGCCTGCCACTGCGAGTAGTGCCGACGTCGCCGAACTTGGGCAGCCGATCGTCGAGCTGATGCCACAGGTCAAAAAGATGCGCGCCGATCTGCAGTTGACGAAAGCGCAGTCGGACAAACTCGACGCCTGGCTGGCCGATGCGCCGGCCAAACGCGAGGCACTCGAAGCCGAGACGTTGGAGATCCGCGATCAGCTGCGCGAAGCGATCCTTACCGGCGCCGACCGTATGACCCGCGAGGCGCTGAAGAAAGAATTTGCCGCGAAGCAGACACGGCTGATCGAAATGCGCAGCCTGTGCACGCGCATGCTGCGCGACACCCTGACCCCGGAACAGTTCGACAAGGTGGTCGCGAGTTACCGCGCCTCCCTTTAGACCAAACGAGAGATCGTCATCTCCTCCTAGGGCCTCCTCCGTTGAGGCCCGTTTTTTTGCGCTCGACTTCGCCGTCGAGCCCCCTGCATCACTGCCGAAACCTCATCGGTCACGGCAAGCCGTAGCCGCGAGCCATCAAGACAGCCAACAGGGGCATCAAGACCAACATCGCCATTTCCACTTTCAACACGATCAGCAAGCGTCGCGGCACAACGACGGTGCTGGCGTCGGCGTTGCGCTGGCGCAGCAGAAAGACAGTCGGATAGATCGAGAGTACGCCGATCACGACAAACAGCCCCAGCTTGAGATGAAACAGCACGTTGCCCGAGTAGAAAGAAGCAGGCTTGCCGACCAGAAACCACAACGCTAGACCGGCCGCCAATACGGCCAACGCACTCAGGCCGTACACAGCATCGACGCGCGCCAGCCGGCGGATGGTCGCCGCCGGTGTTGCAGGCCTCAGCGACAGATACTCGTGGAACAGCGTCGCCGCGAGCGCGAGGATGCCGATGAAGTGCACGTATCTGACGAGGGTTTCCAACATGATGGCAACTACCGTTGGTGGCGATCCGCAATTCGCGCAGGGCGCCGCGCACTATTCATCGAGCAAGCTGCGCAACTGCTCACGTATCCGCGGATAGTCGTCTGGATGCTGCTCGCGCAGATAGCGCAGATCGTTGATCAGACGTTCCACCGTGTCGGCAGTTTCCTGATGTTTGACTCTGTCGATCTGCGTCTTGATGTCGCGTAATCGCATCAACGACTCCGCACCCTCGGCACTCTCGGGCGGTTGTTGCTCAGCCATATCGAGCAATACCTCGGTCAGCAAGCCGAGCTGCCGGCCGTAGCTCGCAATGTCGAATGCCTTCTGCTCGATACGCCCATTACCCGCATCGGCATCGATCGAGCCGAAGAACCAATCGGTGCTCGGCGCGATGCGCTGCGCCACACTGCCGCTGAATGGAAAATGAATTTGCGGTGCCCACTGCACCCACCACGGAAACATAGGCTCTCTCCCCTGACGACAGTGTCGGCACGTCCGTTGGTCCGACGATTGCAACGATCTTCCCTGTCGTTGCCCGGGCTGTCCAGTGCGCCTCTGTCTTGTACGGCAAGCAGCAATGCGGACGACATGCACGGCAGACACGTGAGCTCGGCCCACTCTTGTGCGCTTCGGTCAGTCGATGAAAGCCGGCTTTGCACCAGAAATGTGCAGCGCAATGCTGGCGATCGGCTTGTCGCATCGCCACACACTTGACTCGTCGTGCGATCAGGCGTGAATTGATACGAATCTAAACCACACGATCGGAGACTGATGTTGTCCTGGCAAATCGGGTTTGTGTATGCCTTGGTCGTGTTCGCGATCGTGTTGTTTTTCAGCGGCCGCGTCCGGCTCGACCTGACGGCCGCACTCGTCATCATTGCATTGGCGGTATCCGGCATCCTGACGCCGGCCGAGGCGGTGTCCGGTTTCGGCAATCCGCTGGTCATGCTGATCGCCGGGCTGTTTGTGATCAGCGAAGGGCTCTACCGCACCGGCGTTGCCGCCTGGGTGGGATTGAAGATTGCCGCGCTGGCCGGGGGCAACGAGTCGCGACTGATCTTGATGTTGATGCCTGTCGTCGCCGTGCTATCAGGCTTGATGAGTTCTACCGGCGTGGTCGCGCTGTTCATTCCCGTGGTGCTGAGCCTGGCACGCGAAGCCGGGTTGGCGCCTTCGCGCCTGTTGATGCCGTTGGCGATCGCCTCATTGATCGGCGGCATGCTGACCTTGATCGGTACGCCACCAAACCTTGTCGTCAATCGCGCATTGATCGATGCCGGCAGGCAAGGATTCGGCTTTTTCGATTTCACCGCAATCGGCGGCGTCATTCTGCTCGCGGGGGTCGCGTACATGCTGACCATCGGCCGTCGCCTGCTGCCGAAACACGATACACGACAGGCGACAAGACAACGCCCCCGTTTGCAGGAACTGGCCCGCGCACATGGGATGGAGTCGCACCTGCACCGGCTGCGCGTGTTTCCCGATTCAGTGTTGGTCGGCAACACGATCGGCAATGTCGGACTGCGGCGAAACTTCACCGTTACGGTGATCGCCGTCGAACGGCAGGGCACGATCCTGACGTCGCTCAAGCCTGTGCTGCTCGAAACCAAACTGGAGGCCAACGACATCCTGATCGTGTCCGCGACCGGGTCGGCGGTCGCACAGTATGCCAAGCAACTCGGTGTCACCGATCTCGGCTTTCCACATGGCTTGTTGCGCCGCTTCCGTGAAAGCTTCGGCATTGCCGAGGCACTCGTTGCGCCGGGCTCGCCGCTGGAAGGCAAAACCGTGCACGAAAGCGACCTGCGCCAACGCCAGCACCTCAACATCCTGTCGATTCGGCGTAGCGACGGGCCGCAGCCGTTCGACTTTCAGACCACACGACTGCATGCCGGCGATGTACTGCTGGTCGCCGGCGCCTGGACCGACCTGGAAAAGCTCAGTGGACCACGTAACGACATGGTATTGCTGGAGATGCCGGAAGAGATCGCCGAGCGCACCTGGCACGGTAACCAGGCGCCGTGGGCCGTGGTGATCGTTAGCGTCATGCTGGTGTTGATGGTGTTTCAACTCACGCCGAACCTGACCGCGGTGATGTTGGCGGCACTGGCCATGGTCATAACGCGCTGCATCGACATGGAAGAGGCCTATCGATCGATGAACTGGCAAAGCCTGGTTTTGATCGCCGGCATGCTGCCGCTCGCCGATGCACTGGACAAGACCGGTGGCGCAACATTGATCATCAACATGCTGACCCACACTTTCGAGGGCTACGGGGTATTGGTGATACTGACCGGCCTGTTCGTTCTCACTTCGCTGTTGAGTCAGTTCATCTCGAACACGGCAACGACGGTGTTGATTGCACCGATTGCCCTGGGGCTGGCTGTCGATCTCAATTACGAACCGACCGCTTTCCTGATGACCGTTGCAATCGCCGCTTCAACCGCGTTTGCCACGCCGGTGGCTTCACCGGTCAATACCCTGATCCTTGCTCCGGGTCAGTATCGCTTCAGCGACTTCGTCAGGATCGGCGTACCACTGCAGATCATCGCGTGGTTGATCACGATCCTGTTGGTTCCTATCGTGTTTCCGCTGCACTCAGCCTAGTGCCTGTTTTCGCACCGCACAGATCGACCTAAGTGGCTTGTTGTCGATCGATTGGGATTCAAACAACCGCTAATCGGAAAGCACTTCGGAAAACAGGCAAGTCGTTCTTAACAAAGCAAAAAACCGGAATTATTCCAGCGTTATTTTTGTGAATTTCGTCTCAAGTTGAGCATGGCTACGCCGTTACCCGGGTCATTGAACAGTTGTTCGAGAACCGGTGCCCATCACGATCTGCACGACACGGACTGAGGCTATCGCGTTACGAAGAGATCCCGTATCTGGGCACCGCAACGATTCGAGGAAAACAGCCTCGCTCTGCATAGCGGAAATTCTTTGAACGTCGCAACCCGTTTCTACCAGCGTTCAGTTGAAAACCCGCAGCGCCATTTCTCTTTGACGCCTCGCCATCGAGGAAGAGATATGAACCGACTGCATTCGAATGTATCGATAGAGTGAGGTGATTTGAAATGTCTGATATTGAAAAACTGTCGGCCCTGGATGGCTACATTGCAATGTCGTTGGTGGATTCTTCCAGCGGCTTGGTTATCGAGTCGAATGTTCAAGGAACGTTCGACATCGAAGCTGCTTCTGCGGCAAACACTGAAGTGGTCCAGGCAAAGCTGCGCGCCATGCGTGACATCGGCCTGGAAGACGATTACATCGAGGACATCCTTATCTCCCTCGGCACCCAGTATCACCTGATCCGCCCCCTGGCAGCGCATCCGGACGTCTTCGTTTACCTCGCACTCGACCGCAGCAAAGCCAACCTGGCCAAGGCACGCATCGTGCTGAAGACGTTTGAGAACACCGTAAAGTTCTAAGCCGTCACATGACCGCCCTGCGGCTCTATGCCAGGGCGGTCATCGTTCAACTCAAGACAGCCGCAGTTCGCGAGCCAGCACTTGGCCCGCATTCCATTTCAGTCATGTCTGCCGCGGCGGCAAACGCACACAGACGCTCAATCCTCCCAGCTTCGACACACCGAACTCCAATTCACCGCCATAGGCGTTGAGGATATCCCTGGCGATCGCCAGGCCGAGTCCGGTACCCGATGTCTGTTGGTCCAAACGCATACCACGCTGACCGATCAGGCGGCGTTGCTGTTCCGACACGCCCGGGCCGTCGTCTTCGATAAACACGATACATTCACGGTCCAGCTCGGCATGAATACGCACGCGGCTGCGTGCCCACTTGGTTGCATTGTCGAGCAGATTGCCCAACAGCTCGGTGAGATCCGCCGGTGGCAGCCGCACATCTTCATGGTCGGGCAGATCCAGCTCCCAATCGAGCGATTCGCCGGCGGGTGTACGTTGCAGCGTCTTGACGACCCCGGCAACGACCTTGACCAGATCGGCATGCTGCACGCGACCCGCCGCTTCGCTGCGCAGGCGCGCACGTATCAACTCGCGATCGACGCGCTGGCGCATCGTCTGCGCGAGATGTTCCAGATCGTCGGCCATACCTGCTTCGCCCTGGCTGCGCAGACGTTGTGCATCGGCGGTCAGTGCAGTCAACGGTGTTTTCAAGCCGTGCGCCAAATCGGCCGTCCAGGCACGCGCCGCCTCGACGGTGCGATCGCGGGCGTCGAGCAATTCATTGATCTCATCGGCCAGTGGCTGAACCTCGTCGGGAAAGGTTTCCGACAGCCGCGCATCGTTGCCGGATCGCACGGCATGCACGCCGCGACGGATGCGATCGAGCGGCGAAAGGCCGGTGCGCACCTGCCACCAACTGCCCATCAGCAGCACGGCCGCCAACAGGCCCAGGTAGGGCATCAGATCGACTGCGAAGGCATCGCGTGCATTGATGAGATCGGTGCGGTCGATCGCAACCACGATTCGCAGCCGATGCGGCTCGGTCGTGGGAAATACGATGACCTGCTGTTCACGGACCAGCAGCGATTGATCGGCCGGCCCGGGCAATTCGTGGCGATGCACGACACCCAACGTGAGTTCGTCCGGCGGTAGCGGCAAGAGGGCATCCCACATCGAGCGTGAGCGCTTCAGGATACGGTGCTTATCGTCCTGAATCTGCCAGTACAACCCGCTCAGTGGTTGTTCGAATCGTGCATCGGACAACGGCCGGGTCAATCTGAATCCACCGTTGCCGTCGGGTTCGATGCGGCCGATGAGTTCGGTCAGATGGGTTTCGAGTTCACTGTCGAGACGGCGCTCGACATGGTGGCTGAACAGCTCGACCAGACCGAAGCCGGCGACGATCAACGCTACGCCAATGGATACCGCCGCCGCGACCAGCAGGCGGATGCGTAGCGAGCGCAATTTCACGACTCGGGCTTCTCGATGATGTAACCAAAGCCGCGTCGGGTCTGGATAAGATTGTTGCCGAGTTTTTTGCGCACCCTGCCGACCATGACCTCGATCGCATTCGAATCGCGTTCGAAGTCCTGTGAATACAGTTGCTCGGTCAGCTCGAGTTGCGAGACCACCCGCCCGGCATGCTGCATCAGATAGCTGACCAGGCGGTATTCCTGTGGCGAGAGGTGCACCGGCTCATCATCGAGCGCTACCCGCATCTGGCGTGTGTCGAGCGCCAGCGGTCCAATCTCGATCACCGCCGTCGCCTGTCCGGTTGAACGGCGCACGATAGCGCGCAGACGGGCCAACAGTTCTTCGATACGAAAAGGTTTGGGCAGATAATCGTCGGCCCCGGCATCGATCCCTTCGACCCGCTCGTTCCAGCTGCCACGTGCGGTCAGTACCAGTACCGGAAAATCGCGCCCTTCTTCACGCCAGCGCTTGAGAATGCTCAAGCCGTCCATGCCGGGTAGGCCGAGATCGAGGATAACTGCCGAGTAGGGTTCGGTACCGCCCTTGAACCAGGCCGTCTCGCCGTCGGCCACATGGTCGACGACGTATCCGGACGATGCCAATGCGGCAACGACGCCTTCTGCAACTTTTTGGTCATCCTCTACCAAAAGAATACGCATCAGTAGTCCGATTTCATGACGAACTCGCCGGTCTTGGCGTCCAGATGAACCTTTTGCAGTTGGCCTTGCGGATCGACAATCTTGAATTCGTAAACCCAGCGTTCAAACTCGAACTCGTAGTGCGTTGCGACGATCTTGCCGGGAAAGGTTTCGCGCAGGCGCTGACGTACTTCGTGCAACGGCAGGGCCTCGCCATGTTCCACGGCCTCGCGCGCCTGCTCATAGGCACTGTCTTCCTCGTGCCAGCTTCCGTCATGCGATGCCATTGCCACACCGGCGGCAAACCATGCCGCGGCGAGTGCCGCGATCACGCAGTTCTTCGGGTTTACTCGTAGCATCTAGGAAGCGTACACCGACCGCGACAAATCGGCCATCAACCCAGATGGCCCGATTCGAGCACCGGAATCATCCAGTAGTGCATGCCGCTGCCGCGAAATGCCGCCTTGATCGCCGCCAGCAGGTCGGCTGCGTCGGCGCACGGCAGATGCAGCTTGAACAGCACCTGGCGACGCCGACCGGCCACCTGCTCAGCGAGCGACATCGAATGTTCCGAACTGCCGTGACCGGCGATCGGGTGGCTGGTGAAACCGCTGACGGTCGGCTGGTCGAGCAACCAGTCGGTGACCGTATCCTCGACCTCGGGCGAGACCACCAGGTTCAACAGGCAGGTTTCGCTCATTTCAGACTCCTTTCGGCTCGAAGCCGAAGCGGCGGTAGAGGATCGGCAGCAGGATCAGGGTTAGCGCGGTCGACGAGATCAGCCCGCCGATCACCACGATGGCCAACGGCCGTTGAATCTCCGATCCCGGGCCACTGGCAAACAACAACGGCACCAGGCCGAACGCGGCGATGCTCGCGGTCATCAGAACCGGGCGCAGGCGGCGTTTGGCGCCTTCGATCACCAGCTGCTCGATCGGCATGCCCTGGGCACGCAGCTGGTTGAAGTAGGTGACCATGACCACGCCGTTGAGAACGGCGATGCCGAGCAGGGCGATAAAGCCGACCGAGGCCGGCACCGATAGGTATTCGTTGGTCAGCCACAAGGCAACGATGCCGCCGATCATCGCGAACGGTACGTTGGTCAACACCAACGTCGCCTGACGCATCGAGCGGAAGGTGGTGAACAGCAGCAGGAAGATCATGCCGACCGCGACCGGCACCACCACCGACAAGCGCTGCGCAGCCCGTTGCTGGTTCTCGAACTCGCCACCCCATTCGTAGTAGTACCCAGCCGGCAGTTTGACCTCGTCGGCAACCTTTTGGCGCGCCTCTTCGACGAAGCCGACCAAGTCACGACCCGACACGTTGGCGACCACCACGGCCATGCGATTGCCGCGCTCGCGCTGTACCGCCACCGGACCTTCGGTACGCTCGAGCGTGACCAGCGACGACAGCGGCACGCGCTGACCGTCGGGCAGGGTGAGCTGCAGTGCGCCGAACACGGCAGCCGAATCACGCAGATCGGCCGGGCCGCGGATCACCAGCGGCGTACGCCGCGCTCCTTCATAGACGGTGCCGACCTTCACGCCCTCGACCTGTGAACGCAGACTGTCTTCGAGCGTATCGACATCCAACCCAAGACGGCCGGCCGCAAGACGGTCGACCTTCAACTCGTAGTACAAGGCACCTTCATTGCGTGGCGTGAACACATCTTCGGCGCCGGCAATCTTTTCGACCACGCTCACGATCTGTTCGGCGGTGCGATTGAGCTCACCCTGATCGTCGCCGAAGATCTTGATCGCAAGGTCGCCGCGTACGCCGGTCAACATCTCGGACACGCGCATTTCGATCGGCTGGGTAAAGGCGTAGTCGACACCCGGAAACTGCTCGAGCACCGTGCGAATCTCTGCAATCAGTTCGTCCTTGGTCTGCATACGCCACTGCTCGCGCGGCTTGAGTACAAGGAATGAGTCGGTCTGGTTGAGGCCCATCGGGTCGAGACCGAGCTCATCGGAACCGGTTCGCGCCACGATGCCGGTCACTTCGGGCACCTTCTGCATGATCGCGCGTTGCACGCGCTGGTCGAGCTCGATGGACTTGTCCAGGTTGATCGACGGCAGCTTTTCGAGCTGTACGATCAGGTCGCCTTCGTCCATAGACGGCATGAACGCCTTGCCGACCTGGGTGTACAAGGCGCCCGCGCCGACCAGCAGGCCGATCGCCACGACAACGACGGTGCGACCGCGTTTGAGACTCCATTGCAGCAGCGGCAGATAGACCGACGCGATCTTGCGCACCAGCCACGGGTCGTCGTGCTTGGGCTTGCCCAACAGGTATGACGACAATACCGGGATGATGGTCAGCGACAGCACCAGCGAGGCCGTCAGCGCGAACACGATGGTCAACGCCACCGGCACGAACAGCTTGCCTTCGAGGCCCTGCAACGTCAGCAGCGGCAGGAACACGATCACGATGATCATGATGCCCGAGGTCACCGGCACGGCGACCTCGCGCGATGCACGATAGATCAGGTGCAGACGCGGCAGTCGGGCCTTCTCGCCATGGTGCGCCAGCGTGGTCACCACGTTTTCGACCACCACAACGGCCGCATCCACCAGCATGCCGATCGCGATCGCCAGACCGCCCAACGACATCAGGTTGGCCGACAGGCCGAAGGTATTCATCAGAATGAAGGTCGCCAATGCGGCCAGCGGCAGGATCAACGCAACCGTCAGTGCGGCACGCAGATCACCGAGGAACAGCACCAGCAGCACCAACACCAGCACGATGGCCTCGGTCAGCGCCTTGGACACGGTGCCGACCGCGCGCTCGACCAGATTGCCGCGGTCGTAGAACACGCGGATGTTGACGCCCTCTGGCAGACTGGATTCGAGTTCGGCAATCTTGCTGCGCACGCCCTGCACAACGTCGCGTGCATTGGCACCGCGCAGGCCGAGCACCAGGCCTTCGACGATCTCACCGACGCCGTCGTGGGTTACCGCACCGTAGCGCGTCAGCGCCCCGAGATTGACCTCGGCCACATCGCCGATACGTACCGGCTGTACCGCGTCCGGTTTGACCACGATCTGTGCGACGTCGTCGAGCGTGCGGATGCTGCCCTCGGTACGCACCAACAGCGATTCTTCGCCGTCGTTGAGTCGGCCGGCACCGTCGTTGCGGTTGTTGGCCTCGAGCGCCGCGCGCAATTGCATGAGGCTGATACCGCGCGCGGTCAACCGTGCGTTATCCGGTACGACTTCGAAGGTGCGCACCTCGCCGCCCAGAGCGTTGACGTCGGCCACACCGGGCACGCCGCGCAGGGCAGGGCGGATCACCCAGTCGAGCAGCTCACGTCGCTGCATCGTGTCGAGATCGCCACCTTCGATGGTGAACATGAACATCTCGCCGAGCGGGGTCGTCATCGGTGCGATGCCGCCACTGATGTCGGCCGGCAGGTCGCCCCAGATGGCATTCAGGCGTTCACTGACCTGCTGACGCGCCCAGAAGATATCGGTGCCTTCCGCGAAGTCGACCGTGATATCGGTTAGCGCATACTTGGCCACCGAGCGCAGCATCGCCTGGCGCGGGATACCCAGCATCTCGACCTCGATCGGCGCGGTGATGCGCGTCTCGACCTCTTCCGGTGTCATCCCCGGTGCCTTGACGATGATCTTTACCTGAGTCGTCGAAACGTCAGGGAACGCGTCGATTGGCGTAGTACGAAACGCCTGCCAGCCGCCGCCTATCAACACCAGCATCGACAGCAGTACCAACAGGCGCTGGGTCAGCGCGAATTGAATGATCCTGGCAAGCATTACTCAGCACCTGCAGCGAGTGCGGCCTTCAGCGCAACGGTGCCGCTGACGACCACTTTGTCACCCAACGACAGCTCGCCCTTGACGATGACTGCATCCGCCTCACGGTTGATCACCTCGACCGGAACCGCTTCGTAGCCGTCGGCACGTTCGACGAACAATTGGTCAACACCGTCGATGCGCAGCAGCGCCTTCGCCGACACACGCAAGGCATGCACATCGGCCGTTTGCGCGAGGCGCGCCTCGATGAACTGGCCCGGGCGCAGCGACTCGGTGCCCTGGCTGACTTCGGCTCGTACCAGCACACCCTGGTCGGTGCCGTGCACCATGCGGCCGACGGTGATCACCTTGGCCGACAGGCCTTGCGACAACTGCACATCGCTGCCCGGGCCTACCTCGCCAAGCGCCTCGAGCGGCACATGGACCTCGATCCACAAGGTCGACAGGTCACCGACGCGATACAGTGGGTCGGATGCAGCCAATCGCTGACCTGCCGTGGCCAACTGTTCGAGCACGGCGCCATCGAGTGGCGCGGTAACGTCCAGCGTCGTGGTCAGATCCTGTGTCTTCGCCAGGGTATCGATCGCCGCTTCAGGCATACCGGCCAACACCAATGCCTGACGGTTGCGTGCCTCGGCGGTGACCATCTCGCGATGCGCCGATTGGCTCTCGAGCAGACGACGGCGGGCGACGATGCCTTCTTTGAACAGTTGATTGTCACGCGCCAGGGTCTCTCCACTGAGCAGACGACGGGTGCGCGATTCAAGGAATGCCGCCTGCAGGTCCAGCAGCCCCTGGCTGCGCATGCGTGCCAGTGGCTGGCCGGCCTTCACCGACTCACCTTCGGCCACCAACAGCGACTCGACGACGCCATCGAGCGGCGCACTGACGACGCGGTGTTGTGCATTGGGCACTGCGACCTTTGCCGGATACGGTTTGCTCAATGCACTCTGTCCGGGTTCGACCGCAGCGGTCTCAATACCGAATGCGGCGCGCTGGGCCTCGTCGATGGTGGCCTTTTGCGCAGCGTTGGCTCCGGCACACAGGGCGCTCAGCAGAACGATAGTCAGTAAGCGCTTATTCATTGTGGAATGACTCCTTGAGCTTGATTGAGGCGGGCCACGGCCTGACCGAGCTCCAACTGGCGGAGTTCAAGGTCATGCCGGGCGGCCAATGCATCGGCCTGCACCTGTAGCAGGCGGATCAGATCGGTTTCGCCGAGCGAGAAGGCGCGTCGGCTGAGTTTCAGGCTTTGGGCTGCCAAGCGGCTGCGTCGTTCTGTCTGGGTGAGCGCGGTCTTGGCGCGATCGAGTTCCAAGCCGGTTTCGGCGACTTTGTCTTCGAGCGCGATTTGCGCGGCGGCGTGATCGACCTGGGCCTGAGTCAGCGCGGCCTCGGCTTCGGCCAGGGCGGGCGCGGTGTGGCCACCGGTACCGAACGGCATGCTGATCTCGACACCGACTGCCGAATCGTAATCACTGCCGGCCATCGCCTTCGCCGATTTGCCGCCGACCCACACGCTCGGCCCGGTGCGGCGCTCGGCGCTCACCCTGTTACGCCGCGCACGCGCCTGTTCGACGCGGCCATGCGAGAGCAGCAATGCGGGGTGGTCTTGTTTGATCGAGTCGACGGTCTGCGCCTGCTCGTCTGTGGGTTGTTCCGGCAGATCGAAGCCGGTGAAACGGGTAAATCGTTGTGCCGCCTGGCGGGCACGCGTCTGCGCCTGCTGCGCCGCTTCTTCGCGTTCGAGCATTGCCTGCTCGGCCAGCAACAGATCGGTACGCGGCAGTTCACCCGCTTCGACGCGGCGGCGCACGTCGTTGAACAGCTCTTTGGCTGCATCGAGCGCAACCTGCGCCTGCTCTGATTCGCTGCGCATGATCACTGCCGACCACAGGCGCTCGCGTACCTCGCCGGCGATCTCCAGATGCCTGGCCGATTGCATGACGTCTGACACCAGCAGGGTCTGGTCCGCTTCGCGGGCATAGCTGTCGGCCTGGCCCGGCAACCACAACGGCACCTCGACACCGCCTTCCCATTCGCGGTAACCCAGATCGCTGCCGATAGTGTCGGTCTGGTACTTGACGTTCGCCGTGAAATCGCCGGCGAACACCTGATTCGACTTGCGTTCGAGCGCCTTGCCGACATTGCGCTCGGCCTCGGCCAACTCGATACCGGGATTACGCGAGATCGCGCTCTCCACCATCTCGGCGAGCGACGGCGCCGCCGGTGCTGACACCGCCGCCGTACTCCACATCCAGACAGCCAGCAGGCTCGTGGCGGCCCATTTCTCTTTCAACACCGTTCTTTCTCCCTTTGCGGGCAACGCGACAGAGGTCGCTTGGATAACGGTGGCGATTCGAACATGCGACGGCTGACAGTCCGCTGACAGCATCTGTCAGCGATTGGTCAGGGTCGCGGAGCTAACGTGAATACAACAGTGGAGAGCAGTGTCGACGCATCGCAGACGGGGCGATAAGGATCGCCATGACGATGCGCGCCGACACTACCGATAACGAGTATGGGAAACCCAATGCAAATGAATCGCAGATCATCGTCGTGGCGCGCCTGGTTCGGTGCCGCCGCACTCTTGGGCTCGACGTTCGTGGCTACCGGCTGCGCAGCGCTGGGCCAGAATCACACCACCAGTCATGCCGTGCAGGTAGTCACGCAAGACTCGAACCGTGGGCACGTATCGCTGGTGCAGACGCGCGTGGTCGACGACCGGGTTGCCGTCAACGGATACGTCGAGAACCGGTTTCATGCCGGCGGCCTGGTTCCCGGAAAGCTATTTGTGACTGCGATCGGCAGTGACGGCAAGGTGATGCAGGAAATCGAAACCCAGTATCACCGCCGCTTCGGCAAGTCGAAACGCTCGTATTTCGCCGAGACCCTGGCCGTGAACCCGGAGGATGTCGAGCTCATCCGCGTGACCCATATTGGATTGGGACAGTAAGACTTCCAGTCGGTCGGACATGTAGATCATGTGGACCTTTCGCCGCCTGCCTGTCAGGCGGTTTTTTTATGTGTGACGCCGAATCGTCACGCGCCGCGCCGGAGCCAGCCGCGCTATCCAACAACCCGGAACGATCGTCGATCAATGACCGCATCGCACTCTGGATGTAGGCGGTCAGATCGGAAGCGTACTCGGAACTATCAGTGTCGCCGTGGGCAACGAACTGCGGGGCCGGCGACAAGCGATAGCTGCCCAGTTGAGGGTCACCCTGGGGCGGCTTGACGAACAGCTCGCCGCCGCGCAGCAGTGCGACCGTCTGGTCGCTGCCCGAGGGCTTGATAACGCCGAACCCTTGATCGCCCTGCGGCAGGGCAAGCAGGTCTCGGCCCCAGCATTGGTGCACGAAAGGCTCGCCCAGCAGGCTGACGACCGTCGGTACGACATCCGTCTGTGAGGCGACGGTATGGTTGACGGCGCCGTAGGTCTCTCGGATACCGGGGCCGAGAATCAACATCGGCACACGAAACCGCAGCAGGTCGATTTCCGAAAGCTGTTGTGCAACCGAGAAACCGTGATCGCCGACGACCACGAATACCGTATCCTGGTACCAGGGCTGGTTCTTGACCTGATCAAAGAAACGCCCCAAGGCCCAATCCGAATAGCGTTGTGCCGTCAGGTGCTCGTCCAGATCGCCGAAGCCGGTAACCCGGTCTACCGGCAGGTCTGCCGGCAAGGCGTAGGGCGTATGGTTGGATAGCGTCTGCAGCACCGCATAAAACGGCTTATCTGCCGGCAGTGCGTTCAGTTCCTTTGCGGCACGATCGAACATGTCCTGGTCGGATACCCCCCAGGTTTCGTCGATGAACACCGGGTTCTCGTAGTCGTCGCGACCAACGAAGTTCGTCATTCCCTGGTTTCGAAAAAAGCCTTCTTGGTTGTCCCAGGCAAAATGTCCGTTGTAGACATAGAGATCATTGAATCCGCGCTCGCGCAGCACCGCCGGCAAACCGGAAAACTGATGTTGCCCCTCGGGTTGCTGCATCAGGTACTCGAAGCCCGGCAGATTGGGGAAACACGCGACCGTCGCGAACATCCCCTGGTGCGTATGGGTTCCGTTGGAGAAGAAGCGGTCGAAGAGCAGGCCCTGCTGGGCAAGCCGGTCGAAGTGCGGCGTCACGCCCTGGTCGTTGCCCAATGCGCCGGTGAAGGCACCCGAGAAACTCTCCATGATGATCAGCACGATGTTCTTCGGCGCACGCGGCAGGCGGTTCAGCGGCGTGTGCCTGCGCAGCACAGGATAATCAGCCAACCCGATAAGCTCATCGCGCGGTGTCAGCAGCAAGTTGCGCAGGCGCGTCGTCGCGTCGACCTCAGGCAGGCGGTCGAGCCACTCGCGCCCTTTCTGATCGTTGATATCGTTGGCCGCCTTAGCCAGCGTATAGCTGCCATTCAACGCAAGATGGTTGGCGAACAAGTGGGCGCTATGGAAGGCGTCGCCCCAACGCAGCGGCGGCCCGGAACGCAAGGTACCGCGACCGCCGGCCACGGCCAGCGCCAGCACCACGATGAATACCGGGATGCGCAGCAGCGGCCTATAGCGCATCGCCGCCCAGCCGGTGGTCCAGCGATTGAGCAACACCAGCAGGTAGGCATAAACGGTGCAGAGAAACACCCATATCAACAGGTAGCGAACCACGGGAAAACCGTGCCACAGCATGCTGCTGACTGTTGCGGGATCTTCCTGCATGTAGTGGATGGCGATGCTGTTCAGTCGGGTATGGAACTGACGGTAGAACTCCGGTTCGACGACGCCGGCGAACAGCGTGAGGCTACCGACCGCGATCAACCACCCCAGGGCCACACGGCGCCTGCGCAAACCGCCGGGCAACAGCAAGGCGATCACTAGCGGTGATGCGAGCACGCAGGCCACGATCAGGTCGAAGCGAACGCCGACCGCGAACGCCGTAACGATATCAGCGACCGGAATAGCGGCAGCCAGATCTCGGTTGAGGTATAGCAGCAAGCCTCGCAGCCCTGCAGCGAGCAGCAGGTAAACGGCGACGTAGCCGAACAGGAACAGCGCATCTCCCGCCTCGGGCGGCAGGCTGCGTGGTGTGGATTTCATGGGCGATTGTTCAAAAGCCATCGATTTTCAGAATGCGGTTGCGACGTTGTTCGGCAAGGTAGTAGGCGCCGTCGTCGCCCAACAACACGGTCTGCGGCGAACGCAGGTTGCGCGCGATAACATCGACCCGGCCGTCGCGATAGCGCAGGAGGCGGCCGAAGTTCGTACGATCCTCAGTGATCAGCACCGAACCATCGTCGATGCAATTGAGGTACGCCGGATGAGTCAGGCCGGCGACGACCTGGGTGCGTTGTCCACCGGCCAGGCGCCACAGCGCATGCTCGTTCTTTTCGACGAAGTAGATGTCGCCGTCCGGCCCCTGGCAGACACCCTCGGCCTCGGTCAGGTTCCTGGCTAAGACGTCGACCTTGTGTTGGGAGGGGTCGATTCGCAGCAGGCGACCGTCGCCCTTCTTGTCTTCGATCACCAGCAGGCGACCATGGTCCTCGGCGATGCCCTCTGCGGAATCCGCGCCCTGTATATCGGCAAGCTTGCCATTGCGGTATGCCAGTACGGCATCCGGACCGGTTTCGCTGGTGATGTAGAGCGTGTCGTCGATCATCAACAGCCCGTCGGGCTTGTTGAGGCCATCCACTACGGTTCGATAGTCACCGTCGTGGATGCGAACCAGGCTGCCTTGGCCGCGGGTGCGTTCGAGCGTGGCATACAGGTCACCGTCCGGCGTGAACGCCAAAGCGGACACCGAGGGCAGGTCGCCCGCAACGATGGCGTAGTGGAAACCTTTCTCTAGAAGTGGCGGGCCAAAGAAATAGTACGAGGCGCCCGCGCCCAACGAGACAATGAGCAGTGCAGAGGCAACCATCCAACGCATACGGCGTCGTTTCATATTCACCGTTTGCCGGTTCTCCCTCGTGACGATGTACAGCAACGCTAGTCAAACAACCCGCTCAGCCGGGTCTGACCGTACCTTGCCGGTGGCGGCTTAATTCTTCCTTAAGCGCACCCAGGCAGATTGCGTCGCTGAATGGTTACCCCTGGATTCGCCGAGGACCTCTCCAAGCCGTGGATACCTGCAAATCGATTGCGCCGAATGCTGTCTGGGCGCACAAGCGCTTCACATTGGCCGAGCTGGCGATCTGGCCCACCGTTGTCTACTTCTACACGCTCGCCGTCCTTCACATCGGTGGCGGCGACGAGTGGATCGTTTCGGCTTTTTATGATCCGCAGCGGCATGTGTTTCCACTGAAACACAACTTCTGGACGCAAACGGTCATGCATGACGGCGGTCATGAGCTGATGCTTGTCGTCGGGATCGTGCTTTTGGCTGTCCTGGCGGCAGCAATGCGTATTCAACGCTGGCGACACCTTAGGCGGCCACTCACGTTCATCGTGCTGTCGATGGCGGCCTGCGTCATTACCATTAACCTCGGCAAGCAGGTCACAAACATGGATTGTCCGTGGGACCTGACAGAATTCGGTGGCCAACGTGTGCACTACTCGCTGTTGCAAGACAAGCCGGATGACGCCCCACGCGGTCATTGCTTTCCCGGCGGTCACAGCTCATCGGGATTCGCCCTGTTCGCGCTGTTCTTCGTCGCGCGTTGCTACGGTTACCGCCGACCCTCGATTGCGCTCTTACCCGCATTTGCCATCGGCGGGAGTTTTGCGCTCGATCAATGGGCGCGCGGTGCACACTTCCCATCGCACGACATAACAACAGCCTATATCTGTTGGATGATTGCATTGACCGCGTACTGGCGCCTTTACTCCAGGGCGCCTCAGCCCGTATCGCCCGTCAAAAAGGAGCTGGGGGAGCTTGACGACTATCAATGAGTTCCGTCCAACCGCCGTGCTAGCTTTGCGAGCTGGCGTTCGCCGTATGCGCGAACCGGATTTCCTTGGGGAGGGAAGACATGGATCTTGTTCGCAGGTCCGGCGGTATCATTTGTGTGTGCCTGTGCTTGCTGGTACCCGCCGCCTGGGCAACTAACGCTCCAGAAGAGGCAAGCCTCCCGCCAATCGATGCCGAATCCCACTACCAGGCCGAGTTGGGGATTTCCGAGTACAAAGAGACCGCCAGCGAGCGCCCGGTCGATAAATCGGTCACCCGCCTGAGCGAACGCAAAGGGCCGGTTTCGACGACCGATCACAGCAAGCTCAAGGAACTGCAGGGACCGTTCGCCAGCGGGCCGGAAGTCACCAAGGCGTGCCTATCGTGTCACAACGAGGCCGGGCACCAGTTCGCCAAGAACAAGCACTGGACCTGGCACTACGAGCACCCGGTCACCGGTCAGCAGCTCGGCAAGGGGGTGCTGATCAACAACTTCTGCACCAATGCACGCGGCAACGAGGGCATGTGCGCACAATGCCACGCCGGCTACGGCATGGCCGACATCAAGACCTACGATTTCAACGATCACAACAACATGGATTGTTTGATCTGCCACGAATCGACCGGCACCTACTACAAGACACCGCCGACGCAAGGCAACAAGGCCTGCTCGGTGATGTTCGAGGGCAAACCGGCGATTGACCTTAACAGGGTTGCGCAGAGCGTGACGCTGCCCGGGCGCAACAACTGCGGCGCCTGCCACTTCTACGGCGGCGGCGGCGACAACGTCAAGCATGGCGACCTGTCATCGGTGTTGTTCAAACCGAGCCGCGATATCGACGTGCACATGGGCGAGGACGGCGAAAACTTCTCGTGCATCATCTGCCACGTCGGCGAGGGCCACGAGTGGTCCGGCAGCCGCTACAACATGGTCGGTAAAGATACCAAGGGCACCGGTAAGCCCGGCATGCCGCGCGATACCGCGACCTGCGAAAGCTGCCATGGACACGACCCGCACCCGGCGAGCCTGACCGGTATCAAGCTCAACGATCATACCGATCGCGTCGCCTGCGAAAGCTGTCATATCCCCACTTATGCGCGCGGCGGCGTTGCCACCAAGACGGATTGGGACTGGCGTACTGCCGGCCGCCTGAAAGACGGCGAAGGTTTCAAGCTCGAAGGCTACACACAGGGCGACGGCAAACACCGCCACACCTACAAATCGATCAAGGGTACGTTCGAGTACGGTGAGAACCTGCAACCGAGCTACGCCTGGTTCAACGGCGTCGTCGACTACACGACGATCGACACCAAGTTCGATGACAGCAAGCCGGTCATCATCAATCAACCGCTGGGCTCGGCCGATGACCCGAACGCACGCATCTGGCCGTTCAAGAAGATGCACACGGTGCAACCTTACGACAAGGGCAACAAGACGCTCGTGTATATGCACCTGTGGGGCAACGACCCGGATGCGTTCTGGGGGAACTACAACTTTGAACGCGCCATCAACCGCGGCATGGCCGATGACAACATTCCCTACAGCGGCGAGTACGGCTTCATCGAAACGTATTCGTATTGGCCGATCAATCACATGGTCGCGCCGAAAGAGAAGGCCCTGGGCTGCGCCGAGTGCCATTCGCGGCAAGGTCGCCTGAAAGACCTCGAAGGATTCTACATGCCGGGGCGCGACCGCAGCGTCTGGCTCGATCGCATCGGCATCTTCGCCATGCTTGCTGCGCTTGCCGGGATTCTGCTGCACGCCCTGTTGCGCCTGACGTTCCGCGCCAAGAGGAAACACTGATGGCCACACACAAGGTTCTGATCTTCAACCGTTTCGAGCGCTTTTGGCACTGGACACAGGCCACCGCGATCTTCGCGTTGTTGTTCACCGGCTTCGGTATCCACGGCCTGCATGACCAGGGCGACTTCGGCACGCAGGTCACAGTACATGTGGTTGCCGCACTGTACCTGATGGTGCTCTGGGTGTTCGCGATCTTCTGGCACCTGACGACCGGCACCTGGCGGCACTATGTGCCGACCACGCAGGGCCTGTTCAAAGTTGCACGCTATTACGCCGTCGACATCTTCAAAGGTGCCGACCATCCCTATCGCAAGCACTTCTGGCGCAAGCACAACCCGCTGCAGGCACTTACCTACCTTGCGCTGAAGGTCGTGCTGTTTCCGGTGATCTGGATCTCAGGCCTTGCCTACCTGAGCTATGGGCTGTGGTCGCAGGGCGCAGCCACCAATGCCGGGCTGACCTGGGTGGCCTTGGTGCACACCGCCGCAGCGTTCGCGATGGCGGTCTTCATCATTCTGCACATCTACCTGCTGACGACCGGCCATTCGTTCCGCGAACACGTGAAGCCAATGGTGACCGGCTACGACGACATCGACCTGAGCGATGCCGAGGCCGCGTATCTGAAACAGGACGAACCGCAGCGAATCCGCCCGTAGCGCCCGCACGAACGGGTGGCACACGGCCACCTGCGGCAAGGTGGCGTTACAGGATGAAGCCTATGAGCGCGAGAATGGTTATGGCGGCCTCACCCCACAGTTGGATCTCCAATTGCGGACCCAGGCTGGAATAGACCGTAGCCGTCGGATCACGCAGCGTATAGTCGGCCAATTCGCGAAGCGTCGTCGAATGCCCGGCGAATTCGGCAAACCTCTGTGGCTCGACATGTTCGGCCAATGACTTGTAGCGATACTCGACAAGCAGTTCGTTGCCAACCTGCGTTATCTCACGGGAGAAGGTGAAAGCTGCATCGTCTACCGTGTCGCGTTGGCTTTCGAACTGCCAACCGTCTGGCAACTTCACGCGTACCGTGTGCTTGACTTCCACCGGGTGCACCAGCGAGAACGGCATGGTGCGCAGCGTTTCCGGCGATACGTCATCCGTGTTGTCGAGAATCGTGAACGGCGTTATCGGCACCTCGTGCAAGCCGCTTTCGGACTGCCAGACGTCGGGCAAGCGATAGTGCTCGACCAGTTTCACACGGTTGAGCCTGGCATCATCTTCGATCGACAGATCCTGCGTTGCATCGGCGCCGCCGAACGCATTCGACGTGTACTGCCGGTATTCCTCGGCAAGCTGTGGCACGCCTTTTTCGTCTAGCTCGGCCCGCGTATCTTCGGCGTAGTAATAGTCGTAGTGGGTTTCTATCGCGAGGTCGGCGGACGGCTGCCCGGTGTGGCTGAGATCAATCCGCTCGATGACCTCGACATGGTCGTAGACCGGGCCGCTCTCGTCCATTGCAGTGAGCTGCGTGGTCGTCGGTGTCAGCGTCAGTGCATAGTTGAGTTCAGGTTGGTACAGCGTATCGATCCGCTGACTTTGATGGAGTCGCTTGGGGTCGACCCAGTGTTGCTTGCCTTCCAGCAGGATAGTGACGATGACATCGTCGAAGGCCTGGAGGGAGGGCAGTGCGTCGGGCAGGGTCTTGCCGCGTTCCGTATGCACCATCGCTGGATATGCTTCGATGTCGAGGCTGCGCAGCAGTGAGACCAGCAACACAGCCTTATCTCGACGGCTCGCAACGCCTTTTTCCAGTATCGCGTTAGGTGTCAGCGGCGAAGCCGGTAGCGGCGCCAACGGCTGTTCATCATTGGCAATCTGCTGCTGTACATAGGTGACCGCAGCGCTGGCCTGGTCCAGCGGCGTCGCAGCAGGTTTGCGAATCTGTTCGATCAATGCGGCAAGCTGTTCACCGGAAGCGCTGTCAGTACGAAACATGGGTTCGAAGGCGCCGGCCACCCCGGCCCAGGTCAGTTCATCGCCAACGGTCACCGAGGGATAGGGGTCGTACCAGCCCGGTGCGTCTTCTTCTATTGTGACCGGCACGGTGTTCAAGGCAGTCCAGGTGCAGTCCTTGACGGCCTTGTGTTGTACGCAATTGGGCGAAATATCGGTGTTGTGCTGACGCATGCCGAGGCTGCGCACGTTCGGCCAGAGCAAACGGTAGAAGACATTGGCGACCGGTTCTTCGAATTTAAACGCGAGTTTTTCGGAGAATCTGCCAGCGTAGACGGGATGCTCAGATACCACGCTATAGCTGTACTCGACGACGTCGCCAACGCGTACGTCGTCGAGTTGGATTCGCAATGTAGAGGGTGAAGCGCCTTCGGCGGGCTCAATGTGCGTATTCCCCAGCGCACTGGCAGTCTGGTAGACAATCTCGCCGTCGCGATGAATGACCAAACGGTGAACCTTGGCTGTTTCGAACTCGGGATGGAAGGGCACGGCAATCGTCGAAATGGCTTCAATACCATCCAGGCTGAGCAATCGCTTGGCATCGTGTGTGAACGCGATGTGGCCGCGATCCGTCACCCGCCATTGGCGATCGAGCAACAGGTGCTCGACGCCACCTTCGTGCAGCGCCGAAGGCAGCTCGTCAGAGTTCGGAAGCGTAAAAGGAACGTCACTCGCCCACGTCGGAGTCGCTGCGGCAACATCGGCAAGGGCAGCTTTTGGCATCAACGCCAACGCAAACCATGCGAGACTGCCGACCAGGACAGCGGCTATTCGCCGACGCAACCCAGATGTGAAAGTAGAGGAAGGGGAAACGAAGCGGGGCTGTTCCATGCCGATGATCTCCTACTGATCCGTGCGACCTGACGAAATGA
Organism: Thiosocius teredinicola; assembly: GCF_002009425.1. NCBI lineage: Bacteria > Pseudomonadati > Pseudomonadota > Gammaproteobacteria > Chromatiales > Sedimenticolaceae > Thiosocius > Thiosocius teredinicola. The sequence goes on from NZ_CP019936.1 coordinate 4,731,289, forward strand.
AGAACGCTCGTGCGCGCTGAACGCAGAGCGGGGTGGGATTGTGCCAGAGTTCACGCCTGGTGTTTAACCAAGATCATATCTGCGTGCACAAAGGCTGCTGTTCAATCTTCTTCGATCAACAGTCTGCCCATGGCGAAGAGTTTCTGTTTGTCCGCATCGCTCAGTCGGGCATACAAGGCCAGTAGTTCACGCATGTCGTCGGGCAGCGACTCACAGTAGCCGCTCTCGGCAGGTGATTCGTCCATCGAGCCGCGGCGTTGTTGAGTAAACCTTTCGCACCGCCGCGCCAATCGGTCCGGTATCTCCTTGAATGGATTCTCACGGTGTTTTGCCAAACGCTCCGGTGTCAGTTGAATGGCGGCGAGCAGGTCCGGCAGGGCACCGCTTTGTTCGGCCTCGTCGACGATCGTGATCAGATTGCGATGCCGCGTAGCCTGCAGCGAAGACGCCCGCGGCGAACCCACCCCGTAGGTGACCCAACAAGGATCGGCACCGACCGCCTCGCAGAACTGCAGGGTTTCCTCGACACCCGGCGTCGAGATACCGGTTTCGAAGTTGTTGATGCGACCGGCGCTCCAGCCGAGCCGTTCGCTCAGGGCACGGCTGTTGGTTTCCTTGGCCATGATGCGCGCCTGGCGGATGCGCTTGCCGATCTTTTCATAGACGGGATTGCGCTTTTGTTTGCTGGGGGACGCGGCTTTAGGCATGGGAAGTTCGAGCAGTCATATTCTCGTAATCCAAGTTTTTTGGATTTATAGCTTGCAATCTCCAAATCTTCGCATACAATCACTCGCAACAGAAATTGCTGGCGAACTTGCGCCTTTGTTTATTGAGACTGACATGACTTCGTTATCACTACGCGACAACACGATGCACTGTGCAGGCATACCAAGCCTGTCGGGCAGTTTTGTGCGCGCTGCGAAGCAACGCGTCGCCGCGTGGTCGCAGGTGAGTTTCGCCTGTGATTATTCGGATGAACATGCCATTGCCATCGAGTGTTCCGACGTCGGTCGGAGCGGACGCGGTATGACATAACCTCCAAGGAACATATCCGGGAGGTTGGCTGAAAAAACAAGCACCTCCCGAGGATTTCAAAGAACCCCGGTTGGTGCATTCGAAACGCACTGCCGGGGTTCTTGCGTTTCGGACCGTTGAGAACCCTCGTGCCGCCACCAACGCGCGGCATGTAGCGATCTTTAACAAGTCGGAATGCTGAAGTGCCATTGTGAAAGCGATGGCGGGGGACGGGTACGTCGACGGAATCGATGTACCCGGCGACCGCAACGTGGGTCGCGTCTGTCGTTTGGACTCCCCAATAAGGAATAGGCACACGGATGTGCAGCCGAAGGGATTCGGTCGGCCGGCGGCTACGTCGGCCATTCCTTTTCGCGGGTATAGCTCAGTCGGTAGAGCGCAACCATGCCAAGGTTGAGGCCACGAGTTCGAATCTCGTTTCCCGCTCCAATTCACGCCCATGGTTCATAGGGAACGACGGTGGGCGTAGGCAATGTGGTCTGGCACAGATAAGCGGTGGCGACATCGTGAAAGGGGGGAAGCCTGCGCACCCCCACCTGCGCGATGCAGGACGGTCCAGAAAAACCTCGTCCCCACGCCATCAGTCCGGCTGGTGGTAGCGGCCACGTGATCGACGGTTCGAGTCGGCTTACCGGCCCATACAGGGGAACCGGTGTCGGCGACGGTAACAGGTGGTGCTGACCACCGTCATACCCGGTCACCAACCGTAAGGGATAAGGGGGAGTGCTTGAGTCCGAGCCTTGTCGGTAAGGGCCGAGTGCAGTTCCAGGGGCAGCGGGTGTGAAAGCACGCGGTCCTGACGAACGGTTAAGTAGCCGACAGGTGAACGACATGAGGTGTGTTGTATTTCGTTGTGCAAAACACAACGAAGCAACCGAGACGCACACATCTCGGCAGGTTGATTGAAAGCCCGATGGCCGGGCATCACCCTTCGACGGTGAGTGCTGGTTCGATTCCAGACTGAAATGGAAAGTTGCGTCTCACGATACGGTGAAAGTGGCGTAAGCCTGAATCATCTGCGGATGAAATTCAGGGAGGCCGGCGGCCCCAAGCCAAAGGTCTTTGATGTAGCGTCGCACGGTGGCTAGCGAGCCTTTGTTGCCCGGCAGGGCAGACGGTAGATAAAACATCGAGTAGTCGTATCGCTTACAGGTATCGCCTCCTGTTGCACAAAGGCCGTCATGTCACGCGACGCGTGTGCTGCTTACGCAGGCACGGGTGGATACGCGGGAACCCTGGGCTTGGTCGCCCCGGGATAATCCGTCAAACGGCGTGATACCGGCAGCTGTAATCTCAGGCTGCTGAAAATCTTCATTACTGGCAGGTGCACCATCGGTAGGTGAGCGCACTGTTAATGCGCCGTATGTCGGTTCGAGTCCGACCTTGCCAGCCAATTGCAGCAAGACATCTTGGACGAGTTGGGCAGTGTAGTGGGCCCTCGTGACTGCAACTCACGTCTCTTTCGAGCTTGTAGGTGCAATTCCTACCTCGTCCACCAAATCATTGGGGCCATAGCTCAGTTGGCAGAGCGGTTGTTTTGCAACCAACAGGTCGGCGGTTCGACCCCGTCTGGCTCCACCAGTTTCAACTTCTACGACAGGGGATAACGCGATGCCCTCCGAATCGACAAAATTCGAGCGCGCCGTCGCAGGGATGAACATCCCCGCAGAGCGCAAATGCGGCACGCCGGAAAACGCACGTTGGTTTCTGCGTAGCGGGCTGGCGCACAACCGCGATCACGACAAGATCCTGATCGCGATCTGCCATGCCCGACGGCTTGCCTGACTTTCACCGTCTCATTCGTCTACTGGCCGGAGGGCCATACGGATAGTTCTATAGTGCTCAGCAGTGGCACAAACGTTGTGGCCAAGGCGTAGTTCGCAGGGAATGGCTGGCCTTATCCAATGGTTGCAACGCAGACCACGACGTATGTGCAATGGCCCTTCGGAAGCTGTTGCGCGTGCGATCGATACGTCCCATTCGTCTACTGGCTAGGACACTGCTCTTTCAAGGCAGCAAAAGGGGATCGATACCCCTATGGGACACCAATCAATGCACCGGTTGCGCAACGGCAGCGCAGCGGATTCCAAACCCGCAGGTTGGGGGTTCAAATCCCTCCCGGTGTGCCAAGCAACAAGCGAGTGCCGGTAGGTGTGGCCGTGGCGGAATGGTAGACGCCCCGGAATGTGGCTCCGGATGCTGTGGGTTCGAGTCCCACCGGTCACCCCTACCGGTACTTGCAAACAATCAATGGATGGGTAGCTCAATCGGTAGAGCGCCGGCGTGAAGCACCGGAGGCCGCAGGGTCGGTACCTGCCCCGTCCACAAGTCATGTCCTTGTCGCCAAATGGATTGAAGGCACCCGGCTTCGAACCGGGAGAACTGGGAGTTCGAGTCTCTCCAAGGACACCAAGCAAGCCTTCGTAGCTCAATCGGGAGAGCGCGGCCCTGTCAAGGCCGAGGTAGCCGGATCGAAACCGGTCGAGGGCGCCACTTTTGGCGGGTCAACTGAAGCGGCCTTCAGGCCCGATTTGAAATCGGTGCGTTTGGGTAGCCAGTCCCGAATGGGGATCGACACCTCGGCCCGCCGCCAAACAGGAGAGTGAACCGGACAGGGTTCGGGCGTGTTTCGAAAGCACAGCGATCGTCGCAACGATTGGGGATCGATACCTCCGCTCTCCGCCAACTTTTTAGAGGGTAATCCTGTCGGGGACAGGCAACGTCTGCTAAGCGTATGGAGCCGCAAGGCTTCCGGGTCGGTACCGGTGCCCTCTGCCAGTTCAGGAGGATTGCCCGAGCGGTCGAACGGGCCCCGTTGGAAGCGGGTGCGTCGCCAACAGGCGGCACGAAGGTTCGAATCCTTCATCCTCCACCAGGTTTGATGTGAACGTGGCCGAGTGGTCTAAGGCGCCTGGCTGCAATCCAGGTTATTCGTGAGTTCGAATCTCACCGTTCACTCCAACATTTTTGACACGCTGCGATAGCTCAGTCGGCAGAGCGCACCCATGGTAAGGGTGAGGTCGGCAGTTCAATCCTGTCTCGCAGCTCCAGTTAGTCAGCAGATAACTCGCTTTGTAGCTCAGCCCGGTAGAGCGCGCGGCCGATAACCGCGGGGTCGATGGTTCGAATCCATCCGAAGCGACCAGTTCTTCTTTGACGGTTAGCTCAGCTGGTAGAGCACTTCGCCTATCTACGCTCCTCGCGCAGCGTGGCAAAGCAGATGTCATCCGTTCGAACCGGATACCGTCAACCAATCATCACTCCCCAGGTGATGGAACCGGCATACATGCCTGCCTCAAACACAGGATCCTGCGAGTTCGAATCTCGCCCTGGGGACCAATGCTTTCTTCTGTTTAGGGACGTGGCGGAATGGTCTACGCGCCGGGTTTAAACCCTGGTTGAGCACACGCTCTATGCCCGTTCGACTCGGGCCGTCCCTACCACTTCTGTTTTCAGGCCGCTCTGGTGGAACTGGCATACACGCTGGTCTCAGGAATCAGTTGGGCGAGAGCCCTGTTCCGAGTTCGAATCTCGGGGGCGGCACCAACAAAAGGCGATGCGCCGCATTCTGTTCAAGCATCGCCGAACATCTTTACGTAGGTGGTGGAATCGGTATACACGTCAGCTTGAGGAGCTGGCGAGCCGCAAGGCTCACGCGGGTTCGAGCCCCGCCCTACGTACCAATCGCGCCGGGTTCGCATAGTCGGTCGATTGCACCTGACTTGTAATCAGGAGGGTGAAACCCACGTGAGTTCGAATCTCACACCCGGCTCCAGCAACGTTCAGCATTCCGACTCGTTCGACTATACGAAACAACGACCTCCACAACACAGGAGTAGCGCCGACATGGACGGCTGCCAGACCCCGGCGAAAGTGCTGGCCTTGGATATCGCAGGCAATCCGAACGCATGGATCGACATCGAGCGTGCCGTGCACCTGATTACAACCGATCGGGTGCTCGCACTGCTGGGTGAAAATACCCGCCTGTTGTTCGGTGGCGTCAACGCACGCACCGGTCAACGTTCGCAGGTCGAGATCTCGAGCATCCTGTTGACGCGGATGCACGTGCAACCACGCCTTTGGAGCAAGCAATACCAGCCGCCGCTGACCAACCGTGCGTTGTTCGCCCGCGATCGACATCTCTGCCAGTACTGCGGCAACGCGTTCGCAACGCAGAAGCTGACGCGAGATCACATCGTGCCGACAAGTCGCGGCGGTCTTGATACGTGGTCGAACACAACGACAGCTTGTGCGGTATGTAATGCAGCTAAAGGCGCTCGTACGCCGGAGGAATGGGGCGTGCAGTTGATCGCCGTGCCGTATGCGCCGTGCTATGCGGAGCATCTGCTGTTGAAAGGAAGGAATATCCTGGCTGACCAGGCCGCCTTTCTTCAGGCGCGCGTGCGGCGGGCGAAAGTGAACTGAAGCCGAGATAGGCACTCGGTTCCTGACAACTGTTCAGGATGCGAGCGGCAGTCGGGTTCTTCAAAGAGAGCCCCTCTGCCGCTTCTTTGTTGATCTGTGAAAAAGATCGGTGGAATCAAGGGAAGCGGGTTCTCAGGTCTGCCTATTGTCGGTCTAGCGGGCGGCGCATCTGCCGATAAAACTTCCTAGTTGTAACCGATAGTTCCATAACCGATGTCGAGCGGTTCATACGAGCTGGCTGCCGAGGCCTATGCGCTGATCATGCATGATGATCTCGCCGCACTCGAACGCCTGTTGAGCAACATTGAAGACGTAAATGCACTCAGCGAGCGGGGCCGCTCGCTGTTGGCGTGGGCGTGCTATTTCAATCGCCAATCGGTCATCGATTGGTTGCTGCAACATGGCGCTGACCCGAACCACCGCGACGACGAAGACTGGACCCCGCTCAAACACGCAATTCATCACGATGACGCAGGCTTGATCAAAAAGCTGGTCGCACATGGTGCAGATCCGCACGTTCGATGCCGTGCCGGGCACAACCTGTTATGGAGCGCCTGGGTCAATGAGCGAGAAATCGCGTTCCGAACCCTTGCTCGACTCGGGCTGCGCCCGCGCCGATCCGGCGTACCAAGAGCCGACTACAAGTATCTCTTGAATGGCGGGACGATGAAGGGGCGCATGCGACCGCTTACCTCACCGCCGATTCCGCTCTACGCGCCCATCGGCGTGCGCGACTATGCCGGTGTCGCCCATGCATTTGCGGCGCACCTGCTGCTCAACCGTCTGTTCAAGATAGCGCCGTTGCCGAACGCAATCGCACGCCTGTTGGCAAAACCGGCCCGCTGACAAAACACCGTAACTAGCCGGCCCGATGCAAGAGAGTCAGCCTTTGCGCGCTTTGGCAAAGGCCGCGGCAAGTGCGCCCTGCGGTGCCGGCTGTGAACTATGCTGCCTCCGTTTCTGGTCTGCACGCTCACGCTGTGGGCGAGGCGAACGTTCAGTTTGCCCCTTGCCGGCTTCATCGCTCATCCGCATCGACAAGCCGATACGTTTGCGCTGCAGATCAACGTCCATGACCTTTACCTTGACCACATCGCCCGCCTTGACCACTTCACGCGGGTCTTTAATGAACTTGTCACTCATCGCCGAGATATGCACCAAGCCATCCTGATGTACGCCGATATCGACGAAAGCCCCAAAGTTAGTGACGTTGGTGATGACACCTTCGAGCACCATGTTGGGTTTGAGATCAGACAGTGTTTCAACACCATCCTGGAACTCGGCCGTCTTGAATTCCGGTCGCGGGTCACGACCGGGCTTTTCGAGTTCCGCAACAATGTCCTGCACGGTGGGAGCACCGAAAGTGTCATCGGTGTAGTCCGTGACGGTCAAACGGCGAAGAAAGGCACCGTCGCCGATCACCTGGGCGATGTTGCGATCATTCTTTTTCAGGATGCGTTCAACAACGGGATACGCCTCGGGATGCACAGCGGAGGCATCCAGGGGGTTGCTGCCGTCCATTACGCGCAAAAAGCCGGCAGCCTGTTCAAACGTTTTGTCGCCTAGGCGCGGCACCTTTTTCAGTTGCTGACGGTCGGCAAACGCCCCGTTCTGATCGCGAAACTGCACAATGTTGTCCGCCACGATGCTCGAAAGACCTGCGACACGGGTGAGCAGTGCAGGGGATGCGGTATTCACATCGACGCCTACGGCGTTCACACAGTCTTCGACCACGTTATCGAGGCTGCGCGCCAGTTGAGTCTGACTCACATCGTGCTGATACTGGCCCACACCAATCGACTTCGGATCGATCTTTACCAGCTCTGCCAACGGATCTTGTAGACGACGTGCGATCGATACCGCACCGCGCAAAGATACATCGAGATCGGGCAGTTCGTTCGATGCCAGCTCGGACGCCGAGTAAACGGACGCGCCGGCCTCGCTGACCATGATCTTGTTGAGCTTGAGTTCCGGATGCTTCTTGATCAACTCGGCTGCCAGGCGATCGGTTTCCCGAGAGGCTGTGCCATTGCCGATCGCGACCAGTTGAACCTTGTGTGTCGCCGCCAGTTTCGCAAGCGTTGCCAGCGATTGGTCCCATTGCTTTTTCGGCGGATGCGGATAGATGGTATCGGTTGCTACGACCTTGCCGGTGTTGTCGACAATAGCGACCTTTACACCTGTGCGAAGACCAGGGTCGAGGCCGAGCGTGGCACGCGGGCCGGCCGGAGCGGCCAGCAGTAGATCATGAAGGTTGGCGGCGAACACCTTGATGGCCTCGCCTTCGGCTGCTTCACGCAAGCGGGTTTTCAATTCCAGGTCGAGTCGGGTCAGCAGTTTGACCCGCCATGTCATTCGGACCGAGTCGCGCAACCAGGCATCGGCCGCGCGACCTTCATCGCGAATGGCGAAACGCGCGGCAATCATCCGTTCGGGTTGAGTGCGGCCGTTCTCGTCTTCATCGATATCGAAATCGAGAAACACGATGCCTTCGTTGCGTGCCCGAAACAGCGCCAGCGCGCGATGCGACGGGATGGCCCGGATCGGCTGGCTGAAATCGAAATAGTCAGCGAACTTCGCCCCTTCCTGTTCCTTGCCGGCGATGACTGCGCTCTTGAGCTTGGCGTTGTCCCACAGCCATTCGCGCACGTTGCCGCTCAGCTCCGCATCCTCGGCCCAATTCTCCATCAGGATCTGGCGCGCACCGTCGAGTACCGCTTTGATGTCTGCAAAACCGGCTTCTTCGTTGAGGTAGTCAGCCGCGAGAGTTTCCGGATCTTGCGTCGGATCCTCAAGAATGGCCTCAACCAGCGGAGCAATACCGGCTTCACGCGCAATCTGTGCCTTGGTGCGGCGTTTCGGCTTGTACGGCAAATAGATATCTTCGAGGCGCGTCTTGGTGTCGGCCGACAGGATCTCTTTTTCAAGCTCGGGGGTCAGCTTGCCTTGTTCATCGACGGACTTCAGAACCGTTGCACGCCGTTCTTCCAATTCACGCAGGTAACCCAATCGCTCTTCCAATGTCCGCAGCTGCGCATCATCGAGACCACCGGTTACTTCCTTACGATATCGCGCGATAAACGGCACGGTTGCGCCACCATCGATTAGGTCGATTGCCGACTCCACCTGCCGGGTGTTTACAGCGATCTCATTGGCAATTCGTTCAGCGATGGATGGCAGCACGCAAGGGCCCTCGTCAGATTTGAAGACGGCAAATCTACACCAAGGCGTAGCAGGGTAAAACCTCGGTGGACACTCTAGGGATGGCGCGGCGGTTAGGTGATTGAAAAGATGACGAAATCAGTGAATGCCAGGGAACAGAGACGGCGTTGCTCAGCCAAAGTACTCCACAGCCCAGGTCACCGGCAGCGCAATGGTTCGGGCGAGGACATCGGATACCTGCTGCTGGAAGCGATTCCAACGCGTGCCGGCAGTCTCCATCGGCTCACCTAGCAGATCGGGGTCGCAACGCATCTGTGTCCAGCCCTTGTAGTTCTCTACTGGCGGAACTTCCGTTGGAAGATTCTGCCACTCGGGATAGTCGCGATGCACTTTGTTTGGCAATACGTTTACAGGATCGATCACACCCATTCCCCAACGATCGTTGTCTGCAGGGTTGGATGTCATGAAGAGGCGGCCGTCTTGAACTTCGATAAAAGCCTGCCTGCCTGCCACGGTGATCCGCGTGATTTCGCGCGCCCAGGGCCGAGTGCCGATCCACCGGGCATCGTTGAAGGTCCTGCCCTGATCCTTCGAAACGAGAAAGCCTGACGCGTCAGAATAGGGCAAGAAAACGAAATCACCGTCGTCATCCGCGTGAACAATATCAGGCAGGAAAACTCTAGCGAACTGATCGATGTATGCAGTCCGAACACCATGCTTTTCATCTGCGTAATAGATTGCGCCTTCGCAACCGTATCCTGTCAGTTCCAGGTGTCGATGGTCGTCGAAGCGATATATCACCTGTGTAGCAGGCTTATTTCGGGACGACGATTGCCCGGCAGGTAGAATAGGGACGATAGCAGCAACTGCTAAGAGAATTCCCAAAGCCGCCAGCGCCTTTTTCTGCGTCCGAATCGAAACCAATAATGCGATTGAGGAGAAAAGAAGCGTCCATATTGAAACAATCCAGACTTCTGCTGTTTCCATGCATAATCTCTCAAGGGGTATGAACAATCGGAAAGTATTGGTGCTTTGATGCTAGGGCTTTGCGTGCACGTTCTGCGTTGCGACGATTGCGCTCGAGCTCACTCACACGTTGTTCCCATTCTCTTGTCGGCCAATTCGATTTCTCATCGTGCAATCGGCGAATTCGCGTATCGAGATTTTTTACTATCTTTTCGTAATCGGAAACTTCAACTATCTCGTTGACGATACCTGCGACAGCAAGTGGTTTGTTCATTTGCCTTTTTATGCGCTCTGGCAACAAACCACTTGACCAGTATTTGACATCATCTGGGGCTCCACTCTCCCGCCAATCCGCCATTCGCAATAAGTTCTGCCAGAACTCGCCGCCATCTTTCTTCGTGAAGTCATAGCTATTGCACCGCCCTACGGCCACATCGAATGCCGTTACGCATTTTGATGCCCCTCGGTTCAGAACGATCGCCGAATGATGGGAATCCTCTGTGGGTGTGGAACTGGCGTCGGCATACAACTCTTGCCGCGAAAGATAACGATCGACGACAAACCATTTTCTGTCGGAGGAAAGACTGGCCGATGCCAGTTGCCAATCCTTGCCCTGGTTCCTGAGAGCTGCCTCGAGTTCTTCGATTTCTTCTGCATTCAGCATTGAAGAAGTGTATGTCAGACGGTCCGGCAGCCGTTCAAACGGGTTGCGCACCACCTCGCGCTGGATGTTTCTGCCGGTTTCCGGCGTCGCCGCCGCTTGAACTCCCCAGTTCGACGAGCCGATATTGTTGCACCCCGATAGAAGGGTGAATTCATAGTCGAGGTCTGGCAGCATGCCGGCGTTCAGATCACGCAGCGCGCCGGTCGGCACATCTTCGTTAGAAAACACCTTCGCCAAAGCGCGTTTCAGGTTCGGCAACTTTCTAGGCTTGGGCGAAGGTTGCAGGTGCATGAACTCGTTGTCGAGAAACATGCGTTGGCCGAATCCCTCACCACACTTTTCGTGAATATCGAGCGGCACACCCTGCCAACCGAACCCTTCCACGTTGTCGAGCGAGACGGTCATGTCATGCGGACAGAAGTAGTTGAATATGCGACCGTGATTGTCGCGCATATGCGCCTCTTTTTCCTTGACCGAACTGGCAGCGACGCCCTTGGCCACGAGGTGCTCTGCGCTCGGGCCCGCGACACGTTGTTCAAAGGTGAGTTGGCACAAGTTTGCGAAGGTTTCGATTCGGGCGCGCTTTGATTGTTGCGGACCAAATGACTGTGAAGCTTCATGAAAAGGGGTCTGAAAGCTGTACGGCGAGTTGTTGAGAATGAGGCAATCGGCCGGGCGCGAGGGACTGTCTGGACTGTTCGCCGCCAGGAAGTTTGCGAGCATCGAAACCATCGTTCCCTGGCTATGAGCAACCAGTGTTATCGAGTCATCTTTGGTGTTTGGGCGGTTACGTATCTCGGCAATTAGATCGGCCAATCGCTGAGCGGCCCAGACGAAATAGACTCGATGCGGATTTTCGTACATCGGATGACTCAGATCATCCATGACATAGCGGGAGATCCATTTGACGATTCCCCAGATATTGCCTCCCGGTCCCCACATGTCGACAAGGTTCGACGTGGCGTTTGCGAACACCCCACCATTCTTCGCGAAGTTTTCGTCGAGGCGGTTTCCGAAGCAATCCTGGTTTTCGTAGCCTTTGCTGGGATCATTGGCACCTACGACATAGTAGGCGTCGTATGGCGCGTCTACTTCTTTGACGTCCCGGCGACGCCGTAGTTCATCGCGGTAACGCGCCTGATCTGCGTCGTAGGTCGCTTTATCGACTGCGCGGAACCCCCAGTAGAATGGAATGATCGGGTTGTATCCCTGGGCTTCTGCGCGCCGCTCGTGGCTGACGACACGGTTGTCTTTGCAGGCCCGCGGCACATCCCATTCACCGGGTGTCAGATCATCACGACCTAAACGGATATTCAAACCCTGACATAAACCGTCTGCTTGCGTCGGGTAAGCCTCACCAACATCGTTGACACCGTGTACCAGGATGATGATCCCGGGCATTGGGCGTTTGAATCGAATATCTACCTGGTCGGTTTCGCCGACTTTGGGCGTCGTAACGAATTCCTTGATCACGTCACCGTTCTTGCCGGCGTCGCGGACGCGTTTGTTGGGAGAGTAGCGTTCCTTGCTCATGCGTTTTCTCTTGGGGGGGTTCAGTCGGGAAGGATTTCTATTGCGGCATTGGCAAAGTGGGCAGCATCGATAATCTCTGCGCGCCCTAGATTGTCAGTCTTACCTTCGAACACACGGCCGTCATCGAGCGTGACACGGTAGTTCCGATTTGCGATAGGGTCATCACTGCCTTCCCAGGTGAGCACCGGCAGTCGGTCAAACGCACCGGTCGGCGCGAACTCGGGTACATCAAAATGCATGCTGGTCGGCCCACTGAAACTCTTCTTACTCGCATGCACGGTAATGGTCCCGGGACACTCCACGGTGATCCCACCATCGATCGTGATGCTCGCCCCGCCGGCGACGGCCAAGTGGACCCTCTTGGCCGCCGCAAAGTCGATATCCGCTCTCGCTGAGACCATCGTTAGGTCTTGCTTGGCCTGGAGCTTGAGTTGGTCGCTCTGCGCCTGCATGTCGACCGGGTCTTTGGCCGCGATCAGGGTGATGCCGGTGTTGCCCTCGCCGGGTTGGATCGCGCCGGCAAGCAGGCCAATCGCCTGACCGGTGTGGATACGTGCCTTGCCACCGACGGCGATGTCGGTGTCCTGTCCGCTCATCGCGGTGAAGGTCTCGCCGTTGGCAAACTGCAGGTGCTGTCCGGCGACGTTGGCCAGGCCGGCCTTGGCCGCCTGGATGATCGCCGGGTCGGTGAAGTGCGGCACCTTGTCGTCGGTGACTTTCGTGTTCTTGTTGGCCGCGTCGTTTTCGGCCGGGTTGAGCGCGCTGTGCTCGACCATGCCGCTGGCGGTCTGGTGCATCGCCGGGATCGGCGCGAGCTTGGGGTCGACGAAGCTGCCGCCGGGCTTTGCGCTGCCGACACTGTTGGCCAGTTGCACGGTCTGGTGTGTCTTGGCCGCGTTCGACAGGGTGCTGGCCTGGGTTTTGGCCTGGTTGAGCAGGGCCATACCGGCGGTCAGGTCCCCGGCCGGCTCGGCAGGGGTGCGTCGTGCCCAGGTGCTCATCAGCACGCCTTGCCCCCCTCTCAGTGCGCCGTAGGCATCGGTGCGCAGCTCGGCCCCGGCGCCACGGAAGCTGCCGCGGTAGTTGTCGGCCTGGTGGACCAGGTGACCTAAGTTGAGCTCGGTGTGGTGCTGGGTGGTCTTGAGCTGCACGCGTTGCTGGTTGTCGGTGTCGTCAAACACCAGTTGGTTGTAGCCCTCACCACCGAACGCCTTGGTCTTGAAGCCGCTGAGGGCTGCGGCATGCGCATGGCTGCTCGGGGCTGCACCGTGCCATGCCGGGCTGTGGCCAGCGGCGAGGTTGCCCTGGCCGCTCGGGCTGTGGTCGGTGGCCTCATCGAATACGCGGGTGTCGGCGGTTTTGTGGTTGTCGCCGCCCGGGGTCGGCATGGTTCCACCTTCGCCCTGCCCGTTGTACAGGGCGCCGATCACCAGCGGCCGGTCGATATCACCCTCAAGGAAGTCGACCAGCACCTCCTGGCCGATGCGCGGCAGCCACTGCCAGCCCATGCCGTTGCCGGCCTGGCGGCTGGCAACCCGCAGCCAGCAGGTCAGGCGGTCGTCGGCACGCTCACCGCGCTGCCAGTGGAAGCGCACCTTGATGCGCCCGAGCGCATCGCACCAGATCTCGTCGACGCCGTTGGGCCGGTCTTCGCCGTGCGGACCGACCACGATCGCGGTCATCGGGCCGGGGGCCAAGGGTCGCGGGTTGATGCGGGCACCGGTGTCGTCGGCCAGGCGTGGCCGCCACGGCACCTTGGCACGCAGGGTCTCGAAGCGGTTGCCGTAGCCGCGCTGGCGCGCCAGGTCGAGCAGCTCACTGGGAATCTGGGTGGGAGCAGCTATCGGTGCCAGGGTGTCGCCGGTCGGCAGGTCATCCCCCCCGAGCGGACCGGTCAGGCGCTTGGCGACCTTGTCGATCGACTCGCCGGACAGGTTGTTGATGCCCACATGGGTCAGCTCGGTCAGCAGGAAGCGGCGGTTGTCGCCGGTGTCCTGTCCAGCCTGATCGTTGCCCTCACCCTCTTCGAGCAGGTCCAGCGGTGATTCGCTCAAGTCGAAGGCGAAGCCGGGGCGGAAGGTGCGCACGCTGCCGCGGCCGAAGAAGGTCTTGTAGCGGGCCTCGCGGGCCTGCATCGCCAGGCGCAGGTAGCGGTCGGCCTCGCCACGGGTGGCATGGGCGTATTGACCGGCGGGCTCGTAGTGCTCGAGGAGCGGGGCATGCTCGCCACCGAAGCTGTGGTGGGTCGGCACCTGGGCGGTGACGCCGCGCTTGGCCTTGTAGTCGTAGCTGAGCACCGTCATGACGGTGGTATCGAGCTGACGGCGGCTGCCCAGCGCGGTGATGGCATCTTCGGTCTCTTGCGAGTCGGCGCGGTGGAAGCGGATTGCGCCTTGGGTGTCGGATTGCTCATCGCTGGGGCAGGCGACGCTGTCGGCGAACAGGCGGATGCGGTGGCCGGCCGGGGCGGCCTCATCCTCTTCGACGCACCAGGCCAGGCCCTCTTCGGCGAGCAGGCGTGAGACGAAGGCGTAGTCGCTTTCGCGGTACTGCACGCAGAAGCTGCGCGGGCGGGTATCGGACAGAAACCCGGCGACCTCGTCGGACCACTGCCAGGCGGCATGGGCGGCATAGTCGCCGAACACGAGGTCGATGATCTCGACCACGGTCTTTTCCTGGAACACCCGGTTGTGGCGGCCGCGCCCAAGCAGCCAGGTCCAGGGCACCAGGGTCAGGCGGTAGCGGGTGAAGCCGCCGTCGGCGCCGAGCTTGTCGGCGGCGCGCACCAGGGCGCTGCGGCGTGACGGGGTGCCATCGGCCAGGGTCGTGACCAGCGTGACCGGCTGGCCCATGAAGGCTTTGAGCTCAAGAAAGGCATCGGTCGACAGGCCGTCGATCACGATTTCGAAACCGGCGGACAGCGCCTCGCGCCCCCACCAGGCTTCCACCAGCAACAAGCCCGGCGCACCCGATGGCCACTCAAGCTCGTACAAGCGCGTCTCCGCGCTAAACAACAGATCCATGTCGTTTCTCTTTCCTTGATTACGAAGCAGCCGCAGTTCCAAGCGGCCGAGCAAGTCTTCGTTGCGTGCGACGATTTTCGCATAGCGACCCTTGGCCGATCACGCCGCCGGGTGTAGTTGGCGAGTTAGATTCGCGTTACACAGAAAGCAGTTACTAAACCGGCAATGGGCGGATGCACAATGCGTCAGTGGTCGACGCTCGCGCTGTTGGCGCTGATCGGCACGCTGACTGGCAGCCAAGCGTTGAATCTCTTTTGTGCGTCTCTTCGTAGATATCGGTAAGCATTGCCGTGCACGGTCGTTCAGCCTGCGATACATCGGGTGATGTCAGCGATAGGCTAGATGCACGATACAGGTCGCCGTACGGGTAGTATTGGACTATGCGGTGAGACTGGTCGAACCTGCGATGGGCAATGCGAAACAGTCGAGCGACAACCTACTTTGGGATCGGGTGCTATCCATCAAATGTTGAAACTCAGGGAATATCAGCTACAGGATGTTGATCAACTCGTCGCGCTCGCGGATAACGAAAACGTGTCGCGCTACATGATCGATACGTTTCCGTGTCCATACACAGAGAAGGATGCGCGCTGGTGGATCGGGCAGGGTAGTTGCGCCCCCGGCATGATCACAAGGGTGATCGAAGTCGAAGGGCAGTTGGTCGGTGGTATTGGACTGACCGAGCAGGCCGGCTGGCGCGCACATGTCGCAGAAGTAGGTTACTGGCTGGGTGAGCCCTATTGGGGAAAAGGCTACGCGACCACCGCGTTGCGACTGATGTGCGGGCATGCTTTCTCCGAGTTACAGATTCGAAAACTGTATGCGACGGTGCTCGCTCCCAATAAAGCCTCCATGCGGATTCTGTATAGATGCGGCTTTACGTTTGTCGGCGTGCTCGAAGATGAAGTAGCGAAGCATGGACGCTATTACGACATACATCTTTTTGAAAGATGCAATCCATTGGCCGAATAGGTACTGTCGAACAGCATCAACATGCGGCCAAAACTAGCAGGCCAGCGGTTTAGCAGTAGGCTTTTGCCGGATCGAGCCTGGATATCCGGCAGACCAATGCCGCGTCGAGTCAAAAGGCATTCGCGAGCAAAGCGTTACGCGCCTGTGTGATGCGCACAAACTGTTCGTTACTGCCGCCGGCATCCGGATGCGCCTTCTGTGCCAATCGTCGGAAAGCCGCTTTGATCTGGCGCGGTTCAAGCTTGCCATCGATCGGCAGCTTCAGGATCTCACGATGTCGTTGCTCGTTAGCCTGCTTGCACTGATAGGGGCGCCTTTTGTGGCCGCTCTCATCACTTGAGAAACGCGCAAACCGTTCCTTTACTCGCGCTTCAGCGGCCCGGCGCACTTTCAACGACTCCCGGCGCAGTGCTTGTTGATCTTGCTGCCACCGCTCGCGCGACATCACCATACAGGCTGCAAACCTGATGTGACCCGATACCTCTAGCTCATCGAGACTGAAGGGTCCCACCATATCGAAAGGCTCATCGAGCCACGCGGACCTGCCGTCGCCGTCAACCTCTACGGTACCGATGCTGACCGTGGTAACAAGACCATTGGCGCCGTTCCAGATGACCCATTCCTCATCGCCTGCTGCCGCGAAGTTGTCATGCATGCGTCACCTCCGGGCCCATGGCATCGCCGTACTCAATACACCACATCACTGCGCGGAGCCCCTTTTGGTTGCCGGTATTGTGTCGAGGTTTGCGACAATCGATAGAAGGTTTGAAAGAAACACAACAAGAATTGCCCGCTAATCGATGGATTATCATGGGGCAGGCAAATTACACACCAACGGCTGACATAGGTACGCAAGCCCATGAGGTCGTTCACCGGGATACCCAGCCCGGCGACTGCTATGCTTGTGGCTGCACACGCGGTCGCCGGCAAGCGGCCGCCCGCGCCAGTCAACCGAAAGCCCAGCTCTCCGGTCTGTGTCTGACGGTGTCCGTTTTGTTTCACCCAATAGAGTGCGATCCCAATGTCGACCAGCCGTAGCTGGAATGTTTTGTCACCCGCGTTTTTAGTGCTGGCCTTTCTTATGTCGTCTTCACAGGCGACCGCAACATCACCACAGGTCAGCGAAGATCAGCAGGCGCTACGCGCTGCAATCGAGCGCATGAAGTCAGCACAACGCGGCCCGTTCGAACGCATCCGCTGGTTCTGCGCCGACGGTGCGGTGTTGGCGCCGGGCGAGGGGGCCTGTCGCGAACATGGCGGCGGCGTGCAGCACGGTGAATGGAACGCACAGACCAAACAACTGCGCGCCGACGGTTACTTCATCGCCAACCTGCTCGCCGATGTGCGAGACGATGACTACGTGGGCGACCAGGCACGTCTCGAAGACCTGCGCCAACTGTTGCTCGAACGTTTCCTGATCAGCAACGACGACGGCTGGGTGTTCCGCCAGGCGCGTTACTATCGCGGCGCCCTGCAGGCCGAAGATGAACAGGCTGGTGCGGCGCGCCTGATGCTGGCGCTCAGCGGCGACCCGCGCTGGCGTTCGCCAGCGCGCTATCTGCTACTGCGCGAAGCCGCACGCTTGCTGCCGCTCGGCGGCGAGCCCCGCGTGGCAGGCCAGGTGCGCCAGCTGGCGATTGAGATCGCCGATGCCGACCCCGGCTTCACCCCACTGCGCATCAAGATCCATGGCATTCCGGATGCCGGCGATGCCGCCATGGTGCGGCGTTATGCCAAGAGCAAAGGTCGCGAAGCGCTGGGCAAGGAATACGAGCGCCTGGCCGGCCTGCTCGATACCCTGAATGCCCCGCTGACCACGCTGCGCCAGTTGAGCGCTCTGGCGCGCGACACGCGCGACGCCGCCCTCAAACAGCAATTGCAGAGCACCGTCAGAAGCCTGCAGGATGCTGCCGACCTGCCGGCACGTCTCACCATCGCAGCGCGCGCCATGGCCGACTGGCGGCGACAGATCGAAACGCAAAGCGACCTCAAGCCGCTCAGCCGTATGCGCCTGCTGCTGGCCAGCCTCGCCATGGAACAAGAGGTTTTTGCCGTCGCCAACCAGCTTGTCGACCAGCAGGCAGGTGCCACGCGCGCCACGCAGCTGGCGTATCTCGGTGCTTTGAGCGATGCGCTCTATGGCAGCGGCCTGCTGTCGGAAAGACAGCGTGCGGCGATCGCACAACACAACAACGACCTCACGCGAGCCGCAACGCTGGCTGTCGGCGACTATGTCAACGCGCTGCGTTATCTCGCGCGTGTGCCGCAATGGGCGCAGAACGCGCTGGAGTACCAGTTCGGTCTGAGCGTGCAACGCTGGACGGCACTGACGCCGCTGGCGGCACATCTGATTCCCGATCGGCTACGCGGCAGTCCCCTGCTTGCCTACACGCGCCTGCTCGATCGCCTGGTGCAGGACGGCAACCGCCTGGTCGGCGTGCGCCACCGCTTGTTCGACGAGGCGGTCGGTACCGGTCTGCGCGCACTCAATCCCGGGCTGCGGCGCGGCGTGTTGCTGCTGCCGCCGGCCGATGGTGCGTTCCGCCGTGATGGCATCTACCTGTTGCCGTCGACCACGCCGGAGCTGCCGCCGGTGGCCGGCATACTCACCCGCGGCGAGGGCAGTTCGCTGTCGCACGTACAGCTCTTGGCGCGCAACCTCGGCATCCCCAATGTCGTGATCGACGAACAACGCGTGGCCGCGGTGTTGAAGCACGTCGGTGAGCCGATTGTGCTCGCCGTCAGCCCGCGCGGCGCAATCGAGATCAGCGCCGACGGTGCCCAATGGGACGCGATCTTCGGCCGCGAGGCGATCGGCGAAGACGTAGTGATCGAGCCGGACCTGGCAAAGCTCGATCTGTCACGCGCCGAGCCGCTCGCGTTGCTGGATATTCGCGCTAGGGACTCGGGCCGGATCGTCGGACCCAAGGCGGCCAACCTCGGCGAGCTGCGCAATAACTATCCGCAGGCGGTCAACCCCGGTGTGGCAATCCCGTTCGGCGTGTTCCGCCAGCTGCTCGATCAGCCGATCGAGCCGGGTGGCCGCAGCGCGTTCGACTGGATGGCTGGTGAATATGCGCGGGTGCGTGCGATCGATGATCCGGCCGCGCAGCAGCAGGCGGTCAGCAGCATGCTGGCACGCCTGCGCGGGTGGATTGTCGCGGCCGAGCCGGGCGAGGCGTTTCGCAAGGCGTTGCGCGCCAGGATGATCGAGGTGTTCGGCGATGCCGAGCACGTCGGGGTATTCGTGCGCAGCGACACCAATGTCGAGGATCTGCCCGGCTTTACCGGCGCCGGGCTCAACCTGACGCTACCCAACGTGCAGGGTTTCGACGCGGTAGTCGATGCCGTTCGCCAGGTGTGGGCCTCGCCATTTACCGAGCGTGCCTACGCGTGGCGCCAGTCACACATGACCCAGCCGGAGCACGTCTACCCGGCGGTGTTGTTGCTCAAGACGTTCGCATCGCAGAAATCCGGCGTGCTGGTGACCACCGATGTCGACAGCGGCGACCGCCAATGGCTGACCATCGCCGTGGGCGAGGGCGTCGGCGGGGCCGTCGAAGGCCAGGCGGTCGAAGAGCTGCGTGTGCGCCGCAGTGACGGCAAACTGCGTCTGTTGGCGCAGGCCAGTTCGCCGCTGCGTGCCGAACCGGCACCACAGGGCGGTATCCGCAAGGTGCCGGCAAGCGGGGCCGACGTTGTTCTCAGTGCCAATGAGATCGAGCAGCTGCGTGCGCTCGCCGACGACGTCGAACGGCGCTTCCCGATGCCGGTCGGCAGCGACGGTCTGCCCGCACCGGCCGACATCGAGTTCGGCTTCGCCGACGGGCAACTCGCGCTGTTCCAGATCCGCCCGTTCGTCGAGAGCCTGCGCGCGCGCCGCAGCGAGTACCTGATCAATATGGACAGGCAGGGAAGTGACGCCGCCCAGCCGGTGGACCTCGGCGCCGCGCCAGCCACACAATGATCAGATCGAGCTGCCGCCACGCGGCGGCCCGACGTGATGCCTACGAGGACAACATGATGATCACATACCGATCAACGGCGCCGCTGTTGGCGCTCACCCTGCTGGCTGCCTCGGCGGGCCCGGTGGGCGCCTATCCGATCGATGCCTACCCCGAAACCGGCATCGCCCGCCTGGAGGGATTCCGTCTCGCCCAAGAGGGCAAGGTGAAAGGCAACCGCCTGCCACCCGGCGCACAGCTGAAAACCGCTGACATCCAGCTGCGCCTGCTGGACCAGCCGGACTTCGAGATACCGCAACCCGATGCCGCGCTCACCAAGCGGGTGACGGCGATGCTGGGCGCGGAGGCCAGGGATTACAGCATCAGCGTGCTCGATCTGAGCGACCCGGCCAAGCCGTTGTATATCGAACACAACGGTTCATTGCCGCGCAATCCCGGCAGCGTCGGCAAATTGATGGTCGCCCTGGCGTTGTTCCAGACGCTGGCCGACCTCTACCCGGACGACATCGAGGCGCGCAAACGGGTATTGCGCGAAGCACAGGTGACGGTCGACAACTTCATCCACTCCGAGCATCACGAGGTGCCGATGTGGATGCCCGAGCAGAACCGCATGCCACGGCGCAAGTTGCGCGAGGGCGACACCGCGAACCTGTGGTCGTTCTGCGACTGGATGCTGTCGGCCAGCTCGAACGGTGCGGCGACCATGGTGATCAAGCAGGTGGTGCTGCTGCGACATTTCGGCATCGACTACCCGGTTGAGCCGGCACGCGCCCAGGCCTTTCTTCGCGAAACGCCGGTCAAGGAACTGAGCGAGCTGCTGATCGGCGCGTTGACCGAGCCGGTAACGCGCAACGGACTGGACGTGGAGCGGCTACGGCAGGGCAGCTTCTTCAGCCACAACGCCAAGCGTGCCATACCCGGCAAGAACAGTGTCGCGACCACGCACGAGTTGATGCGCTATCTGGTGAAGTTGGAGCAGGGCAAGCTGGTCGACGCCTGGTCGAGCCTGGAGATCAAGCGTTTGCTGTATATGACGCAGCGGCGTATCCGCTACGCCTCGTCGCCGGCGCTCAGCGATGCGGCCGTGTTCTTCAAGTCCGGCTCGCTGTACCGCTGCAAGCCGGAACCGGACTTCGTCTGTCGCAAATATCAGGGCAACGTCGAGAACCTGATGAACTCCGTCGCCATCGTCGAATCGCCGGCCGGTGCGCCACGCTATTACTACATGGTCGCTATCACGTCGAACGTGAAGAAGAAAAACTCAGCCGCCGAGCATCAGGCACTCGCTACCCGTTTGCACGCTTTGCTGAAAGGCTTGCGGCCCGCGTCGGACGTTCGAGAATGATGGTGTCGAGTTCGGCAATCAGGTTCTTCAGCCACTCGCCGCCCTTGGCATTCTGTGCCAGCGCCACGGCGATATAGGTGCGCCCGGCATGCTCGACGATCGCGCTGTCGGCGTGCCATTGACGCCAGGTACCCGACTTGCGATAGATCTGGGCATCCGGTGACGTCTCCATCAGGCCCTTGACGAACTTGTGGCGGATCCCCGGATCACCGAGCATCTTCTTCATCTCGTGCGACAGCTTGGGCGATACCAACTGCCCGGTCTGCAGCAGGTAATAGAAGCGCGCCACCTGGAAGCTGGTAGCACCATGCGACAGGTTGTGCAGCGGGTCGCGCTTGTAGGCCGCACCTTTCGCATACTCTTTACCGACCCACAGGCCGCCGTTGTAACGCTTGTCGTACAGGCGATACTTGGGCGAGGCAAGCAGCTTGGTGATGTAGCTGCGGCCGACACGATGGATCAGCTCGGTCGCCGCGGTGTTCGACGAGAAGCGGATCATGTTGGTCATCAACTCACGATTCTCGTCATTGAATTTCAAGCGGCCTTCATGGACACGCTCGAATGCCGCTAACAGAATAGCGATCTTCGGCAGACTCGCCGCATACATCATATGATCGCCATTGACCTGGGCCAGGCGTGGATGGTGCGGGTCGGTAATGTCGACCAGCGATACCGCCAGTTCACCGCGACGTACGGCAGCACCCAGTTTGAGATGCTCGATGCGGGACTCCAACACCGTCTGCAGTTCACTGTCCCGGGCGTGGCGAAGGGTTGGGTAAGTATCGGTTGATGTATCGGCGAATACGTTGAAGGAAAAAGTCAGAGCAAGGCTCACTACGATTAGCAGTCGCGCCATTTTGTGCAGTACCTGATTTCCGAAGCCGCGGGCAATAGTATCCAAATGTGTATTAAAGGCAATGAGTAGTTCGCAACTTGGTAGTAAAACTTTATTTAAGTCTTTGCTGCTGTTCATAAATTTCTTCCTCATCATCGCCGCTTTGTATCACCTGAAACCGGCCAGTCGGGCGGTTTTCGTTACCGCTTTGAGTTCGGAGCAGCTCCCCTACGTATGGATAGCGACCGCGCTATGCCTCGGCTTGATTATTTCGGTGTACTACCGGATCGTCGCGCGTTTCGGGCGAATCCAGGTTGTTTTGGGTACCTGCTCGACAATCATCGCGATTCTGGTGTCTTTCTACCCGGCGATGCAGGCGCCAGACCGGGTTCTGGCCTTTGGCTTTTACATCTTCGTCGACATCCTGAGCGTGATCCTGGTCGAGCAGTTCTGGAGCCTGACCAACACCGTGTACACGCCGCAGCAGGGCAAACGTTGGTACGGCCTGATTGCGACCGGTGGTCTGCTTGGCGGTATCGCCGGCGGGGCACTGTCGTCGTTCTGGATAAAGCAGGCCGGCCTGCAAACGATGGATCTGCTGCTGATCACTGCGCTGATCCTGGTGCTGTTGATGCTGCTCACACTGGTGATGGGGCGCGCCGGCATGTACCACGAGTACCGCGGCGTGCGCGACGATGAACGATCCGACAACAGCGGCTGGCGCGCGATTCTGGGTCACCGCTACCTACTGCTGATCGCGGTGCTGCTGCTGTTGGCGCAGATGGTAGAGCCGCTGGTCGAGTACCAGTTTATGAGCGCCGTCGAGGCCAGCGTCACGAATCTGGAGGCACGCACCGCCTACCTGGGCGACTTCTTCAGCCTGCTCAGCGGCGTGGCGATCGGTATCAACCTGCTGATCACGCCGCTGGTACATCGCCTGTTCGGCGCGGTCGGCGGTCTGTTGGCCCAGCCCACGGCGGTGTTTGTGGCCAGCTTGAATTACATGGCGTCACCGTCGTTGAACGCCGGTGCGGCGTTGAAGATCGCCGACCGCGGTCTGTCGTATTCGATCAATCGCGCCTCCAAAGAACTGCTGTATGTGCCGATCGATCCGCTGCTGATCTACCAGGCCAAAGCCTGGATCGACATGTTCGGTTATCGGCTGTTCAAGGTGCTGGGCTCGATGTTGATCCTGTTGCTGACCCAGTGGCTGCCGTGGACGATCGGCGCCGTGCAGCTCGGCTGGCTGGTGTTGCTGGTCTGTGTAGTGTGGGGCTTTGCGCTGATTGCGCTGCACTATGAGTATCGAAAGGTGCGTGCGGCGGCAGCCGAAGTTGCGGCGCGCGAACTGAGTAAGTCGGTCGCCTGAACTTCCCTGCCTCTGGCAACACGATGCCGGGATCCAGGGAAGATCCATTGCGGGATGCGAAGCGACTCATTGATCCGGCCAACGGCGAGAACGTCTCGCACGTCACGACTGGTACTTTTCCGTTTAGGTGGACCGGACGAAAAGTTCGCTGATGAAAATAGCCGGCTAACTACGGCGTCGATGCTGATGCAGTTCCTCGACGAAGCCACGCCCCGCATCCGTATGAAGGTCATAGGCGAACTCGACGCCGGCCGCCCGCAGCGACTCGGCCTCTTCCGGGTAGCGCATCGTGGCCGCGAGACGTCCGCGGTAGCGCTGGTCGCGCAGTCTCTCCGCCGCAGACAAATTTGCCTTATGTGCAGGGAGCGCCAGGATGATCCAATCGACCTCGGACAACAGTCCCGGCACGCGCGACCAGAAATCGGCATTGGTGCCATCGCCGACAATCACATTGCGTCCGACCTTTTGGTGTTCGCCAACCTTGGGCTCGTCGGTATCGACCCCCAGGATGCGGCCGTTATGGTCGGCAGCCAATGAATCGTAGATGGACGTGCCGACGCGGCCCATTCCGAAGACAACGACCTCGGTGCGTGGCAACGTGATTTCGGCGTCTACCGCCAGACGCTCGCGACGCTCAAAGCGTTTGATCTGGGAATGCCACCGTGCATAGAAACGGTCACCCTTTGTTGCCAAGGGTGCCGAGATGGCAAATGATAGCGACAACGCGATGGCAAACACGGCAAGCCACTGGGGTGGCAACCAGCCCGCCGCCGTGGCAATGGTGCCGACGATCAAACCGAACTCGCTGTAATTGGCGAGGTTCAACGATGCTTGCCAGGCAGTTCGGGCACGCAGTTTGAATAGCGTGAACAATCCAAAATAACATGCCGACTTGAACGGTAGAAACGCCAAAAGGCAAAGCGCCACCACCAGTTCATTCCAGCCGGGCAGGGCTGTCATTCCGACCGTCAGAAAAAAGCCGACAAGAAAGAGTTCTTTGAAACCAAGCAATGCCTTGGCCAGCTCGTTGGCCTTGGGATGCGACGCCAGCAACATACCGACCAACAACGCACCCAAGTCGCCTTTCAGTTCAACCATTTCGAAAACGTCGGCCCCGCCAACAGCAAGGACGATACCGAAAAGCAGCAGCAACTCACCGTGGCCGGTCAGCGACAGCAGCTTGTGCAGCAGGTGTCTCAGCGGGATCAGTAACAACAGGCCGAGCGCCCAGATACTCGGCAGCTTGCCCGCGGTCACCGCTATGAACGCGACGGCGGCGATGTCTTGAATGATCAGTACACCGATCGATACGCGGGCATGGCGTGTTGTGCTGGCGCCGATCTCGTCGAGTATCTTGACCGCAAACACGGTGCTCGAAAACGTCAATGCAAAGCCGATGATCAATGCCGTGCGAACGTCGAGATCGGTGAGCAACTGCAGACCGGCCAGTGCCAGCAGCATCACGAAGGCCGTCATCAGCAACATGACCGCCACGAGGTGCAAGGTAGCGACACCCCAAACCTCCGGTCGCATCAGCGACTGCAGGCGCAGTTTGAGACCGATAGAGAACAACAACAAGGTAACGCCGAGATCAGCGGTGACTCGCAGGAACTCGCCGGCCTCGGCACCGGCGGCGTGCAACACGAATCCGGCGCCCAGAAAACCGACTAACGGTGGCAATCCGACACGCGTTGCCACGAAACCGCACAGGAACGCTATGGCGATCCATAAAGCGTCTTGCGGATCAATAGCGAGGAGAATCGAATCCATAGCAGGAACAAGTATAGATGACGCGCCCCTAAGCCCGCCGCGAGGTGAAGCGGTCGCCGCTGGCTACGGACGTTCGCATATGACGATGAGCGCATCGCACAACCATCGTCTGCGCCGTTCCGATCGGAACGCCGGCACCGATGGCGATGAAGCCGTAAGTACCGGCGCAGATCCGGTTTCACATCACCAGCATGCCGGTTCGTGCAGCCACCGTGACGTCGACACGTGCCCCGGCATTGAAGGCGATCGCGTCATCCAGCATTCCGTCGCTGAAGATCACGCCTTCTTCGGCCATAGCCGACTCCAGGGAGAGCGGTTGCTCCGAATCAACCCGACCGATCACCAGATCGGTCTGAGCCGCGACCCCGGCATAGGGTTCGCGGACCGCGAACAGCAAGGCACGACTGTCCCATTGCATGCCGCTCAACAGCCTGTCTTGCTCGATCGATGTACCGCTCGCCTGAGCGATACGTTCCGCACCCATGACGATGCTCCGCACCCAGCCGGTGCTGCCAAGTCCGGTCGAAACAATGACGCCGCTGGACATCTGGAACTCTTCACGTTCGCCGTACGTAATACGGTATGACGCCGTCGTGTGACGCCGCGGCCCGATGAAAAAATCGTTCACCGCATGGAGTACCTGACCATCGTTGAGGCGGGCCTCGGCGAGGCTGATGCTGGCGCGCGGTCGCCCTTTGCCCAACGTCTCTCGCAGAATCGGGATCAGCTCGCTCGGCCCGAATGGCAGCAGCACCCCTTCGTTGCGTTTTGGATCCGGGTTTATGGCAATCACTGGTTGGCCGTCGAGATACTTCATGGTGTTTGCCACCAGGCCATCCTGCCCCACGACCACGACGATGTCTTTCGCCGCAAACAGGTAGTTGGGCAGGAAAGTGCGCTCCAGCCGCTGCACTCGACCCCAGTTCTTGAGATCACGTTCAGCCTGGTCGACCACAGAGCGGTAAGTGCCATCCTCACTGACGTAGTCTTCAAATCCCCCGCCGAGGCGTTCGACATAGAAGCGTGCCTGCTCAAGGGTGTTATGCCTGGCAACCAGTTCCTCAAGTCGAGTACGTCGGGTGACCAGAATTATGCGGGCGTCATTGCTATCCATGTCATTTGTCCCCCAGCAGGCTGCTCAACAGTTCCGGCGAGATATTGAGTTGGCCGATCTTGTCGGCACGTTCAGCAATGCCCTGGAAAGAACGGGCAATCAGCTGCTCCGGGCCCATACTGGAACTGGTGATGGCATCGAGCACTTTTGGATCGGCGGTACTGACCGCTTGCATGATGACCTTGATGGCGTACGCCTTGGCCTCGGCGCGCATGCGGCTGTTGGCAGCGGTCGTTTCGACCAGTTTCTGCCGCTGTTCTTCCAGCAGGATGCTGCCTTCGAGCGCCTCTTGTTCGATCGCACGCTGCTTCTCGGCTACCGAGCGCTTGGCCTCCATTTCGGCCTCGCGCACCTCGCGTTCCTTGCGCGCAACGGCGATGTCGGTCTGCAGTTCGTTTTCCTTGATGGCCCTTTCCTGATCGACTGCGGCATTGCGCCTGCGATAGACCGCCTCATCGGCATCCTGGAGCACTCGCTCGCGCATCTCCGCCTCGAGTGCACGCGCGGTCTCCGGGGTCGGTTTGACGGCCAGGATGGCCAGATCCATTACCTCGATGCCCAGTTCCTCAAGGCGCGCCGACTCTTGCAACCGTCGGCTCACCGCCTGCGTCAGGCCGTCGCCTGCAACCAAGGCATCAACCAGGGGAATCGACTGGATCTCGGCACGAACCATCACCTGGACCTGGTTGAGGATTCGGTCGCCGAGTTTGCTCGGGTCCTCCGACGCATAGCCGTTACCTTTCGGCGCCAGCGCAAAATTCGCCATCTGCGACAGGCGACCCGGATCAGTCACTCGATAGACGACGCGGCCCTGGATTGTCACTTCCTGAAAGTCCACGGTGGTCTCGGCGAACATGAAGGGTTTGTCGACACTGACCATCGGCACAGCTACCAGCGTGGAGCTGGGCACGAAGTAGTAAAAAGAAAGGCCAAGCCCTTCGCGGACGACCTCGCCGTTACGGTATTGGAAGAGATACGTGGACGGGTCGCTTTTAACGTAGCGGATCAGATTGAACATGACGGAAATCCTCCTGTCATTGAAGTGAAGGCTGGGGTCTATCCCCGGCCGGGTTGACGCTATCGGTTCCCGATAGCGTGCAAAATTCGGTTTAGCCGATCATGGCCTGGATGATGGCGTAGTGATCCTCATACATGCGTTCAGGTCCCAGGTCCGCAAGCGGTGCCCAGAAGGCGCGTCGCGCATCGTCACCACCACGCACTTTGGGCAGCTCGGTGTTCGGTTCGAGTTCGAACTGGAACACGTGGGTGATGGTTCGACCGCGCAACGAACGATAGGGCCAGTCGAATACCCGGCGAGCCCGGATCGAACCACGCAGCACCGGTGCCGGCACCTTCAGACGCGTCTCTCCACGAAGCTCCCGCACACAGGCCGCCTCCAGGGTTTCATCACCCCGAAGGAATCCCCCGGGCAGGGCCCACAGCCCCTTACCCGGTTGCGCACGTCGTTCGACGAGCAGGATGTGCCCGGATTGTACGACCACGGCATCCACGGTGACGAACACGGGTGGATAGGGCGCTTCGGCCCAAGCGCTGCGGTAGCGCGCGACGAACTCAGCTTCTTCGCGTATCAGCGTGTAGGCCTCTGTCGCGCAGTAATCGACCAGTTGATTCCTGACCGCCGGCGGCAATGCGCTGTGTGCTTCGGGGCTCGCCAGATAGGCGGCACCCGAAGGAGTTGGTGCTGCCCGCATGCCGAACAAGGCCTCACGAATGGCGGTACCACGCACCTTGTTGTCGCTGTCGATGCCGACCGGAACCCATTGCGGGAAGCGCCTGGGGTAATACCTGTCGCCATCTTCAGACAGACCGACGAGGCCGACGCGCGCAACCCGATCGCCAATCGAGGCTTTGATCGAATCGCGAACGATCGACTGGACGCGACCCAGCCAACGGTCTTCGTTGTAGGGATCGTCGAGCAACGGTGAGAGGATCACACGCTGCGCTTCAGGCTGTTCCAACGATCCGCGGACCATTGCCTCGATATCGTTGAATGACCAGGGGTTGCGGGTCGTGCGCGGCTGACGCGCAGAACCGCAAAGCATGATGATGTGTTCCGACTGGCCCAGCGCCTCG
Organism: Thiosocius teredinicola; assembly: GCF_002009425.1. Classification (NCBI taxonomy): domain Bacteria; kingdom Pseudomonadati; phylum Pseudomonadota; class Gammaproteobacteria; order Chromatiales; family Sedimenticolaceae; genus Thiosocius; species Thiosocius teredinicola. Next base: position 4,759,561 of record NZ_CP019936.1, read on the forward strand.
CGCAGCACCGCCAGGTGTCCGGAATGAAACGGCTGGAACCGACCAACAAAGACCAGAAAATCAAACGACTTCGACATGTCAGCAAGCCTCCCTTGCTGGTTAGAAACGATTCCGGTCTATCCGGAATCGTCTACCGAAGTCACGTGCGGTCCGCACGTAACCTGATACTTAGTGTCGATCACACACTAAATATTGTCAAGCATGCGCATCGTCTCGTTCAGGCAATCGATAGCAACACCTGAAAAAAGTAGTCGACCCTCGCATTTCCCGGTGCGCCTACTTGCAGGCGAACAACCTTAGTTCACGCCGAACGCATAGTAGCGAGGCGACACCATGATGCAACCGCGAACGTTGTATTGATCCTTGGAACAAGGATGACCACCGGCCACTGATAAGTGACGGCTTCGCGCAGACGCTGTGATTCTCGCTGAATACAGACGAGTGCGCTGTATGTCGGAAAGCGATGAGGCCCTGCCGAGCCTCACTTCATTATTCGACGGTTACCGATTTGGCCAGGTTACGCGGCTGATCGACGTCGGTACCTTTCAGAATCGCCACGTGATACGACAACAGCTGCAGCGGAATCGTGTACACGATCGGCGCGGTACCCGGGCAGATATCGTCCAACGTCAGGTTCTGATAGCGGTCGAGCGGGATCTTGATCTTCTTGTCACTGAACAGGAATAGTTCGCCGCCGCGTGCGCGCACCTCTTGCAGGTTGGACAGCACCTTTTCGAGCAACGGATCGTCAGGCAAGGCGCACACCACCGGCATGCGGTCGTCGACCAACGCCAAGGGCCCATGTTTGAGTTCGCCAGCCGGATAGGCCTCGGCATGGATGTACGAGATTTCTTTGAGCTTCAATGCGCCTTCCATGGCAATCGGGTAGAAGGTGCCACGGCCGAGGAACAGCGCGTTGTGCATATCGGCAAAAGACTGCGCCATTTCTTCGATGGCTTCGCTCAGTTTCAGAACGACTTCGACCTGGCGCGGCAGTGCCTGCAACTCGTCGACCCATTCTTTTTCCTGTTCAGCGTTCAAGCCGCGACGCTTGGCCAATGCGAGGGTCATCAGGCGTAGCGCGACGAGCTGGGTTGTGAACGCCTTGGTTGATGCGACGCCAATCTCGGGCCCGGCGCGGGTCATCAAGGCGACGTCGGACTCGCGCACCAAGGAACTCTCGGGGACGTTGCAGACGACGAGGCTGCCGATGTAACCGGACTGCTTAGCTTCGCGCAACGCCGCCAGCGTGTCCGCCGTTTCACCGGACTGCGAGATCGTGACGAACAAGGTGTCGGGCGAGACGAGCTTTTTGCGATAACGAAACTCGCTCGCAACCTCGATCTGGCAGGGTACGCCGACCTCTTCCAACCAGTATCGCGCCACCAGACCGGCATGGTAGCTGGTGCCGCAGGCGATGATCTGCACGGCCTTGGTCTTATCGAACAGTTCTTTGGCGACGTGGCCGAAGCTTTCTTCGAGCAACTTGCCCTGGTGGATACGGCCTTCGAGGGTTTCGGCGATCACGCCGGGCTGCTCGAAGATCTCCTTGAGCATGTAGTGCCGATATGGACCCTTCTCGGCATTGGACACGGAAAGCTGGCTGGTGCGTATTTCACGCTCAACAGCTTTGCCTTCGGCATCGAAGATGCTGACCCCGTCGCGCCGGATCTCGGCAAGGTCGCCCTCTTCAAGAAAGATGAAACGTTGGGTAACCGGCAGCAGGGCGAATACATCGGAAGCGATAAAGTGTTCGCCGACGCCCACACCAATGACCAGGGGACTACCGGCGCGGGTAACGACCATGTGGTCAGGGTCGTCCGGGCTGATGACCGCAAGCGCATAGGCACCGACCAAACGTTGGATCGCATTGCGCGTGGCGTCGGCGATGCTTTGGCCTTCAGCCAACAGCCCCGCCAGGAGATGGGCGATGACTTCGGTGTCGGTATCCGAGTTGAATTCGAAGCCTGCGGCCTGCAGGTCGGCTCGCAGCGCGGCGTGATTCTCGATGATGCCGTTATGCACGATCGCAACCTGCTCGCCGCTCATGTGCGGGTGGGCGTTGCGCTCGGCCGGCATGCCGTGTGTCGCCCAACGCGTGTGGGCGATACCGAGATTGCCCTCGACGGCACTTTGGTCCAACAGGTTTTGCAGCTCGGAGACTTTTCCGACCGAACGGATGCGCTGTAGACGTGCATCCGGATGACGCACGGCGATACCGGCCGAGTCGTAACCCCGGTACTCAAGCCGGCGTAAGCCCTCCATCAAGATGGGGACAACGTTGCGCTCTGCGATCGCACCAACAATACCGCACATACCATGCTCTCTCCTGCATCCTGCCGATCAAAGGGTGGTCATGCTGATCGGCGAACAATCTTTCGTGCTGCGGCAAGGCCATGGCCTTGAGACAACGACGGACGTCTACTTGTTCTTCTTGGTCGGCCGTTGCCAGTTCAAACTGAGTTGCTTGGCGCGCGTCAGTGTCAGCTTCTCATCCGGCGCATTCTTGCTGATCACCGATCCTGCGCCGATCGTCGCGCCGGCGCCGACGGTAACCGGAGCAACCAGTGCCGTGTTCGACCCGATAAAGGCGTTGTCTTCAATCACCGTACGGTGTTTGTTGGCACCGTCGTAGTTGCAGGTGATCGTGCCGGCGCCCACGTTCACGCCGGCACCGATGGTCGCGTCGCCAACGTAGCTCAGATGATTCACCTTGGAGCCCTGGCCGACGATCGACTTCTTGATTTCGACGAAGTTGCCGATGTGCGCGCCGCCGACCAGCTCGGCCCCGGGGCGCAGTCGCGCGAACGGACCGATCGTGCTTCCTGGCCCGACAATGGCCTCTTCGAGCACACAGTTCGGCTGGATCATGACGTCGTCGGCGATGCGCACATTGCGCAGTACGCAGTTGGCGCCGATGGTCACGTTGTTGCCGAGCTGAATGTCGCCCTCGAGGACGACATTGATGTCGATTTCGATGTCCTTGCCGTGTTCAACGCGGCCGCGAACATCGATGCGCGCCGGGTCACGCAAGGTAACGCCATTCAGCATCAGCTGTGTGGCGCAATGCTGTTGGTAAGCGCGTTCAAGCGTGGCGAGTTGCAAGCGATTGTTGACACCCTCGGCTTCGACCGGCGAGGCGGGTTGATGTACCTGCACATCGAAACCGTCGCCGACTGCCATCTCCAACACATCGGTCAGATAGTACTCGCCTTGTGCATTGGCATTCGACAGGCCGCTGAGCCAACGGGCGAGGGCGTCGCGCGGCAAGCACATGATGCCGGTGTTGACTTCGTCGATGGCCAACTCCTCGTTACCCGCATCCTTTTGTTCGACGATGCGCTGCACACGCCCGCCGTCGTTACGCACGATCCGGCCGTAACCGGTCGGATCCGCAAGCGTCACGGTAAGCAAGCCGAACCCCTGGCCGGTTTCGTCAATCAAGGTTCGCAGTGTCTCGACGCGCGTGAGCGGTACATCGCCGTACAGGACAAGCACTTGGCTTGCGCGTTCGAGTTGAGGCATAGCCTGCGCAACGGCGTGGCCGGTGCCGAGTTGTTCGGCTTGCTCGGCCCAGCGTAGATCGTCATGATCGGCGAAGGCTTGGCGAACGGCATCGCCGCCGTGACCGTAGACAACAACGATCTCAGCCGGATCGAGGGCGCGTGCGCAATCGATCACGTGACCCAACAGCGGCTTGTCCGCGAGACGGTGCAACACCTTCGGCAGGGCGGACTTCATCCGCGTACCCTGACCGGCCGCGAGAATCACAACGCCAAGACTCATCGCGCTACTCTGGCTTTAGTTGAGAGTGGGGTGGCCCGGCATCTCGACCGCATGGATGCCTGAAACCTGTTCTTCGCCTGGCTTGGCATCCCGTACCTCGGTGATCTTCACGCGAACCGTAAGATCCTTACCGGCCAACGGATGATTGCCATCGACGGTCAGATAGCCGTCCTCGATACGCGTGACGAAGAAGGTCTTCATCTCACCTTCCTCGTTCTGCATCTGCACCTCGGCGCCGAGCTCGCGAAACTGCGGAGGGACGTTATCGATCTCGTCGGTGAAGGTCAGGCTTGGATCGTGTTCTCCGAAACCCTTTTCCGGCGGCACATGGACTACAACCTCGTCACCTGCACGCTTACCGGCGACCGCTTTGTCCATGTCGCCGATCAGCTCGGTGTCGCTGCCGTACACGAATCCCAGCGGGATATCGTGCTGTTCGATGACTTGCCCCGCCTCATCTTCGATGCCGTAGGTCAAAGCTACATATTTGCCGGGCTTGATGATGTCGTCGCTCATGGTGGTCTGATCTTCGCTGGTCGTGATGGCGACGCCGGTGTCGCCGTCGATGTCGGTGAATTCTGGCCGATTTTTTCACCCGTTTGCGTGATTGCAGTCAATCGGCCAACGCGGCCCGGACGGGCACCGCAAACAAAACGGCCCTGGCGATCTGCACCGCCAGGGCCGTCTATCTTAACATCGCTCGTTGGCGCTTACCGGGTCTTGCGCAACCGCTCGATGGCGCGCAGCTGGGCCACCGCCTCTGCCAGTTCGACCTGCGCCTTGGCCAGATCGATATCCGCCGCATTGTTGGCGAGGGCGTCCTCGGCGCGACGCTTGGCGTCCTGGGCCGCGGCCTCGTCCAGGTCTGCAGCCCGGATACCGGTGTCAGCCAGTACCGTGACCTTGAACGGCTGTACCTCGATCATCCCGCCAGAGACATAGAAATGTTCCTGCGGTTTGCCGCTGCCCGGATCGACCCGCACTTCACCCGGCTTCAATTGGGTGACGAGCGGCGCGTGGCGAGGCGCGATACCGATTTCGCCCATCACGGCCGGCGCGTAGATCATCTCTCCCTGTCCGGAAAAGAGATGGCCTTCGGCGCTTACGATGTCGACGTGAATGGTCATTGCCATCGGGATTCTCCCAAACTCTGTCTAGACCCGCTGATCAGCTCTTCTCGGCTTTGGCGACGGCTTCGTCGACGTTGCCGCACATGTAGAAGGCCTGTTCCGGCAGGTGGTCGTATTCGCCGGCCAGGATCGCCTTGAAGTTGGCGATGGTCTCTTTCAGCGTGACGTACTTGCCGGGCGCGCCGGTGAACACTTCAGCAACGAAGAACGGCTGCGACAGGAAGCGCTGGATCTTACGAGCGCGCTGAACGACCAGTTTGTCGTCTTCCGACAGTTCGTCCATACCCAGAATCGCGATGATGTCCTTCAGTTCCTTATAGCGCTGCAGTACACCCTGTACGCCACGAGCCACTTCGTAATGCTCCTGACCAACAACGTGCGGGTCGAGGATACGCGAGGTCGAGTCGAGCGGGTCTACCGCGGGGTAGATACCCAGTTCCGCGACCTGACGCGACAGTACGAGGGTGGCGTCCAAGTGAGCGAAGGTGGTTGCCGGCGACGGGTCGGTCAAGTCATCCGCGGGAACGTATACGGCCTGGAATGACGTGATCGAGCCGGTCTTGGTCGAGGTGATGCGCTCCTGCAGTACACCCATCTCTTCAGCCAGGGTCGGCTGGTAGCCTACTGCCGACGGCATACGACCGAGCAGTGCGGATACCTCGGTACCGGCGAGGGTGTAACGGTAGATGTTGTCGACGAACATCAGAACGTCGCGGCCTTCATCACGGAAGTATTCCGCCATGGTCAGGCCGGTCAGTGCGACGCGCAGACGGTTGCCGGGCGGCTCGTTCATCTGGCCGTAAACCAGGGCTACCTTATCGAGTACGCCACCTTCGGACATCTCGTGGTAGAAGTCGTTACCTTCACGAGTACGCTCACCGACACCGGCGAATACCGAGAAGCCCGAGTGCTCGACCGCGATGTTACGGATCAGCTCCATCAGGGTTACGGTCTTACCTACACCAGCACCCCCGAACAGGCCAACCTTACCGCCTTTGGAGATCGGCATGATCAGGTCGATGACCTTGATGCCGGTTTCGAGGATCTCGGTGGTCGCTGCCTGGTCTTCAAGTTCAGGCGCCTTGCGGTGGATCGGCATGCGATCTTCAGTGCCGATCGGGCCGGCCTCGTCAACCGGGTTGCCGAGAACGTCCATGATGCGACCCAGGGTTGCCTGACCGACGGGCACCGAGATGGCGGCACCGGTGTTGGCCACTTCGACACCACGCTTCAGACCATCGGTGGAACCCATCGCGATGGTTCGTACAACGCCGTCACCCAGCTGCTGCTGCACTTCCAGCGTAAGGCCGACCGAATCGATCTTCAGTGCATCGTAAACCTTCGGCATTTCACCGCGCGGGAACTGAACGTCCACAACGGCGCCGATAATTTCCACGACATTACCCGTGCTCATTGGCATTTCCTCTTCGCTGCTGGGGCAGCGTCACAATCGTTAAAGTCTAAATTCGTTGTCAAAAGCGCTGGCTTACGACGATACAGCCGCGGCGCCGCCCACGATCTCGGAGATCTCCTGGGTGATGGCTGCCTGACGGGCCTTGTTGTAAATCAGCTGCAGTTCATCGATCAGGTTGCCGGCGTTGTCGGTTGCGGACTTCATCGCCACCATTCGCGCTGCCTGTTCACTGGCGCTGTTCTCGACAACCGCCTGGTAAACCAGCGATTCGATGTAACGGGTCAGCAGACCGTCGAGGACTTCTTTCGAGCCCGGCTCGTAGATGTAGTCCCAGTGGTGCTTGAGCTGTTCGGCGTCGTCACCCGCTGCCAACGGAACCAGCTGTTCGATGGTCGGCTTCTGCGTCATCGTGTTGACGAAGTCGTTGTACGCGATACGGATCTCGTCGATTTCGCCGGCCATGTAGGCATCGAGCATGACCTTGACCGTACCGACCAGGTCGTCGATGTGCGGTGCGTCGCCCAGATGGGTGATCTGCGCCGCAACCTTGCCGCCGACGCGACGGAAGAAGCCCAGCGCCTTGGTACCGATGGTGCAGAACTCGATCTCGGTGCCGGCATCACGCAAGGTACGGATCTCGCGCAACAGGCGACGGAACAGGTTGCTGTTCAGACCACCACACAGTCCGCGGTCGGACGAAACGATAATGAAACCGATCCGCTTGACCTCACGCGCATGCATGAACGGGTGCTTGTATTCCGGATTCGCCAGCGCAACGTGGCCGATAACCTGACGCATCTTTTCGGCATACGGGCGGGTAGCCTGCATCCGATCCTGCGCCTTGCGCATCTTGGACGCCGCGACCATCTCCATCGCACTCGTGATCTTCTGAGTACTTTTGACGGAGGCAATCTTTGTGCGGATTTCTTTAGCGCCTGCCATGTTTAACCTATCTTCCCGTTGGGTTGTTCAAGGTGCGAAACGTTGCCGTTTCGCACCTGGACAACATGCTGTTACCAGGTGTTGTTGGCCTTGAAGTCTTTCAAAGCGTCGTGGAAAGCCGACTCAAGGTCGTCATTCCAGTCACCTTCAGCATTCACCTTGGCAACCAGGTCGGCCTGGTGTGCTGCCATGTAGCTGTGCAGCGCCGCTTCGAAATCGACGACCTTGTTGACGTCAACATCATCGAGGTAACCCTCGTTGGCGGCGAACAGCGAGATCGCCATGTCGGCAATCGACAGCGGCGAATACTGCTGCTGCTTCATCAGCTCGGTTACACGCTGACCGCGCTCGAGCTGCTTACGGGTAGCTTCGTCAAGGTCAGACGCGAACTGCGAGAACGCTGCCAGTTCGCGGTACTGAGCGAGTGCCAGACGTACACCGCCACCCAGCTTCTTGATGATCTTGGTCTGGGCCGAACCACCGACACGCGAGACCGACAAACCGGCGTTGATGGCCGGACGCAGACCTGCAGCGAACAGATCCGATTCGAGGAAGATCTGACCGTCGGTGATCGAGATAACGTTGGTCGGTACGAACGCCGATACGTCACCAGCCTGGGTCTCGATGATCGGCAGCGCGGTCAATGAACCGGTCTGGCCTTTGACTTCACCGTTGGTGAACTTCTCGACATAGTCGGCGTTGACGCGAGCTGCACGCTCAAGCAGACGCGAGTGCAGGTAGAAGACGTCACCCGGGTAGGCTTCACGACCCGGCGGACGACGCAGCAGCAGCGATACCTGGCGGTAGGCCCAGGCCTGCTTGGTCAAGTCATCATAGATGATCAGAGCATCTTCGCCGCGGTCGCGGAAGTACTCACCCATGGTGCAACCGGAGTACGGCGCGATGAACTGCATCGCGGCCGAGTCGGCAGCCGGCGCCGAAACGATGATGGTGTGATCCATCGCATCGTGCTCTTCGAGCTTGCGTACCAGCGCGGCAACGGTCGAGTTCTTCTGACCGACGGCGACGTAGATACACTTAACGCCGGTGCCTTTCTGGTTGATGATCGCGTCGATTGCGATGGCCGACTTACCGGTCTGACGGTCGCCGATGATCAGCTCGCGCTGGCCGCGGCCGATCGGCACCATGGCGTCGATAGCCTTGATACCGGTCTGCACCGGCTGGTCGACCGATTTACGCTCGATAACGCCAGGCGCGATGGCTTCGATCGGCGCCGACAGGTCGGCATTGATCGGGCCTTTGCCGTCCATTGGACGACCCAGCGCGTCGACGACGCGGCCGAGCAGCTGCGGGCCGATCGGCACTTCGAGTACGCGACCGGTACACTTGACCGAATCGCCTTCCGAGATGTGTTTGTAGTCACCCAGAACAACCGCACCGACCGAGTCACGCTCGAGGTTGAGCGCCAGGCCGTAGGTGTTGCCGGGGAATTCCAGCATCTCGTAAGACATGACATCTGCCAGGCCGTGGATGCGGACGATACCGTCGGTTACGGAAACCACGGTGCCTTCGTTGTGAGCTTCAGAAGTGAGATCGAATTTCTCGATCTTGCTCTTGATCAGCTCGCTGATCTCGGAGGGATTCAGTTGCATGGTTGCTTACCCAATTAGATTCCTAATTCGTTAGCCAGTTGGCCGAGCTGTCCGGACACCGAGCCGTCGATCACCATGTCACCAGCAGTGAGGCGGAAGCCACCGATGAGCTCGGGGTCCTGTTCGCTGGTGATGCGGATCTCGCGGCCGAGCTTTTTCTTCAGTGCCTCGGCGAGCTGCTTTTCCTGCGCCGGCTGAAGCGCGAAAGCGGAGGTCACGTGCACATCGAGTGTGCCTTCGTGCTCGGCTTTGCGCTGCTCGTACAAGGCCGCAATTTCGGGTAGCACCGAAAGACGACGGTTCTCGACCAACAGCTTCACGAAGTTCTGGCCTTCGTCACTGAGGCGGGCACCGCCGATGTCGAGCATCAGCTCGGCCATTTGCGACTTGTCAAGTTTCGGACTGGCGATCAGTCCGGATAGCGCCGGATCTTTAGCGGCAAGCGCGAGTAGCTCGAGCATGTCCGACCAGAGGTCCAGTTTGTCGGTTTCGACCGCACGCGCGAAGATGGCTTCGGCGTAGGGTCTGGCGATGGTTGTAGCGTCTCCAGCCATGAGCTTGCCTTAGATCTGGTTAGCCACAGATTCGACGATGTCTTTATGCGCATCGGCGTTGATCTCTTTACGCAGGATTTTCTCCGCACCCATGACTGCCAGTTCGGCAACCTTGGAACGCAAGACCTCGCGGGCCTTGTTGGTTTCCTGTTCGATCTCTGCCTGAGCGGCGGCCAGCTGACGTTTGCCTTCTTCTTTGGCTTTGTCACGAGCCTCTTCGACGATCATCGCAGCCTGCTTTTCGGCATTGGCTTTGATTTCGGCGGCCTGTTGTTTGGCTTTGTGCAACTCTTCAGTGGCACGTTCCTGCGCGAGCTGTTGCTCGTGCTGACCGCGTTCTGCGGCAGCCAGGCCTTCAGCGATCTTGGCTTTACGCTCGTCCATCGCTTTGACCAGCGGGGGCCAGACATACTTCATGGTGAACCAAACGAACACCGCGAAGGACACCAGCTGGGCAATAAGTGTCAGGTTGATATTCATCCCGAAACCTCGTTAAGACGAGTTGAAACAGTTCGTATCCGTTAAAGGGCGAACAGTACGTACATGCCAAGACCCACAGCGATCATCGGCACGGCGTCGGTCAGACCCATAACGATGAAGAACTGGGTACGCAGCATGGGGATGAGTTCCGGCTGACGAGCAGCACCTTCCAAGAAGCGACCACCGAGGACGCCGATACCGATGGCGGCACCGACCGCGCCCAGGCCCAACATGAGCGCCGCAGCGATGACCAGCAGAGCTTGTGCCATTTCCATGATTGTCTCCCGTTAATTCAATCAGGTAGTTAAAAGAAAAAAGAAATCAGTGATGTTCAGAATGCGCCATATCCAGATAAACGATGGTCAGCGTCATGAAGATGAACGCCTGCAACGTGATGATCAGGATATGGAAGATCGCCCAGCCAAGCTGCAGGAATCCACCGAAGATTCCGAGCGCCCAACCGGCGCTGTACATGACCGCGATCAGAATGAAGATCATCTCGCCGGCGTACATGTTGCCGAACAGACGCAGGGCGAGAGAGACGGGCTTGGCGATCAGGTTGACGCCTTCGAGCACCAGGTTGATAACCATGAAAAACGGCTTGAGCAGCGGGTTCTTGGTTTCGAACGGCATGCCGGTCAGTTCACCGACAAAACCACCGACACCCTTGATCTTGATGCTGTAGAAGAGGATCAGCATGAACACGCCGATCGCCAGCGCGAAGGTGATATTGGGATCGGTTGTCGGCACGACCTTCATGAAGTGGATACCCAGCAGGCCACTCAACCACGGAATCACATCCACCGGCACCAGGTCCATCAGGTTCATCAGGAAGACCCAGGCGAAAATGGTCAGGGCCAGCGGTGCGACCATGTCGTTCTTGCCCGAAAACGATCCGCGGACGCTGTCGTTGACGAAATCGATGATCATCTCGACGAAATTCTGCAGGCCGGCAGGGACACCGGCGGTCGCCTTGCTGGCGGCCTTCATGAAGAAATAACCGAACACGACCGCGAGAATGACCGACCAGAACATCGAATCCAGATGGATGGCCCAGAAGCCCATCTCTTTGGCTTCTTCGGCGCTGTGCGCGACACCCCAGTGGCCATCGGGGAACTTGCCAAACGTCAGGTTGGTCAAGTGGTGCTTGATGTATTCACCGGAGGTAATCGTCTCAGAGCCAGCCATCTTGTCTTTTCTCTTTTGCGTTCAACCGGCGATGCGGTTCGCCAGTAACGGAGGTAAAACCTGTACTACAAAAAAGGCCCCAAACAGAGCCAGCGGACTTAGCGGATCAAACCAGATGATCACGACCGCAAACACCGCGGCGATAAACGCCAGCTTAATAAACTCGCCACCGTAAAACTGGGAAACCAGCTTGCCGGGTTCGCCGGCGCGGTAGCGACCAAACACCCAGTAAGCGAACAGGGCGTTGGCGATGGTCGCTGTAGCTCCGCCGAGGAGCGCAAAAAAGCCCGCTCGCAGGCCGAAAAGTAGGCCAACGAGAGTGACGATTATTGTGGCAACCGCCTGTGCGACCAGGATCCGTCTGGCTCGATGCGCATCGAGGTTCTGCATCTGCTGCATGAGATCGTGCTATTGACCGAGCCACCGAAAGCGCGCGCAGTATAAGAATTCCGCGGTATAAGGTCAAACGATCGTCTGATAAAAAACCTAAAGGGTAATCCCGCGGTTTTTAACGTTTTTTACCTGATTTTTTTACTCAGGAATCAGCGGATGTGATCGAGAATCCCCTCGAGCTCTTCGAGGGTGTTGTAGCTGATCACCAGCCGGCCTTTGCCGCCGGCACCCTGCTGCAGGGCCACCTTGGCACCGAGTTTGTCGGTGAGATCGGCCAGCAGGCGACGCACATCGGGATCTTCTTCGGCCGGGGCGGCGGCCGCCGCAGCCGGCTTGGGTTGGGAAAGACGGCGCACCAGCGCTTCGGTTTCGCGTACCGACAAGCCCTTGGCCGCGACCTGCTTGGCGGCATCCAGCTGCATCTTGCCGCTGAGTGCGAGCAGGGCGCGCGCATGTCCCATCTCGAGTTGTCCGCCCTCGACCATTGCCTTTACCTCGCCCTCGAGGTCGAGCAGCCGGATCAGGTTGGTCACCGTGGTGCGCGACTTGCCGACGGCCTGCGCGACCTGCTGGTGGGTCAGTTCGAACTCATTGAGCAAGCGATGTAACGCTGTGGCTTCTTCCAGCGGATTGAGGTCGTCGCGCTGGATGTTCTCAATCAGCGCCATGGCCATCGCGGCTTGGTCGTCGACCTCGCGGATGACGACAGGTATCTCGGACAGGCCGGCGAGTTGGGCCGCACGCCAACGCCGTTCGCCGGCAATGATCTCGTATTTTTTCTCACCAATCGGACGCACGACGATCGGTTGCACCAATCCCTGCGCGGTGATCGAGTCGGCGAGTTCGCGCAGCTTGTCTTCGTCGAAGTTGCGCCGCGGTTGATAACGACCGCGCTGGATCAGATCGACGGCGAGAGAATTCGTTGCAGCTGACGCTGCCGGGCTTTCGTTGGCGGCTACGTCATTCTGCGCAGCAGCGGCAGGTTGCGAGGCACCCAACAAGGCGTCGAGTCCGCGTCCGAGACCTCTTTTTTTTACCATGATCAGGCCGGCGTATTGGTCGGTTGGGGAATGTGTCGACGAGTCATTTCGCTGGCCAATGCCATGTAGCTGATCGCGCCGCGCGAGGCTCTATCATACAGCATCACCGGCAAGCCATGACTGGGTGCCTCGGCGACGCGCACGTTGCGCGGGATGATCGTACGGAACACCTTGTCGCCGAAATGCTGAATCAGCTGCGCTGAAACCTGGTTATCGAGGTTGTTGCGCGGGTCGTGCATGGTGCGCAGGATGCCTTCGATCTCGAGCCGCGGATTGCGGTGTTCCTTGATCTGCTGCACGGTCGAGCGCAGTGCCGACAGGCCTTCCAGTGCGTAATACTCGGTCTGCAAGGGGACCAGTACGCCGTCGGCAGCAACCAAGGCATTCAAGGTCAGCATGTTCAGCGAAGGCGGGCAGTCGATGAGGATGTAATCGTAGCTGTCCTTGACTGGCGCAAGTGCCTGCTCGAGGTGCTTCTCGCGCATTGGCGCATCGAGCAGTTGTACCTCGGCGGCAGTCAGGTCGCCGTTAGATGGCAACACATCGTAGCCCGCTTCACTGCGTGCCAGGCAATCGGCCAACGGCACTTCGCCCATCAAGGCTTCGAGGGTGGTGTTCTCCGACGCATGCTTGTCGATGCCACTGCCGGTCGTCGCGTTGCCTTGCGGATCGATATCGACGAGCAGCACGCGCTGTTTCATCGCCGCCAGTGCGGCAGCCGTATTCACGGCCGTCGTGGTTTTGCCCACGCCGCCTTTCTGGTTGGCAACTGCGATTATTCGTCCCATGGTGGTCACGCTCGGATGTGTCTTCTGCCGCCCGCCGTGTGGCCGGACCGACAATCATAACCACGCAGCGGAAAAAAGACAGCCACTCAACCGGTAGACCGGACGCGCGAGGCGACCACGAGGTGGCGCCGCCCTACCTCGCCCGGCACGGTCAACGGATGGATCTCCGCTTGGTATTGCGAAGGCAGTTCGGCAACCTCGGCGTTCGGCCGGGCGCCTTTCATGACCAGCCACTTGCCATCGCCCGCCAACAGCGCTCGGGTGCAGGCGACCACATCGGCCAGCGTCGCGACCGCCCTGGCCGTGATGCAGGCGTAGTGGCCCGGACGCTGCAACGCCTCGGCGCGGGAATGCACGACTTCGACGTTCGGCAGACCCAGGTCGGTGACGACCTGGCGCACGAAGCGGGTCTTCTTGCCGTTGCTATCAAGCAACGTGCATTCGATATCCGGTCGCACGATGGCCAGCGGTATGCCAGGCAGCCCCGCCCCGGTGCCGACATCGAGCAGCGGGCCTTTGTCCACCCACGGCAAGATCGACAGGCTGTCCAACAGGTGCTTGGGCACCATCTGGCGTGGATCACGAACGGCGGTCAGGTTGTAGGTGCGGTTCCATTTTTCCAGCAAACCGAGAAACGCCAGCAAGGTTTCCTGCCGGCCGCTCTCGATCGGCAGATGCATGACGTCGAGCCCTTCGGCCAGCTGGCGCAGCCAGGCAACCTGATAATTCACTTGTGTACGCATGGGCGAATTCTAACCAAACCGAGGGGGCCCCCGCTGTTAAGATGCGTAATCGATCCGATTCGGAGAAAGGCGCATGCGCAAACTCTACGGTGTCACTCAATCGCGGGCATTTCGGCCACTGTGGGTAATGCATGAGCTGGGGCTCGATTTTGAGCAGGTGCCGCTGGATTTTCGCGGCGATGATCTGCGCGCTGCCGACTACCTGGCGCTAAACCCGAACGGTCGTATTCCAACGCTGGTCGACGACGATTTCGTTTTGTGGGAATCGATGGCGATCACGCTCTATCTGGCCCGCAAATACGACAACACCGGACTGCTGTGGCCGAGCTCGGTCGAGGGCGAGGCTCGCGCGTGGCAATGGTCATTCTGGGTCATGACCGAGGTCGAAGCGCCGCTCCTGAGCGTGCTGATGCACACCCGCGTGTTACCGGAGGAAAAGCGCAAGCCGGAGAAAGCAAAACGCGACCTCGGCTTGCTGAAGGCGCCATTCAGTGTTCTCGAGAAATCGCTGCACGACCGCGACTACCTGCTCGGCGAGGCGTTCAGCATTGCCGACCTGAACGTGGCAGCGGTGATGTCATGGTGCAAGCCGGCACGCGTCGTAACCCGCGACTACCCGAACCTGGATGACTGGCTGAAACGCTGCCTGGCGCGGCCTGCGCGAAAAGCCGCGCAGAAGACGTGAACGATCGCGACAAGAAACCGACCGCCGAACGTTTTCTGTGGCTGCTGAGTTTCGCCGCGGCCCTGTCGTTCGCCGCATGGCAGACCCTGCTGAACAACTTTGCGGTCGAACGGGCTGCTTTCACCGGCGTGGAGATCGGCATCCTGCAGAGCCTGCGTGAAGTGCCCGGGTTTCTCGCGTTCACCACGGTGTTCGTGTTGCTTGTGCTGCGCGAACAAACCTTCGCAGTGCTGGCAATCGCCGTACTTGGCATTGGTGTCGCGTTAACCGGGTTCTTTCCGCAAGAGTATGCGTTCTATGCCACCACCGTGTTGATGTCGGTGGGCTTCCACTACTTCTTCACCGTACAGAAATCGCTGGTGCTGCAGTGGGTTTCGGTCGAGCGAACACCGCTCACGTTGGGGCGGATATCTGCAGCGCGCTCGTATGCCGCGATCTGTGCGTTCGCTGTGATCTGGGTCGGTATCGAACTGTGGGCGATCGACTATCGCTGGCTCTACCTGCTCGCCGGTGCCGGCACTGTCGCCCTGGCCGTTTGGTGCTGGCGCGCCTTTCCGCGGTTCTCGCACGCCGTGCCACAGCACAAACACCTGGTTATGCGCCGGCGTTATTGGCTGTATTACGCACTGACCTTCATGAGCGGTGCGCGGCGTCAGATCTTCATTGTCTTTGCCGGTTTCCTTATGGTCGAAAAGTTCGGCTTTTCAGCCTCGGACATCGCCGCGCTGTTCCTGATCAATCACCTGATCAACACCTGGGCGGCGCCGCGTATCGGCCGTTTCGTGGAACGCTGGGGTGAACGCAGCGCACTGTCGATCGAGTACCTTGGACTGATCGTGATCTTTACGTCATACGCGTTCGTCGAGTCGGCGTGGTGGGCCGCGGGACTGTTCGTGCTCGACCACCTGTTGTTCGCGATGGCGATAGCGATCGAGAGCTACTTTAAAAAGATCGCCGACCCGCAGGACATGGCATCGACCGCCGGCGTCTCGTTCACGATCAACCACATCGCAGCCGTGGTCATCCCGGTGGTGTTCGGCGTGATCTGGCTGCAGTCTCACGCGGCGGTGTTTCTGTTGGGTGCGGCCATGGCAGCGGGCTCTTTGGCACTCGCCCGACGGGTACCTGCCGATCCCGGCCCTGAAGCTGTTGCCGTGCCGATTGCAAACAGGTTGCGCAGTCGACGGGTGGCGGAAACCACCTCGCTCGCCCGCGAAGTACCTCCGGCCGATTAATCCTCTCCGTCTCCCTGTCAGTCGGCGGACAGGAACAAAATTCCCTGCAAACGCGATTTGATTTCAAGGTCGCGCTTCCGCGGCCGCCATATTTCAGGATGCGGGGTCCTATCGACCCAAGGGGAAACGCATGCATGGACACGTCATCAATCCGGAAGGCCGCGGTCGCTGCCTCTTGTCGCCTGTAGAAAAGGTGGCAGAGAGCTATCCGTACCGGCTTGCAACCCCCTGGGCGACCACCGGCCGCCACGCCGACCCTGCCGTTCTGCGATGATCGATCGACACCCAAAAAGCAACGACGCCGAGCCGCAGTATCCGTCCGGGCGCAGAGACGGGCTCGCAGAATCGGGGCTGGCGTCTGCGCGCAGCTACATCCCGGCGGTCACGCTCATCGTGGCTTTATTACTGATGCTGGCTGCCAGCCTCGGGGTTAACCTGATCTCGAGCAACGAGAGTGCGTTGAGCGTGAGTGATAGCGGTGATCTCCGCTCTCCGGTTGTATGGATGTTGCTCAGTGCTATGGCGGTCGCCACCAGCGTCGCACTGGGCCTGCAGTTGCGGCGCTATCGGGATCGCGTTGAAAAGGCTCTGGCCGAGAAAAATCACGTACTGCGCGAGAACCAGGAATTCATACGCGGGCTGTTCGACGACAACCCGAGCGTCACACTGTTGATCGAGCCGCACAGCGGTCGCATCGTGGCGGCCAACAATGCAGCGGTATTGTTTTACGGCTACCCGCGCGAAGCGTTGGTCGCCATGACGATCGACGACATCAACGTACTGTCTGCACCGCGCGTTGCCGAGGCACGGCGTGATGCACTGCGCCAGTCGCGTTCTTTCTTTGAGTTTCCCCATCGCCTGGCGAACGGTGAGATTCGTGACGTCGAAGTATTCGTCAAGCCGATCGAGAGCGAAGGCCGCGATCTGCTGCTGTCGATCATTCACGACGTGTCGGCCCACAAACATGCGCAACGTGCGCTGCGCGAGAGTGAGCAACGCCTACGCATCGCCGGGCGTGCAAGCTACGATGTCATCTACGAATGGGATCCGGTCAGCGGCAAACTCACCTGGTTCGGCGACATCGATACGATGCTCGGTTTCGCCTACGGCGAGATACGTCGCGACAATCAATGGCAGACGCTGGTTCACCCTGAAGACAAAAAGGCGATTGAAGACGCCATGGCCTGTCGGCAGAGGAATACCGAAACCTGTGTCGTCGAATACCGGATCGCGACCCAGGCCGGCGAATACCGCTCGTGGCTGGACAAGTCGTCGGCCCTGCTCGATGAAAACGGCCGCGCTTACAAATGGGTAGGCGTATGTACCGATATTACCGAGCGCAAGAAGGCCGACGATGACCTTCGACTGGCCGCCGCCGTGTTCCAGCACGCCCAGGAAAGCATCATCATCGCCGACGCGCAACGCAACATCGTCGACGTCAATGAGGCGTTCAGCACCATCACCGGCTTTGGCCGTGACGAGGTGATCGGGCGCAATCCGCGTTTTCTCAACTCTGGCCGGCAAGACGTGCAGTTCTACGACCGCATGTGGAAGACCATCGGTCAGACCGGACGCTGGTTCGGCGAGATCTGGAACCGGCGCAAGAACGGCGAACTTTTTGCGGAGCTGATGTCGATCAGCGCCATTCTCGATGATGACGGCAATGTGCAGAACTATGTCGCATTGGCCTCGGACGTTACCGAACACAAGACGCACCAGGAACAGCTCGAACACATCGCCTACCACGACTCGCTGACCAACCTGCCCAACCGCATCCTGCTCAGCGATCGCCTGCACCAGGCGATTGCGCACTCGGCGCGACATGGCGGCATGGTGGCCGTGGCCTATCTCGACCTCGACGGCTTCAAAGAGATCAACGACGAGTTCGGCCACGACATCGGCGACCGCCTGCTGATCGATATCGCGAATCGCCTGAAGACAGCGCTGCGCGGCGACGATACCGTTGCGCGCCTCGGTGGCGACGAGTTCGTGGCTGTATTGACCGGGCTGGACAACACCAACGCCTGTATCGAGATCCTGCCGCGCCTGCTGCAGGCCGCGTCGCAGCCGCTGCACGTCGCCGACGAGGTGCGTTCGGTGTCGGCCAGCCTCGGCGTCACCTTCTATCCGCAGACCGAGAAGGTCGACGCCGACCAACTGCTCCGCCAGGCCGACCAGGCGATGTATCAGGCCAAGCTCGAGGGCAAGAACCGCTATCACCTGTTCGATGCCGAACAGGACCGCAGTCTGCGCGGTCAGGTCGAACGCCTCGAACAAATCCGCCATGCACTCAAACACGAGCAGTTTGCGTTGCACTACCAGCCCAAGGTCAACATGCGCAGCGGCGAGATCGTCGGCGCCGAGGCCCTGATCCGCTGGCCACTGGGTGACGGCAAATACCGCTATCCGAACGAGTTCCTGCCGCTGATCGAGAATCATCCCTTGGCCGTCGAACTCGACGAGTGGGTTATCGACCACGCGCTGCAACAGATGGAGACGTGGCAGACTGATGGCTTCGACGTGTCGGTCAGCGTCAACGTCAGTGCCTACCATCTGCAACAGACCGACTTTATCGACCGGCTCAAACGACTGCTGGATGCGCATCCGAGCGTCGACCCCGGCGACCTCGTGGTCGAGATCCTCGAAACCACGGCGCTGATGGACCTGGCCCGAATCTCCGAAGTGATCCGCGCCGGCCAAAACCTCGGGGTGGTATTCGCTCTGGATGACTTCGGCACCGGTTACTCGTCATTGAGCTACTTGAAGAGCCTGCCGGCCCATCAATTGAAGATCGACCAGACCTTTGTGCGCGGCATGCTCGACGATCGCGAGGATCTCGCGATACTGGAAGGCATCATGGGGCTGGCCGCGGCCTTCAGCCGCGAGGCGATCGCCGAAGGCGTCGAGACGATCGAGCACGGCGAGATCCTGCTGCAACTCGGCTGCGACCTGGCGCAGGGTTACTGTATCGGCCGGCCGATGCCCGCCGACGATTTCGTCGCCTGGGCCGGCACCTGGGTGCCGAATCCATCGTGGCAGAATCAACAGCCGATCCAGCGTGCCGATCTGCCGCTGGTGTTCTCCATGGTCGAGCACCGGGCCTGGGTCAGCCAGCTGGAAAACTACCTTGCCGGCAAGACATCCAGCGTGCCGCAACTCGACCACAGCGAATGCCGTTTCGGCCAGTGGTTCAACAAAGACGGCCGTACGCGCTTCGGCGCACACAACGACTATCCGGAGATCCGCCAGATGCACGAGAACGTGCATCACCTGGCGCGCCGCGTGATCGATCGCCACGTCGACGGTCAGACCGACGAGGTCGACCGCTTGCTGTGCGAGATCCGCGCAATTCGGGAATCACTCACCGGCAAACTCAAGGGCCTGTTGCACGACGGCGAGCAGCGCAAGTCAGGTACCGGCTGACGGGCCACCGGGCGCCGCCAAGTTCGCCTCAGGCGGACTTCTTTTTCAAGTGAATCAGCAACAACGACACGGCCGCCGGTGTCACTCCGGGTATCCGGCCGGCCTGCCCGATGGTCTCGGGACGATGCCGCGCCAGTTTCTCACGCACCTCCGACGACAAGCCTTTGACGTGTGCAAAATCGATATCGCGCGGTAGTTTGAGCGCTTCATTGTTGCGCGAGCGCTCGATCTCGTCACACTGCCGATCGATATAGCCGGCGTACTTGGCCTGGATTTCGATCTGCTCCTGTACCGCAGCATCGTCGCAACCGCTACCGACGCCGGGCAGACCCGTCACACCGGCATAGCTCGCCTGCGGGCGGGCAATCAGATCGAGCGCACGCGCCTCTTTGCGCAAAGGATCGCCGAGCACAGCGGTCGCCGTTGCCTCGTCGATCTGCGCAGGCCGCACCCAGATATCACGCAGACGTTGTTGCTCGCGCACGATCGCCTCGCGCTTGCGTTCAAATATCTGCCAACGATGCTCGTCGACCAGGCCGAGTCTGCGGCCGGTTTCGGTCAACCGCAGGTCAGCATTGTCTTCACGTAGCAGCAGACGATACTCGGCGCGCGACGTGAACATGCGATAGGGCTCGGCTGTGCCACGCGTGATCAGGTCGTCGACCAGTACGCCGAGGTAGGCCTCGTCGCGGCGCGGGCTCCATGCGTCCTGCTGCGTAACCTGCAAGGCCGCATTCAGTCCGGCGAGCAAACCTTGCGCCGCAGCCTCTTCATAACCGGTGGTGCCGTTGATCTGGCCGGCGAAGAACAGGCTGTCGACGAACTTGGTCTCCAACGAGCTCTTGAGATCGCGCGGATCGAAGAAGTCGTATTCGATGGCGTAGCCGGGGCGGGTGATGCGGGCGTTTTCGAAACCGCGCATCGAGCGCACCAGCTCCCATTGCACGTCGAAAGGCAGGGAGGTGGATATGCCGTTCGGATACACCTCGGTGCTGGTCAATCCTTCCGGCTCGATGAATATCTGGTGCGAGTCCTTGTCGGCAAAGCGCACCACCTTGTCTTCGATCGACGGACAATACCGCGGGCCAACGCCTTCGATGATGCCGGTATACATCGGCGAGCGCGACATGCCACCACGGATCACCTCGTGCGTGCGCTCGTTGGTGCGCGTGATATGGCAAGGCACCTGCTGCGGATGCTGGCTGCGATCGCCGAGAAACGAGAACACCGGTTCCGGATCGTCCCCCGGCTGCTCTTCCAACACCGAGTAATCGATCGAACGACTGTCGATACGCGGCGGCGTGCCGGTCTTCAGGCGCTCGACGTTGAACGGCAGCTCGCGCAATCGGCGCGACAAGGCATTACTCGGCGGGTCACCGGCACGGCCACCTTCGTAGTTTTCGAGGCCGACGTGAATCCGACCGCCGAGAAAGGTCCCAACCGTCAGCACCACAGCGCGGGCATGAAACTTCAACCCCATCTGGGTAACAACACCCGTGACACGATCGTTCTCCACGATCAGATCGTCGACCGCCTGCTGGAACAGATCGAGATTGGCCTGATCCTGCAACGCGGTGCGCACCGCGGCCTTGTACAGAACGCGGTCGGCCTGGGCCCGGGTGGCGCGTACGGCCGGCCCCTTGCGCGAGTTCAGGGTACGAAACTGGATGCCGCCGAGGTCGGCCGCATGCGCCATCAGTCCGCCCAGGGCATCGATCTCTTTGACCAGGTGACCTTTGCCGATACCGCCGATGGCCGGGTTGCAGCTCATGGTTCCCAGCGTTTCGATGCTGTGCGACAACAACAACGTCTTGACGCCCATACGCGCAGCCGCCAGCGCCGCCTCGGTACCGGCATGACCGCCGCCGACCACGATGACATCGTAGGCCTCGCTGTGAAACATGACTTAAACCTCTGAATTCCGGTCGCTTATTGTAGACGTGGCGGTGTTTTTCGTCACCGGCGCAATGTTTCCCATCGGCGGGCGGTCTTGTTGCTGAGACAGGAGATTCGCTATGCCTTACAAACGCGGGTGGCTGCTGGCTGCCGTGCTGATGCTCTCGGCCTGTGCGCAGGCAGTCGACCGACTGCCGTTGCCGGCGTTCACCAACCCCAATCCATCAGAGTGGTTCAACAGCGAGCCCCTCACGGTCGAAAGCCTGCATGGCAAGGTCGTGCTGGTGGATGTCTGGACCTTCGGCTGCTGGAATTGCTATCGCTCCTTTCCCTGGTTGAATTCGCTGGAGGCGCGGTTTGCCGACAAGCCCCTGCAGGTGATCGGCATCCACACACCTGAGTTCGAACACGAGAAAGACCCTGAACGAGTCGCGGATAAGATCAAGGAGTTCGATCTGCATCACCCGGTGATGATGGATAACGATTTCGCCTACTGGCGGGCGCTGAACAACCGCTACTGGCCGGCGTTCTACCTGGTCGACAAGCAGGGCGTGATTCGCAATGTCTTCGTCGGCGAGACCCACGCCGGCGACCGCCGGGCCACGCAGATCGAATCGCAGATCGAGGCCCTGCTCGCCGAGTAGAACGCTGGGTTCCACGATAAATTCAGCGCAAGCTGCAGGGTTTCGGGGGCGGCGGGCAGGGGATTGCACGATTGGATTTTCGTGCCCGGCGGCCGATAGTAGGCTAATCAACCCATTCACAGGTAGCCTGATGTCGAACGCTGCTCTTGGCGCTGTAGCGCCGCCGGGCGACGGTGCCTTGCTCCGCCAGATTCTCGATGACGCCGGCCGGCTGATCGTCGGCAAAGACCATGCACTGCGGCTGGCCTTGGCCTGCGTCCTTGCCCGTGGTCATTTGCTGATCGAAGACGTGCCGGGTGTCGGCAAAACAACACTCGCCCATGTCATGGCACGTCTGCTGGGGCTGGATTTTCAACGCATTCAGTTCACCGCCGACCTGCTGCCGGCCGACATTGTCGGCGTGTCGATCTATGATCGCGAAGAAGGCCGTTTCCACTTTCACCCGGGCCCGGTGTTCTCGCAGCTGGTATTGGCCGACGAGATTAACCGCGCTACGCCGAAAACACAGAGTGCCCTGCTCGAGGCGATGGAAGAACGCCAGGTCACCGCCGATGGCGAAACGCGCGAACTGCCGGACCCGTTCTTCGTGATCGCGACCCAGAATCCGCGCAACCAGATTGGCACCTTCGGTCTGCCCGAGTCGCAGCTCGACCGTTTTCTGATGCGGGTGAGCCTGGGATATCCGGATGCGGCAGCCGAACGCCAACTGCTGGACGGCGGCGACCGGCGGGTGATGCTGAAGCACATCACCCCGCGTATCGATGTGCCCACGCTGTTGGCCTGGCAGAACCATGTCGATCAGATCCACGTGGCACCTGCGTTGCTCGATTACGTGCAAGCCCTGTTGGCGGCCACGCGCAATGCGCCGCACTGGGAGCTGGGACTGTCACCGCGCGCCGGTCTCGCGCTGCTGCGCGCTGCACGCGCCTGGGCCATGATCGACGGCAGACCACAGGTGGTACCCGAAGACGTGCAGGCCGTATTGCCGAACGTCGCGGAGCATCGTTTGAACAACCTCGACCCGACCTTGAAAAACCCCGTGCAGGAACTCATCCGGGGCGTCGCGGTTCCGTGACGGTCGCGCCGCCGGCCAGCGGACGCGCACTGCGCAGGAAGTCAGAGGCATGAATTTTTCCGACTGGGTGCGGATCGAACGAATATCAGACAACGGCAAGGCCGAGATCGGCGGTCGGCGGATCTACATCCTGCCGACCAAGTACGGCGTGATCTTCGGCTTTTTGCTGTTTCTGATGTTGCTTGGGGCAGTCAATTACGGCAACAACCCGGCCCACCTGTTGACGTTTCTCTTGGTCGGCCTCGGCAGCAACGCCATCTATCTCACCTGGCGCAACCTGCGTGCATTGCAGTTGCAATGCAAAGGCGCAAATCCGGTGTTCGCCGGTGAAGAAGCACTGTTCAGCATCGAACTGACAACACAGCTGCGTGCACGACCGGCACTGCAATTGATGTTCGAAGACGGCGAACCCATCGTGGTCGATCTCAATGCCGATAGCCGGGGAACGGACGTACGCGTGCCTTTACCGACATTGCCGCGCGGTCGCCATCTGCCCGGGCGGCTGGTGGTCAGCACGCGATATCCGTTCGGCCTGTTTCGCGCCTGGTGCTATATCGATTGCGATCGCTCGGTGCTGATCTACCCAAAGCCGGGACATGCCTGGGATCCCCCCGGCACGCAGGGTGAAGATACCCAAGGCGGTGAGCAGGGTAGCGGTAGCGACGACTTTGCCGGTTTGCGCGGTTATCACCCGGGTGACCAGCCTTCGCAGATCGATTGGAAGAGTTTCGCCCGCGATCGCGGTTTGAACACGCGCCTGTTCAGCGGACAGGCCGCCGCACCCCTGTGGTTCAACTGGAAAGACGCACCGGGCGGTGACAACGAGTCTCGTATCTCGGCCCTGACGCGTGCGGTCGTCGATGCCGAACGCAAGGGCAATGTCTACGGGCTCAGCACGCCGGAGGGCAAGATCAGTCCGGGGCTCGGACCGGCTCATCGGCATCAGTGTCTTTCACATCTGGCCACCTATGGTTACGCCGATGCGTGATGCGATGGCCAACCTGCCGATACCGTCGCGCCTGTTGGCGACGCTGGTGATCTTGCTCGGTGCCCTGGTGGCGCCGCACTCGGCAAACCTGAGCCCCATGGTCGTCGGCGCTTTTTACTGCGCAGCCCTGTGGCGTTTGCTGGCCCTGTCGCGGCCGACATTGATTCCCGGCCGTTGGGTGTTGCTGTTGTTGATGCTCGGCGGTATGGCGACGGTGGTGTTCTCCACCGGCATTCGCGACGGGCGATTGACCGGCACCGCGCTGCTGGTGGTCATGGTGGGGCTGAAGCTGCTCGAGCTGAAGGCGCGGCGTGACATGCATGTCACCATTTTTCTCGGCTACTTCCTGGTGCTCACGCAGTTCCTCTACAACCAGACGCTGGGCCTGGCGATCTATATGTTCTGCGGCGTGATCGGTTTGCTCGCGGTGCAGATCGGCCTCAATCGCGTGCACATCGACAGTCGTCAGCAACTCGTCTACACGCTGAGGGTTGCCGGGGGCGCGCTACCGCTGGCGTTGGTGATCTTCGTGTTGTTTCCGCGCCTGGAGACACCCTTGTGGGGTATCAACACCGCGAGTGCCGTCACCGGGATCAGCGGCGAGATGACCTTGGGCAACATCGGCGAGTTGAGCCAGTCGGATGCGACCGCGTTTCGCGTACGCTTTGATGGCGACGTGCCACCCCCCGCAGCGCGCTACTGGCGCGGGCCTGTACTGTGGCATACCGACGGCCGACGTTGGACCGCTGGTCGCCGCCCGGTCAGACCGGAGCAGGTCGAAGGGGTATCACCGAACGCAATCGTCTACGAGGTAACACTCGAACCGACCGGCGAGTATTGGCTGTTCGGTCTGGATATCGTCACCAGCACACCACCGTCGACCTTTCTGAACAGGGATTTCTCGCTGGTCGGCGATCAACGTGTCAACAAACGCTTCACCTACCGCGCGGCATCTGACCCGGATTACCGGGTTGCGACTATGACTCAAGGTGAACGGCTGCGTGGATTGCAGTTGCCGGATGAGATCGCGCCGCGCGTGTCGCAACTGGTCAAACAGTGGATGGCCGAGTCCGATCCCGATCAGCCGTTGCAGGTTGTGGAAAAGGCCTTGCGGTATTTCCGCCAGCAACCTTTCGTTTATACCTTGTCGCCCGGCGTGATCGAGGGTGATCCGCTCGATACCTTTCTGTTCGAGACACGCCGCGGTTTCTGTGAGCACTATGCCGGTAGTTTCACCCAGCTCATGCGCATGGCCGGTATCCCGGCGAGAGTGGTCGTCGGCTACCAGGGGGGCGAGAAGAATCCACATGCGGAACACTGGGTGGTACGGCAATCGGATGCCCATGCGTGGAGCGAGGTATGGGTGCCGGGCCGCGGCTGGTGGCGCGTAGACCCGACCGCGGCGATCGCACCGGAACGCGTCGAGCGTTCAATTGATCCGGGGCTGTCGCAGGATGGCGATGAGATTGTATTCAGCGGTGACAACAGCGGTTTGCTGCGGGTGGTATGGCTGAACGCACGCTGGATGGCCGACGCGGTGGATCTCAACTGGCACCGCTGGGTGGTAGGTTTCACCGCCGAGCGGCAGCAGAGTCTGCTCAGACAGTACGGTTTGAGCGATCTGCAAGGCATAGGGCTCGGTATCGCGCTACTGATCGGCGGACTGGTCGCCGTCGGTAGCGTGTACCTGATCAGCAAACTGCCGCGGCCAAGGCGCGGTGATCCATTGCCCGCAATCTGGCAACGCCTGGTCAGAAAACTGCGGCGCGCCGGCCTGACCGTCGACGATTGGCAGGGACCGGATACGGTATGCAGCAACGCAATTGTGCGGTTTCCGGATGCGGCCGATCAATTGGCGGCGATCAATCGGATGTATGTGAAGCTCCGCTACGGCAGGCAATCAGACCGCAGCCTTGTCAGTGCGCTGTACAAGCGGGTGGCGCAGCTCAAACTTCGCTAGGTAGTAAGGCGCTATTCGCTGGCGGATCCGGCCGGCTAATCCGGTAGCCTGTCTGCCTCGATAGCGACGCCGATCAATGTCTCGAATTGACGATTGAGTCGGTCGGTTTCACCACTGGTGAATGCGCGCAGTGGCGAGCGCTGATTCTCGCAGTGCTGCAGATTCAAACGCCGCCGAAGCTGCTCGACCACCGCGGTACCGGGCTCGATGATGGTTATCTGTTCACCCACAACACGACGTATCGATGCTTCGAGAAAGGGGAAATGCGTACAACCGAGTACGTAGGTATCGACCGCAGTCGAAGTCAGCGGGGCAAGACTGGCGTTGATCACGTCGAGTACACGCGGGTTGTTCAGATCGCCTTGTTCGACGACCTCCACCCAGTGCGGACAGACCTGTTCGTGTACATGCACCTGCTTGTCGTGGTTAGAACGGAGTTTGGCGTAGCGCGCGCTGCCGAAGGTGCCCTGGGTAGCAAGTACCGCGACGTGTCCACTACCTGTTGCCGCAGCGGCCGGTTTCAACGCCGGTTCCATGCCGACAATGGGCACCGGGAATTCGTTGCGCAGCACGTCGATCGCTGCCGCCGTTGCCGTGTTGCATGCAACGACAACGGCACCTGCGCCCTGCTCAATCAGGAAACGTGTGATGTGCCTGCTGCGGGCGATGATGGCATCGGTGCTGCGGTCGCCGTACGGCGCATAGCCTGAATCAGCGACATATACCAGCGGTATCGCGCAGACCTTGTCGAGCGCATGTCGCAACACACTCAGGCCGCCCACACCCGAGTCGAAAAAGCCGATCGCTGCCGGTGTGTTCATTTACCGATGCAAAAGCTGCTGAAGATCTCGCCGAGCAGATCATCGGCGGTGAACTCGCCGGTAATCTCCGATAGTGCAAGCTGCGCCTGGCGGAGATCTTCGGCCAACAGTTCGCCGGCACGACCATCGAGCAACGCTGCCTGGCCGCACATGATCAACTCGGCCGCGCGCGCGATGGCATTCAGGTGACGGCGGCGGGCGCTAAAATCGCCTTCGTCGGCGCCTTCAAAATGCACCAGGCTTTTCAGATAGTCGCGCAGCTCGGCCATACCTTCGCCGGTCTTTGCCGACAAGCGGATCTGCGGCGGTTGGCTGCTCAGATCGATACCGGACGCAATGCCCGTGAGATCGGTTTTGTTGCGCACCAGGGTCAACGGCAGCTCGGCAGGTAGATCGGCGTGTGCCAGGCCTTTCGCCTCCGGGTCGGTCTCATCGTCGAACACCCACAGCGCATGGTCGGCTCGCGCGATCTGTTCGCGCGCACGGCGCACGCCTTCCTTTTCCACTTCGTCTTCGGTATCCCGCAGCCCGGCCGTATCGATAAGGTGCACCGGCAGGCCGTCGAGATCGATACGCTCGCGCAGTACATCGCGTGTGGTGCCCGGGATGTGGGTCACGATCGCGCTATCCTCGCCGGTCAGGGCATTCATCAGACTCGACTTGCCTGCATTCGGCAGGCCGGCGATCACAAGCGTCATGCCGTCGCGCAACAGGGTGCCGGTACGCGCGCGTTTCTGCAGGGTATCGATTTGCCGGGCGATGGCATCAAGCTTCTCGGTGATATGGCTGTCGGCGAGAAAGTCGATCTCTTCTTCGGGGAAATCGATCGCCGCTTCGACATACATCCGCAGACCGGTGATCTCATCGACGAGTTCATGAACCTCGTCGGAAAAACGACCACTCATCGTTCGCACGGCAGAGCGTGCCGCTGCGGCTGTCTGGCTATCGATCAGATCGGCGATCGCTTCTGCTTGCGCAAGGTCGAGTTTGTCGTTGAGAAAAGCGCGGCGAGAGAACTCGCCCGGCTGCGCTAGGCGGGCGCCGAGCTCGACAACACGTTGCAGCAGCATATCCATGACCACAGGTCCGCCATGGCCTTGAAGTTCGAGGATGTCTTCACCGGTAAAGGATGCCGGAGCGGCGAAGTACAACAGGATGCCTTCGTCGATCGATTGGCCAGTGCTGTCGAGGAACCGGGAGAAGGTAGCGACACGGCGTTGTGGCAGGCGCCCGATCAGACCGCGCGCGATATCCCCCACCTTCTTGCCGGAGACGCGCACGATGCCGACGCCACCCCGACCAGGCGGGGTGGCTATCGCAGCAATCGTGTCGTTGGCGGGATCGGCCACGTTAACGGTCCAAACAAATGCGGTTGGACAAGTTTGCCGCCGCTGCAATCTCGGCGGCAAGGAGCGTCGTTAGCGCCTCAGCTCTTCGCACCTTCTTCGATGCGTTTGGTGATCACCCATTGCTGCGCAATCGACAGGAGGTTGTTGACCACCCAGTAGAGCACCAGACCCGACGGGAAGAATGCGAACATCGCCGTGAAGACCACAGGCAAGGCCAACATGATCTTTGCCTGCATCGGGTCGGGCGGCGGCGGGTTGAGTTTCTGCTGCACGAACATCGATGCGCCCATGATCAACGGCAGCACGAAATACGGGTCTTTGATCGACAGGTCGTCGATCCACAGAATCCAAGGCGCCTGACGCAGCTCGACACTCTCGAGCAGCACCCAGTACAAGGCAATGAAGAATGGGATCTGCACCAACATCGGCAGACAGCCGCCGAGTGGATTTATCTTCTCCGTCTTGTACATCTCCATCATTGCTTGCTGCATACGCTGCTTGTCGTCGCCGTAGCGATCCTTCAACGCCTGAATACGCGGTGTCAGCTTGCGCATGTTGGCCATCGAGCGATAACTGGTCTCTGAAAGCTTGAAGAACGCCAGCTTGATCAGGATGGTGAAGATGATGATGGTCCATCCCCAGTTATGCACAAACGACTGGATCTTCTCGAGCACCCAATACATAGGTTTGGCGATGAACACCAACCAGCCGTAATCGACGGTGAGGTCGAGACCTTCGGCGATACCGGCAAGTTCTTCCTGCAGTTTCGGGCCGATGAACATCGTGCCGCCGAACGCAGCAGTCGCTCCGGGTGCCACGGATTGAGCGGGCGAATAGGTACCGATAACCGAGCGACCGTTGCCTGCCGACTGACTGTAGAAGTGCTGCTGCTCGCCACGCGGCGGTACAAACGCGGCCAGGAAATAGTGTTGGATCATTGAGATCCAACCGTCGGTCACGTCGCGATCCAGTTTGCCTTTGCCAAGATCCTCCAGATCGTACTTCTGATACTTCTCTTCCTGGCTGTAGATGGCGCCGCCAGTGAAGGTATACATGAACGCATTGCCGGTATCCGCCGGTTCACCACGCTGCAATTGACGGTAGTCGCGTGCTACCCACGGTGAAGAGGAACCGTTGCTGACCAGATGCTGAAGGGCAACGGAATGTTGGCCGCGCGTGAAGATATAACGTTTGGTAATGACAACACCGTCTGGCGACTGCCAAGTGAAATCGACGTCCATCGACGGTTGATCAGGCGTCATGACGAATTCGTCGGCCGTCGTCGAGAAGATCGACTGATGGGTCGGTCCGCGTGATTTGTCATTCGCCAGCAGTCCCGATTGGGCGATAAAGAAATCACCGGGGCTGCGACTCAACAAACGAAACTTCTGCTCGGGTTTATCGACGGAGACCGGGTAGTCTTGCAGCCGGGCTTCGACAATCGTACCGCCGCGCGTGTCGACAAGCAGATCGAGCATATCTGTCTTGATCTTGACGAGTCGGCTGCCATTCGCCTGCTCACCAGTATTCGTCACACCGGGAACGTTCGGTACCGCGCTGTCATCAAGACCGGGAGCCGGCGCCGTCGGAACATCCGTCGAACCCGGCGCGGTCGAAGCAGGTTGCTCTACGTATTCAGCGGGCTTCGGGCCATAGTCTTCTTGCCACGACTGGTACAACAACATGCCGAGGAAGGCCAAGGCCATGAACAGAAAGAGTCGAATGTTATCCATAAGATGAAGTTTGGTTAGCGAGCAACGTCAGCGCGGAAAGGGCGGCAGTGTAACCCGGATGAAAGGCTGACGCATTGCAATGGGACGCCGGCGCCGGGAATCTTGCGGCGGGTCAGCCGCGCTGGTTTGCCTCAATGGCTTTCATAAAGAGTCGCTGCAGAGATGCACGAAGCCGTTCGTTGTCAGCGCCGCGTCCCGTGGTTCGCGTCATCACGACGAAATCGTAGCCAGCCAACGCGGCTTGTTGATGACGAAACGTTTCCCGGATGAGCCGTTTCAGCCGATTACGATCAACCGCACGGCGCGCCTGCTTCTTGGCGATCGCCAAACCGAGACGGGCAGGGCTGTCCGACACCGATGCCCTGGCCAGCACAGTGAATTGACGATCGGCGACGCGCGAGGGTTTCTGAAAGACGCGCTTGAAGTCGGTAGGCGTCAACAAGCGCACCGTGCGCGGAAAGCGACGGTCCGAAATCGCTCAGATCCGGTGGCTGATCAGCCGATCAGGGAGTCAGGCGGGCGCGGCCCTTAGCGCGGCGAGCGCTCAGAACCTTACGACCACCGCGGGTTGCCATGCGGGCACGGAATCCGTGGGTACGGGCACGTTTCAGGCGGCTGGGTTGAAAAGTACGTTTCATGACCGAATACCAATTTTAATCAGTGTAATGCGTTCTACAGTGTCGTTTTGCAGCAGTTCGGCCATGAAATTGCCGCCGGTGCAAAGGGGCCGGAAAGTTACAGCAAATGATTAGGGCTGTCAATTTCTGGTTGGTATAACGCAGCTTTCCACCGGGTTAATCAGACTCGGGTACAGGCTGGAACCTGGTTGCTGTAAGTAAATGCTTACTTGTCGAAAAATACTTGATAAATGGTGAGATTTTTTTTGTTTTGGCCTGTGGATAACTTGAAGCGACGAGGCTAAACTAAGCCGCGTTACACGAGCATCCTCCCAGGAATCTTCTCGTCGAGCGTATAACGATCAAATACGCCGCTCGCGAGATTGAGGACGCA